>NZ_WURP01000029.1:0-6052 GCF_009829025.1 Acinetobacter sp. 18QD2AZ41W | reverse complement strand
ATTTAACATAATGGCTGTTATACGAAATTTGATTGATTTTTACTAAAACACTATTTGAAAATATAAAAAAAAGCCCAGTCATGGAATACTGGGTTATGGAAACTCAAATAAGGATTTATATTTTATAAAGTATTTAAAAAACCATAAAAAAACTATGGTTTTTTTTGTATAAACTTGCTTGTTGTCTCTACTTCATTGAATACTTCAAATTTTTTCCGATCATTATCGAGTTTAACAACGAGAGCTAAAATAAAAATCATTATTATAAAAGCTAGGAAAATCAAATGCCTTCTCATTATTAATTCCACTATCAGTGCTATAAAGTATGCTTCCCTATAGCAAATAGATAGGACATAAAGAATGAAAAGTAAAGCTCGATACTTTGAGACATGGCTATTGCCATATCTCAAAGTCGAGCCACTTTGCGATATTCGGTAGCAATAAGATTAAGAAAAGAACCGAGCAAAGTACTTGCCAGTATTTATTTAGGGTCAATAACACAGTAATCCTTATTCGTTCCATGACAGTCATTTTTCATAACTCGGACACAAGATTTATCATTACAATTTCTAATATCTAAATTATATCTTTGTTCTAGCCACGCTGCCTCTGCACGACGTTCCTTGATCTCATCAAAACTTGGAATAAATAAAAATATAAAAGACAGGAAAACCAGCACCAGACTGAGGAAAATTGCACATAACAAGGCAATAAATCTGTAGTTCAATTTGTCGGTAGCCTTGTCTAGTTCATGGATGCGACCTTGAAGGGCACGTGTAGCTTCCTGATTTGCGTTATTTAGGGTCTTTTTGCTTTGTTCTAGTACCCCACTAGCTACTTTGTTGTAAAACGTCTCTAATCGCTTGTTATCATCTGCTATAGCTTCTCTATATTCCTTCATGGAGGCTAATAGAATATACAACTGATCATCTAAATCATTTTGGCTGCTCATAGCGATGGTCCACTTCTCTTCATGCTCTTGCGGTGTTTCTGCTTCATGGCTTGTTCTTGCTGTAGCTTCAATTGCTGTTTACGTTCCAGTTCTAGGCGTTTAACTTCCTGTGCTTTCTTCCATTGCTCAAAGCCTTGCTCAACACGGTTGAACCCTTGTTCTAAGGTTTTTTCTTTATGCTGTTGTTTGTTTTGGAGCTGTTGGCTGTTCTGCTGTTTTACCGTGTCGTTGAAACGACTGATCTCAGTATCTATACCTTTCCTGCGCATCTGCGTGACCTTGCTACCCTCATGGATAGTGGCTTGTAGCTGATTACCTTGATCGACATAGCTGCGGTGGTCGATTCTTTCCCGATACCCTGCATGTTCGAGGGCATGATTCGCTAGGTTTGCCCAGGTGGAACGGATCTGTTTAATTTCTTCCTGGCTTGTTCCCATACCCAGTGTTTTTCTTTTGGTATTACTTAACTCAATATCGGCTTTATCTTTAAGAACTAAATTCTGCTCTGGATCTAATTCGGCCTTGCGCGTTGTCAGTAAGATATGTGCATGATGATTTTTATCACTGCCATTCTGACTAGGTGCATGAATGGCTAAATCCGCGATTACTCCATAACGGTCTACTAAAGATTGCGCAAACTCTTTGGCCAGTTCTTTTCGTTGTTCCTCATCTAATTCATCAGGCAAAGCAATCACCCATTCACGTGCTGTTCGGGCATCTTTTCGGTTCTCTGATTTTTCTGCCATATTCCAGACTTGGCTTCGGTCTAATTCGATATCCAAATTAGAAATAATTTCGGTATAAACCACACCTTCTTTTCTCGTAAAGTCGTGCGTTAATCCTGTCCGTTCATCTTTCAATTTTTCTCCTGCACGATAAGCCATAGATGCAACCGCAGTTCGTCCCGAACTTCGGTTAACAGTCTTCGTCGTACAGTGATAAATTGCCATGCCTTAGCCTTGTGATGGTTTTGCTTTTGCTTTTAAAAATTGCGTAGCGATTTTTGGGGTTAAGGGGATTCCCCTTACGCAAACTTTGACTTGGATGAAATCCAAGTCGTAAGTGCGCATTTCATGAAAAACACGATAGCATAAAGCCCGCTTGAATTCCAATTCATAGGGCTTTATGCTTGAGTGGTTTTCTATATCCCGAAATCTGAATCATGACAAAAGCTGCTGAAACTCTTGAAAAGAAAATCGAAGCCCAGTTAGAAAAGCTGAAACAGTTAAAGGCTCGCAAACAAGCTATCGAAGCTAGAGAAAGGTCAAAGCAAAAAGAACAGGAAAGGAAGGATGATACTCGACGTAAAATTTTGCTTGGTTCTTATTTGATTAAAAAAATGAATGCCAATGAAGCCAATAAAGAAAAAATACTCGCTGAACTCAACGAGTATTTAACAGAAGATCGGGATAGACAGCTTTTTGATTTGCCAGTTCTAAATTAATAAAAAAGGGAGCTATTTAGCTCCATTTTAAATAGTTACTTAAACCCAAGTTGCTCCAGTAGCGGATAGAACATCCTAAATTTTGGAGGTTCTAAAAGCATATCAGCAATACGGATTGCAAAATCTTCATAGCTTTCAGTTCCTCGTGAATACTCGCTCAATTCAGGCAATTTAGCCATTTTATTGGCAAATAAATGTCGTTGAGCATCTGTCATAGGGATAAAGAAATCAGGTGTATTTGGATCCCTTTTTAGGTCAACTGTCTTTTCAATCTTTGGTTGGTGTTTTTGCTTAAAAATAAATGAAAATGCTGAAATTAATCGCCCTTTTTTATGCTGTTCATACGTTGCCGTAATATCTGTATATTTATTAATTTGGTTAATAGCTGGTTCTAATACACGTTTTTTAAAATCATTCATTGCTATGTATTCAGTGTCTTCGATACCAATTTTGCTTCTGAAATCGTGTAACTCAATTTTTGGAGTTTTTCCAACTTCACGCCATGCAATCAAAAGCTCATATAAACGTATAGCGTATTTACTGGTAAGTTGGCTAACTTGTTTAAGCTGATAGCTCGTAAAATGCTGCTCAAGCCTTGTAATTAATGGAACAACATCAGGCGCAAACGTAATCTCTAATGTGGCTGAATCATCAATGTATTTAATACGGCTTACCCATCTTGATTTTACTGTGCCTATATTTCCTTTTTTATCTTGTTCTTTAAAGGAAAATTGTCGATCAAATAAGTTTAAAACAGCATTCTTTAATGCTTTATAGGCCCCATCATTGCTTATATCAAAACGGCTAGCATAGTCCTTCGCATGTATTTCTAATTTACTATCGGCTGTAATACCGTTGCCTGTTTCTCTTGCATTAAGAATTGCTAATAGTATTAAACGTTGTTCAGTTACTTCTAAATTATAACTAGCATTGATTAACGCATTATCCTTCACAACAAGCTCATTTTTCATAATCAGATTATATTGTTACTTATAATATGGACATTGTAAATTGAAGTCACTAAAGGGTCAATACCTATAATGTCCCTTTATAGAGACTAAATGTCCCTTTATAACCGACTAAATGTCCCTTTATAACCGACTAAATGTCCCTTTATAACCGACTAAATGTCCCTTTATAACCGCTAGAAGTCTTTAATAGAAAGGTTTCTAGCGGTCGTAAAAGCATTTAAAAGCTTTAAAATATATATAAAAGCCTAAGTAGGCATGAAAACAGCCCTATGCCCTCGCTAAAGCTCGGACGTTTTAACCTCGCTAAAGCTCGGTTGAGGGGCTGTTTTTTTCAAATATGAATTGAGGATTTAATAAAAAAAGAAACTATGCCTTCGCTTCGCTCAGTAGTCTTTATGCTCGCTTCGCTCGTCTAGAATTTGGCTAATACAGTTCGCACCCATTCGGGATGCTCTGTATCTTTCGTTATGAAGCAAAGGGGAGTTTGTAATCAGGGAAAAGGTAGGGGTGAAATTTTAATGCCAGGTGGTCGCTCGTAGACACTCACTCGGCTATTACTGGAAGAAGTTTAATAATTAAAATATCTAATCAAAACCGTGGAACAATGATCAAATAGTAAGCGTGGAACATAAAAAATAGAAAAGTTGCCGCCTTGTTGCTCTATGATTCAAGGCGGCAATCTCTAATATAATGATCTTGAAGGAAAAAACAGTTGTATTTCGTATAAGGTGTATTATGTTAATTTTAGTAGAACTAATAAATCTATATATTTGAAAATGTCATTTTACTCAATTAAATACTCTTCAGATATTTCACACTGTTCAACAAAAAAATGATCATGTGAAACTAAAATTACAGCGCCCTGATATTGGCTAATAGCCTGCGATAGAAGCTCTCTAGACTCAATATCTAAATGATTTTCTGGTTCATCAAGCAATAATAAATCAATACCATCAGGATAGTGACTCATTGCTAATAATGCGACTTTCAATTTTTCACCACCACTCAGTTCTGATAGTTTTAATAAAGCTTTTTCACGACGAATACGTAACTGACCTAACAAATTTCTCCACTCAACTTCAGTAAGATTGGAGTTATAAAGTGCAAGGTTTTCGATTACGGATAAATCATTATTTAATAAACTAAAGTTTTGATCTAAATACAAACATGTTCCACTAAAGAAAATATCATCACGTTGATGGGTAGAAATCAATTTCAATAAGGTTGATTTACCAATTCCATTAGCACCTTTAAGATGGATTTTTTCGCCAGCTTTCAATGCAAAATTAATTTTATTTGTTGCTGTATGGGGTAGCTTTAAATCATGAATTCTTAAAATCTCTCCTTGCTTCGTACTCTGTAAGTGGAATTCAAACTTCTGAGCTTTGATTTTTTCTACAATGGTCTGCCTATTAATCAGACTATTTTTCAAATCATCAGTTTGTCGAGTTTGTTGGGCACGTAGCTTACCTAAGCTTTGTCCAGCATTTTCCTTTTTGAAATCTAGAAAAATCTTTGCTTGAGAATTAGAATCACGAAGTTCATTGCCTTTAGATTGACGTTTATTCGCTTTCATTAAGCTATCATGTTGCCGTTGTTTTAACTGCTTTAATTCTTTTTTCTCATTATTAATAGACTGAGTTAATGCATCCATGTGTAGCTGATGCTGTTGAATGTAATGCTCATAATTACCTTTGTAGTGTTGTAAGCCTAATTCAGTTAAAGCATAAATATGTTGGACTTGATTGAGTAATTGGCGATCATGACTAATCAGGCATACACCACTAGGGTGTGCCAAAATACTCTCAATTAACCATTGTCTAGATGTTGAGTCTAAATGGTTGCTTGGTTCATCTAAAAGTAGATAGTGATCCTTTTTTAAAAACAAACGACATAAAGCCAGCTTTGTTTTTTGTCCTTCACTCAGTTTTTCTGTTGGAAAGTTCAAATCCGTAGGTAAGTCAGCATTTTCAAGTATATTTTGCCATTTTTGTGGTAAATCCCAGGTATTTTCAACTAACTCATAATCATCAAAACTAGCTGTATTGTTCTCTATACGCCGAAAAGCATGATGTAAATGATCTACCTCTAATGCTTGTGCAATATTTTCAGCATTAAGGCGTTCTAATTGTGCCAAATAATCATGTTGGATATTCCATGAAACTTGACCACTATAATGAATATCTAAAGCTTGGCTTTGATCTAATATTCTGAACAATAGGGATTTACCTAAACCATTACGTCCAATTAATGCAGAAACCTGTCCTGATAAAAGCGTAATGTTTAGCTGATCAAACATTTTCTGTGTAGAAAATTCTAAATTTAAGTTTGAAGCAATACATGCATGTTGCATAAAAAATTCCTCATGTAGAGGATATGCAAAATAGTGAAGATTAACTTATAAAAAACAATATATTATTTAGGATATAAAGTAGAGACCAAGAATATATAGCCACAAGTAGAATCTATTTTGCACATCAAAAGTTTAAAAATAATGATGAGAAAATGACTTACTTCATTGGCGTTACTCTTGGGAGGATGATTTGAATAAGGTTATTTTATAATGATAAGACAATCTGTCAAGCTTGTACTAAAGCTTCTAAAAGTTATTTAACATAATGGCTGTTATACGAAATTTGATTGATTTTTACTAAAACACTATTTGAAAATATAAAAAAAAGCCCA
>NZ_WURP01000028.1:0-6501 GCF_009829025.1 Acinetobacter sp. 18QD2AZ41W | reverse complement strand
ATAACAATAAAGATCGATATGGTGTTGATGCGATTTGTAGGATTTTACCGATCGCAGCTTCAACCTATTACCGAACTTTAGATCTCGCTGACAATCCAGAACATCGAGCGAAACGAGATCTACATGATGAGCATCATGCTGAACAAATTAAACGAATTTGGAAGGAAAGTTTAGGTCGATATGGTGTACGTAAAGTTTGGCAAAAATTGAAACGTGAAGGCTATGTTATTGCACGTTGTACAGTTGCTCGATTGATGCAGAAGCTAGATATACAAGGTGTTTGGCGTGGTAAGAACAAACACACTACCCGCAACCGAGATGATCAAAAACGAGCAGATGATTTAGTGAAACGTAATTTTAGTGCTGATCATCCAAACCAACTATGGGTGGGTGACTTTACCTATATTCAAACTCATTCAGGCTGGGTCGGTAATCCCCCCTAAAAATAATAGGATCTAAAAGTAGAATTTTCTCTTAAGATACGAGCAGGAGATTCTGCATGAAAACATCTAAATTTACTGACAGTCAGATCATGTCCATCTTGAAACAGGCTGAATCTGGCACACCTGTAGCGACCCTTTGCCGTGAACACGGCATGAGTAATGCTACCTTTTATAAATGGCGTGCCAAATATGGTGGTATGGATACCTCATTGATGGCTCGACTGAAAGAGCTGGAAGCAGAAAATACCAGACTAAAAAAAATGTATGCTGAAGAGCGATTAAAGGCAGAGATTGTTCAGGAAGCAATGTCAAAAAAGTGGTGAAGCCATCTTGCCGACGTCAGATGGCTCAACAGGCAGTTGCCCAGCATGCCATTAGTATTCGTTTGGCTTGTAAAGCATTTGGCATTAGTGAAACCTGCTACCGCTATCAAGCCAAACTCAGCGATGACAATGCACTCATTGCTGAACAGCTCATTGAACTCACTGAGGAAAATTCCGATTGGGGCTTTGGTTTGTGCTTCTCGTATTTACGGCATGTTGAGAGTTGCTGCTGGAATCACAAGCGGGTTTACCGCATTTACTGTGAGTTGGCACTGAATCTGCGTATTAAACCGAGAAGAAGACTAAAACGGCATGCGCCTGAACCATTGAAAGAACCAATCCGAGAAAATCAGGTTTGGTCATTAGATTTTATGCATGATCAGCTTTCCGATGGTCGCAAGTTTCGATTATTGAATGTGATTGATGATTACCGCCGCGAAGGCCTAGCCATTGAAGCAGGGTTCTCATTGCCCACAATCAGGGTTATTCGTACGTTGAATCAATTGCTGGAGTGGAGAGAAAAACCGTTAGTGATCCGATGCGATAATGGTCCCGAGTTTATCAGTCACGAATTTGTGCGCTGGGCTACTGAGCACGGTATTCGTATTGAATATATTCAACCGGGTAAGCCACAGCAGAATGCGTATATTGAACGCTATAATCGGACCATACGTTATAGTTGGCTGAGCAAGCATTTATTTGATACTTTGGATGAAGTACAAGATTATGCAACAAACTGGTTGTGGCATTACAACCATGAAAGACCACATCAAGCTAACAAAGGAAAGCCACCTCTAATGGCTGCTTAACCTCTACTTTTAACTTCGGTTATTTATGGGAGGATTACCGGTCTATACCGCATTTGTTATTGATGTGTTCTCACGAGCAATTGTTGGATGGAAAGTATCTACACGGATGAATACAGATATGGTGCTCGATGCATTGGAACAAGCATTGCACGATCGAGGCATGCCAAAGAATGTAATTCATCATTCAGATAGAGGTGTTCAATATCTTTCTATTCGCTATACCAATCGTTTAGAAGCTGCAAATTTACGAGCATCAGTCGGTACAACTGGTGATTCATACGATAATGCTCTGGCTGAAACGGTGAATGGCTTATACAAAACAGAGGTGATTGAATATTTAAAAGCAGATTGGCAAGGTTTAGCAGATGTACAACTTGCGACACTAAACTGGGTAGATTGGTTCAATAAAAAGCGTGTACACAGTGCACTGGGTTATGTATCGCCTTTTGAGTTTGAAGCAATGTACTATGATAAGATTAACCCGTTAGGTCAGGTGGCCTAACTTAAATAAAAAAGTCTCCGACAAACCCGGTACGGTTCAAAATAACTTTAAAATTTTCTTAGTGAGCAAGATGGCCAATACTTATTAGAAGAAAAATCTTTTGTTTATGATGCTGAAAATGATCAATTTCTAGAATCGGATATACAGGCATTTTATTCCCTTTTATCTGCAATTCTAGACTGGCAAGACCCGCCTTTTAAAGGCAGTTTTCCTATGTAATAACATCGATAAATCAGAATTAGGATTGTAAATTTTTCACCCACCGAATTTTTTTGTGCTAGCTGTTATAATGCGCCAAATTGCTGCCAAGTCTCATCATTATGTAAAGAGTCATAATAATTTTGCAGTTCTACTAAATCATAATATTGAATATAAGCTAATAGCAATAGGCCGAGGATCAGTCCAACTTTAAGACAACTAAGTCTATTTGGCTTTCTATATAAATTATCTATTCCAAAAGCAGTTAGAATTAAAGAAGGAACCAATACAATTGTTTTTAAATGGTTTAGAAAGTGAATTCCATGTGTATACAATAACCCAATAATAAGCAAAACTATCCCTAAACTGGTGTAAATACGGTCATGCAGAGAAGTGCGTAACGCGAAATTACATTGAAAAGCTAAAATAAAAGTTGCAAATAAATAAAAACCAGTTCCACCAATAATGAACGTATAAATTGCATTGAATAGGCAATAAGCCAACAACACTGATAGTGCGAAAGAATAGAGTTTGGTATAGAGAATGTGTGAAAAGGTGAAAATCTGTTTCATAATTTGCTCTATTGAAAACTCACATCCTATTAAAAGAGGATTTGAAGCTTAACATACTATTCACTTTTTGCCACTGGGGCATGTTTTTTTAGTGTTGGAGATGGCTTGAATAAATGTCGCGTACGAGTAGAGCTTAGACCACAGATTATTAAACACAGCGTCCCTCCAATAAGTACTGCTGGCACCACAGAAAAATAGCGCGTCATCAGGCTCATGTGTAGGGCACCGAGCTGATTGCCTGAAGTGACTAATATGCCATTTAAAGCCGCTACACGCCCTAATAGTGCTTTTGGGGGGAGTTGCTGTAATAAAGTTTGTCGAATGACCATGCTAATGCTATCAAAGGCACCGATTAAAACAAGGAAGAAGACTGAGAGCCAAACATGGGAGGATAGTGCAAAGGCTAAAATACATAAAGCAATTGCAAAACTACTATAGAGCATATTTCTCCATGCATTTTGCATCGGAGAATAACAGGTCAACATCAACATCATGATACAGGCGCCAATAGCTGGTGCAGCTCTGAGTATACCTAAGCCTTCAACACCAAGATGCAGGATATCGTGTGCAAAAATAGGCAGTAAGATAATGACACTACAAAAAAGCATGACGCTGAGATCCAGCAACATACTCCAAAACATTAGTGGATGTTTAAAAATAAACAAATAGGCTTCTTTCAAACTTTTGCTCAAATGCTGTTTATGTGGGCTAGGGAATTGACGAGGACTTAATCTGAATAAGCAGATGCTACCCACGCAACACAAGAAAAAAACAATAAAGAGGGTCTTTTCAAGCCCAAGTTGGCCGAGTAAAAGTCCTGCGCATAAAGGCGCTAAAATGCCGCCTATTTGCCAAATGAGCGCGGTCCATGTGGCTGCATTGCTATAGGCTGACTCGGGGGTTAGAAAAGGGCGTAATGAATTAAATGATGGGCTGTAAATGCCTCTAAGTATGCCTAAGCAAAAGATGAGGCTATAAATGCCGCATAAAAGTGTATTTTGTTGAATGTGCTGTTGTTGGTACTGAGAAAAAAGAATAATAAATAATAATGGAATTAAAGTGCTACAGCTAAAACTCCACTGCACAATTTTTTGTCGGTTATAGCGATCAGCCCAGTCGCCACTGATCAGGGAGAGGCAAATAAAGGGGAGTAACTCAATTAAGGCAATCATGCCAAGGCTGAGTGGATTTTGAGTGAGTTGATAGATACTATAGGCAATGACGACTTCTTGAATCATGATGGTTAGAATTAAGCACAACTGATTGACACTCAGAAGTGAAAAATCACGTGAACGAAAAGCCAAAAAAGCATCGGAATGGAAAAGCGACATAAACAGAATAGTTTCAAATATGAATTAAAAAAGGATGGCGCAAAGTCCATCCTTTTTAGGGTTTAAAGCAGATTACTGTGCTTTTGCTACCGCAATAGTTTCGTCATTTGCAGCTTTAGCCATAGGTGTATATTTCAAACCAAGGGTTGTGCTGGTGTATTGGCGAACTTGGTCAAGAAGCACAGGATTAGTGCTGAGTTCTTGTTGGTACGATTTTACAATTTCATGTAATTTCGGATTCCATTTACCTGCTACTTGCTGAGGGAATGCTTTTTCAAGCAAGCTCAACATAATATAAGGGGAAGTTGAAGCACCAGGAGACGCACCTAATAGGGCAGTCACAGCACCATCTTGTGATGCAAAAATCTCGGTACCAAATTGCAAGCTTGCAGGTTTGCCTGGTTCTTTCTTAATGATTTGAACACGTTGACCACCTTGATTCATGCGCCAGTCTTCTGGTTTTGCATCAGGATAGTATTTTTTCAACTCATTAAAACGGTCTTCATCGGTCATCATGACTTGGCTAACTAAGTATTTCACCAAATCAAGATTTTCCATACCCACAGCAGTCATTGGTAAAACGTTGTTCTTAGTGGTTGATTTCAATAAATCAAGCTGAGAACCTTGTTTTAAGAACTTGTTTGAATAAGTCGCAAATGGGCCAAACAACACATATTTTTTACCGTCGATATAACGTGTATCAATATGTGGAACAGACATTGGAGGTGCGCCTAATTCAGCACGGCCATAAACTTTTGCAGTATGACCTTCAGTGACTTTCGGGTTGTCGGTCATTAAGAACACGCCACCTACAGGGAAGCCAGCATATTGCTTCGCTTCTGGTAAGCCTGTCATTTGTAAAAGTTTAACTGCTGCACCGCCTGCACCAATGAAGACAAAGCGCGTTTTCACGTGATCTGTTTTACCTGTAGTGAGGTTTTTAAATGCAACCGTCCACGTTTTATCATCGTTTTGGCTAATGCCAGTCACTTCAGTCGATGTTTGTAGTTTGAAGTTAGATTGTTTTTTAAGGTGATCGACCAATTGAGTGGTGATCGAACCATAGTTCACATCCGAACCTACATCCATGCGTGTTGCAGCTACTTTCTGTGCAGCATCACGGCCATTCATTACCAATGGTGCCCATTGTTTAATTTCAGCAGGATTCTCAGAGAATTTCATGCCATAGAACATTGGGTTTTTAACCATTGCAGCATAACGTTTTTCTAGGAAATTCACGTTATCGCCCCAAACGAAGGCAATGTGCGGCACAGGATTGATAAAGCTATTTGGTTGACCCAAAACACCTTCTTTCACCTGATAAGACCAGAACTGTTTTGCAACTTCAAATTGTTCCGCAACGTTCACAGCTTTAGAAATGTCCATTTTTCCATCTTTTTCAGAGGTATAGTTCATTTCCATAAAGCCAGAGTGGCCTGTACCAGCATTGTTGAAGCCGTTTGAGCTTTCTTGGGCAACATTGTCTAGGCGTTCATACATGCGAATTTGCCAGTTTGGCTCAAGCTCGCTTAGATATGTGCCTAAAGTTGCACTCATGATCCCACCGCCCACTAAGACTGCGTCAACAACAGGCTCATTGCTGGTGGTTTGAATTTTTTTAGACGCGATAGGTCTAAATAAAAAGATTAGTGCTGCAATAATAAGCAGAACGATGAATACCAATAGGTATTTTAAAAATTTATTCATGCGATTATGACCATGGAGGGCAGGTTTGGATCGCTTTATAGCGAAGACAAGAATAACAATTATAGTGATAGGAACACTTGTAAAGAATTAGCTTAGAGAATTGAAGTAATACTCAAAATTACAAGTATGCAAAGATTAACGTTCGAAGCTATCACACATTTTTGATTGATGGATATTTTAGACTAAATACATATTGACTTAGTGATTTTTATTGTAAATGAACATGATTAAAATATAAATACCAATGATGTTGGTTTTTATTGGTTTTTATTTTAATTCAATATCTGGGTTAAAAAATCAGATGTTGAATATTTACACAAATACTCAGTAATTTATGAAAAAGAAGCTTATAACTTGTTTCAAGATTACTTTCCAACGGCTTTATTGCACAAAGATTTGAAAGGCAAAGCGCCCCTAATTGAGCCAAATTTAAGGTGGACCGTACCGGGTTTGTCGGAGAGTCAATATTCTGAGAGACTATCCCGATGACAAAATTAAAATATACCCCTGAAATCAGAGAAAGAGCGGTTCAATTATTGATTGAATCTGAAAAAGATTATCCTTCTACTTGGGCTGCAATCACAGCAATTGCGCCTAAGATTGGTTGTACTCCTGA
>NZ_WURP01000027.1:0-6794 GCF_009829025.1 Acinetobacter sp. 18QD2AZ41W | reverse complement strand
GCATCAAATAACTGCGTACCGCTGAATATAAAGCGAAAGCCCATTTAGTTTCAATACTGAATGGGCTTTTTCTTTATCAAGTACTTATCATTTTGGATCTATGACGCAAAAATCGCCATTTTTTCCATATCCGCACTGCTTTTTCATCACTCGGACACACGGTTTAGATTCTCCATCAACTTTACAACTTCCAATATCAAACTGGATGCCTTGCTGTCTCAGGCTCTCGATCTGCGGGATATTGCCTAAAGGTTTGATATAAACACTAAACAGCCAAATGATACCAAGCATCAGAATGGCAAAGATGCCTAGAACAATGGTAATGAGCTTCCATGACAACTGATCACGGGCTGATTCAATTGAATTATTCAAGCGTCCAAGTGCTTTAGCTGTCTTAATAAGCTCCGCTGTACCCTCCTGTAAGCCCGTATTTAGCGATTTTGATACAGTATGGTGGGTTTGCTCAGCAATAGTGCTTTGAATGTGTTCTTTCGTGATTTGAAGCTCTTTAACGGCCTGATTGACTAGGTTCTGCTGTTGTTCTGCAACTGCCATCAGTGCATATAACTTTTTTTCATCAGGTGTCATCGGCTCATCCCTCTAAACTTCATTGTTTTCTGTTGCTCTCGTTCTAATTTCTGCTGTGCTTTGTACTGCTCTAAAGCAAGCTGTTTGAAGCTGTCAAAATCAGCCTTAAAGCTCTCAATACCCTGCTTAATTTCTTTGTCTGAAATTGGGCTGTCTTTGAGTTCTTTCAGGTCTTTTTTCGGGTCGCCTAAGTCCAGTCGCTCAAGCTCTTTATAGGCTGTGCGTGACTGTTGCAGGGCTTCCCTGATTTCAGGATCTTTAGCTTGGCTTGGTAACAGTTTCTTTTCAGGTTCTTTCTCTATGCCTTGCTCTTTATAGCTTCGCATATCAATACGGCTGTCAATTTGGTGTTTTTCTAAATGGCTGTTGCATAAATCTGCCCATCTTTGGCGTAGGTCTTTAATATCGGTTTTTCGTTCCTGGTAACTTTTACCCGTATTGTCTTTTTTAGCTCCGCCACGTTCAGGATTTTTGCTGTTATAGCGCTTAAAATATTGCTCTGGATCTCGCTCAATTCCATCTTGCAGACGTTCATTAAACATGAGGTGGACGTGGGGCTGATCGTTGCCGTCCATTGCTTTGGGGTTGTGAATCGCAAACTGATACGGATATTTTGAGCCAATTTCAGACTGAATAAAATCCTCAACCAGTTCTAGGCGTTGCTCGGCATTCATCTCTCTAGGCAGGGCAATTTCATATTCTCGATACGTACTGCCATTTTTGCGCTCGTAAAGATCGGCTGCCTCCCAAAAGGTAATCGGATTATGTTCAGCCCATTTCGGCATGTTTCCATAAGCACTATGTTCAAGGTCAGTTTCTGCCTGTTCCTGTTTCAGCTTCTTTTCTTCGTCCCGATCAATATATTCGGCATGCGGTGCTGCTTTGCCTGCCTTGCCGACTTTGACACTTAAACGAGCAATCGCCATTAGGTTTTTTCCTGTTCCTTTTTTCGGTCTAGTTCTTTCTTAAATGCTCTTTGATCGAGTATCGAAGCCCACATCATAATGATGATGATTAGCGGTGCTGCGATCACGCCAAAAGTAATATCTTTGATTTTTCCCAGTACCTGTTTTAGTTGCATGCTGTTGCTCCTAGCTTTGGTACTTCTTTTTTCCGTAAATTGAAAATTTACGAAAAAAAGAAGTTTCAGGGTTTTAGGGATGAAGTCCCTAACGTGCTTAGGTTTCTCAATGAAATTGAGAAACGTCTAAGCGCGCCATCAAATTTTTGATGGAAGTGCAGGCGACAATCTCTAGAACGAACTTTAACAAAATTGCGGACATTAGACGTAATTATTTTGTTATCGTTCTTTGAGAATTGAGCCTGTACTTTTGCGGTATATGAATTAAGGAATTGAATATGAATAATGAATGGCTGTCTGAAAAAATCACCTACATTTCTGCGTTAAAGAATCCAAGTGATGCTCAAAAACTTCTATTGGAATTGGCTCAAATTCAGTACCGAACCCCTGAACAAGAAAAGAAATTAAATGCCCTTATCAAAGCTGAAAAAGCTATAGATCGAGCAAATAAACAGAAAGTCGTTGTTAGAAAATTAATCAATGCGGAAAAGGAAGCTGAACGTAAAGCTCGTACACGTCACCTCATTCAATTAGGCGCACTTTTTGAAATTGCAAACTTGGATAAACGAGATCCAGCTGAGTTACTTGGAGTTCTGCTTAAAACTGCTGAAATAGATCCAAATGATATGAAATGGCAGATTTGGAAGGAATTAGGACAAGAAACTTTAAATCAACGAAAAAAAGACAAATATTGATTATTCAAAATTTCTAATCAACTTCGTAGAAAAAAACTTAATCAATAAGCTTGGGATAGTTTTTAACTATCCCTTTATCGTAATAATCTGAATACTTTACATGACCTTGTTGAAGGGAAGATCTCTTTTAATCAATATAAAAAAGAATCTTCTGATGACAGAATCGCATATAAAAAACGTTTAGAAGAAGAACAAAAACGTCAAGAAAAATTAGCTCAGGAGTATATGCATAATTGAATCTTTAATTAAAAATTATTCTTCATTTTCTATAAGTTGCAAACTCAAAAGCAATCCCAGTTTTGTCGTCGATATGTTGTTCGGAAAAAACTTTTTTGAATTCAGCAGGAATTTCCGGGTAGAAGGCATGACCTTGTACATCCAGTTCGACATGGGTCAGTTCCAGACGGTCAGCAATACTCATTGTCTGTTTGAAGATTTCACCACCCCCAATAATATAAATAGACTCCGGTTTTTCTGACGCTTTTACATCTGCAACAGCTTGGTACAAGGCATCTTCAATCGTGTGTGCGACTTTAGTACCTTCAAAAGACCAGTCTGTATCACGGGTAATGACCCAGTTGACACGTTTAGGCAAGGCACGTCCCATGGATTCAAGGGTCTTACGTCCCATTACAATTACACCGCCCTGGGTGATTTCCTTAAAATGTTTTAGATCTGCTGAGATATGCCAAGGCAGGTCATTGTCCTTACCAATACAGCGCTGCTGATCCATTGCAACGACATGAACGACTTCTAAATCCTGAAATGCCATACCCACACTCAAAAACAAGTAAAAATTGTTCCTATTAAAATGCAAAATCCCACTTTAAGCAAAGTGGGATTTTGATTTTCTTGGGTTTGGGAAAAATTAAACCGTGACAGGCGCTTTAATTGCCGGATGGGATTCATAGCCGACAATTTCAATATCTTCAAATTTGGGTGGTGTTTCAAAAAGTATGCTGACATTAAATGAAGCCATTATTGATGTAAAAAAAGGTTAAGTCGAAAGCTTTAAAATGGTTTTCAATCTTTTTTGAAAAATTACAACTCCTTCTAAAACCGCGCCTAATTCGATGCCTTATTTTGCAATTATTACCTTCAATACCTACAGTAAAAAATTTACCAATACTTTTAAAAGCAGTTATGAAACTGTCCCAATGATCACTTGCAATTCGGGTGTAGTGAATACCTAATTGTTTAAGCTTTGCCTTCAATCGTTGAACTGTAGCTAAGTCTCTTTTACCCCAAACATAAGCAACAATCTCACCTGTTTCTCGATGGTAGGCGTAAATAAGCCATTGTTTATTATTTTTATTTCCCACAAAAGTCCAAAACTCATCAACTTCAAGAGACTCATAATGACTTTGTTTAGGCTGAATTTGGTAGGTCGATTCGGTTAAAGTACGTAAAACTTTACCGATACTGATTCGCTCAACTTCAGCGATATCTCGTATACCACTACCTCTGACCATCAACTGTAATATTTTTCGAGTAATGCCTGAATGACATCCTAGATAGCTCAGAGCATGGTCACCAATAAACTGACGTTTACAGTCTTTGCACTGATAGTTTTGTTTCCCATCTACTTTGATGCCATTTTTCTTTATACTGTCACTGAGGCAGGTTGGACATTTGATTTCTAGAGTTATTCGCATTTCTCTATTTTATCAAAATTCAACCTGCTTTGTTTCAGCATACTTTTTGAAACACCACCTAAAATTGATTTATTCACCGCTGAACAGTTGATGTCTCAACCTGAATTACTCTGTCAATATGATGGACTAATTTGGGGTACTCCAACCTATCTCGGTGGTGTCTCTGGCACTTTTAAACAACTCATGGATGCCACAGGTCCATTATGGAAGAAGCAGGCTTTTAAAGGAAAATTAGCCGCAGGATTTACTGTTTCCTCATTACCTGCTGGGGATAAGCAATCGACCCTGATTTCGCTTTTCACCTTTTCGATGCAACACGGTATGGTATGGGTCGGCAACCCTATTTTACCTGAGCAACATCAAGGTGTTCCGTATACGCAAGCAGCCAATCGTCTCGGCTCATGGTCTGGTCTTATGGCACAAGCCGAACATGCCAGTGCGGCAGATGCTTTTGATATTGGCGATATTAAAACCGCTCAGTTATTTGGACAAAACTTTGCATTTCGCTTAAATGCATATCAAGGAACATGATCAAATGAAAGAGTCTAGTCTTTAATTTCCATATGTTTTTTAATCTCGGGCATTACTACATTAAAAACATTAGGTGTTATCAATAGTTTCTTTTCTATGTGAATGTCAGCATGGATTAGGAATATCTCTTATGAAGAAGATCCTGTCAGGATGATGGGTTTTCTTTATTTATCTTACAAATTCTGAAAATATCTATACGTTGCCATCATTCTTATCTTTTTTGCAGCATTTATCGCTGGAGAATGAATAACCCTCATATCCATTAAATACACATCCCCTTGTACGCCAGTTAATTCAATGATCTCTAATTTTTTATTCTGAAAATCAAAAGGCTGATTTAATATTTTCGTACTCAATAAATGATTCAGCTGACTTGAAGAAGATCGTTCAGTTAAATGATGTGAACCTTTCAAAACTAGAGTTCCACCACCATGAGGTTGAATATCATCAATGATTAAAAAAAATTGCAGTGACTCAAAAGCTGTTGAATGTGAATCGACATGCCATTTTAAATCATTCAGTGTCCATTTTTCCTGTTGAGGTAATGTCAGTAGAAGTTGCTGTTTCTGATCAGAGTAAAACTTTTTAGCAAAAATTTTGAATACAACTTCACCCAAAATATCTGAATATTTTTCTAAAGTTTTTGGCTGTTTAACTGTTCTGGACAACATGACAATCTGTTGAAAATGACTCAATTTTTTCAATTCTTTAGAGATTATTTTATTATTTTCATAAATTTTTAAACGTTTCAGTTCTTCAACCAAACTCTCTTTGATTAAATTTACTTCTTTTTTATCAATAAACTGAGATAGCTTAACAATTCCATCAACACTTAAGTCAGTTTTAATTTGTTTTAACTTTATTTGATCCAAATCGGCTCCATTATGATTCATTTTAAAAATTTCCAATCCCTAAGATTCAATCAGCTCTACTTAGGCAATAGCCTTAATAAACCAGCATTTTTTCCATCTTCCAACCAAATTTGAAATCGAATAGATCTTTAATTTCAGGATTCAGTTTTAACTGACATAGACCTAAAGGCTCACGACTCAGCTGAAGTTTGGCTTGTTCAAAGTGGTTGGCATACAGGTGCGTATCACCACCCGTCCAGACAAAATCACCGACCTCAAGCTCACAGACTTGTGCGATCATATGGGTGAGCAGAGCGTAACTGGCAATATTGAAAGGGACACCTAAAAACTTTATGCCCCTAATTTTTTGCATAATATGCTTGGATAGCTAGTGATTAGATCCATACTCTGAATGTGCATTTTTTATTTTGCACATTCAGCTTGTCAAAAAATTCCTTAAGAAGGACTGATTTTGAGATTAGTCTTTTTTAATGAATTAAATATATGAGCATACACGCCAGTTATAACTTGGTTCCCAAGTTAGGCAATGATAGCAGTTAGACCCTTTTCTATCCACCCTAACCCCAGTATTTGAATTGAACTTGTTAGAACCTATTTAAATCATAGCAATAGCCTAAGCAAAAAAGCTGATTTCTAAAAAACTATCTCTCCATAAACTATAAAAACATATGCTCTCAACCTCTCAACTCGCCCCCAAAGCGTCGCACTTCGTGCTTTGGCTTTGGAAACGGTTGAGAGAGTTTCGGCAATACTCACCCTAAGGGCAGTCATTTAAAAAAATGACACATCCCCTAAGTATTGCCGATTTACCTGTATATATTTGGCTTCGGAGCCACGTATATCGGTCGTATCCGCACATAGCTTTGCTGACTATGCAGACAAGGACTCAAAGTCTTGCACTTCGCTCCACGCGCTCCCTGTCGTTACATTGCCTGTATCTCTGCGAGGGTTTCCCCAACGTACAACTTAACAAGTCCTATGTAACTACTCCCAACGCTCCGCCTATGTGAAGTTCCCCTGTAAGCGGTTTAGCCTTTCGACTATAGCCACAATACGCCAGTGACACTTATTCCTACCACACGTACTGCATGCCGACCGTAAAACGGATACGCAGAAGCGGGCAAAGCTCGATCTAGGATACTTATTTGACGATTTAAAACACGAATTAACGAAGACTTATCATTTTGAGGCTTGATATAAACACTGTTTATTGTGAAAATAGAGTTCAGGTACAAGCCTTAGTGTGAAATCATAACGGTCGCCAAACCTTATGATCTTCGTTATTCGATGTTAGAGCATCAAATAACTGCGTACCGCTGAATATAAAGCGAAAGCCCATTTAGTTTCAATACTGAATGGGCTTTTTCTTTAT
>NZ_WURP01000026.1:0-6866 GCF_009829025.1 Acinetobacter sp. 18QD2AZ41W | reverse complement strand
TTTAGCAAATGCCCTAGAAGTTTTTCTTATCTCTAAAATCCAACCTGTCCACAATGTGGTTAAAGTTGGTATGTAATCTCCCCTAAGAGATTCGATGTTAAACAAGATAATTTATTAAAAAAAGATTGATATGTATTAAAAAAGAACGTATATACTATTTGTATATACAAAAAATGGGTTGTTGGGTTATTTATTACTCTATTAATTGATTTTTTTGCTTTTATTTCATTGACTAATCCTTAGTTATAGTAGATATTTCAATCAATGGATGTATATACAAATTGTATATATAAAACTATAACATATTGAGGGTAGAATAATGGTTGATGATAATGACCCTTTTCTCATCATTTCTGCTCGTGTGCGACGTAAGTTGGCAGACAAGCATTCAGTGGTACCTGCAGAAGTTTCGCAGTGCTTTCTTAACTATACTGAGAATAACTTTTTAGAAGATTCTCGGGAAAAAAATAAGACTAACCCACCAACAAAGTGGTTCATCTCTGAAACTGATTCAGGGCGGTTGTTAAAGGTTTGTTTTATTTATTTAGAAGATGTTCAAAAGATTGTTATTAAGTCTGCTTTTGAACCTAATCAAAATGAATTAAATCTCTTCTTTCCAGAAGACAGTTAATTCTTAGACAAATTTGAACATTCTGAGCAGTGAAGACTCATCATTGTTCAGAGTGTTCGGGTTATCTGACTAATCCCCCATCTTGGTCGATGGGGTTTTGTTCAGATATACATTAAATACGCTTATATAAAGTGACGTGAAGAAAACACGAACAAATTGTTTATGGGTATAGAGTATGAAAAATATAGATCAACATTCACCTGAAATAGCAGATCTTGAACTAGATGATGCTACACAGTGGGAAAGTAGAGAATTAGGATCAGATCCTCAATTTGCAAGATCTACATCGGTTCCAGCATCTTTCCATGAGTTATTAAATAAATCTAATAATATGCAGATGATTTCAATTCGGTTGCCGAAAGATCTTATAGATGATTTGAAAAATATCAGCAAGGCTCAAAAAATGGGGTATCAAGCATTAATGCGTGAAGTATTAAAGCGTTTTGTCGAGGCTGAAAAGAAAATTATGTATAGAGAACTTATGAAAGCTAATCAGGAATTAGAGCAGCAATTAAAAGATGCAGAAGAACTTTTAAAAAAACATGGTAAAGAAAGAAAAATGGCATAAGTTATTGAATTAATTAATTTAAATTATATTTTAATTGGAGATTTAAATTGGCTATCGTGAATAAAGATACAGAAAAATTTATAGTACAAATAAATAGTTCAAAAGAATGGTGGGCTAATACCTATAGTGCTGGGGATACAGTACCTGTTTCAGGTATTTATAAATGTAAAGGTTGTAAGAAGGAAATAACTAGTAATAAAAATGATCCATTTCCTCCCCAGAATCATCATCAGCATACTGCATTAGCTGGAAAAATAGAGTGGAAACTAATAGTAAGAACGGATACTGAAGGAAACGATTGCGGACTCTAATAACTTCATTTGTTAAATATACTAAAATATTTAATAAAAACAGTTATTTATATAATAAAAACCCCGGCATTCTGCCGGGGTTTTCGTATAACCGCCATTATGTTAAATAGAGGGAAAATCTATTTTTAAAGTGATAAAATTATTGCAGTTATTTTAAGAATAGCTGCTTTTGATACTTGATCATCTAGCCTAATTAAAAACTGTTTTTTAATAATTTGGAATATAAATAAGATTTAGTTAAAATTAACATTATTCATATAAATTAACATTATGTATTACATTTACTAATAATTTAAAATAATTAGTAGAAAAAAATTATGTTTTAATTATTTCTTTGATTATATAAATTGAGAGTAAAAAATGATTAATACGAAATTTTCAGAGTGTATTTCTGCATGTACAAACTGTTCACTTATTTGTACTGAATGTGCAACTTCTTGTTTAAAAGAAAAAGATTTAGAGATGATGCGTGAATGTATTCAACGTTGTCTAGAATGTGCAGATATTTGTCAGTTATGTGTGCGTATGCAACAACATAACTCACCTTTCCTCAAAGAGATTTGTGAGCTTTGTGCTAAGATCTGTGAATATTGTGCGGAAGAGTGTGAAAAACATTCACATGATCATTGTAAAAAATGTGCTGAGGCTTGCCGTCAGTGTGCAGAAGAATGTCGAAAAATTGCCATGTAAAATACTTCAATAATGTTAATTATATGGCTCTAGACTAACATAATCATTCTGCTAGTCTTAGAGCCTTTCCTAAAATTAACATAATACACCTTATACGAATTCCCAGAGCATGGCTTTCAGCCATGCTTTTGTTTATCAAAATAGTATAGATATATGAATTTTAAGATAAAGAAAAAGCCTTATAGTCTCTCCCGGAACTATAAGGCTTATAAGTCGCTGTAATTTTTTTATTAATTACCTACTTTTTTCCTCTATAGGTTATGAATATATTTTACCGATAGGTAAAAAACAAAGATATAAGACAAAAGATGAATATGCTAAGAATTCCGCGTAAAGCCTACTAGTTTCGCATAACGACCATTATGTTAAATGGGTAGTACTTTAGTGGATTATTCATGCTTCCCCTTTAGAAAAACTTGCAGATCCCTTTTAAATTTGCAATTCTTGCTACCAAGGGTGTCTAGCTAAGCTAAGGCAGGTGTTTGTTGTAGTCGGGCCGCTACAATATTGATGAAGAGCACCTGTATGTTTAATTTCAAGATTTTTAATAAAGTCTCTACGGAAGTATTGACGATCAAAAATGACCTTCAGCTTAATGCTGAGCTGCAATTAATTAATAAATATAAAACGGCTACTTCTGAAGATTATAAACAGGCTATTGTTTTGATCTTTAAAGAACGTGGCTATACACGTTTGGAAATAGGTCAATTACTTAGGGAGCTAAAAGCCTCATAAAATACCGATTAAACAAAGCTTGGATATAACATCCAGGCTTTATAAAAAAGTACCTAGCTGTTACCCTTGTCCTGATTTTTTTACTCTAAAAAGTTCCTTCATCTTATGACACCTACGCCACCTTAAGTTTATTTACCATTTTAAATCTGTAAATAACTCATCACTGTCTAGTGATGTGGTGTAGTCGCTTGTGTGTTGTATATATCACATCACTAGCCTATCTGAAAAATTAAAAAACAGGCTATGTTTATGTTATCTAATGTCCGAGAACAGTGGTTCTCTAACATCCGTGGGGATGTACTTGCCGGATTAGTCGTCGGTCTTGCACTCATCCCTGAAGCCATCGCATTTTCAATTATTGCAGGTGTAGATCCTAAAGTTGGTCTATACGCATCCTTCTGTATTGCCGTCGTGATTTCTTTCGTAGGTGGTCGTCCAGCAATGATTTCAGCTGCCACAGGGGCTATGGCACTGCTTATGGTCACATTGGTCAAAGAGCATGGGCTTGAATATCTGCTGGCAGCAACAATTTTGACAGGCGTGATTCAGATATTGGCAGGCTATTTAAAGCTCGCCAAGTTAATGCGGTTCGTATCTAAATCTGTAGTTATTGGATTCGTAAATGCGTTAGCGATCTTAATTTTCATGGCTCAGTTGCCTGAACTGATTAATGTGACCTGGCATGTATATGCTCTGGTTGCTTTAGGTCTAGCGATTATTTATCTCTTTCCTTTGGTTCCCAAATTAGGAAAATTACTCCCTTCTCCACTTGTCTGTATCATTGCGATCACATTACTGGCAATCGCTTTAGGAATTGATGTACGGACTGTGGGCGATATGGGGTCTTTACCTGACACACTTCCAATGTTCTTGATTCCAAATATTCCTTTGAATATTGAAACATTGATGATTATTTTGCCTTACTCGGTAGCACTGGCAGCTGTAGGTTTACTTGAATCGATGATGACAGCAACCATCGTGGATGAAATGACAGATACGCCAAGTGATAAATATCAGGAATGTAAGGGACAAGGGATTGCGAATATTGCTTCTGGCTTTATGGGTGGCATGGCCGGTTGTGCCATGATTGGTCAATCTATGATTAACGTAAAATCAGGCGGCCTTACACGCTTATCAACATTCTCTGCGGGTATTTTTCTTCTTATTCTGGTTGTATTTATCAGCGACTGGCTCAAAGTGATTCCAATGGCTGCATTGGTAGCGGTAATGATCATGGTCTCTATCAGTACCTTTGAATGGAGTTCTGTCACTCAGTTAAAAGATAATCCTAAGAGCAGTAATATCGTCATGATTGCGACGGTGATTGTAGTTGTTGCTACGCATAACCTGGCTTTGGGTGTGTTAACAGGCGTATTACTTTCAGCCTTGTTCCTGGCGAATAAACTTGAAAACGATATCCAGGTAACAGCATCTTTTGAAGGAACAGCCCGTTTATATGATTTGAGAGGTCAGATCTTCTTTAGTTCTTCTGAAAAATTCATGCAAGGTTTTGACTTTAAAGAGGATGTAAAGGATGTGATTATTGATTTGACCCATTCTCACATTTGGGATGTAACATCAGTCGCCATGCTTGATTCTGTTGTAAATAAATTTCAAAAGAACGGTGTGAATGTCACTGTGCGTGGCTTAAATGAAGCCAGCTCTATCATGATTGATAAGTATGGAACACATGCCAGAATCTAAGAGCAGGAGATTCTACGTTTATGTAGAATCTCTACAATTAACATAATACACCTTATACGAAATGCGTTATAATTGTCTTTATTAATCAATGATGTATATCATTTTGATTGGCCCGTATCCTCCAGATCGGGCTTTTTTATTGTTTTTTATGTTCCACGCTCAATAAATAAGCAATGTTCCACGGTTTTATTCAGTTTTAATAAACATCATCCGATTTTGTGATGAGTCACTATTTCATGTGCTTGCACTGAAATTGGCTCATCACAAAATTGGAGTCCTGGTTAACCATAGGGAAGGAAAAAACGGCTCAGGAAGCTTCTCTTCTTAGGTTCAGGCTCAACGTGTTCTGGAACAGGGATACGTTTATTCTCTGAAGTAGTCAATCCGTCATAGTTCGATTCAGCCTGTGACCGAGGATCTGTTGCTATATTCGAATTAGTAGATCCATCTAGCTGATTAATATTTTCTTGTTTTGGCTGTTCTAAGGTGCCTTTAAACTCAATTCTATAAGTAAGATCTTCAATATGTTGCATCAAAGACTTTTCTCTTTGATTTGCTAAATCTAACTGATTTTTGAGTAAAGAAATTTGATCTTTTAATACACTTTCAACCTCAGATTGAACGTGTACTTGTACATCCTTCTGAACTTGTTCAGTACGTGTACTGGACTGAACACCGACTGGATTGCCATAAACTCTGATAAGTTCAGATAAGTCTATAAGACCATCATGATCTCTTGATAATTCACCATTTTTTAAAGCCTCATATATTGTTGTACGTGATTTTTTAAAGGCTTTACTTGCATCCATGACGCTGAATTTTGTTGTGTTCAATGTAATCCCTCAGTGCGTGTACAAGGATGTTCATGTGAACATCCAATCTGAACATGAAGTTTATTTTGTATTAAATCCTACTTTCTTTAGATATGGCAGTAATTCTTCAATTTTAAGTGGATCCTGCAACATTTCGGCAATGCGAACAGCAAATTGAGAGTAACTTTCTGTACCTTGAGAATATTTATTCATCTCGGTAAGCCCAGAGAGTTTATTAGCAAAAAGATAACGTTGCGAATCAGTCATTTTTAAAACTATAGGTTGTATAGCTATATCTGACTTCTTTGGTTGCTTTCTAATTTTATAGGTAAACTCAAATCCTATAATTTTTTTCCCTGCCTTCTTATTAGTATATTGAAGGTTATATATATCGCAGGCTTTGCTCTTATTTATTTGAGTGACAGCTAAGTCCAGGACATTGTCTTTTAGATTTGACATAGTTTTATATTTATTTTCGATACCGAACCTAGATCGAAGATCGTCCAACTCTAGAAAAACTTTTTGCTCTTTATAGTTCTGCACTTCTTTAAGAATTTCATATAAGCGATTGGCATATTGACTGCTTAAATCAACCGTATGTTGAAGATCAATTTGAGTAAATTTATTAGCTAGCTCACTTACAAATGGTAAGACGTCATTAGCAAATTGAATTTCAATTCTAGCTTCACCTTCAAGATATCCCTTCATTTGAATAAATCTATATGTTCTAACGTGTTTTTTAGTATTTGAGATTTCTCGCTCTAATGTGAACTGGCGTTCAAATAAAGTATCTACAGCCGTTCTAAGGGCTTTATAACCGCCATCTATGGTGTCTGAAAACAGATCTGCATATTCATGAGCTGAAATGGTAATTGGTACATTATTATCTAATGTAATCTTATTAGAACGAATTTTTGATAAAGCGATATTGAACAATCTGTGCTCAACAACAGTCATTTTATAATGAGCTTTTACTAAATCATTTGCTTTAGAGACAAGAATCGACATGTCTAAATTTTCTGAACGGCTCATTCTTATTTCCCTATAAACATTATATGGATTTACCAAAATCTAGATAAATTTTTTACTTAGGGAATCATCATAACAATACTCATTTAAATAGTAAAATAAAAACCTATGTTTATACGGATAAAACCTATGTTTGAAACGGATAAAACCTATGTTTGAAACGGATAAAACCTATGTTTATACGGATAAAACCTATGTTTGAAACGGATAAAACCTATGTTTATACCATCATAATCTATTGAAAATAAAAAAGAAAACATGCTTCAAATATTAAATATTATAAATATAAAATAAAAAAGAAAATTCATGAAAATTGCCCTTGGTTTTCGCTTCGCTCAAACTCTATTGAATCTCGCTTTCGCTCGATTCGTCGGGGCAATTTTTGG
>NZ_WURP01000025.1:0-6877 GCF_009829025.1 Acinetobacter sp. 18QD2AZ41W | reverse complement strand
GTTTTATGCTTGGATATAAGGCTTATTTTAAAATAATAGTAGTGAAGATTTTCTAAAATTAACATAATACACCTTATGCGAAATCGTCTGTATTAATTGTTTTATTTCAATAAGTTGTAATCCATAAAAAAGCCTAGTTTGAACAAACTAGGCTTTTTTATGGATTCTTCACGTTCCACGCCTAGTATTTAACCTTTGTTCCACAGTTTTGATTAGCTCCAGTCAACAATACCCTCACCCATTCGGCAAGAAAAAGCGACTGAGGAAGCCTCTTTTCGGCTGCTCTGGTTCAACCTGCTCCGGCACGGGAATACGCTTATTCTCTGTCTGTTCCAGAGTAGTCAATCCCTCATGTTTAGCTTCTGCTTTGTCCTGTTCTGGAGCTGTTTTGGCCATATTGGGCTGTACCAGTTCTTGATCGGTAAACGTAGTCATATGGGGTTTTGGAGCTTCTAATAAGCGTTGTATCGCTTCGATTTGATTATCTTTTGTTGCTAGTTGTTCTCTTTGAAAAATTTCTCGTTCATGTGCAAGTTCTAGCTGTTTTTTTAGTATGTCTACCTGCTGTTTTAGCATGTCTACTTCTGTCTCTTTTTGTACCGAAGTATACTGTAACGTGGTTACATTATTATTTTTGTGTGAGGGTTCTCCAAATACACGTATTGCTTCTGAAAAATCAATTTTTCCATCACTATTTTTAGATAAATCCCCTTTATTAATACGCTTATAAATGCTTTGGCGATTCATTCCATATAGATTAGCCAACTCAATAACAGACAATGCTTTCATCATGTAACCCAAGTAAAAAAGTGTATGTCAGTAAACATTAGGTAGTCATGTAACGTTACATGACTATTTTAACGATATCCAACTTTTTTAAGATATGGATAGAGTTCTTTAAATCGTTCAGGATCTTGTAGCATTTCGGCAATACGAATAGCAAATTGCTGGAAGCTTTCTGTGCCCTGAGAATATTTACCCATACTAGGAAGCTCTGAAAGCTTATTAGCAAACATATGACGTTGAGCATCTGTCATTTTAAAACATAGATCTACTGTGTCTAAATTTATGGTGTTAATTAGTTCTTGGTTTACAGATTTTTTTTGTTGGAGTCTGAATGAGAAACCAGTGATAGAACGCCCTTTTTTATGCTGTTCTACTTCAACTGTAATATCTGTGTGCTCTTTAATTTGCTTAATTGAAGGATCTAATACGCGTTTTTTAAAATCATGCATTCGATTGTATTCAGTATCTAGTACACCAATCTGTTTTCTAAAATCAATTAATTCTATTACTGGTGTTTTCCCAGTGCTTCTCCATGCAATCAAAATTTCATATAAACGTACAGCATATCCTGTACTTAGATAGCTAATTTGTTTCATTTCATAGCTTGTAAAATGTTTTTCAAGCCTTGTAATTAAAGGAATTATGGCTGGTGAAAATATAAGCTCAACACTTGCTGTATTATCGATATAAGCAATTTGTGAAACCCATCTACTAGTGATGTTTGCTACCCCTTTGGGACGTTGTTCTTGATAGCTAAATTGACGAGCGAATAGATCCTTACAAGCATCTTTTAGGGCTTGATAAGCGGTATTTCTATGTACATTGAATTGGTTTATATAACTTTCAGCATGAACTGTCAGGGGATCATTCGCATTAATACCTTTCCCACTTTCTCTAGCTTCCATGATCGCAAGAAGAATTAAGCGTTGTTCGACTAGGTCTAAATTGTAACTAGCATTAATTAAAGCATTATCTTTTACTATTAGCTCTTTCATAGCACTTTGTTTTTATGAGATAAGACGACAATAATATATTATGTCGTCTTATGCAAGGTAAGTGTCGTCTTATTGCAAGGTAAGTGTCGTCTTACTGCAAGGTAAGTGTCGTCTTATTGCAAGGTAAGTGTCGTCTTATAAGGCTCGAAAGACTTACTACAACTGGGCTATAGCCTATTCAAAAGCATTTAAAAGCTTAAAAAATAATTAAAAGCCCGACTAAAGAAAAATTGCCCTATGTTTTCGCTCTGCTCAAACTCTATTGAACTTCGCTTTCGCTCAGTTCGAAGGGGCAATTTTTTTCTCATACCGAATTCAATTTTTATAGTGAAAAAAGCACAAGCAAAAGCAACAACAAAAATGGATTCGCTTTGCTCATAACCCCTTTTTACTCGCGATGCTCGTTCTAGCGTCAAATTAAGCCCATTTATCCATAATTTTTTGAACTCAATTTATAAAAAAGCAGTTTTTCAGGGAGTCTAGGCGCGACTTTTCAGTGTGCCACTCGTAGACACTCGTTCAATACGTCCTATTTGACGCATATTGAATCTTTTCTGCTTTACGCATAGTTTCATGTTATTCAGATTAAAAGTGGCTAAAACGAGCGCTATGTCGCTTTAAATGGATTTCTACTGTCCTGCTCAAACCCCTCTACTGTGGTTTTGAGAATTTCATTTCGTACATGCCTCTCAGCAGTTCTTATTTTTTGATCTTCAGTCATTTGATTTTTTTCGATTAGAACAGCCGTTGCTGCTGTATCGATAAAGATTTGTTCTAGGCGTTTTAAGTCATTCGATTGATTGGCATGAAAACCAGTGACATCAAACAGCTTTTTACACATTGCACCCAAGTAGTAGTTTTCTCGATCTCGTTGTTTTTTTAGACTTGGATCGGGTTTATTTACTTTCGCATCGATACGCTTTTTCTGGTTTCTGAGTTTGATTTCAGCTTTCTTCTGATCCTGTTGTTGCAGATAGTTTTTTAAGGCATCCAGTTTTAAAAAATGTGCATCAATATCGGAACGCTTGGCTAAATCTAAAATGTCTCGTTCAAATTTTGTTGGCGTAGGCTGCGATTGAATTTTGGCCAAAGCTGCTATTTGTTTGAGATAGGCATTTTTTTCATAGCGACATTTTTTTATGAGAAGCCAGTCTGCTTCAGAAAAATCAGCCATGCTTTTTTTGCCTGGAAGGATGTCTAATAAGCGCTGTTCTATTTTTCTTTTGAAGGGCAGTTGTTGAATATGTTTGATCAGTTGTTTTACATCATCCAAAGTTAAAACCAATTTTTGACGACCAGCCATAAATGCTCCTAAAGATTCAACTATTTTTACCGTTAGTACAGTGAGCTTAACTTGTTATTGAAGTGAAATTAAAAATTAATTCTGTATGGCAGAATTAATTTTTATCTCGTCTCCCTGTCTTTTTTGCAAAACTATCCCTAGCGTGATAGTTTTGCAAAAAAGACAGAAGTCTTCGTCCTGCGGAGCAAAAGCAAAAGCCCCCGAAAATCGAGAGTAGCAATCAATGTTTTACATGGACATTCGGCATAATGTAAAGAAGGCGAATAGCAGCAAAAATACCTTCCAT
Organism: Acinetobacter sp. 18QD2AZ41W; assembly: GCF_009829025.1. Taxonomy (NCBI): domain Bacteria; kingdom Pseudomonadati; phylum Pseudomonadota; class Gammaproteobacteria; order Moraxellales; family Moraxellaceae; genus Acinetobacter; species Acinetobacter sp. 18QD2AZ41W. Next base: position 3,507 of record NZ_WURP01000025.1, on the reverse strand, counting down.
TACCTCACCAGGACTGGACATTTCTTGGCGAAAAAACAGGATGAAGAATTAGAGTTTGTCCGTTCCGGACATCTTCCTGCTTGGGCTAAAAATCGGCCTGCAGATTTTTGGAAAAGTGCCGATCAGCATGAAATTGAACGGGGTCGGACATCGACTGTTTTAACGGTTGCTTTGCCTAAAGAGCTGAACAGATTGCAGCGGATCGAGTTGGTCGAAGCATTTATTCAGGAATTTACCGACACGTATCAGTTTCCCTATACGGCAGCGGTACACCATCATGCCAGTGCTTTAACGGGTGAGGATCAACCGCATTTACATCTGATGTACTCTGAACGAAGCCTTGTCGATGGAATAGAACGATCACCAGAACAGTTTTTTAAACAGTACAGGCCCAAAAATCCACAGCAAGGCGGTGCACAAAAAATGACGGCCAATGCTTTGGGCCAGGGAAAGAATCAGGTGGTAATTTTTAGGCAGACGACCGAACAATTACTGAATGATTGCCTGCAGAAATATGCCCCACAAAAAAACATCATGCTTAATGGTCTAGCGTTAACGGTTGAAAATAGCGTTTCTTGTTTATCGAATCGGGATTACAACACACAGTTTGGTACCGATTTAAAAGATGTTCCGCAGATTCCGCGGTGGAAACTGTACAGTGCAGATCCCATTATTCAGCTCGACGTTCAAGCACAGAAAGAAACGATTCAACGGATCCGAGAAGAAAACAAAATGGAGCTGTATAAAACAACATATGAGAACGAACTGGCCAAGCGTGAGTTAGAACAGATAAAGCCGCTACAACAACGCTATGCTGATCGGAAAAAATACACGGATTTTGAACTGAATGAATTACAACGAACGATTGTGAAGGCTTGCCAAGGGGCTTCTTATCATGAATCGTTTTTAAAGATGCATCAGCAAAATTGTATGATCATGAATCGGCTTTTAGAACGTTCGGCTTTTGGTTCAGTTTGGTTAGAATTACAGAAACAGGCGTTAATGAAAGACTTGAGTTGTGAGCAATTAATTGTTCCTGGGGCGACGTTTATTCAGATCAATTTACAGGATGCGGAGCCATCGGTTTGGGACAAGCTTGATCAATATTGTTCGAATGAAGATGACCAAGCATATTTACATCATTTTTTAAGAAATCTAAGCCAATTTATTCAAAAGCTAGCTAATTTTGATGACACCCGGAGTCAAGCTTTCGATACGAACTTTAGTTATCAATTCTATCCATGGCAACGCAATGATATCCAGCGAAATTTTGAGGTGAAACAGGTTGAAATGCGAGGGTTTATGCAGCTTTATGAGGGTTTTATCGCACCGCTAGCGAGTCGTTATTTTACTGAAGATTATGAATTAGATCAGCAGCATAATCTTAAAAAGTTTAAAGAAAGAGATGATCTCATCATTGAGGCGTTAAATACTCACCTTGAACCCCAGATTCTAGATGCGGTTGAAGTCAATCAGCTCAAGAAAAATGAGTCATCCCATGACTGGAATGGACCAGGGTTTTAGGAGATTAAAATAAATGAACTATTTTTCCATATTGAAGCTGTAATCTTTTAAAAAAGCTAAAAATTATTTCAGATCACATATTTTCGTTTTAGTGCAAAAGCATCTTGTAGAGCATTATGGGGGATTCTTGACTCTGCTGCTAAACTCGCATCGCTGTTCCAAAGCTCCATTGTCAATTTTGGAGTAATCATACAACTACCTTGTTTAATTATGAGTGAAGTTAAAAACAATGAAAAATCTTCTGGCCAGTCAGCAACTATATGTATATTTTCATAGCGATTTAGAAAATTAAATAATATGTTTTGAAACTCTTTTAAATCAATAGCTTGTTTATTTAAAATAGGGATAACATTATCAAGTACCCATGCAGTGGGATTTATACATGGTAAAACTTCGTAAAAGTATCTTTCATTTTCATCAACAAGTGCCATCGAGATAAGTTCTCCACCAAAACCATTAAATTCACAATCTAGAAATAATTTCATGTTCACAATGACCGTATTTATTGCAATGATTTTACTTAAAACCAATTGAAAAATAGTGAATTAGACAGCTAATCGCATCATTTTTATATCAATTCTATTTATTGATACGCCATAGATTTGACTTTATAGCTCCCATTTTTGACTTCGCATAAGAAATTTTATGTTAAATGGATTCAATCTCTGTCATCAAAGTCAGCATTAATTCTATCGACAGTCCATTTTACTGTATTGTTATCTAAGTAAAAAAAATCTCTATTTAAAATATCATCTTCAAAAATTAAGCCATTAACATCTAGCTTCCCTTCTTTTAAATATCCAATAATTTCATATCTTAGACTATTATCTATTTGCTTAATTTGATGGGAATAATGTGTTTTCTCAATAAGGTAATCATCAAAAATAGTAGCTTCTAAATCTATAAGGTAATTTTTTTTGAGATCAATACATGAGGGTATTGAAGAACTAAATACCTCTAGAATTTCATTACGAACCTTAATTTTTAGAATGAATTCGAGATTCTCATTACATTCTATGATTTGAGCTATATATTTCACTTCGATTAAGATTTCCTAAAATTAACATAATACACGTTATACGAATTCCCAAGGCATGGCTTTTAGTCATGCTTTTTTTATCAAAAGACTATACCTGAATGATAGCGAGCCAAATCGCATACAATATCTATCATTAGACTTAATGCAATAATTAAATGATAGTATTATCATTAATCTAATAGAATTAAGATTAAATGATAGAAATGAATACACGTATTTATCTACGAGCTTCAACTAAAGATCAAGATGCAGAAAGGGCTTTGCAGATTCTTCAGGATCTAAACCAAAACTTGAATTTGGGTGAAACCATTGTGTACGTGGAAAACTATAGTGGTACGAAGTTAGACCGACCTGAATTGAATAAGCTACTGTCAGAAGCAAATCAAGGTGACACATTGTTAGTTGAAAGTATTGACCGCTTATCACGCCTAACCCAACGAGATTTTCAAGAGCTGAAGCGCAGGATCCAGGAGAAGGGACTTCGTTTAGTCGTAGCAGATCTTCCTACTACCTACCAAATGATTCAAACCAGTGACAGCATTACTCATTCAATCTTGGAACTCATCAACAATATGTTGATTGATCTTCTGGCAACAATGGCCCGCCTAGACAATGAGAAACGTATAGAACGTATTAAGCAGGGCCTGGCACGTTCGGGTTACAAACCAACAGGCAAGAAGGCAAATGAGGCTAAACATAAACGAATAAAAGAATTGCTAGTAGTTGGCAATATGACTAAGGAAGAAATTGCCAAAGCAGTGAATTGTGGAGTTGCAACTGTCTATCGAGTTGCTAAAGTTATCTAAAAGAGGCTTATCTCAACGCGCCCCCAATGGGGCACCGCTGCATTCAGGTTACTTCACATAAGAAATTTTATGTTAAATGATTGTTAGAAATGCCCCTTGATCGAGGCATTTTCTATAAAGAATACTAAAAACTAATTA
>NZ_WURP01000024.1:0-7517 GCF_009829025.1 Acinetobacter sp. 18QD2AZ41W | reverse complement strand
GAGAACCGCAAAGATGCCCGAACCGCTAGAGAATGGGTGATTGCCCTGCCTGATGAATTAGACGCTGATCAACGTAAAGACTTGGCAAAAGACTTTGCCAGGTCCTTAGTTGATCGCTATGGCGTGATCGCAGATTTAGCCATCCATGAACCCAGCAAAGGCGGTAACGACAAGAACCATCACGCCCATATCATGCTTACCACCCGAAAAGCTAAATTAGATACGGACAACAAACTCATTCTGACCACCAAAACCGATATTGAGTTAAGTAACGCCAAACGAAAAAGCCTTGATATGGGTACAACCCAAGAAGACATTAAGCAAATTCGGGAAACATGGGCAGACTTAGCCAACAAAGCATTGGAACGTGCAGGCTACCAAGAAAAAATAGATCATCGCAGCTATGCAGATCAAGGCAACGGACTACAAGCCACTATCCATGAAGGCACCAAAGTCACCCAATTACGTAGACAAGGCATAGAAACAGAAATCAGCCGTTTTAATGACAATGCCAAACAGCAAAACACCCAACAGCTTCACCAAGAAAAACAGCAGAAAGAAAGCGTTTTACAGCGTGGTTTACACCGTGTCGATCAAGGTTTTGATCAATGGCAGAAGAACCAAGAAAACAAACGCCTAGAACTGGAACACCAAGCAGAAATGAAACGACAGCAAGAATTAGATAAACAACGAGCCGAACAAGCACTCCGCAAGGCATCTCAAAAATTAGATAGAGGCGGATACTCGCTATGAGCAACCGAAACGATGATTTAGACGACCAGTTATATATTTTATTGGCATCCATGAAGGAATATAGAGAAGCCATAGCTGACGATAAAAAGCGATTAGAGACGTTTTACAACCAAGTCGCTAGTGGAGTGCTAGACAAGGCTGAAAAATCGCTAGAAAACGCAAATAAGAAGCATACCGGTGCATTAAACAACAGTGTTCAGGCATTAAACGAAGCTACAAACAGGCTCAACTTAAAAATTATCCTTATTTTTGCCAGCACGTTTGTGGCTGTGATGATGATGTTCATTTTAGCTATCTTCTTATACGTGCCAAGCAAAGATGAAATTGATAAACGTAGAGCTGATATGGCTGTACTAAAAAAATATCCGCTACAAATTCGAGAAAGTGATGGTGAAACACTGGTCAGAATTATGCGCAAGAACTGCTACTCGTTTGAACCGAGTAGCGTCAAAGAAAAAACCTATGACTGGTGTCAGATCGACCCTAAAAAATACTAGATGATCAGTACTTTGCTTGGTTTTTCTCACTGCTAATTAGACGACAACAGTCGCAAAGTTGCCCGACTTTGAAATATGGCGTTAGCCATATTTCAAAGTATCGAGCTTATACATTTCTATATTCTAAAGCTAAGCTGGGTAAATCTAATATTGCGTATCTATTATTATTTCTAATTGGGAAAGTAGAATACACATAATCAATAAAATCATTAAAATACATGTTTTTTGTTTTATCTATGACCAATTGAATAATACTTTCTGTGTTTTTATTTAAAGAAACTATTGGCCCATTATATACAATGATAGATTTATTATCCCCATAATAGTTCCTTGTATTTTCAATGTCGAAATAATAACTATTATTAGCCACTTCAAAAACATCATGGACATAAGGGCCATAGTGATTAAAAACCCATACTATATCTGTAGCTTGTTCACCAGTATATACGGAGTGAAACCAATCTGTTAAATATACAAGTTTAGTCAATCTAGCATCTGATAGTTCATTTTTAAAAGGATAGGATTGACAAATATACGCTACAATCATTTCTAGCTTATTTAGTTTCATTAAGCTTTCCTTCTAATTCACCAAGAAATTCAGCTTCAACATTTTGACTCTTGCTTGTTGAATCCTGAGATGTAATAAAACCATATTCCTTAAAGTTTTGAATGTAGCTGATTAAATTACTTTCATGTTGAGTACAATGTCTTTCAATTGTTCTGATTCTATTTTCATTTAAGAATCGTTCATTACACTCAAATACAATAACGCCGATAGCATCAAATCTATTAACTATAGTTTTAGCATAGTATTGACAGGGTTTCATTGTTAAATTTTTAACTTTTTCTTCTGAAAAACCATAGGTTTTACTTTGATATTCAATATATTCATGTGGAGCATTTTCGTCATAGACTGGGCAAAAATCCAGATCCATGTAAGTTGTTCTCTCCCAAGCTTTGCTTAGAACTCCACCATTAAGAATAACTTTATTAGTACTAACATTTGCTATTAATGAATTACTCGAATAACGCCCGACATAGTAAAATGCATTATCATGAAAATAATATACGGTAGCTCGTGTATGGTGCTCTCTAATATTTAGTTTTTGCATAGATGTACTTAGCCAAGTTTTAACTAATTCTCTATAACTAAATTCTAATTTCTTTTTTAGAATACTATTATCTTCTGTTGCACCTCGCATTTGTTGTTCTAAATCTAATTTTTCTTTTTCAATTTTTTCTTTTTCATTAATTAAACTAATATTATTTTTAAAAAGAGTATTATTATCTACCCAATTAAAAAACTTTGCGAGCATATATAACATAACGCCCAATCCTATTAAAAAACTAGGACTAAGAAAAAAAGTTTTTACAGACTTTAAAGAGAAATCAAAATATATTGAATATTGATCAATACCTTTAGAAGTAAGCCATGCTCCGCCAATACCTATAAAAAAAGTTGCGATAACATCTATTGCTAAATAGAAAGCTTTTTTTGAAATATTCAAGAAATTAGATATTTTTTCTGCTATTCCAACACTTTTTCCAGTAAAACCCCAAAGCATATATTAAATCTCTTACACCACAATATAACTATATATTAAATATAAGATTTTTTATATAAATAAAACCGAGCAAGTGTCTATGAGCAATAGTCATCCAAAAATTTCGGAATGGCTATCCAACTGATGCAGCTCTAAAATATCGTCACCAACAAGCCTATAGATCAAGACTAAATCAGGCTTCACATGACAATCACGACAATTCTTAAACTCTGCACCACCCTTCAAGGGATGATCTAAATATTTTTCAGGCAAAGGATTATTTGCGACTAAACAATCTAATACTTCTGCCCATTCAGCCGTAACCAGTTCTAAATAACGTCTTTTAATATCACGTTTAAAAGAACTGGTTACGATAATCTTACGTTTAGCCATGTGCTTCTTCCGACATAGCTTTAATCGCTTCTTCTACTGTTTCGTACTCGGTGTACTCACCATTTTCAATCTCTTTTAAAGATTGAAGTAACTTGGCTGCTGCTTTAGGCGTTAAAGCAGTTTCTCGCGCATAGTCAAAAGATAAAGGAATCGCTTTAGTTTTAACGATTTGATTCAAGAACAGTTTGAATGCTTGGGGCATAGTCAAACCGTAGTCTTCCAAAATAGGCGTGACTTGTTCTTTTAACTCTGCTTCTAAGCGCATATTGAAATTGACTGCGGACATGATTTCCTCACTCAAAAACCATTAAAGTAAAGATAATATAAGGCATATTCTTTACTTTTTCATTACTTTTGATGTAATAAATGGTTTCTGACAGCTGAATTTCGTATAACAACCATTATGTTAAATCGGGGTAAGCGTAAGATTATTAATACAATAGATCCAAGGTCTGATAAGTTATCTCCTTATAAAAGGAAATATAAGGAGCACTATGTTTGTATTTGAAATTATCGTTCCAGGGACTTGGCTTGACTATGAAGATTCAGATTGGACATGGAAAATTCAAAATCAACTTTATTCATTACAGTCTCAATTTTTTGAAGCTAATCTAGCATTGAATCTTTTTATATCTGCTCAGACTTCTAGATCACATTCATTTTCCAAGGATACTTGGGATGCAGATTCGAAAAGAAGACGAGAAATTAGTGAGATGTTAGAACAGGAATATATTAAACAGGGGAAAAATTATTGGGAGAGCCATGAAGAGATCAGGTTACAAACAGATATTATTTTAAAAAGAGAAAAGTGGCAGCAGGGAGCAATACCAAGAGAGTTTGAAAATAATCTTGCATTCCTTTACGCACGTGCATTTCTTTATGCATTAGATGCATTTGATAAATTTCTAGGAGTATTGAGCAGAGAAGAAAATGTACCTGAAGTTATTTCAGAACTACATAAAAAAATATCTGATATTTTCCCTGATTTAAGAGGTGTACGTAATACAGCTCAGCATTTAGAAGATCGTTCTAGAGGACTAGGAGCTGGAAGAAACCCTAAACCATTAGATTTAAAACCAATTGATAATAATTTTATAAGTGCTCCTAACGGTGGTGCATTAGTACTTAACAGCTTAAATGGTTCTAAGTACGGTTCAACTATGGCAGATGGACATTATGGAGAAGTTGATGTCTGTCCAGAATCAATGAGTCATCTACAGGAAATACTTAATAATATTTTAGGATCATTTAAGTGGCATGGTCCCAAACAGCATAAACCTAGTGTTTGAGTAGATTTGCTAAAATTAACATAATACACCTTATGCGAAATAATCTTTTTTATTTCATATAAATCATTGCCTTATCTCTTAATAGAAAGCCCAACTCAGCTGAATTGGGCTTTTTTATTCATTTTTCACGTTCCACGCCTATTCTTTGATCAATGTTTCACAACTTTGATTAGCTCCATTAAATAATTAAAACCTAGATAATAAGAACCGAGCGAGTGTCTACGAGCGATTGAGCATCATCAAAATTTCGCCCTCGCCTTTTCTCTGATTACAAGCTCCCTTTCGATTTTAAACGGTAGATACAGAGCATCCCGAATGGGTGCGAACTTTGGAGCTTTTGCTTTTCAAAAAGTATGAGCGAAGCGAATACATTATCAATGCTTTTGCTTTTAGATTTCACAAACAGGATTAACCAAAAACTGCCCCTCGAAGCGAGGAACGAGCTTCAATAGAGTACGAGCTTTAGCGAGTACATAGGGCAGTTTTAATAGTTTTTCCCTTTTTAATAGTTTTAATAGTTTTAATAGTTTTAGACAGCATGAAAGCCTTATATAGCAATACTCTTCAGCCTCATACAACGACAGATTTACCCTTATACAACGACAGATTTACCCTTATACAACGACAGATTTACCCTTATACAACGACAGATTTACCCTATATAACGACAATAAAAAATAATGTTGTTGTTTTAATTAACGCTTTTATAATATAGTGTCGTTTTATTGCAGAAAAATAATCCTTAAACCAAATGAAAAATGATCTAGTTATAAAAAGTAATACTCTTGTTGAAGCTTGCTTTAATCTCAGTTTGACTGAATATCGAATACTACATGTAGCCTTCACTGAATTAGCTGAATATGAAAGTGATAAAGGCTTATTCCACACACGAGAATTTAGAGTATATGCAAAAGATTACTCCAAGCTATTTAATACTGATGAATCCGATGCTTATAAGGTATTAAGGGATGCAAGTGAGCGATTATTTAACCGTTACTTCACGTATGATCGGGTCTATCAAAAACCTGATTTTATAGAATGTGTTAAATCGAGATGGGTACAAAAAATTAGTTATGCAGATACGCAGGGATATATTAAATTTCAGTTAGCCGATGATGTTTTTAGCATGATTGGACAACTGAAAGATTGTTTCACACGATATAGATTATCTAAAACAGCCCAATTAACGAGCGTTTATGCTATTCGCCTTTATGAAATGATGATTCAATGGCAAAGCACGAAAGTTGTTCCAGTAATAGAATTAAATACGTTAAGAGAACGCCTTGCTATTGAGGAGCATGAATATCCTAGAGTCTATGATTTTAAGAATCGTGTCTTAGACCCTGCTATTAAACAAATTAATAAATATACAGATATCACAGTAAGTTACGAACAACACAAGCAAGGACGTATCATTTCTGGGTTTTCATTTAAGTTTAAGCAAAAAAAAGACGATAAACCTAAAATTAATACTAAGCGTGACCCTAACACCCCTGACTTTTTTATAAAAATGACCGATGCACAACGCCATTTATTTGCCAATAAAATGTCAGAAATGCCTGAAATGAGTAAATATTCAAAAGGTACAGAAAGCTACCAACAATTTGCTATTCGTATCGCTGACATGCTTTTAGAGCCTGAAAAATTTAGAGAACTTTACCCATTTTTAGAGAAAGCAGGATTTAAATCATGATGCAACTGGAGAACCTAACAGCCAATTTTCAAGGCGTTCAAATTGAGTATACCGACATCGTTAATTATGAAATTGCGAGGGAGAATATCTGCGGTTATATCTTTCTATTATCCCGAATATCCCAGAATGCAGAACCCACTGAAAAAATGCAGATGGAAAGCAAAATAGAGGACTTAATTTACTATCGGGATAATTTGCAGATCAAGGATAAAGTAAATATCCAAAAAGTCTTAAATGAGCTAATTCCAGAGTATAAAGCCGAACAAGAAAAGCAAAGAGCTAAGAAAAATTAGGCTTTCTTCTTAACTTTACTTTTTTGCTTTGGCTTAACAGTAAATTGCTCTCCCAAAGCCTTGCCTTGTTTAAAAGTGACAATTTCCTTAGCTTCAATTTTAAGTTTTTCGCCAGTTTTAGGATTGTGTCCCATTCTTTCGGCACGCTGTTTTACTTCAAAAGTCCCAAAATCAACTAATCGGACATTTTTATCTTCAACCAGGGCTTCTGTAATGACTTCAAGAACAGAATTAAGAACAACTCTTGCTTCATCTTGATTAATATTTAATTTAGGTGCTAATTTGGCAATTAAATCGGCTTTATTCATAATTAATTGTCCTCAATATTTGGTAAGTCAAAAAGCTGTCGATCTCTATTTTCTGTTAAATATTCGTTGAGTTCAGCGAGTATTTTTTCTTTATTGGCTTCATTTGCCTGCATTTTCTTAATCAAGTAAGAACCGAGCAAAATTTTACGCCGAGTATCATCCTTGCGCTCCTGTTCTTTCTTTTTGGTACGTTCTCTTGCTTCAATAGCCTGTTTCTGTGCTTTTAACTGTTTCAGCTTCTCTAACTGGGCTTCAATTTTCTTTTCGATATTTTCAGCAGATTTAGTCATAACGGTTAATTTCGGAATATAGAAAACCACTCAAGCATAAGACCCTATGAATTGAAATTCAAGCGGGTAATATGCTATCGTGTTTTTCATGAAATGCGCACTTACGACTTAGATTTCATCCAAGTCAAAGTTTGCGTAAGGGGAATCCCCTTAACCCCAAAGCAAAAGCACCCCAAGGCGACTGCATGGCAATTTATCACTGTTCAACTAAAACGGTTAATCGAAGTTCGGGAAGAACTTCGGTTGCATCGAGTGCCTATCGTTCAGGGGAAAAATTGGAAGATGAACGCACAGGTCTGACCCACGACTTTACGAGAAAAGACGGTGTCGCCCATTCTGAAATTATCTCTAATTTAGATATTGAAATTGATCGTGGTGAGCTTTGGAACTTGGCAGAAAAAACCGAGAACCGCAAAGATGCCCGAACCGCTAGAGAATGGGTGATTGCCCTGCCTGA
>NZ_WURP01000023.1:0-9551 GCF_009829025.1 Acinetobacter sp. 18QD2AZ41W | reverse complement strand
TCAGGAGTACAACCAATCTTAGGCGCAATTGCTGTGATTGCAGCCCAAGTAGAAGGATAATCTTTTTCAGATTCAATCAATAATTGAACCGCTCTTTCTCTGATTTCAGGGGTATATTTTAATTTTGTCATCGGGATAGTCTCTCAGAATATTGACTCTCCGACAAACCCGGTACGGTTCATCTGGACTATATTCAAAAGCAATGGTGGGTCTACCTGTCGTGGCTGTTGAACTAATCAGCGTTCCCCATAACCATGATTCGCCCCAACCGTTGTAATAAACATTAAGTCTATTGAGCATTATCCCTTCCTCTTAATACGGTGGCGCTTACTTTGACTCTCATAGCGAAGAATGTCATTCACACTGTTAAGCTGAGGTTTAAATAGTTCCTGAAGTTCGTTTAATCGACCCAAGACCATTGCAATACGGACTAAATTTTCAACAGATACATTTCGTCCCGCTTCAAGATTCGAAACTGTATTCACGCCGACACCAGCGCGTGCTGCTACCTCAGCTTGAGACATCTCCAGAAAGAGTCGTTGCTTACGTAAACGCTCACCTAAAAGAGTCACAACTTCTTCTGGTTTAGTGAAATATAAATCCATTAAATTGGGTCTTAAGAATGAATAATTTAATTAAATCACAAAATAATGGAATTAATCTATAGCTATAGTGTGGCTAAGGAGGGCTTTGTTGCACAGCACATCAGAAGGGTAGGTATAGTCCTTGGGTATCGGTTACAGAAAATCATCAGGATGTACTTTGACTGATTGTTGATACGGAGATTTCAGTATTTTCATTTTTCCTAATAGGTCACATTACTTAGAAAGGGTTCTTCGAAAATTAGTTCATACTTTAAAAATCCTATAAATATTGAGGATATTTTCTTAATGCTTTCAATATAGCATGCGGCTATATGTAACTCGAACGGGCTTAATCTGCCTTTCAGTATAAATTTTTTGGGCGTGAGAGGGGAGAGGTGTGAGGGCAAGCAATTTATATCGTGGATACTTCTAAATTACTTATGTAATAGAAGGTGGTAAACATGGATTTAGAGGTAATAACACTAAATATAAAAAAATTGGAAGAATAATTTATTAAATTATTGTTTTTATGTGGTTATTGGTGATGTTATGAATAATAATAACTTTTTTCTTGATGAATTTTACCTAAAAAAATTGATCAGATAATTTTCTTTAAATGTCATGCATACATAAATTTGACAGTTTGAAGGGATCGGTATGTGCATTTTTCACAAGGTTAAAGATCGACCATAAATGTGATAAACGGCAGAGGATCATTGAAAAATGAATGGATTTAAACACTACATGTATGCACGAAAAAAAGTATCGCTGCGGTTCTGCTGACAGGCTGTATTGAGCATTGAATGCAAATGATGTAGTAATTGTCTACAGGCTATAGGACCAGCATGAAGAAGAATGAAATGTAGTTGCCAATTTATAACCTTGGTTGAAAAGCATAGCATTGTTATTCGGAGAAGTGAGGTAAGCCATCCTTCTCTTATTCATTTAAAATGATTCTTACTCAACTGATCTCGACTCATGGGCTGGTTCCAATTAGACGGATAATAACTTCCATCCCCTATCTTTTTCTTACCACATTTCTTGCATTTAATCCCTTCTTTGGAGATTTGATTCAGCATCACTGTTGTCGGTTGAATCAAATCAATGACATAGTTCGTTGGTTCAGGAAAAGCAGAAGAGGCTGCTTTATTGCAAAAGAGAACATTCGGATCAAATGGATTGGATTGCACAAAAGCCATGATACAGCCACAGAGTAATTCACCTGCATGTAATCTGTAACATCCATTCAGGTCATCAGACGAAGATTAATCTGAAATTTAAGCACTAAACGCCATAAATCTATGTATGGGCAGACTTTTTTGAGACATATGTTGATAAACATGCGGCAAGTTACATTGCTTAAAAGTCTATCTAAGTTAACGATCTATTCAATTCTGGATAAGTAATCTGAATATTACGATCCTAAATTACCCGAAGAGTATTAAGATTTCTAAGAATCGTGATTGTTGGTTTATTTGGGAAATTAATCAGTGGATTGAAGCAAAGATGATGGCTCATTAAGGATTGTGGGCTTCGACTACTTAAATTTTAGGTATTTTGAATAAAGCATATTTCAAAAATCTTAATTAATGGATTTAAATTACCATAAAAACCTTCAATATTGGCTTGAATCCATTGTTGTTGAGAGTCAATGCGAGACCAATCAATACCATAACCACAATGAGCAATCAGATGCTCAAAGAAAATCCGTTGTGTACGTCCATTACCTTCACGGAATGGGTGTATGACATTAAGCTCACAATACAAGTCGGCAAGTTGAGGAATCAGTTGTTGTGGTGCTAAGCCTTGAAAGTATTTTTTTTCTTGAAGCGGTTTGAGTAGTTTATTGGTTTCAATTTCAATACGGGAAAAATTACAAAAACGGGTGTCACCTTTGGAAATATCGATTTGTCTTAACTTTCCTGCCCAGTCGTATAAGTCGCCAAAGAGCTGCGCATGAATTGATTTTAAGTATTGTAAGTCGTAAGGTGGTTCAGCATATTCAATTAAGTTACTTGCCAATCCAGACAGTTCTAGTTCAGCTTGTTCTAAAATTTGTTCATCATGAATATTGAGTTTGTTCTTTAGGATATTTGTGCCAGGGTAACAATACAGGCTGTCACCCATTTCCCCATATTTATCCATACATGCACCTGACTAAGTTTCGGGTTGCGAATACTTCTTATATTTTTGCAAGATTTCAGCTTTACTTTGTTGAGTTGTTTGAGCTGTCGTTGTAATGCCTTCAAGCTTTAGGCTGGCTTGATAGTTTTGCGCACGTGTCGCTTGAATATATTTTTTTTTCTGTTCAGTGGTTCTGAGCATTTCGAAACTCCATTGATGCTACACGTGAAGTAAGTATAGCAGAGAATCTTTTTGATCAATGCTGCATACACAGCATTTCAAAATGTAATACAACGGTATTGTTTCATGTAATAACAGAAAACTAAAAAAAAGTGGAAGAATTTTTAAAATTTAGACCACCCATGATAAGTAAACCATATGTATTTGTTGATAATTGTAATTTTGAGAAAATTTAGTTGATAAATTAAATGAATTTTAATATACAAAGATATGCTCATTTTTTATATCGATAAAAATGTTAAAATTTGACTATTTAGTAAAAAATATAGAGATATTTATGGGGCAATTTATCATGCCCTTTTGCTTTGAGCGACAAAATGTTCAATTTAAGATAGTAAAAATTAACTCAGAACTACTGAAAATCAAAAAGATTAAACAGAGCCAGAAAGTAGTAGTACAAGCAAAGTTCAAAATAATCTATGTGAAAATTTGGCAAAAAATATTGCTATTAATGCAAACGGAGCCATGCTTACGTGTACATTCTAATTATGTTGCAATCTTACAGTTGATACATAATCTTGATGATTTTATCGAAAAATCACAGCAACACTTGTGCTTTGAGAGAAAAGCTCAGAAAGAGCTGGATGCTAAATTTTTTGCTAGATTTTTTAAGCTGACAAAGAGTTCAATAAAAGATCAACTTTTACCAAATTGTTCAGATCGTAATGAATTTAACCAATGCAATTTGATAAAAAATTAAGCGAAAGCGAATATGCCAAAGATTGAAACAGAAGAGCAATTCTTAGATTTAGCAGAAAAATTCCAAAAAGATTATTGTTTATTACGCAATCATGTTGTGAATACACAATTTGTCGATCTATCAGATGATTTACGTGAAAAAGCCCATGCTCTATATAAGGAAGCACAACAGATATATGGCTATATATCTAGTTCTAGACAATTAGGTAAATATTATTATCTAGCTTCTTTAAGTTATTTTGCATGCCCGACTACTAGTAATACTCAAGAGCTGTCGTCTGAACGTTATTTGATTCTACAAGCGAGTTTTTTAACATATCGGCAGTATCAAGAATTTGCAAAAATTGATAAAGCTGAGAATAAGCAAAAACATGTTTGTGATCTCTTTCGCTATGTATCACGATATGTTCTGGATTCTAATCATGCTGAATTATTTCAAGAATGCAGTGAGCTACTAAATCGCTATGTCATGTACGAACGTAACTTGAAAAAGGAGGATCGTAATCAACTTTTTAATATTAAAGATTTCAAACAAGTACAAGCCATAGAGTATTTATCGGCTCTATTAATAATTTTTAAAAGACTTGATGATCGTCGTGTTGTTCATCGTCAGCGTAAGTCAAAAAAAAGTAAAGTTTTGCAATGGCCGACGAAAAATGAACTCAAAAAATTTCGTGAAATTAAAACGGGTAAGCAAGTAGATATTGGACATAACGCAAAGATCAGTATTTATGATGCCGCTCTTCACAAAGATGAAGAGGGTGAAGTTGATCTATTAGATCCTGAAATGGAGTTTTATTCAGAAGATGAAAAGTCTAAAAATTTAAATTATATACTCAGCGATAATGCGACGCATCTAATGCGGCATCGCCAGCGCCGTCATGCTCCTTTTGTTACAAATCCACATTATTTGGCGCCAGATATACTGAAGCAAATTGTTTATGTGTTGAGAACCGAGTTATCCGGGCACTGGAGGGATGCTGCAATCGCTGCAGCATGTTTATTGTCACTTTTGACGGGATTATCACCCGTCGCACTGATGGATTTTAACGAGCTTATTCAAGATGGAATTTTGATCCAGAATGGTTCAAGTAGACGTCGCGAATATTTACTCAAATTAAATCTTAAAATTACAGAGCAGAAGATTAAGAGCTTAAATCATGTGCGGTGGAATGAAGTGATGACACATCAACTACATTTACCTTCTGCTTGGTTTGACTATATAGAACAAGCATCGAATCCACTAATTTCATCAACACACATTAATACGAAACTTAAGAATTGGCTTGATAATCGGTTTGTAGGTTCGATCACTGTAGAAAAACTGCAGGCTCAATTATATTTTCATATATATTATGAAACATATAATGAATATCTTGCTCATGTAATTGCTGGGCGGGATAGTCAGCATCACATGCCTGGTATCTATTATGGCGGGCTACCGAAAACTCAACTCAGTAGCACATATCTAGCCTTTTTAGAAAAAGCACTTACACCACATTCCACACATTTTACTGAAGACACGGCTGAACTAAAAATATTGCAACAACAATTCAAAGTACAATCTGCATTATCTATAGGAAGGATAGGGAGCCAACTGGCACTTGAACCCAATTTTGTGAAAGAGCAATTCCATATTTTACATAGACATTGTCACGAAAACATCCAAGAAGATAAGCACATTATTAATCAACTTAATGCATATGCGTGTTGGATGTGGCATATCAGTTTGTTGAGTTTGGCAAGTCGGCCTAAAAAAAACCTGTTGGGGAATTTGGATGATTATTGTGTTGAGCTCAAGCTTTTATATGTGAATGATAAAAAAAATAGTAAAGCAAGAAAAGATGGTCGTTTTATCCCTTTATCTGATTTTTTCATAAAAACACTGCAAAATTACACTGCCTTTTTAGAACAAATTATTGAAGCGTACGGTTCATTTTTTAGACAAGTCTTTGCAAAGAAGAAGATAACTGTAAATGATCTTTTTGGTAAGGTCATTTTTAGTAAAGATATCTTGCCGATAACTGTCAAAGAATGGCAGAGCAGGAAAATTAAGTTAATCCCTTTATCGAGAAAATGGGTGAATTCATATATGCAAGGAGTCTTTCCAAAGAATATGTATTCGAATTGGTTACGTCATTTTGACATGAACTTTTTGATGCATGAGCAGCAAGAGGGTAAACCAGCATTAGCTTTTCACTTAATTCAGGCCCTGTATGGTCATGACCAACGTGACCGAGAGGCTTTTCATCCGCATTCTTCACTTATCCCGAATGTCTATGTACAGCAAGCCCGCCAGCAATTGCAAGATAATGTCAAATCTTTATCGATTAAACACTTAGAGCGAAAATAGTTGTATGCAAAAAATCAAAGAACTAATAAAACCACAACTAGATGATCTATTTGTTGATATTCATAAAATGGTGAAAAAGTCGCTAGATAGACAGCCTTCTCCACCTGAAGTATTGACGAAAGAAATGCAGCAAAAACTTGATCAGCAGATCGCTGAAAAATGGCATGACATTAAAGATAGTGTTGATTGTTTGAGTCAAAAGTTGAGCCGAGACGAACAATCAAAACTGATGCAATTTACTGAAGATGAATTTAATAAAAGAAGGAAGCAATTCAACCAGAATGTAGATAAAAAATCATACAGAATTAAGCTAAATCCACATACTAAACGGATCGTACTGCCTAGAAAAATTGAGAGTACAGAGTCACGGTTAGAACAGGGGCATCTACATATCCATGTACTTAAGGAATTAAGGCAGTATTGGCAAGATTCATTTGAATATTGGAATGAACCAAAGTACTTATGGGGAAATTTATGCTTAAGTTTTATATATATTTCAGGCTGTGCAGATGAACAGCATTTGATTGCTATTCAGAAGCAATTGCAGGAGGCCATTGAGCTTGGTACAGATCTGAATTGTTTTCGGTTATACCATTCGGACTACAAAAAAATCACTAATCCATTGTTACTACATTATCGTGTTGAAAACTCTCAATATGGCAACGATGTAGAACAGGGAAAGTTGTACCAATGGAAACATGTTTTTTTTAACCCATATGCGCAGTTCATTTTGCAATATTTAAAAAAGTTGAAAGCTACTCAGAAAGAATTTTGTCTGCAACATTCAGTTGAAGATTGTATTTTAGAAAGCTTGAGTAAGATAGGCAGGAAAAAAAGTCTTGGGGATCTGCAATATCAAATTAAACGCCGTGGATTTCGTGCATTTAATGATGTGCAAATGGTACTCGAATTTAATCCAAACCTCAGCATAGATATATTTTTGAGTAATGTGCTTCAGCAAGAGATTAATACTGTTGCTTTAAGGCCATCCGAATTTAGATTGCTGTGGAATAATGATTACAATCAAGTCACAGAACCAGATAATCGCCCTATTCATTTTGAACAAGAGCAGTTACTTCCTGAAGTTCCGACTGTTCAAAGCAAATTACAAACGATTCCGTATGAGTTGATGTTGTTTGGTCAAAAGAAACGTAAAGGTCAAAAAGTTGAGCGTTTAGATAAAAAGAGGAATAAAGAAGAACGCACGCTACGTTTTTGGCAAGAAACTAGAAGGGTGTTAGAGGAGAAGATAGTTGATGCTAATACGGAGGAAAAGTCTTTAATTGATGCTCAACTACGCTTAATTCACTGGTTAATGCATTTAAAAAAACGAGGGCTTCAATTATCAACTATTGAAAGCTACTTAGGATCGTTTGGCAAAGAATTTATATTTGAGATTTGGCTCAATAAATTAGATTTAAAGCAACAATCCATAGATGACTATGAGGATTTATATCGGCAGCTATTGAAATACAGCAGTGAACGTGATGAAAAAGCAGTTCAACGAGATTCGGTGAAAGGAAAAACCTCTCGTAAGATGCACCAAAGCGCAGAATACCGTTTTGGTCGCCTAAAAGATTTTCATCAATTCTGTATAGAGAATTATGATGCTCCAGGGGTATTGGTGTTACAGAATTCAAGTTTTAAGCATTTACAAATTTGCAATGCACGGCTAGTGAGTCCTTTGCTATTTGGCAAATTATTGGAAAAACTAGAAAATTTAAGTCAAGAGCCAACGGCATCAGAGTGGGTCGATCATCTGAGTTGTTTAAAGCTGATGTATTTACTAAGTTATAGAACTGGACTTCGATTAAATGAAGTTCGTTGTCTTAAAATACAAGATATTATTTGCCCAGAGCTACTTTATAAAGAAAAAGAAAATACAGTTTTTAATAATATCACGCTTCATATCCAAGACAATTCATATCGCCGTCTGAAAACGCGAAGTGCGAATCGTCAAATACCATTGAAAATTGCATTGTCAGAACATGAGTTTTTAGTAGTACAACGTTACATACAACATCGTTATGAGCAATATTTGGTTAATCAGCAGGATGATCTACTTTTTAGTGTGAATCATCGTGTATTAACTGATCAATGTATCAGCAAAATTACAGTAGATTTGTTTAGTCAAATATTAGGTATGCATCATGGCTTTAGTTTTCATACATTACGCCACAGTGCTGCTAACTATCTAGCAATAACTTTGCTCGGTTCAAAAGAAATGATCAAGACCTACACAGATTGTCCTTGGGTAAAAGCAAAAAAGATGAGGGATTTATTGTTTGGTATGAAAGCACGTGCTCAAGAAGAGATTATTCAACATAAATGGCAGGTGCTCGCCTCTTGGATGGGGCATAGCAGTATTGAGCAAACGGCTTCAAATTACCTTCATGTTTTGGATTTATTAGCAGTCGATCGAATTTATAATTCGCCGTGTATCATTTCAAAAAAAGTATTAGAACAGTGTTTTAGTCCAGTGAAGTCAAGTACAGACTACATAAACCTAAATCGTTATACTCAGCAGCAGAAATGGTTTAATTCTTATCAGCAAACACAGCCAGTTACGATGGCTGGCCGACAAGAAAAGAAGTTTAGTATAGAGAAGAGTACTCTGACACCTTTTCAACGTTTGATAAGTTTTAGAGAAGGTCGTTTAAGCGAAGATACCCAAGCTCAAGAATGGATGCAACGATGTCAATGGATGAGCACTAAATGGATGGATCGCCAAAAATTTAATTTAAAAACGAATTATGTTTATAGTAAGAATTTAGAAGAGAGTTGGTTTGATGAACTTTACGAAAAGGCTAAAAAACTGACTCGTCCAGATGAAATAATTCCTCTCCTTGATTTTCATTATAAAGATGATAGGCAGCAAGATGCACTGAAAGAAAAGAACATGGTTAAGGCGCTTAAAATATTATTATTATTTGGAAAACTGCGTAAGAATTTTCTACATTTTCAATGCCGAATGAAAGGTGATGAGCAACAAATTGTTAATTTTATTACTGGTATAGAGCCAATGTTAGGAGATCATCTGTATTTAGAAAAACAAAACTACCCAGTTAATTTGGATGCTCCTGAGCGAACCGTTAAATTTAGTTTTCAAAGAGTTGTCGGCTCTAACAAAAAAAATGTTACTCCGCTGGTTATATTTAATTTAATGTTAAAAATGATGCAAAAAGATGAACTCTGGATCAAATAGCCTAAGCATGTTAAAGGGGAATTGTTTAGAAATTTCCCTGTTTATAAGTAAACTGCCTTTATGAAAAGCACCATGCTGACTTGGATTAATAAGCGGAATGTAGTATCACAGTTTGATCGCTGGATTTACGAAAATGGTGTGAAGATTAGCGGTATGGTAAATCGATGAGCTAAAGTGTTGTAGTCCAAACTCGATCTGACAATTACCCATTTTTTAGTGTGCCCGTCAGGTTAAATTTGAACTGAATTTTTCTCAGCCCAAATTCATTTGTAAGCGTCCGCTGAACACACCTTATGAATTCATCCTATAAGCCTTAATTTAGTCCCCACTTAAAAACAAGTGGGGA
>NZ_WURP01000022.1:0-10325 GCF_009829025.1 Acinetobacter sp. 18QD2AZ41W | reverse complement strand
ATAGAAGAATTACTGCCACATCGCTGGAAATCCAACTCAAATTAAAAAAATAGGCATGGGGTTCAGCGGACGCTTACCAATGTTCCACGGCTTTGATAAGCCCACGTGAATAATCAGGAAGCCTGTTCTTTTTCTTTTTGGCGTTCATTCCGCTCTTTCTTGAGTGTCTTTTTATCCTGGTACGATGCAATCAGCATGATCGGGATCAGTAGTGGCGCGACTACAATACCCAGGGCGATGTCTTTCAGTTTCGGCATGATCTTTCTCCCTTATTTCTCAATCATTATCAAATACGGCATTCAGCACCCGGCCAAATAAGCCACGTTTTTTGTGTTGTGGCACTGCCACATTTTGCAACGTGGCATGCTGTAGCGTTTGGGTGTGGTATGCTGTAGTTTCTTGTTGTGGCACTGCCACATTTTCTACAATATTTAATTCATTATTCTTTTTATTATCATTGTCTTGTTGTGTTGTCGCATGCTGTGGCATATCGGTGTCGCATGCCGTAGCATCTTGTTGTGGCACTGCCGTGGCGGGTGCAACAGTTTTTAGCTCAATAAGCGTCTGCATACGGTCGATTTGCTGCATTAAACGCTCTTCACGTTCTTGGTATTTTTTGACTTCGTTTTCTAAATGAATAATGAGTTTTTTTGTAGATTCATCACTATCTGATGTAGAAGATTCAATTTGTTGAGATGTTTGCTCAGGCTCCCCAAAGCATCGGATGACCTCTGCTAGATCGAATTGTCCATCACTAGAGCGTGATAAACGCCCATTACGTACAGCTCTGTAAATGGTTGACCTATCAATATGAAATTTTTTAGATACTTCACTTAGCGATAACTTAGCCATTTACTGTGTCCTTTTTATTTGATGGCATGTATCCCACTTTTTTTAGGTATGGGGCTAGTTCTTTGATTTTTTCAGAGTCTTGTAGCATCTCAGCAATACGAACAGCAAATTGAGGATAGCTTTCAGTTCCTTGTGAATAGCGACCCATTTCAGGGAGTTCTGAAAGTTTGTTTGCAAACATATGCCGTTGAGCATCGGTCATCTTTGAAAAAAGCTCCAAAGTATTCGGATCTCTTTCTATTGATGGGCTATCCTTCTTCTTCTGTTTAAAGGTAAAAGAAAATCCTGAAATAGAACGTCCTCTTTTATGCTGTTCATATTTTACAGTTATATCCGTATGCTCATTTATTTGTTTAATTGAAAGCTCTAAAACACGCTCTTTTAAATGAGCCATCCGTAAATATTCATTATCAAGAACGCCTAATTTCTTTCTAAATTCTTGTAGTTCTATGGTTGGGGTTTTACCAGCGCTTCGCCACTGAATTAGAAGCTCATATAAGCGAATGGCATAAGCGCTACTAAGACTACTAACTTGCTGTAATTCATATTTAGTAAATTGTTCTTCCAGTCTGGTTATGAAGGGAACAACAGCAGGTGCAAATATTAAGTCTACAGTTGCTTCATTGTCGTTATAAGCAATTTGAGATACCCAACGACTCATAACATTTCGGATATTCCCATTAGCTTTTTTCTCTTGATAACTAAATTGACGCGCGAATAAATCCTTACAAGCATCTTTTAAGGCTTGATAAGCTGTATTACGGTGCACACCAAATTGATTGATATAACTATCTGCATGAACTTCTAATGGATCATTTGCATTAATCCCTTTCCCACTTTCCCTTGCTTCAACAATAGCCAATAAAATTAAACGTTGTTCTACTAAGTCTAAGTTATAGCTTGCGTTGATTAAGGCATTGTCTTTTACAACTAAATCTCTCATAACCACTATTTTTTTATTGTGTATAAGTACACGTTAATATTATTTGTGTACTAATGCAAGGTAAACGTAGACATATTGCAAGGTAAACGTGGACATATTGCAAGGTAAACGTGGACATATTGCAAGGTAAACGTGGACATATAAGAGCTAAAACCCTTTATTCATAAGGCTTTCAAGCCATCTAAAAGCATTTAAAAACTTTAAAATAATTAAAAGCACAGGGAAGGAAAAATTGCCCTTGGTTTTCGCTACGCTCAAACTCTATTGAATCTCGCTTTCGCTCGATTCGTTGGGGCAATTTTGGCTCAATCCTGAAAATGATTTAAATATTGATAAGAGCAAAGTCAAAATAATAAGAACAAATGGATTCGCTTCGCTCATAGAGCTTTTTTTGCTCGCTTCGCTCGATCCAGGATCTAATTTATATATGTAATTAAAAGTTTTTAGATTCGAATATTTAAAAAATTGTTTTTCAGAGAGTCTAAGCGCGAATTTCAGCGATTTCACTCGTAGACACTCGTTCTGTACCTTTCACTGTGAATTTGAGCTTAAATCGCAAACAAGCAGCATTTAGAGCTATATTTAAAGAGGACTCAGATTAATTCCTTATCATTTGTTCCATGATCAAATTTAAATTTCTCAGGTCGCTTCTGTAGATTTTCAAGATTTCTTTGAGCATTCGTTATTTTTTGGCTAGAACTAGGATCAGTATCCAGGTTCACTGATTTTTCTATTTTATTTGAATGTGACTTTTTTTCACTGATTCCCATTTTACTCAAATTTCGTAAAACTGAACTATAAGAAATATTGTTCGCTAGCTCAGGCAAATCAGCGTGGATTTCCTTAATTGTATAACCAGCTTCTAGCCGTTTTTCTATTTCAGGTAATACAGAGATGATGAATTTTTTAGCGCCATGTCTGGTGACCATAATGACTTCCTCTTTCTTTGATTTACGCAATTATGTGCAACTATGTGCAATTAAAAGCTTTTATAAGATTTTATATGAAATTATCTACAACTATAAGCTTTTAAATGGTTTTTATTCATTTTGATGTGCAATTATATGCAATTATATGCATTTATGTGCAATTGAAATTTCAGTGATATTGGCAAGATGTGTAATGTTGACCAACATGCAAGCATGATTGGCCCACCATTACGCCCACTTATTCGCTTTCAGCTCAACGTGGCATCTTGTCCTGCGGAGCTTTTGGCATAGCCAAAATGTACTGGAAATCAAAAAAATGACTGAACAAAAAAAGCCGAAACGGATACGCCAAAAAGTAATTCAAGTTGTGGTAACTGAAGCTGAGAAAAAGCAAATTGAAGAAAATGCTGCTCAGGGAAATTTATCAGCTTCTCAATATTTGCGTGATCTAGGATTGGGTTATCAACCTAAAAGTCTGACTGATATAAAAACAATCCAGGAAATTCGCAGCCTAAAATCAGATATGAATAAAGTGGGTGGGCTACTGAAAAACTTAATGAATGGAGAGCTGACTGATCCGAAAGAGATCCGATCTAAAGTAAATGGGCTGCTGCTGGATTTTTCCAAGAACCAAAATTCCATTGATCTATTTATTTCTAAAGTCAGATCCGCGATCAAGTTTTAAAAAAGTGTAAAGTGTGTCCCCTTGTATAGGGGCGTTAGCCAGCAGTCCCTTCAGAGCTGTATTCAAGTAGCCAATCTAAAAAAAGTGTATAGGTGTGATGCCTTGTATAGTGGCCTTAGCCAGCCGTTCCTTCAGAGCTGTATTCAAGTAGCCAATCTAAAAAAGTGTAAGGTGTGTGACCTTGTATAGTGGTGGTAGGAACCATTTCATCTAAAAGATTTCATATAGATTTCTAAAAAGTTATAAGTTTAAGTTATTAGATAATAATTAAAATATTTCTTCCATATCTCTATGTTTTTTAATTAAAAATAAAAGCTGACTTAATTTTAAGTCAGCTTTTTTAGTGCATGATTTTCCATCCTCAAAAAAACAAATTAACTATCCAGGATTTTATTTTATTAATCCAGGATTTTTATAATAATTGACCCTGGTTTATATTTAGTTGAATATAAATAAATCCAGGCATTGATTTTTTTTAAATCCAGGGTATTATTAAAAAAATACAGACTTACAAGGAAAAAACATGTTTGATGACAATTTGCCAAAACCTTTAACTGCAGGATCTCTAGATGATTTACTAGTTGCCAGCAACGGTATTGAACAAGATTACAATGTGTTTATTGGACATAATTTGGGAGAGCGTGTTTTTCTCTTACAAGTGCCGATGAAAGAATTTTTTAAAATTTCAGAAGTAGCTAATGAACAATTTAGAGAGGGGGTGGAGGTTTCTCAGCGTAAATTAGATCAGTCTCATGCTCAAAAATTAGCTGTATATATTTTAAAAGGCTTAATTTCTTCTGCTATTAATTTCAGAGAGTTACAAAAACAACCACCTATTCCAGCTTTGAATAAAATCCAGGAAGAATTAGGAAGACAGCCATATTTATCATTACAGCCGTTAGTAGCTAATATTCGTGGTATTGGCCATCGCGGTGGATTATTAAGAGCTGAGCGTGTTATTTCCAAAGATGACCTTTCCACAGCTTGTTTTAAAGTTTATTTGGCGCAAAACAACATTTTATGGGTAGTTGATGGTCAACACCGAAGAGAAGGTATGCGTATCGCCTTTGATTTTTTAGATAATCTCCTTCGTCATCATGCTTATCCAAAGAAAAAGGGCATTTATGCACCTTTAGATGGTCATATTGAATTGACGCCTGAAGAGCTACAAGCATGGCAGATTGTCTCTGAGAGTAGTCGTACTTTTGCATCAGTATCTGTAGAGATTCATTTAGGGCTGAATATTGATGAAGAACGTCAACTATTCCATGACTTGAATAATCTAGGTAAAAAAGTAGATAAAAACTTAGCATTAAAATTTGATAGTTCGAACCCAATTAATTTATTTATTAAAGAACAAATTATTGAGCAACTTGATATTAAAGTCTCAGAAGTTGAGCAAAAGGATTGGTCTAAAGATGATGGAAGTATCCTCCTCAAGGATATGTCGGCTATTAATGCAATTTTATTTTTGAATAAAACCAATATTTCTACCGCAACTCCTGATGTCAAAGATAAGTTTCTAGTAGCTAAGCAATTTTGGGAGAGTATTAAATCAATTGATGGGTTTGGAGAAGATAAGGGTAAAGAAAAAACAGTTGCTATGCAGCCAGTAGTTTTAAAAGCTTTAGCTAAACTTGTTTATGATTTTAAGTTTGGTAGAAAATTATCTGAAAAATCAGAATCTTACTATCATATTTTATTGGAAGGAATTAGTACGTTGGACTTCTCTCATTCTAATAAAATTTGGCAATATTATGAAATGTCGGAAAATGAAAGAAAGAGCTTATTCCCTGGTGCTGAACGTTATTTGCCGGGTGAGGAAAGTGGTAACCGTGATTTAGGTTCGTTAAATGCTGGGTTGATGCGTTTTGGTGCTAAGCATAATGATATATATCCCGTCATTGGTGACATGATCAGATATCAACTTCAGTTGCCAAGTCGCCACTCTCCTATAAATAGCGATTTGTTTTAACCAAAATAAAGAAAGGAGCTTAAGCTCCTTTCTTTATTAAATTTAAATATCTTTAAATTAGAGAAAATATCTTGTTTAACTTTTTGAATGAAATAGAAAAAAAAGAAGCTAAAGTAGCAATATTAGAACTTTTAAAAATTGCAATTTTTATCGGCTTTATACCTAGTTTTATTGCTCTCTTGGTTGATCTCGGCTTATTTAATAGCGTAACTGAAAGTAAAGAACTTAAAAGTTTTGATGCTTTAATGGGAACTCTTATTCCTAATAATAGTATATATATGAATTTAATAGCTTTTTATACTATATTTCATATGGTTTTAACTTATATATTAGGGATTTGTGTTCATTTGAAAAGAAAAATTTCTCCTAAATTTTTAGCCCTTTGTGAGTTCTTTAGCCCTATTGCTGAGGTTTTATATCAATTACTCGCTGTAATTTCAGGAGTCTTTTTCACAATAGGATTGCTATTTCTATTTTCAACAGAGCCTTCGACATCACTTGTTTTCTTTATAATCTTTTTATTCCTTATGGTTCTATCTATTAGTGCATTAACAATAAATAGAACTATCACTCATCACTATAGAAATTTATAGAATGAGATTGATAAATTTTAGTCTAATTAGAAAAGTGTAAGGTGTGTGACCTTGTATAGTGGCGTTAGCCTGAATTTCGAATAAGAGATTTTATGTTAAACGAGTGATGAAAAGGCTCATGAATTGTGCCTTTCATATAACATCTATTATTTAATTTTAAATTATGAATGTTGAATATCGAATACCGTACCTAATCGAGCTGATATTTTTTCAATAGTAGACTCCAATACTTCAGAGGTTAGATCTAATTTAATTTCTTCTGGATAAAGATTTAATAATTCCTTAATAGAGGGTCGCTGATTTAAAGGTAGACAATCAATTAAGGCCATCAAAAATTTAGGATCAAAAGATCTTGTTGATTTAGCCTTTAGAACTAAACGAGGCATTCTATATATTTATTCTAATAATGTACTTAATGTAAATTATATCAATTAATTAAATATACTATAAATGACTTTTTGTATCAAAAAATTGAATATTTATTTACCTTTTGGTTGTAATTTCTATTACCTAAAAATCAAAATTGAAGCTAATCACGTAAGATAATTTCGGTTATGAGAAATGAGAGCTACCTTTTCTCGTTTTTTTATTCTAAAACTGCTAAAATTCTTATACGCCATTGACGTACTTGAGCTCATGTTATTCATTGAAACCAGTGTTTTTACCAAGCAAATTAAAGAGCTTGTAAGTGATGAAGAGTATCGTCAGCTCCAGCAAGATCTTTTGGTACAACCTGATAAAGGTGACTTAATCAAGAATGGTGGTGGAATTCGTAAAGTACGCTGTACTCAAGGCAATAAAGGTAAAAGCGGCGGCATCCGGGTGATCTATTATTGGGTCACAGAAGATGATCAGATATTTTTCCTGGTGGCTTATCCAAAGTCTGTGAAAGATAATCTGACAGACAAAGAAACATCGATCCTGCGTCAATTAGTAAAGGAGCAATTTCATGGATAACAACTTATTTGATGACCTGGTTGCTTCAATCAAAGAAGCTGGTGCCATCAAACGTAATGAGATAAAGGCCAGTCGAGTCACAGAGCTTGAATTGCCAGATATTAAAGAAGTACGTGAGAAAACTGGATTAACGCAAGCAGAGTTTGCTGCACGTTTGCATATTAGCGCGAGAACGCTACAGAACTGGGAACAAGGCCGACGCTATCCGACTGGTCCTGCAGCGACTTTAATTCGCATTCTGGATGCCCATCCAACTTTGATCTAAATATTTTAGATAATAAAAAACCCCAGCATCCTGCCGGGGTTTTTTATCGTTGCTGATTGTGCTGTTGTACCCTCTGGTCCATGTGCAATAACTTATAATTTTTGTTTTATGTTATGGAACATCCTGTTCCTGATGACTTGATCATAGGAAAATTCCAGTATGCCGCATAGCAGCAAAGGGCCGAGATTTATGTGCGCCAAAGCGTACAAAATAGCCTAAATTTTATCCACAGCAATTGGGGATAGTTTCGCAACCTAGAGCCGCATGAAATGGGCACTGATCCCAAGATTGATCATTTCTTAATCAATTTTCTTGGCAAAATGTTACAGATCCGCTTAAAAACTCACCAACTTATTACAAAAGCCGATTTTCGGATGTTTTGTGATCAGGGTTAAAATTTTAAGTCATTGATATTTATATTAATATACAAGTGTACTTCGTATAATCGCTATTATGTTAAATAGGCATCAATTGATGGATTATGTATGTCTAGAATTGTAGTAGCAAGTTAGCCTAGTTGCCCTGATAAGACCGCAAAATTGAAGCACTATATTTATATCTTTCCTTATCTAAAAAACATTATAATTTTCACAAACTTAATCTTTATAGTAAAACTATGGCTACGATTCACAAAAATTTAGAAATGGTAAATTTTGTATGTAAATTCGGTAATTTTGATTTGCTAGATTTATTTAACGAAGTTGTATATCCAGCTTTTTTTGATGAATCTCATAAAAGAAATTATAGAGGTAGCCACTATTATTTTAGAAATGTTGAACTTTTAGATCTAGGAGAAGATCCTTTAGGAGATAAAAGACTTTTAGCTATAACAGGTCGTTTTATAAAAAATACTGAGTTATCTAGAGAGCAGTTTGAAAATGAAGATGGTGAATTAGTTAGAGACATGCAAGGCATGCCTACTGCTCCATCCGCTATTTTTGTTTTAATGCTGAATAGTCATAGATTGCTATACGTAGCAGAAACAAAATTTGCACCAAACCTAAATACATTTAAAGCTACTGTTATTTCATTCTTGAAGTCAGAGCAATCTAAGTTTTTGAAAACATTAGATAAAGAGGCTAAAGCAACATTTAAGGTTAACTATGAGTCTCCAGAAATCACCATAACACCTCTTAGTACAGAGAAAAGTGTATTTGACCACCTTAAACAATATGAAAAAATTAAAAGAGTTAAAATTACATTAAATGACCGTAACTCCGAATTCGATGCTAGTAAGATGTTTGATGCTTTACATAAAGCATCAAATCAAATGAATTCCACAACTTCTGTTGAGTTTAAAAACTTTAAAGATGGATTAGATAAACAAGAAACTCCTAAGGAAATTGCGGCAGCCCTTAAGCAAGATAATCAGGTCGTCAGAGTTGAGGGTATTACTACTGATGGTGAAACATTAACTTTAAGTAATGATGATTTTAAGTTGCATAAAAAAATTAATTTAGTGCAGGATAATGTTAAAAAAACGATATCTAACATGGTTTCGGCATTTAAAAATCTTGTTAAAAGTGGAGATATCACCGTTAAAAAAACAGACGTAAAAACCCAAAATATTTTAGATGGTATTGATGGAAAAAGTATTTCTACTATGAAAAATACAGAAGAAAGTAGCTAATGGATTTTTTAAACGAAAGAAACCTCTGGCAGATTTATCTCAAATCTAGAGTG
The DNA here is from genome assembly GCF_009829025.1 of Acinetobacter sp. 18QD2AZ41W. Classification (NCBI taxonomy): domain Bacteria; kingdom Pseudomonadati; phylum Pseudomonadota; class Gammaproteobacteria; order Moraxellales; family Moraxellaceae; genus Acinetobacter; species Acinetobacter sp. 18QD2AZ41W. The sequence goes on along the minus strand of NZ_WURP01000022.1, from coordinate 1,443 downwards.
ATCCCTACTAGTAAGATAAACAAGTGGGGTACTTTTGCCATTACATTGATTTCTTTTATTAATGGCGCTTTTCTTTCTAATCAAGAACTGTATGAAGTTATCAAAACAACTTCAGGATCTCTATTTGGGGTTCTGATAACTACTTTAGGCTTCTTAGTTGCTGGTTATACAATATTCTGTACAGTACTCCCTGTAGATCTACAGAAACAAATGATGATTGCGATAGATGAAGATACAAATCTATCTTATTTAAAAAAGTTTCATTTCCTGTTTTTACGAGTTTTTTTCTACTTTGTAGTCTTTAGTGGGTTCTTATTTTTAGTTAATTTTTTCCAAGGAAGCTCAGGATTGATTTTCCATTTTATTGAAAATCCATGCTTCTTTTTTTCCCTGAATTTAGTTGGTTATACTTTGATTAGCGGATTTACGGTATTTCTTTTATTTGAATTAATGTCATTTATATTTAATATTTTTGAATCGGTACGTTCTGCTCTAAATTGGGAAAAAATTAAAGAGAAAAACAAAACACCTTAAATTTTTCTAAAATTAACATAATACACGTTATACGAAGTTAAAAAATTGAGACTATAGCCTTAATTTTTATGTATTTTTTAAAATAAAAAAGCCCAACATCCTGTTGGGCTTTTTCATATGGGGTAGTGTAAGGTATAACTCCTGTCGTACCTATCTTCCATGTTGTAGAACTTATCATTATTGTTTTTTGTTCCGGAACTTCCTGTTCCTGATGTACTCAGAATAGGTTAAACCTGGAGGATCTCATAGAGGAAATATGCCCCAAAACTTGTAGGCTTAGGCTCACAGATCCATTTCGTAGAATCGCCATTATGTTAAGTGAACAATAATTTCGTCGAATATTCAGGCTCTCAATTCTGCAAAACTTGCAGAATCTTGTCTAATTTGTAATCCTTGCGGCCAAGGGTGTCTAGCTAAGCTAAGGCAGGTGTTTGTTGTAGTCGGGCCGCTATAACGGATGACGAGTGCCTGTATGTTTAACCTAAATATCTTTAATAGGATCTCTAGCGAAGTATTGACCATCAAAAATGATCTAGAGCTGAATTCTGAGAATCAACTGATAACTAAATATAAGACTTCTACTTCTGAAGATTATAAAAAAGCAATTATTTTGATTTTTAAAGAACGTGGCTATACCAGGTTAGAAATAGGTCAGTTACTTGAAGGCCAACTGTAAAGACTTCCTAAAATTAACATAATACACCTTATACGAAATGCTCTAAATTATTTCTTATAATTCATAATCTTATGTCAATGTAAAAAGCCCAAGTATGCGTACTTGGGCTTTTTTGTCGATTCTTCACGTTCCACGCTTACTTAATGATCAATGTTCGTAAGCGTCCGCTGAACACACCTTATGAATTCATCCTATAAGCCTTAATTTAGTCCCCACTTAAAAACAAGTGGGGA
>NZ_WURP01000021.1:0-11806 GCF_009829025.1 Acinetobacter sp. 18QD2AZ41W | reverse complement strand
CGGGAAGGTAAATGTCCACCAGACCTTGAGCACAGGCAGATTAAGTATAAAAATAACGTGATTGAATGTGATCATGGTAAGCTAAAGCGGATCATCAGGGCCACGTTAGGATTCAAATCTATGAAGACGGCTTATGCCACAATTAAAGGTATTGAAGTCATGCGTGCACTACGTAAAGGCCAAGCTTCGTCATTTTATTATGGTCAGCCTCAGGGTGAAGTCTATCTGGTGAATAGAGTTTTCGGTCTCTAAGCACTTTTTAAAGGGAACATCATCGACTCAAATTTCTATTTGCAACAGTGCCGGAATACATAAGATAAAAGCTAACCATATTTTATTAGATATTTACTTGTAAATCTTTACATTATTCAATTACATCAAAGTTTTTCCAACTAAAAAGTGAATAGCCACCAAAATTCTAGACATAAGGCAAACCCACTTTTAAGATGACTGATTCGAATACAAGATATCTTGCAAAAGTCACTTATCGTATTTTATAAGCTTGAATGTATCTTTAGAGTATACCCTAAAGTAACAGCCTAAAAGTTCGTAAAATTATGTACCATTTAAATGATTTTTAATCATATATAACATGTAACTTTGGTATTAAAAATTTATAATTTACGAAATTGTTCATTTTTCTTCAATTGGGGCGTGAAAAAGTGAAAGGCCAAAAAGTAGGGTATGTCCGGGTCAGTTCTGTCGAGCAAAACACTGGACGTCAACTTGAGGGAATTGAAGTCGACCGGATTTTTGTTGATCGTGCGTCAGGTAAAAATACCGACCGACCGAAATTTCAAGAAATGTTGAATTATGTCCGGGAAGGAGACCAGGTGATAGTACATTCCATGGATCGTTTTGCGCGAAGCTTAAAAGATTTGGTGACTGAAGTAGATAAACTGGTCAAACGAGGGATCTCCATCCAGTTTGTAAAAGAAAATATTACTTTTACGGCCCAATCCACTCCGATGGATAATTTGATGCTGCAACTGATGGGTGCTTTTGCACAGTTCGAACGTGAGATTATTCTGGAGCGGCAAAAGGAAGGAATTAAACTGGCATCAGCTCAAGGGAAGTACAAAGGTCGGGTACATAAATTGAAACCTGAGCAGGCTGAAGCTTTACGACAAGCATGGAAGGAAGGGAAATATCCTTCAAAAATGGCATTAGGTCAGGCATTCGGTATTAGTCGTCAAGCGGTATACCGCTATTTAAAAGCCGGGGAATAACTCAATTGAATTTTCGACTATATTTAGTTTAGCTTATGAAAATGAGGGAATGTGATAAATCTATGAAAAAGCCTATTCGAGGGGGGAGATTGAACTATCATACTGATTTTAGATGACCATTTAATCAATCACCCCAGATGTTTAGAAAAGAAAAAACCCCGGCATCCTGCTGGGGTTTTTAGTATTGGTTCGCTCGGTATAACTCTTGTTGTACCTTACTTCAAAGCCAAAATTTTTCGGGCACCATTAAGTACGAATAAAGAAACCAGTATGCCAATGATTAAGTCTGGATAAGCTGATCCCGTCCACGCCACGAGTACACCGGCAAATATAACGCCCATATTTACGACAACGTCATTCGCCGAGAAAATCCAACTGGCTTTCATATGTGCGCCATCTTCTCGATGACCAGAAATAAGATATAAGCATGTCACGTTAGCTATAAGTGCGAGCAGGCCAATAACAATCATGAGCGTTGATTCTGGCTCGCTTCCAAACATGAATCGTCTAATGACATCAACAATCACGATAACAGCAAGTAATAACTGAATCCAACCTGCGAAATGGGCTGCTTTTATTTGATATTTCGCAGCTTTTCCGACGGCATATAGCGCAATACCATAAACGGCTGCATCGGCAAACATATCTAGAGAATCAGCAATCAATCCTGTAGACGCAGCAATAATACCGCTGATGAATTCTATAAAGAAAAGTAGAGCATTAATACCTAATAACAGTTTAAGTACTTTAGCTTGTCTCACAGGATCAGGTTCATTAGGTATATCGCCTGAAGAAAGCTGTATTTCATCAAGTTTCGCCCCAAAACCCAGTCCTTCGAGTTTAGCCGTAATTTGCTGAATCCCTTCATTATGGAAGACTTTCAGTTTTCGATTGGGAAGATCAAAAGTAAGACCTTTAACTGCTTCAAGATCTGCAAGAGTCATACGGACCATTTGCTCTTCAGCAGAGCAATCCATTTTAGGAATGGTGTAGGTACTTGTTTGCTTGGCCTGTTGATTGCTTATATAAGTTTCAGTCTTCACAAGCTTTGCCCCAAAACCCAGTCCTTCAAGTTTGGTGGTTATATTTTCATCTTTTTGATTATGTAGAACCTTTAAAGAACGGTTAGGTAAATCAAAGATGAGTTTTTGAACACCATCAATTGAAGATAGCGCCATACGAACCATCTGTTCTTCCGCAGAACAATCCATTTTGGGAACTAAGTATTCACTCATGTAGTGCGAATCTTTTAAAACGTCTTCAGTGCTTAAATTTTCTTTGGGATCAGAACCACAACAGGATTGTGCGGTATCTTCACAACTGTTTGAAGTGTTACAGCAAGGAGATGAAGATTTTTTTTCTTCCTCTTCACCACAACAGCTAAGCGTATTATCACAATTCTTTGAATTGTTTGCTTCTGCAATTGATGGATGATTTTCTTGTTGAGATTTCTTATCTTCGCATGGTGTTTCTTTACTACATCCACAACCACTCATAATTATACCCATTAAAAAAATTATAAACTTTGAATATTAGAATCCCTATAGTTACTATAGAGTCAAGAATCTTTGGAAATACTAACTCAATGCATTTAAAAATTGGTGAACTCTCTAAAAAAACCTCATGTTCAGTATTAACAATTAGGTTTTATGAAAAGGAAGGTTTAATTCCGGAACCGGAAAGAATGGAAGGAAATTACCGCCTTTACGATGTAGGCTATGTTGAGCGAATTAAATTTATTTTGAATTGCCGAACTTTAAATATGAGTTTGAATGAAATTCGTCAATTACTTACCTATAAAGACAAACCTGAGAAAAATTGTTCAGATGTGAATGAATTAATTGACTTACATGTCAGTGCTATCAGAGAAAATATAATCAAGCAACAAAAGCTTATTGAACAACTATCTGATTTAAGAGGTACTTGTGATGGTTTATGTACAATTGACCAATGTGGAGTTTTAAAAAATCTAGCTTGATTATCTAGACCTATGCTTTTTTCAAAAACTCTGTATATCTTTACTTAAGGCTGCAAAAGGTTTAAGGTTACTCAAATTCTGTGATCAGATCTTTGATAGATCTGGACAGCTTCTTATTGGTGTTTTAAATACAGATTTGTGTATGAAGAGAAAAACATTTCTAATCCAGATATTGGTACTCTTATTCACATTCCAGAATATTTGGAGTGTGGCAGAGGCTGCGTGTCTGCATGAAATGCCAAACATACCCAATTCAATACTCTCTAATCCAATCGATTTAGACGAAAAGAGTGATAGTCCTAGTCAAGCACTTTATTCCCTAGAAAACTATAAAGAAATCTATGACTATTGTCAGAAGGTTTGTTTTAACGAAAAGTGCAGTCATTTCTCAAATACAATCGTGATTCAGATTGACCCACCCGATGATCTGAAGCTTAAAGCTAATTTTGAGACCGGCATTACCCCAACTTATTTGGGAATAACTTTTTATAAATCCCCTTATCTGAATCAATTAACCCCGCCTCCCGATTTGCCCCTACTATTGGTGGGGTAGTCTTATAAAAGCCCACCACTCCTAATTTCATTATGCGTGGGGCATTTTCATGTCAAAAAACAAATTACATCAGGATACCTCCATCCTGAATTTATCCTGGTCAGCATTCCGTACAGGTGTCTTGCTATCAGCAATGATCAGCTTGAGTACTTCTGTAGTCGCCAGTACTCAAGATTTAACGCTGCGACAAGCCATTGATCAGGTCAACCAGTATCAAGCGTCCCAAAATTTCTGGGAAACGCAAAACAGCATTAATGCCACGAATCTTCAGCAAAGTAAGCTGTTTAAAAATCCTGAACTGTCAGTTGAACAAACGGGATTTGGTTCAAATAATGAAAAAGAGCTTACCATTGGCATATCACAACCCTTGGATATTTTTGGTGAGCGAAAAGCAAACCAAAAATTAGCCAGTCTCTCTACAGATAAAACAGCACTGAAGCAGAAGATTTATCAAGCGCAAATTGAGCTTGCAGTGAAATATGTATGGTCACAACTGGCCATTGCCGAACTTGAAAGAAACATTGTCAATGAACAACTTCGGGTGAGCGAAGAAAACCTTAAAGCGATCGAGAAGCGCTTTACTGCGGGCGGTATCGCGCAAGTAGATGTGAATCGCGCACGTTTAAGTCATGCTGAAAATATCCGTCTTTTTAGACAGGCCGACTTACAAGTCCAAGTGGCCACCCAACAATTATCAAATTTATGGGGAACCTCTGATAAGTCATTGCAGGTAAACCTCTCTTCACAAAAGCTCTGGCCAAAATCGACTCATCAGCAGGTTCAAGAATATTTAGCGGAAAACTACGTTGAGAAATATCGAGCTTTACTGGTATTAGAGTCTCAAGCAACGGTTGATCAACTAAGGGCAAAGGCACGTCCTAACCCCACTTTAAACCTAGGTGTCAACCGCACCCAATCCTTGGAAAACTCCACACAAAATCAATTAGTAGTCGGAGTCAGTGTACCGCTTAATATTTTCGATCGTCAGCAAAATGGCATAAAAATCGCGCAAGAAAAAATGAACTTATTAGAGCGTCAGAAAGAGTTTTATCTAAAGCAAAATGCGCTGCAAATAGGCACAATTTTAACCGAGTTGCAGGGTTTAGAGCTGCAATTCAAAGTCGTTGACGAGACTCAAATTCCTTTGGCGACTCAAGTTCAAAGTAAGACGCTACAAGGTTTCTTGGCAGGCAAGTTTGCTTTAACCGATGTTCAGCAAGCCACGCTTCAATTACAAGACATCCGTCTGCGTAAAGTCCAGTTGTTACGGGATGGCTGGCAAAAGGCCATTGAAGCAGAAAGTTTGAGCTTAGGCATTAGCCCAAGTGAAGTCATGTCGAAAGATGCTATTGCACAAATCAATCAAAACTTATGGCAAGACATACAGGCCATGCCTGTCATTGGTGGGGGAAATTAACATGTTCGATCTTAAAAACAGCTTAAAAAAACAGAGCGGAAAAATCTCTCAACCTCTACTGATTGGTTTGGTCATCGGCGCAACCGTACTACTCAGTATTTTCTTGATCTTGTCGGGTAAGAATAAATCTGAAACATCAGATGAACATGCAGAGGAAGAAGGCGCAGAGGAACATGGAAGTGAAGAAGGCAAAGAGGAACATGGCGGTGAAACCGAAGAGCATGCAGAAGGCGTGAGCCTGACGGCCAAGCAACTGGTTGAACAAGGCATACAGTTATCAGCAGTCGATCAAGGTCCGGTGGTTAAATTAAGTTCTTATCCAGCAAAACTTAACGTGAATACCGACCAGCAAGCGCATGTCTCTCCGAGTTTTAGTGGTCATGTCGAAAATGTCTATGTAGAACTCGGCCAAAAAGTTCAGAAAGGACAGTCTTTGGCCACGTTGCTTGTTCCTGATTTAGTCGATCAGCAGGCCAATCTAAAAATTGAACAAACCAACCTTGAACTGGCGAAACAGGACTTCGAGCGTGAGCGTCAGCTGTGGTCACAGGGTATTTCAGCAAAACAGGACTATCAACGTGCTTACAACAGCTATAAACGGGCGCAAATTCAGGTCCAATCGGCCCAATCACGTTTAAGTGCGTTTGGTGCTGTGAATACCAGTAACGGGCGCTATATTTTGAAAGCCCCCATTTCCGGCGTGATCAGTAAAAAGGATTTGGTGCTCGGAGAAAATGTTCAGTTAGCCGATCAGCTCTTTACTATAGACCGGTTAGATCAGCTCTGGCTTGAGTTTATTGTTCCAAATTCTGAAATTATGGGTTTAGCCCCGAATCAAAAGATCGAATTTAAATCCTTGCAAACTGAAAAGGTCTATCAGGCAGTTATCCAGACTTTAAATACTGAAGCGGATACTCAAACGGGTCGTCTTCAGGTTCGAGCAAAAGTTGAATCGAATGCAACCGAATTACGTCCAAACTTGATGGTAAACGTACTGCTGCAACAAAAGAGTGAAAGTACCGCATTACGGGTGCTTAAGTCAGCAGTTCAGAATATCGATGGAAAGGATGTGGTTTTTGTCGCCACTCAACATGGACAGAAAGTTGAATTCAGTCCGCAGCCGGTGAAATTAGGTCAGTCATCTGGGGAGAGCCAGTGGATTGAAGTGGTAAATGGGCTTAATCAGGGACAAAAATATGCCGCTCAAGGTAGTTTCTTACTGAAATCTGAAATGGAAAAAGGAGAGGCTTCACATGGGCACTGAAAATTCTCAAATATCTAATAATGAGTCAATAAAGCCTGAAGGACTGTTTGATCGACTGATCCAGTTTTCAATTCATAATGCCATCTGGGTCATGCTGTTTATTGTGGCCTGGATTGGCGTAGGCATTTACAGCTATCAAAAGCTGCCGATTGATGCCGTGCCTGATATCACCAATACACAAGTACAGATCAACACTTCTGCCAATGGCTTTACTGCTTTGGAGATGGAACAGCGGATTACCTATCCTATCGAGAATGCCATGTCAGGCATGCCGAATATGGAACAAACCCGCTCTATTTCACGCTATGGTTTATCGCAAGTGACCATCATTTTTGAAGATGGTACTGATATCTACTGGGCCAGACAGCTCATCAACCAGCGCTTGCAAGAAGCAATGGGAGAAATGCCTGAAGATGTGCAACCGACCATGTCGCCTATTTCGACAGGTTTAGGTGAAATCTATCAATGGGTGATTAAAGCCGAACCAAATGCTAAAAAGCCGGATGGAACCCCTTATTCGGCGATGGATTTACGTGAAATTCAGGATTGGATTGTAAGACCGCAATTACAGCGCGTAAAAGGCGTTGCGGAGATCAACAGTATCGGTGGCTTTAATAAAACCTATGTGGTTGCCCCTGATCTGAACCGATTGCAACAATTGCAAATTCCTTTGTCTGATTTACAAACTGCCTTAACAGAGAATAATGAAAACCGTGGTGCTGGCTATATTGAGAAAAATGGACAACAGCTAACGGTTCGTGTTCCCGGCACTTTAAACACGATTGAAGATATCCAGAACATCAGTATTACCAATAAAAACGGCTATCCTATTCGGGTGGCAGATGTCGCCAATGTCTCAATTGGTCATGACTTAAGAACAGGGGCTGCAACCTATAATGGTGAAGAAACTGTATTGGGTATTGCCATGATGATGATGGGAGAAAATAGCCGTACCGTTGCTCAAGCCATTGATGAAAAGGTGCAATCGATCCAGCAATCGCTACCTAAAGGTGTGGTGATTGAGACTGTGTATGACCGTACGCATTTGGTTGATCGGGCGATCAAAACCGTTCAGAAAAATTTGATTGAGGGTGCAATCCTCGTCATTGTTATTTTATTTCTCTTTCTAGGTAATTTCCGTGCTGCGCTGATCACGGCTTGCGTTATTCCACTGTCAATGCTGTTTACCTTGACGGGAATGGCAGAGCAGAAGATTAGTGCAAATCTGATGAGTTTAGGGGCACTGGACTTCGGTATTATTATTGATGGTGCAGTGGTTATTGTAGAAAACTGTATCCGTCGGCTAGCAGAAGCTCAGAAGCTGAAAGGTGGTTTACTTAGCCGTTCTGAAAGATTTAAAGAAGTCTTCTTGGCTGCAAAACAGGCGCGTCGTCCTCTCATCTTTGGACAGTTAATTATTTTGGTAGTTTATCTACCTATCTTTACCCTGACGGGTGTAGAAGCCAAACTTTTCCATCCTATGGCAATGACGGTTGTACTGGCTTTAATTGGGGCCATGATTTTATCTGTCACTTTTGTGCCAGCCGCAGTTGCCCTATTTGTCACTGGAGAAGTCAAGGAAACCGAAAGTCGCTGGATGCATTGGCTTAAAACCAAATATGAATTGCTTTTAGATAGAGCCTATGAGCTTCGTTTATTTGTGACTATTGTGGCTGCCTGTATTTTAGTGCTTACGGGTGTGCTAGCTACTCAAACAGGTAGCGAGTTTGCACCTCAACTGGGTGAAGGTGATTTTGCTGTTCAGCAAATGCGTTCCCCAAGTACAGGGTTAGAACAGTCACTGAGAATGCAGGAAAATACTGAAAAGTTACTGTTGAAAGAATTTCCTGAAATTAAAGCAATCTTTGCCCGTACCGGTACAGCAGAAGTGGCCACAGATGTCATGCCACCCAACATTTCAGATGGCGTGGTACTGTTAAAACCTCATGATGAATGGCCTGATCCAAAACAAACGATTGATGAGCTTCGCCAAAGAATGATTACTTTCTTAGCGACATTGCCGGGAAATAACAGTGAGTTCTCGCAACCCATTGAACTGCGTTTTAACGAGTTGATTTCAGGGGTGCGAAGTGATGTGGGTGTCAAGTTATTTGGCGATGATATGGAAATTCTGAATCGTGAAGCGAATAAGATTTCTCAGAAAATTAAATCAATTTCAGGCGCGACAGCCGTTAATGTAGAGCAAACCAGCGGCTTACCCTTGTTGAATGTAGAAGTTGATAAGTCCAGAGCAGCACAATACGGCTTGTCGGTAAGAGCAATTCAGGATCTGGTGGCGACAAGTGTCGGTGGTCAAAATGTTGGAACCATTTTACAGGGAGACAAGCGTTTTGATTTTGTGATTCGTCTAGATGACTCCCAACGTAGTCCTGAACAGTTAGCGCTACTTCCTGTTCAATTGCCGAATGGTGGCTTAGTCCAACTGCAAGATGTGGCACGCGTTGAAAATATCCTGGGTATTAATCAGGTCAGCCGTGAAAATGGTAAACGTCGAGTGGTTATTACTGCAAATGTAGAAGGACGTGATTTAGGCTCATTCGTAACAGAGCTTCAGAGCACGTTATCCAAACAGGAATTACCAAGCGGTTATTGGATAGATTATGGCGGTCAATTTCAAAATCTGATGTCTGCAAAAGCGCGTATGCAATTGGTGGTTCCGCTCGCATTGTTGACGATCTTTATTCTATTGATGGCTGTATTTCACAACATCAAAGAAAGCTTACTGGTCTTTAGTGGTGTACCGTTTGCCTTGAGTGGAGGCTTAATCGCGTTGTGGTTGCGTGACATTCCATTATCCATGTCAGCAGGCGTTGGCTTCATTGCACTATCGGGGGTGGCTGTACTGAATGGCTTAGTGATGCTTACCTTTATCAAAGAGCTGCGACAGCAATATGACCTTTATTATGCAACGTGGCAAGGTGCAATATTGCGTTTAAGACCTGTGTTAATGACCGCTTGTGTTGCTTCCCTTGGGTTTGTTCCGATGGCTTTGGCAACCGGTACTGGGGCAGAGGTACAGAGACCTTTAGCGACTGTAGTCATTGGAGGAATTATCTCCTCTACCCTGCTTACATTGGTTTTATTGCCTGTACTGTACCGGTGGATGAATGAAAAGAAAGCTTCTTAATCCATTAGATTAAGCAATTTTTAGCAGAGATATTGGGTCTGTCTCAAGTATCTCTGCTAATCATGGATTGAATAAGGAAAATTTTATGTCAGAACATCATGATCATAGCCATGCGGTTGTTACTGAAGGAAATAGTAAGAAATTAATGTTTGCTTTGGGTTTAACGACTACTTTCTTAATAGTAGAAGTTGTCGCTGCTTTTATTACCCAAAGTTTAGCATTACTGTCTGATGCCGCTCACATGTTTACTGATGTAGCCGCATTAGCTATTGCTCTTGCTGCTATCAAAATTGGTAAAAAAGCCGCAGATGATAAAAGAACTTTTGGCTATCAGCGATTCGAAATTTTAGCGGCTCTGTTTAATGCAGTGATGCTTTTTGTGGTGGCGATATATATTGTCTATGAAGCTTACCAACGCTTTACGCATCCTGCTGAAATTCAAAGTGTTGGAATGATGATTGTCGCAGTCATTGGTTTGGTCATAAATTTGATTTCAATGAAAATCCTTTCTGCGAGTGCTCAAGAAAGTCTAAATGTGAAAGGCGCATATTTAGAAGTCCTTAGTGATGCACTGGGATCGATAGGCGTGATTATCGGAGGAGTGGTCATTTATTTTACCCAGTGGATGTGGGTAGATACCGTAATCGCTGTGTTAATTGGCTTCTGGGTTTTACCTCGAACTTGGGTTTTATTAAAACAAAGTATCCATATTTTGCTTGAAGGGGTTCCTGATGAGATTGATATTGAGTCGTTAAGAAATGATTTATTGATGCTAGAGGGTGTTGAAGGGATTCATCAGTTGAAAGTCTGGGCTATATCTTCAAAAAACATTCATTTAACTGCTCATTTGGTTGCTCCTAATAGCGATCCAGATCAGCTCTATCAAAAGGCCTTAGACGTTCTAAAACATAATCATAGTATTACTGAAATTACGTTACAAATAGAAAGTAAGGAATGTAATACATTGGAACAGCATAAACATTAAAGTGCTGCTCTTTCTACATAATGGACAGATGACTAGGCTGATAAACCTTACCATTTTCCTGTATTACACTTCTATTTATCACACGCACTTTAAACACCATCCTGAGACATTTTAAAATTACAAGAATGTAATTTATGAGTCCTCTGGGTGTTAATTCTTTAAAGTTAGAATATCTAACAAGTATTAAATGAGAGTAAATAAACATGCTATTCAAAAATAAATTTTGTACTAAATTACTGTTAATTAGTGCATTCTTTAGTATCGCAAGTTTTAGTTATGCAGATGGCGGCTTGTTATTTCTTGAAAAGAATTTAAAAGCTTCTAAAGTTGAAAATTCTAAACAAAAACAAGTTAAAAATAATGAATCAAATGAATCAAATGAATCAAATGAATCAAATGAATCAAATGAATCAAATGAATCAAATGAATCAAATGAATCAAATGAATCAAATGAATCAAATGAATCAAATGAATAGTTGGGTTGCATAAATAAATCAATTAGACTTATTCATTCAGCAATATAATTCCTGAATGAATAAGTTTATAACTAAAACCGGCTTTGTTGCATAAACATTCAAAAGCTGAGTTTTCCCCAATCCATTCAAATTTAAGTGACAACTTGGGTGGGCACTGTTGCAAATAGGGATCTGAGTCGATGATTTTCCCTTCAAAAAAGCTTAGAGACCGAAAACTCTATTTACTAGCCAAACTTCTCCTAGAATATTACCGTTATAAAATAATGAAGCTTGTCCTTTGCGTAGAGCACGCATAACCTCAATACCTTTAATTGTGGCATAAGCCGTTTTCATAGACTTGAATCCCAACGTAGCCTTGATGATCCGTTTGAGCTTGCCATGATCACATTCAATCACGTTATTCTTGTATTTAATCTGTCGATGCTCCAGGTCTTCAGGACACTTTCCTTCCTGTTTTAGTCGCGACAAAGCACGGCCATAGGTATGAGCCTTATCAGTGTTTATGACTCGTGGAATCTGCCATTTTTTGACATGATTCAAAATCTTACCAAGAAAACAATAAGCTGAATGGGTATTTCGTCTAGCAGAAAGATAGAAATCAAGAGTATGGCCACGTTGGTCAACTGCACGGTATAGATATGCCCATTTGCCATTCACTTTTACGTAAGTTTCATCCAGAGTAAGCGTCCGCTGAACCCCATGCCTATTTTTTTAATTTGAGTTGGATTTCCAGCGATGTGGCAGTAATTCTTCTAT
>NZ_WURP01000020.1:0-14792 GCF_009829025.1 Acinetobacter sp. 18QD2AZ41W | reverse complement strand
AGACTATTCACAATTTCGTTCAGATCATTTGTATTACGTGCCAGACGATCAATACTATGAACATGCACCGTATCACCTTCACGCAGATAGTCGAGCATTGCATTTAACTGAGGACGTTCACGGCTACCACCGCTTGCCTTTTCAGTAAAGGTCTTATCCAGGCTGATTCCATCTAATTGACGTTCAGTATTTTGTTCAGTTGAACTGACTCGAATATATCCGACCTGATTAGGCATTCTGTACCGTTAGAGTTTAGATAATTAAATACATATTGTACCGAAATTAAATATTAAGTCTATAAATACGGTTTTTGAGTTGCTTTTTAAGACTTTATTTTGTTCCGTTAGGCTATAGGACAATATGACAGTAAAAATCAAACTATGTTCATAAGAAGATATAGCTAAATACTGAATTTATCAGCACACCTAAAACCCTATAAAAATGGATTTTACAGGCATTTTTATGTGCTGATCTTTTTAGAATTTAGCTATAGCTTGAGCTGTTCAGCAGCTTAAAGTTTTTTCCACAAATTTAATTATTTAAGATGAATCTAAGGTTATTTAAAAGACTTAAATGTCCGAAATTTTTATTTTGTACCTTATACACAGGGCTAGGATTAGCGAACTCATTGGAGATAAATTCTGGAGTTGTAATAGCCCTTGCCAAATTTTTCGAGCAAAAGTCTTTTTCCAAATAACGTAATGTAAATAAAAAGGACTCTATATTAGGTGTTACTGCAATCCATTTTCTATTTAAGTTATTTGCCGCATTCAAACAGACGCTATCAAAGCTGAAAGCATCCAATATTAAAGAGTCTTCATTGGTACTGGATTTAATAATAACCTCATAGGCTTTCTGCAGATTTTTAATTTGGTATGTTGAATTTTTTGCTGATGCTAAGTCCCAATAATCTGTATATCTAACACCGGTATCACTTTTAACATAATCCTTTAAACGTGGATTACCTGTTCTTGACCAATGAATAAGGCCCTGTTGATCAAGTTCATCCATTTTTTCTGGAGAAAAACGCCAGTGCTTACCTTCGGGTGGATTCATATCCCTCCATTGTCTACCAGTTTCACCATGTTTTCGTACACCAGGAACATGTAAAGGCATGAGTCTAAATTGCCCCAGTGCATCCACATGAGGAAACTTTTTAGCTAAATTATCATCTGTGATTGTCTGGACCAGATCATTCCAAATAAAGTTATCTGTTTTGGTATAAAAAAGAATTACCTCATGAGCGGTTTTAGTAAAACCTTTTGATGCTTTAAATGAAGAATTATGGGTTTTTAGTAAAATTTGATTCACACACCTAGCTTCACCAAAAACTTTATCTAATATTACTTGGAATTCACTCATTAGGTGAAGATTGGAAACATGTACATATAGACTACCGTTATCAGTAAGTAATTGTCTCAATAATTCAAAATATTGACGGTAATGTTTAAGTACAGAATCTTTGTTTTTAAAGAGCCCCACAAAAAGAAAAAAATCGATCTCTGGTTTTATAACAATCAGATCAAACTCTTTGGATTGCGAAACAAGTCTATGTAAAGAGTTTATTTCATTCCCAACAATGATATCAAAGTCATTGATTTCATATTTTATTTTTTCAAAATCTTTATCAGAAATACCCGTGTCGCTATTTTCAAAGAAATAGCCAAAAGAAGGGAATGCAACAAACTCATCCATTGAAGTGTCTCAAAAAAAAATAGCTATTTGTATGGATTATATGATTGACAACCTTCATAAAACAAGTTAATTTTTTTGGTAACCAGT
Organism: Acinetobacter sp. 18QD2AZ41W; assembly: GCF_009829025.1. NCBI lineage: Bacteria > Pseudomonadati > Pseudomonadota > Gammaproteobacteria > Moraxellales > Moraxellaceae > Acinetobacter > Acinetobacter sp. 18QD2AZ41W. The sequence continues at coordinate 13,010 of NZ_WURP01000020.1, read as the reverse complement.
TTGGTTACCAAAAAAATTGTTTAAAAAAAAGAGCTTTAAAAACTCTTTTTCCCATTTATTACGATCATAAGAATATGAGGCAATAAACTACGCCACTTGGTAGGTTAGCGTAGGGATTTTTTCATAGTAGATATCGAAAGTAAAGTTATCTATATCCTCATTGTTTCTAGTTCTTGTGATCCTTTACTTTACAAGGATAAATTTATGCCAAATGTGTATTTAACCCACAATAACTTAGACTTGATGTACCGAGAGGAAAAAATCCGGAAGAGTTTTCAGAAAGAGGTCATTAAATCTGTTTTACAGAAGCTGTATGATTTTATGAGTTACGATTCTGGAAATTCATCAAATAAGATGATCACTTACTTTGGATTGAATGGATATTCAAGTCACTCTTCACATCAAGAGAAATTAGAGCAGTGGCTTCAACAAGAAATTTCGGAAGTTTACCTGCATGATATAAGTCAGGAAGAAGTCGTTGAGATTTTATGGAAAAAAATTCTCGATATCATTAGCCATTAATTTTTATACAGGCTGTACTAGATTAATCTAGTACAGCCTGTATATTAAAACCAATTTACAACTAAATTAGTTTCAAATTGGTTTCTATTTAGTTTCATTCTTCCTTTAACTTCTTCAGTGCAAATCTAATAATCCCATTATGGAGCAACATAAAACTGGACGTATGATCGGTGGTTTCTCATTTACGTTCATAACTAAGCAACAACCTAAGGAAGTCACGCACAGCAAAGCTAAGAAGCTAACAGACAAGCAGATTCAATTCTTTGCAAACAAGCTAGCTCACCATGATCCATTTGCAAGCCAAAAAGCTGCAGTAGGGGAAAGCTATGCTGATCTAGAGAAAAGGCTCCTGATTGAACTACAAGATCCCGAGGTTGTCAGAAAGTATTCTAGTGTCCTCAAAGAGTTAGGTCTTGAGATGTGATGTACAACTAGATTAGTTGTTTAAAACAACTAATCTAGTTTTTTAATAGTTGTAATTTGATTGCAAAAAATTAAGCAGCAGAGAGCTCTTCTGCTAATTGCTCAGCCTGTTCAAGCACAGTCTCAGTAGCCAATAAAGCCATATCAGGTGGATAGCCATACTTCTTGAGTAGACGCTTCACAATGACTCTCAGCTTCGCCCTGGCAGCTTCTTTGATGGTCCAATCCAAGGTTACGTTCTTACGAATAGACTCAGTCAGCACAACAGCGAGTTCGCGCAGGATCTCTTTTTGCATCAACTCTCTAGCACTGTCATTGTCTGCAACTGCTGAATAGAACGCATATTCATATTCAGTCAGGTTGAGTTCCTCTGCCATTTTGTCTGACTCTTGGATTGCCTTAGCCAACTTGATGAGCTCATCAATCACTTCGGCTGCAGTCAGTACCTTGTTCTGATAGCCCTTGATCGCAGAGCTCAGCATCTCCATGAGCTTTTTACCTTGCGTGACACTACGCTGCTCTCGCATCTTGATCTCATCGCCTAAACAACAATGACAAACACCGACTAAAAGGGGCGTTTTACGATGAAAAATTCGAACTTGGAGCTTATGCAGAGCGCCTTCGAGAGGCAGAATCAAATAAACCAACTGATCGTGAGCTTGCAGCTGCTCTCACAGACGCTGATCAACTTCGAGAAACTTATCGAGCAAAGCGAGCTGCCTATCATGAACAGTACCACCCTTTTAAACGGGATAGAGAGTACGACAAGATCCATAGAATCCAATCTAAGCTCGATTTTGACCGAGGTGGGGAATCTATCACCACAAGTGCTGCAAGAAGCAACAATGGACTATCTAGTAGCGTTAAAAGCAATCCACGAGCAGATATCGAATACAGATATATCGAAACTCCAACGGCTTTCAGTCTCAATCGAATCGCTGCAGACCGAAATCAACAAAGCAATTGGCAGCATTTCGATAGATCAGAAGAGCATCCAAGCCCAAGTCCAGGCCCAAGTGAAGCAGGCGATAGAAGAGAGCCAAAGCGAGCTAATAGAGACCGGAATTCAGTCGCTATTAAACTCTCAAAAAGCCAAATACATGACATGGGCGAGTACAGTTTTTGGGGGGCTGATGATTTTAATCAGTTTTTATACGATCTATCAGTTCAGTACAAACCTAAAAACCATCCAAGCACAAAAAGAAATGATTCAACAGAATTCACAAACAATTCAGAGCCAACTCAATTACCTAAACAGCATACGGAGATAAGTTATGCAGACCGAGATCGACCAATTTTTGACAGAGCAAAACGCCTTGTTGAGTCAACAAAACAGCTTGTTAGCAGAACAAAACGAAGCCTTGAGTCAACAGGTCAGTTCATTAAAGAATATTTTGACCACTTACAGCGAAGTAGAGCAGAGTTTAAAGGACAAAATCAACAACTTGAACTCAGAGAAAGAAGCTCAACAAGCCTTGATTTTGGCTATGAAAGTAGAACTTTCAAAGCTCGAGCAGGGCGAATTTTCGGAGCAATTACAGCAAGCATTTCAAGAAAACTTGAGAACCCAGTTACAAATGCAATTAACGACAGCATTAAATCAACTGGATTTAAACAGCATTGTCAGCGACCTGGTAAAGATCGAATTAAAATCCATTCAACAGACGCTAGACACACAGCAGACAGACCTGGAGACAGCACTCTCAACCATCTTGCAATTGCAGCTACCCACCGACTTTTACACAGACTTGGAGATGCAAAGCAAGCAGATCAATACGCTTGGGGAAACTGTAGAACGATTAATGACCTTAATCAACAACTTGAACAACTAGAACCCCTAGTCGCTAAAATTCGACCCAAGCCAAAGCCGGCTACAGATTTCCGTGACTTGAGAATTGACGCTTATTACCCTGGTTACGTTGCTGATCACAAACAACTTTCAGCCCAACAACAGCAAGCATACAACGATAATAATCTATTGCAATTGATTGGTTGTGTGCAGAAAAAAGCTCAAAACTTGGAGAAATACATCAGCCAAGCAAGCAGAATGATCAATACATGGGACTATGACAAAATCGAGGAGATCATCAAAAACGACCAACGCATGCTTAACTATCTGAAATGTGAAATTATTTTAGAGCCTCAAAATGACCATTTGAAACATCAAAGAGCGTCATATCAATCGTGTTTAGAGAGTTTTGAGAACATAAAGAGCCATATCCACGAGGTGAAAAAGCCTAATCCGACTCCTCAAAGCGATGTCTTAGAGCAAACTTATGAACCTGAAAAGCAGCCAAATCGTGATTATGATCTAGATTTTTAATTTCAGCATTGATGATATAAACCGTCCGCTTCGATAATAGCAAAAGCGCAGATTCTACAAGCGGACATTTCTATTTGGGGTTTACACAACAAAAAAGGGAGCTGTAAGCCACTGCTGTCCCATAGTTTGATTTAAATAAAAAAACCTGAGTCCGAACAGTTAAAATATGAGTGCAAACAAACACTTTAACGACCAGGATTCAGGTTTTGTCACATCAGAATACCGTATTTCATCAGTTAATTAAACCAGTCTTACGACAAGATTTTGAACGGCTTGCTAAACAACATCATGTTGGGCAGAAATTCAGATCTGCTTCTCGATGGGATCAGTTTATTGCCCTGTTAATGTCCCAACTTTCCTGCCGACAAAGCCTACGGGATATTCAATCCAATCTTGAGTCCCAGCAGGAAAAGCTTAATCATCTCGGAGCAAAGTCTATTCCCCGAAGCACGCTGGCACGAATCAACGAGGAGCAACCTGCTGCCTTGTATAAACAGATGTTTCATCAATTACTGCAATACTGTGAAAAATCAAAAGTAGCCCATAAATTTCGCTTCAAGAATCCTCTGTATTCCCTGGATGCCAGTCACATTGATCTGTCGCTTTCCTTGTGCGCATGGGCCAAAGTTCATGATTCAAAAGCCAGCATGAAACTCAGCATAGGATTGAATCACAGCAATCATATTCCTGAGTTTGTTGCAGTTGAAAATGGTAAAGAAAATGACATGGTACAAGGCCGAAAATTCCAGTTTCCCTCTGGCAGTATTGTGGTCTTTGACAAAGGCTATGTAGATTATCAATGGTATGCGAATCTGACCGCTCAAAATATTGGCTTTGCTGAATAAGCCGTCATGAATAGGTTTGTGCAACAAAGCCCTCTATAGCTCACGGCTTTTGGTTGTTGAGCTTTTTGAGTAGGTGATTGCTTATATTTTATCGTTTGTTTTGTTTTTTTAATAGCTGTATCAATAGCTGTATTAAAAGAGATGCTTGGAAGGATCTGTGCTGCTTCCAGGACATTACTGATCAATTTGGATTGGTATATCAAGTCATGGAGAATAAAGTTGTTGTTCTGGTCCTATATGTTGATAGACGAGGTAGGGTCTATAAAGGCATGCAATCAAATTGGCTCACGGCTTTTGGTTGTTGAGCTTTTTGAGTAGGTAATTGCTTATATTTTATCGTTTGTTTTGTTGTTTCGATAACTGTATCAATAGCTGTATTGAAAGAGATGCTTGGAAGGATCTGTGCTGCTTCCAGGACATTACTGATCAATTTGGATTGGTATATCAAGTCATGGAGAATAAAGTTGTTGTTCTGGTCCTAGATGTTGATAGACGAGGTAGGGTCTATAAAGGCATGCAATCAAATTGGCTCACGGCTTTTGGTTGTTGAGCTTTTTGAGTAGGTGATTGCTTATATTTTATCGTTTGTTTTTGCTGTTTTAATAGCTGTATCAATAGCCGTATTGGAAGGGACATATTAAAAAAGGCCGCGGTGTACTTCGCAAGCCAGTCCAAATGAGGTACGCCTTTATTCAGGACAATCAGCAAATATAGCCGATCCGTTGTTTATGTTCAACTCTGGATGTTCATCACAGTGATTATTACGCATGGTTAAAGGTTAAAGCAACCAACCAGTAAAACTGCCAAGAAACGGCAACAACTCTTTGGGTAATTCTGGCTAGAATCTGGCTATCGCAAGATTCACTGTGATTTGAAAGATGTTGGTGAGAGTTACGGGATCAATCAGGTCTATCGGTTGATGAAAGCTAATTGTCTTAAATCATAGCGGGGTTATCGTAAACCTAGATCTCATGCTGGTAATACCGCTGTCGTTGCTGCAAACACTTTAGACCGACAATTTATCCAATTCATCCCAACCAACTGTGGGTGACTGAAATCACTTATATCCGTACGCATGAAGGCTGGTTATATCTTGCGGTGGTGATTGATTTATTTTCGCGTCTTGTGGTTGGCTGGTCGATGAAATCCAGAATCACCACAGACCTGCTTTTAAATGCATTATTGATGGCTTTGTGGCGAAGAAACCCAAAGAACAAAGTCCTGATTCATTCTGACCAAGGCAGTCAATACACCAGCCATGGGTGGCAGACATTTCTCAAGCATCATAATCTTGAAAGCAGTATGAGTCGGCGTGGAAACTGCCATTATAATGCTGTTACCGAGAGTTTCTTTCAGTTGTTAAAGCGAGAGAGGATCAAGATGGATATATGTGTCTAGAATTTTGGTGGCTATTCAGTCCAATAGAATAAAGACATGTTTTTAAACTGTTACCTCTATTTCTACAAAATTAATAAATGATTTTTTATGTTCCTTAGAACATGAATATAAATGAGAAAGGGTAGAGTTTTATAGATGGTTAATGAGTTCTAAGGCTCGTCAGAGCTTTAGAAGGAATGTTAATTAATTTTTATAATTCTTCTTTTAAGATAAAAATTTTTAACTAATTGATTACTATTATATTTATATCTAACTCAAGACAAGCTTTTGTCTTAGGACTATGTTTTACTATTTTAAAAGAACTCTTTGAATTTATAACTGTTGATAACTGCCTAAGCTCTTACACAATTTATTGTATAATATAAAGGGCTGTGGGAAAAAAAGTGTAAAGTATTTCTTGTAAACAATTGTTTTTATAGTAAATGTATATTTAATTTTCATTTCTAAAAAAAGTGTAAAATAATTATCTAATCAATCAAATCTTATTAGCTCGAAACTTTGCGAGCGTATAGCTAAATGCGCTAGCATTTTGATATACCGAGTAATAGTTTGAGCAAACAAACGACTGAACCAGTTTACTATAGAATGAGAGTAACAGAGTGCGTTAGTTGATCTCAAGACAAAATGCTATGTCCAAGAGAAACCCTTACACTTTTCTATCTTAGATAAGGGGGGTATGCTTAAAAAAGTGTATAGTTTGATTTTACACTTTTTTATATTGAAATATTATCAATCAAATACTTAAAAAGAGTAAACAATGGACTTGTGTGAAATAAAGTGTTGACATTGATTTATAATTTTGATACTGTTAATCACATAGGATAGAGGATTATCCCTCACTACTTCATATCCTGACAACATATAAATGACACTAAAAATTAAGACCTATTTAGGTAATCCGATAAATGAATTTACAAGATTTAGTAATAAATAATGCAGTAAAAATAGAGCAAGATGCTCAAGCAAATACAATAACAATTATAGCTAGTGATAGCTCCGAAAAACTTTCAAATCTAATTAAGGATTTTCCAGACAACTGTTATGTAAATAAACAAATTACAGGTTGTGGTGGTACAACATTAGTTATCCGTAATGCAAAAAATTATGTAGTTCTCGTTCCTTACATTAACCTACTTAAATCCAAATTAGCAGACAACCAAGGAATTGTTGATTTAATTGGCGTGTATGGTGATACCGAGAGAGAAGAAATAACAGAATATTTAAAAGACACTTCAAGTTCTAGAAAAATTGTTTGTACTTTTGACTCATTACCAAAACTCCTAACAACACCAGGCTTCAATCCAAAAGCATTTAAATTACTGATTGATGAAGCACATACACTTGTGAATTTAGGTAGTTTCAAAGCAGCTACTTGTGAATATGTACTTCAAAACTATAACAAGTTTGGTTCGTACGTTTTCTTAACAGCGACACCAACAAAACGTGAATATTTTCCTTCAGCACTCGAACATTTACCACTATGTACAATCGAGTGGGGTGATGTTAGACCGGTTAAATTTAACCTTCAAAAAATTGAACATGGCGTAGGTGTAAACAATGCTTTGTTTGGATTGTGCTATGATTATTTGATGGGAACAATTGAAGGCAATGCTCATATCTTCTATAACTCAGTGACAGAAATTGCATCTATCCTAAGTAAGTTGAAAGCCTTAGTTGATAAGGAAACAGGTAAGAATCTGTTTAATCCTGACGATATTAGAGTTGTATGTTCAAAATCAAATTCAAACCAAAAAACATTTAATAGTAAGCTTGGCTTGAAATGGGCAAAGATCAGTGACATCACTTCAGCCCCTGCAAAGATCAATCTGTATACTTCAACTGCTTTTGAAGGTGCAGACATCTTCGATGAAGAAGGACAAACCTACATCATCATTAATGGACTCCGTGATGCTACAAAAGTAGATTTCCATGTACTTGTACCTCAAATTTGTGGTCGTATTCGAAACACAAAATATAATGAACACATTAATCTATTAGTTGGAAATCTACCTGAAGCTGCAAGTTGTACAAAAGAAGAATGGATGCAGGAAGTTCAGAAACGTATCCAAGACAGCGAAGACGTTTTGAATGATATCAAAGAAGGTAAAATGTCAGATGCAGGACGTGAACAATTAAGAAAAGCTGCTGAAGATGACAAGTACACATTCAAAGATGAAAAAGGTGAACTGTATGTTTCAGACGTTGCATTGAAAGCTGAATTACAGGCATACGAAGCACTAGAAGCAACTTATGTGGTACGTGTTGTTGCAGGTGCTGAAGTTAATGAAGATGGATATTCTGCCTCATTTAGAGCTTTACTGACTGATGAAACAAAACATAAAGCATTCGCTCATAAACCTGAAGGTGTAGCTAAATTTTTATCAGGTCATAGCCAGTGCTTTTATGAAACGATGAAAGAATATTGTGAAGCAAGAGATGCAGATAATTCTAAAATTTATAAATTGGTTGATGCAAAGGATGACTATTTCAAAACTGCTTATGATGTTTTGACGCACGACACGATTAGAAAATTTGAATATAGAAAGTTACCAATTGAAAGAGCATTAAAGATTCAAGATGCACAGAAGGATAATGCAACTGAAATTCCGACTTTACTTAATTTGAAAAAGGATGAAGTTATTCTTCGTTCAGATATAAAAGTTCGTATTCAAGATGTTTATAATGAACTTAATATACCTGACAAAGCAAAAGCTACTGATATTGAAAAATGGTATAAAGTTAAAGATACTAGATTAAATACAAAGCCTGCTTTTAAAATAGTTAAAATGTTGTAATTAGAATAACTAAATACAAGTTTTTACATCATTTAATACCTCTAACAATACAGCTATTAAATGAACATCCAAGAGATTGTAGATTTAGTTCAATTAAGTCATGACATTGTTAAGATTTCCTCTATAGAAAGCATATTCATCACCTGCTGCAGTCCAATACGCTGTCAGGGTTTACCCTGGATCAGCCCTGTAATTTTCTAGGCTGAGTGCTACAGTTTCACTCTGGTGGATAAAGCTCAATGGAACTTGTCCTATTCCAATCGTCTGGCACAAAGCCAGACCACCAGGACTTTCATGCGATGGCCATGCTTATTACAGAATAGATAAGCGCAATGTGGTTTGATGTAGCCAAAGGCTCTCATCACCTATGCCATTGCAGTATCCATATCCGCATGCATGTCCATGGGCTGGAGAACGCTTGATTTCATCAATACAGATCATTTAATTATACTAGAGTAATATTTGATATTCAAAAGACTAAGCTATCTAGAGCATCTGCTGCAGTAGAATCCTAATGTGAGCAACAGTCTCTTGATTGCTGGCGGCGGTTCAGTTCTTCTTTTACTGGGGGCAAATGCAGCACTTTTAATAATGGAAACTATGGACGGTATTGAATAGCTAGAAAAAGCGGTGGTTCACCGGATGCTTACAGTTTGAAACGTACCATAAATTAATATTAAAACCAGATATATAAAAAGATATCAACCCGTATAGTTTAGTGCTTTAGAATCTGTATCACCCCCAGTTTAATGCGGCACATCACATCTATAACCTGTTACAAAATAAACAAATATTATTCTTGTAGACTTATATTAATCCTTTATACAATAGAGCTATTGTTACATCTATTTAGGTAGAAGAAGAAATGATAATTACCATTGCCAATCGTAAAGGTGGAGTAGGTAAGACAACACTGGCTACAAACCTTGCTGTAGCCTTGAGTAAGAAGGGGTCTATAGTCCTAGTTGATGCTGATGATCAACAGTCAGCTCTTAAATGGTCTAAGCGTAGAACTCAAAATCCTGTTTATACTGAATACCATACTGGTGATTTAAAGAAGATCCTTTTAGATCTTCAAAAGAAATATGACTATGTTTTATTAGACGTAGCTGGGCGTGACAGTGAAGAATTTAGATCTGCTCTTCAAGTCAGTGATAAGTTAATTGTTCCAACACAACCAAGCCAAGCCGATGTTGAAGTCCTTCCATTTGTATTGAAATTATTTAATACCTATCACAAGGTCAATGAAAAGCTTCAACCATATCTGGTTGTTAATAAAGCTCCATCAAATACAAGATCTACTGAAGTTGCAGATTCAATCGAACTGCTAGGAACACTTCCTAAATTCAAGTTATTAAACACCATTATCCGTGATCGTAAACAATTCCGTGATGCAACGATTCAAGGCTTGTCTGTAATGGAAATGGGTAGCTCTAAGGCTAGAGATGAATTTAATGATTTCTTGGTGGAGATCCTATAATGGTTAAAAATAAGAGTAAACCATCTTTAGGTTTTGGTGATGATCTTGAGGAAATTTTAGAGAATCCTGAAGCGACTGTAGATGATGCTAATGGTCAAGAAGTCGAATACACACGTAATTTAATGTACAAGATTATTCTCACTCCACACACCCAAGATGTGAAGAAACGCTTTCGTAAAGAGCACGGACGTTTAGCATCTGTACCTTTGTATTATGAGGAAGAGAAAGTTCTAAAAGAAGCAGCCGGATTCGTTGGTGAGTCTTTGAATGATTTTATTCGTGATGTAATTCTGAAAGAAGCAAAACGTGTTTTAGGTGCTGAAAAATATAACTTAACACTGGGTAAACCATTTAACCAAACTAAGGTTAAATTGAGTGAAGAGGAGCATCAAAAATTGAGTGAACAGCGCAAGGCTGAACGTAAGAAAAATAAATAATAAAAGTCCATCTCCTAACTTTATCTAACAATATATTAATTCATATAATATTTTCTAATTTCTTTGGTGTGTTCTGCCACTGAAAATTATTTGATTAGTGTACAAAATAGCTAACACAAACTAGCTGTAGTTTCGTAATAACACTAAATATAAAAAAAATGGAAGAATAATTTACTAAGTTATTGTTTTTAAGTTGATCCTTGTTTTATATGGGGGTGATAATAACTTCTGATTACTAGTTTTTACCTTAAATATACCGATTGAAAGATTCATTTAAAGGCTATGAATACATGAGTTTTACAGTTTGGCTAGGTCAGCATGAGTACTTTTCACAAGATTTAAGATCGACCATGAACGTGATTAAGTTATAGGGGATTGATGAAATAGTTTTTATGAATTTCTGGCTTTCTGGGCTGATTTTATCAAATTCATGTCTATGCAAAATTGCGACATATTTCTCGTGCTGGTAGTTATCCAGAGTTTGGTCTGCATCTATCCATAGTGCAGACCTTTTTTTGGTGACAGTTTTTTCTTAGTGATTTTCGATCTGGATGTAGTGATTTCACGTTTGCAGAATATATCTTAGCGGTGATCCATCTAATATTCGTGATTATAAAGAGAGCTAATTCACAGGTTCTACAGATTATGTAGCGACTAACTATATCAAAGTCTATTTGCAGTTGATGGTTGGCGCTTAGTTTATATTTACGCTTAGGTTTCAGTTAAAAAATCAATATTCTGTTGAATCCGTGATTGAATCATCTGTAGGGTAGATTCTCGAATTTGATGGGGATACAGGCGCTGCGCAATTTGACTAAATTGAAGTGCAATTTCACGCATGGTCAAGATGATCTCATCGACTTCTAGAGTAGTCAGATTAGCTTCTGAAGTACCGAGTTTATGTATGTCATTTCGGGAAATATTGAGCGCTTCTCCCATAATGTCCATTTGATGATAACCACCTGGACCCTCGCAGAAGGTCACATCATAGGCTGGAGCCAATTTCCATTGACCATTTTTCTCCATGAGAAATGAAAAGTTCTTAGTATGGTCATCCCGATTATTGAAAAGCACATTAAACACAGCACGTTTAAAAGCATGCAATCTTTCTCGTACATCTTGCGTACACATCAAGGTTGCCCGGAGAAAATTGCGATAGTCTAGGCTACCTGGAACTTTATAGTCTGCTCCTGTATATGCAGCCAAACTCTGCATTGGAATCCGCATACCATTTTGACGATCGAATCGTTTAGAAGCAAAAGCCGTTAAACCATTGGGCAAATTAAAGAAATGGGTATCTGGAGTCTCAATTGCACAAAGTCGCAAACATTCTGCATAGACGGCTTCAATGGCGCAGACTTCAGGATGCTCTTGCTGAGCAGGAAACTTAATCAGCCAGGCTTCATGTTGATCAGAATCTTGAGTCGAAAACTCTAAATTGACAGGATCTCGGTAAACCAACGCTTTTGGTCTGGCACCTTGAGGGGAGCCACCCATGACCAATAAATGCTGTAGAAATTCACCACCTTCACCTTTGAGTACTTCTTGAACTTCCTGGGCCAGTTGTTGTAAAGGGATATTTTCTGAGGTTTGCATGTCAGCAACACAAGGTTCAAAGGAGAGGGCACCCATTGCGTGACTACTAATATAGGTCAGACGCTCCAAAGGTCCAATTCGTGCTGAATTTAAGCCAATTTTTTTGAAATATCGATCCATCAACATCATGCCCCAACCATCTGGTAAAGCGTCATAGACTGGACCTGGGAGTCCCATTTGATGAGTAGGAAAACCTTGTCTGAATGGTAGACCTTTTAAAGGCAGCAAGTAAGAAGAGAGCTCAACACCTTGCTGTATTGCTTCTTGAACCGTACCGGGTTTGTCGGAGACTTTTTTATTTAAGTTAGGCCACCTGACCTAACGGGTTAATCTTATCATAGTACATTGCTTCAAACTCAAAAGGCGATACATAACCCAGTGCACTGTGTACACGCTTTTTATTGAACCAATCTACCCAGTTTAGTGTCGCAAGTTGTACATCTGCTAAACCTTGCCAATCTGCTTTTAAATATTCAATCACCTCTGTTTTGTATAAGCCATTCACCGTTTCAGCCAAAGCATTATCGTATGAATCACCAGTCGTACCGACTGATGCTCGTAAATTTGCTGCTTCTAAACGATTGGTATAGCGAATGGAAAGATATTGCACACCTCTGTCGGAATGATGAATCACATTCTTTGGCATGCCTCGATCATGCAATGCTTGCTCTAATGCATCGAGCACCATATCTGTATTCATTCGTGTAGATACTTTCCAGCCAACAATTGCTCGTGAGAACACATCAATAATAAAGGCGGTATAGACCCAGCCTGAATTTGTTTGAATATACGTAAAGTCACTGACCCACAGTTGGTCAGGATGATCAGCTCTAAAATTCCGTTTCACCAAGTCAGGTGCTCGTTTTTGGTCATCTCGGCTACGGGTGGTTTGTTTGTTCTTACCTCGCCAAACACCTTGTATACCTAGCTTTTTCATTAATCGAGCAACAGTACAGCGTGCAATAATATAGCCTTCACGTTTCAGTTTTTGCCAGACTTTACGTACACCATACCGACCTGAACTTTCCTTCCAAATTCGTTTAATCTCCTCAGCATGATGCAAGTCATGTAAATCTCGCTTTGCTCGATGTTCTGGATTTTCGCAGAGATCTAGAGTCCGGTAATAGGTTGAAGCTGCGATCGGTAAAATCCTACAAATCGCATCAACACCATATCGATCTTTATTGTTAT
>NZ_WURP01000001.1:398862-625912 GCF_009829025.1 Acinetobacter sp. 18QD2AZ41W | reverse complement strand
TGGCGTCCCTACGGGGATTCGAACCCCGGTTACCGCCGTGAAAGGGCGATGTCCTAGGCCTCTAGACGATAGGGACGTTGCGAGGTGATGCGTATATTAAGGGCTCAATTGGTTTTTGTCAAAAGGCTTTTATATAAAAAAGCGCTAAAAGTTCAAACATTAAACAGGAGTAATGCATTAATTTTATTGAGGGCTTAAATAAGTCGAATGATTGGGCTTATTTGCTCGTCATTTAGGCGGAAAATGAAACTCCCGCGGCTGGCAGGAGTTTAAAACAGCCAGATTTTAATGATCGGGTGTTTGGTATTCTGTCGAGTTATGCGCAGGAGCAGTCTGCTCGACAGGTGTTTCTACTTTCTCTTCACGGTTCACGATATAAAGATAAAGCAGTGAAGGAGCTAAAATCAGTAAAACCAGTAAGATCTTTTTTAACATGGCACATAGACAAAGTACGAAATTGCATTAATTATAGCCTAAGCAAATTAAAAAGAGCACCGGAGTGCTCTCTATAAAACTTAGAATTTGAAAGTGACATCGGCGATAAACTGGCGGCCGATTTCAGAGTACAGTTTGCTTCCATTCACATATAAATTATTGCGGTTAGTAATATTATTTACCGTTAAGCCAAAAATCGCTGAATAATCTTTTGAAACTTTCCAATCATAGGTGGTGCGCACATCCCATGTAAAACGAGGTTTTACATCTTGTAGCGTATAAGTATCGATTTTAACGCCATCATGCACCACTTTGTCAGCAGAGCTCGCTTCTAGCACTTGCTCATAGGTGTCTTTATAGCTAAAGAAGTTGGAAATTTTTAAAGGAAGAGAATCAAAGCCAATATTCCACATGACACGTGCAGTAATCGGTTGGTTATAGTTTGATGCAGGGCGGTCACCATAAGGCATAATTTTGCCATCAAAGGAAATCAGCTTCTGAAGATCTTCTTCGGTAAAGTTTTCCGTATAATCTGGTGCGCTACGGTACACATCCGAGTAATTGACTGCTAAGCCTAAATCATGTTGAGTGCCTTTAAATTTAAGTGGCTCAATCGTATTAAGTTCTAGCGTTACGGTATCATTTTCGCCATAACCGCTGTTATCAAACTCATAAGAATAAGTAAAATAGTCGTTTGGAATATCAGTTCTATTACGGGTGATTTTATCATCATACTGACGATTTACCCATTTTAAGCTGAGATTGGTGTTTTTAAATTGGCTATTAAACCCAAGGACAAATTCATCTGCAAATGGGGTTTTAAGATCCTTGCGGCGTGTATCATTGGCTGAAACTTTTACTTCTTCAACCCATTCAGAATTTTGATCAGCACGGCTGATGTCAAAATCTAATGAGGTCAGATGTTGACGCAAGTCCGTCATATATGTTGGGGCATTATAGTAGCGGTTCCAACCTGAAGTCAGGGTTAATAATTTATTGGAAAAAGGCTGATAACTAATGCTGCTACGTGGTGCAAAGTTAAGATTATTATTTGATTCATCATAATCAGCACGCACACCTAAACGGGCATTGAGGTTGTTCCAGCGAATATTATCTTCTAGATACAAGGCTGCTTGATGATATTGACCAGCAAAGCTGCCTGCTTTGTATATATTGCCCTTTTTAAAGTATTGACCATCAAAGACCGTAGGGACTTTATTGTTCAGGAATACAGCTGTGGTATTTTCATCGCAGAGGGGATCATTGATTTGACATTGTTGACCTTTAAGATCAAACAAGTTTTGGGTTTTCCCTGATGTTACGCCATAGAAAGTTGAAAAATCTTTGGTACGTTCCCATTGCACATCATCATAATGATAGGCAAAACCGGCGCTGATTTGATGGTCGGTGTCTGCAAATTTAAAGTTATTAAATAGCGCATCTAACCCATAACTCACAGAAGATTGTTTTAAATCAATATCTGCAGAGGTTGCACCTTCCCATACTTTTTCAGTATTTGCCCAGTCTTTGCTCCCTGCTGCATACATCCAGTTCACACCGCGATCAGATGATGATTCACGTGCATTGTCAATTTGCTGGTAATTGAGCTGGTGTATTAATTGTCCCCAATCTTGTTTTTGTTGCATCTCTGCGAAAATCAAAGCTGATTGATTATTGGTGCTGCTGTGAGAGTTACGACGTTTGTCTGCGTAAGTATTGTCTTCCAAATCACCTAAAGCGAAACCGAATTTCATACTGGTGTCTGCATTTGGATCGACATACAAGGTTCCACCGACATTGGTATTACGTTTTTCTTGATCAATTTGTTTTGGTGCAGGTAAGCCACTTTCAACAGGAATTGTTGATTTACGTTGTGAAGCATAGAGATCTAAGCCATAAACCTTTGAAAGTTTAGCAAAAATATTGGCACTAACACCTTGGCGAACATACTCTTTTTGGTTTGACTGGGTTGATGCACCTTCAAAGAGTCCTTTGTCTGCATCAGTTTTTAAGTGGTAGCGGTTCCAGTCACTTTCTGTATAGTCATAAGTGATGCTACCATGGACTTTGCCAATTTCAGATTTAGGCGCACAGGTTTCTGCCTGAACCACACCACCGGTGAAGCCACCGTGTTTTGCACTAATGTTGCTGTCTAATACTTCTAAATTACACAATAAATCGGTGTTGATTGCCACACCTTGTGAACCGCCAGACACTGCACCGTAGTTGGTTGTTCCTGAACCAGCAGGGTCGAGGTTATTGCTGTTGCTGACGCCATTAATCACAAATTTATTATTAAATGATTGTGCACCATGAATCGAAATTTCAGCCGGTTTTAAATCAGCTTGTGAGTTGGCTGCAATATGTTCATTGCTAAACTGCACATTCGGATTCACCTTTAAAAAATCAGTTATATTCTTTGAGCTATTCGGTATTTTTGCTAAATCTTCTTTGCTATAAACCGTTTTCCCAACTTCATTCGCTTGCTGAGCTTTGACAATAATCGTGTTGAACTTAAGCGTTGCCTCATTGGGGGCAGATTCTTGATAACTGGATTCTTCTGCGAAACTAGAGGTTGATAAAGCTGCCAATATAGCAAGTGAAAGTGAAGAGTAGGCAAAACGCATGAGAAGGTTAAATCTTTGAAAGATAATGAAAGCGATTATCATTAACTTGATTGCTACAATCAATAGTAATGAGAATTATTTGCATTAATTGGGCTTTAAATGTGTAAGATTTAAGCAGATTAAGTCGCTGAAAAATAAAAATATGAAAAGAGAGGAAAATAGATGGCGTCCCTACGGGGATTCGAACCCCGGTTACCGCCGTGAAAGGGCGATGTCCTAGGCCTCTAGACGATAGGGACGTTTAGAAGATGGCGGTATCTTATTGATCCGCCACCAGAGTGTCAAGCAGGTGAGGCGCGAGTTTGTTTAAAATATAGCAAAACAGTTCAGCCGTCTTCTGTGTGTCATATAACGCAGAGTGAGCTTCTTTTCCATCAAAATCGATCCCGGCCTGAATACAGGATTTCGCCAGTACGGTTTGACCAAACATCACCGCACTCAAGGTCACCGTGTCAAACACAGAAAAACTATGGAACGGGTTCTGGTTTTTGGTGCCGGTACGGGCAATTGCTGCCTGAACAAAACCTAAATCGAAATGTGCATTGTGACCCACCAAAACCGCATGGGTACAGTTTTGCTGACGGCGCACGTCATTGACCGATTTGAAAATACGCTTTAATGCGGTTTTTTCATCTTCAGCCATGGCAATTCGCATCGGATTTGACGGATCAATGCCGATGAATTCCAGTGACCTACGATCGAGGTTGGCCCCTTCAAAAGGATTGATATGTGCATGGTAAGCTTGACCCGGCACAAACTGGCCATCCTCATTATAAACAATCGGAATGGCCGCAATTTCCAGCAATGCATCAGTCTGTGCATTAAAACCTGCCGTCTCGACATCGACAACTACAGGTAAGAATCCACGAAAACGTTGACCAATGATTGGGAGGGTTTCATTTGTCACACTTTTCTCCATTGAATGGTTTTACCCGCATAGAGCGGAATAATCTGTTCACCATCCAAATAGTCTAAACTTTCAGGGATTACTTGATCTTCTTTAACCAGTGTAATGGTGCTGGTATTACGTGGCAGGCCATAGAAGTCTGCACCAAAGTGGCTGGCAAAACCTTCCAGACGTTCAATTTTACCCACTTGATCAAATGCCTGAGCATACAGCTCAATGGCAGTCGGCGCACTATAACATCCTGCACAGCCACACGCATTTTCTTTTGCATTTTTTGAATGTGGTGCGCTGTCGGTGCCTAGGAAAAATTTAGGATTGCCACTAGTCGCCACTTCCAGCAAGGTTTGCTGATGGGTTTGACGTTTTAATATTGGCAAGCAGTAGAAATGCGGCTTGATGCCACCCACCAGCATGTCATTGCGGTTGAACAATAAATGTTGCGGCGTAATGGTTGCAGCGACATTACGGTCTTGCTCAAGCACAAAGTTTGCTGCTTCGCTGGTAGTAATGTGTTCTAACACCAGTTTCAGCTTAGGGAACTGTCTGAGCAAGGGTGCGAGGACTTCGTCCAGGAAGCGCTTTTCACGGTCAAAAATATCGACATGATTATGTGTCACTTCACCGTGCAGCAATAAAGGTACCTGATGCTCTTCAAGCTGCTCAATTACGCCATACACTTTGCTCATGTCGCTGACACCACTATCAGAATTGGTGGTTGCACCCGCAGGATAGAGCTTGATGGCATTGACATGCG
This sequence comes from Acinetobacter sp. 18QD2AZ41W, assembly GCF_009829025.1. Lineage (NCBI taxonomy): Bacteria > Pseudomonadati > Pseudomonadota > Gammaproteobacteria > Moraxellales > Moraxellaceae > Acinetobacter > Acinetobacter sp. 18QD2AZ41W. Next base: position 621,189 of record NZ_WURP01000001.1, on the reverse strand, counting down.
CAGATTCTTTGATCTTTTTAACTTCACTTGCCGGGGTGTTGTCTGTGAAATACAGCACCATACGCGGGTCGAAATTTATCCCTTCAGGTACGTGCGCCATGATGCGTTCACGATAGGCATTGGCCTCTTCAACGGTTTTAACGGGTGGTACCAGATTCGGCATACAGATTGCGCGAGAAAACTGTCTGGCTAAATCGGGAACAGTACGTTGAAGTGCTAAACCATCACGCAGGTGAACGTGCCAATCATCTGGCTGGAGAATCGTAATCGTATTCAAGGCAAATTCAGTCGAACAAATAAAACAAATGATAATCCATCTATAGCAAAAATGGTAATGAGAAAGGGCTACAAAATAAGGGATATCTATAAATTAATTTGAAAAAGTATGTTATTTTAAAATTACTAAAAAAATTACATAAATACTTGCAATGGAATACAAGTACAGTTTAGCGAAATTACAAGATGACAAGGAAAACATAGAAGAATTAATTACACGGCAAAGTCAGCGTGTAGGCCCGGTCTTCCCTCAACATCTGGAACAGGAATTCTGGACAAAAAATCTGGAACGTGCCCGCAAACATGTCGAAAAATATGTTTGGGGTGGGGTATTGGCTTATTTTATTTTTCTGGTGGTGATGATCCCCACAGATTACTGGATTATCAGTAAAGAATATTTCGTGCATGATTTTGTGCTGTCTATGTTCGGGCTACTGAATGGCGGTATGTCATTAATTCTCTTTTATATGTTTTCCTGTTTACCCAAGATCAAGCGCTTTTTTCCGCAAGCTTCAATGCTGCTGGTATTCTGGATGCTGGTGTCGATTTCCTGTATCACGATGTTGGTTAAAACCCCAGCGTTACAACATCAGTCGATGGCAATCGTCACCATTATTTATATTCTGGGTTATATCCTGACCGGTATTAAGCCTGTACAGATGCTGGTCACCGGACTGGTCGCTGCAGCAACGACCATTATTGTATTATCAATCATGGCCATAGACTTTAATCCGCTGGTTTTTGGGCGAATTCTGATTGGGAGTTGCTTACTGGGTTATGTAATTAGTCATATGATTTTCGCGCGTGAGCGTGTGATTTTTTTATACAGTATCCGGGCCAGAATCAGTGAGCAGATCCAGCGTATTCATACCACCGAATTGTTACATTTAAGCCAGTATGATGAACTGACCAAGATTTCCAATCGGAGAACTTTCGATGAAACGCTTGAAGTGTATTTTGAACGGGCCCGTCGTGAAGACACTGCCTTGGCGATCCTGTTTATCGATGTGGACTTTTTTAAAAACTATAATGATTTTTATGGGCATCAGAAAGGCGATGATGTTATTTCAACCATTGCCAGAACCATCAAGAATGCGATCCGTCATATGGACTTTGTGGCGCGTTATGGCGGGGAAGAGTTTGTTGTGTTATTGCCAGAAACAGATGCACATGGTGCTTATGCCGTAGCTTCAAATATTTTCAAGGCGATTGACCGTCTGGAAATTCCCCATGAAAAATCTTTGGTTGCGAGACATATTACCATCAGTTTAGGCATTACCGTCTATCGTGGTGAAACAGATACTGATAAAGATATATTATTGGGAATTGCAGATCAGGCGCTGTATCGTGCCAAGCAGCTTGGGCGCAATCAGATTTATTATCAATCACTTCGTTCCGTCAATTCAGATACCGCCAATGGTTCGATGCTTTAAACATCAAGAACAACTATCCATAAAAAACCGCTCATCAAGAGCGGTTTTTTAACAAAAACAAAACTTAGTTTTTGTCTTTCAGTTGTGGAACAGCAGATGCTGTACCCACTGCAAGCAAACCAGTTTCTGTATAGATGCCAAGTTTTGCGCGGGTATCGGTAATGTCCAGATTACGCATGGTCAACTGACCAATACGATCCATTGGAGAGAACATAGAATCACCTTTCTCCATGGTCAAGCGCTCAGCTTCATAGGTCAGGTTAGGCGACTCAGTGTTCATGATGGTGTAATCATTACCACGACGCAGTTCTAAAGTCACAGTACCGGTCACGGCTTTAGCCACCCAACGCTGTGAAGTTTCACGCAACATCAGCGCTTGAGAATCGAACCAGCGGCCTTGGTATAACAAACGGCCTAAACGTAAACCGTTGATGCGGTATTGTTCGATGGTATCTTCGTTATGAATACCGGTCACAAGACGCTCGTAAGCAATATGAAGCAGCGCCATACCCGGAGCTTCATAAATACCGCGAGATTTTGCTTCGATAATACGGTTTTCGATTTGATCCGACATACCTAGACCATGACGGCCACCGATACGGTTTGCTTCAAGAATGAATTCAACTGGATCTTCGATACGTTGACCGTTGATCGCAACAGGGAAACCTTCTTCAAAAGTAATCGATACTTCTTCAGCTTTAACTTCTACGTCATCTTTCCAGAAGGCAACGCCCATGATTGGATCCACGATTTTGATGCCCGCATTCAGGTATTCAAGATCTTTGGCTTCATGGGTCGCACCCAACATGTTTGAATCTGTTGAGTAGGCTTTTTCTTTTGACATTTTATAGTCAAAACCGTTGTCGATCAGGAACTGCGACATTTCTGCACGGCCGCCAAGCTCATCGATAAAGGTTTGGTCTAGCCAAGGCTTGTAAATTTTAAGCGCAGGGTTGGTCAACAAACCATAACGGTAAAAACGTTCAATGTCGTTACCTTTGTAAGTAGAACCGTCACCCCAAATATTGACGTCATCTTCTTTCATGGCAGTGACAAGCATGGTACCTGTAACAGCACGACCAAGAGGAGTCGTATTAAAGTAAGGAACACCGCCAGTTGAAATGTGGAACGCGCCACATTGAATTGCAGCAATACCTTCTAATGCAAGCTGTAAACGGCAGTCGATTAAGCGTGCTTTTACTGCGCCATAAGCTTCAGCTTTTTTTGGAATCGCATCGTAATCGTCTTCGTCTGGCTGACCCAAGTTCGCTGTGTAAGCATAAGGTTCAGCGCCTTTTTGTTTCATCCACAAAAGAGCAGCAGAAGTATCTAGACCACCAGAGAAGGCAATACCAACTTTTTTACCTACTGGGACATTCTGCAAGATAGTTGCATTATCAGACATTGTTCATCCTAATGATATGAAATAGGCACGCCAGAATTGGTGGCCTGAAAAAATACATATTGTCTCAATTGTATCATTAATTTATTTAGGTTTGCTTTAGAAAAGAAAAACTCGTTTTAAAATCTATATTCAATAGGCTTAAATAATCATAAATTGCACGATTTTGAGCAGAATCCTGCTAAAAAATTAAAAATTCGCTATATTCAGCCGAATAAAGTTAAAAACTCAGATAAAACAGGAATAAATGCATGGCGACTCATATCCCACCCTTACCTAATTTAAATCCTAAAACCAAGAATGAAACGCTGGCACTGTTGCATGGGATTTATGCCGGTCTGATTGGTTTTAGTACACTGGTATTTTTATATCTGGAATATCAGCAAGCCAGTATTTCTACGCTGAGTTTAGGTATGGTGCTGCTGCTTTTAGGCGGCCTGGTATTTTTTAATATACAGGCCAGCATCAAAGTCAAACAGGGCAATGGTTCAGGACGGACTTTATCCAGAATTATGGCCATCCTGATGCTCCTGAGTTTTCCGATTGGTACAGTATTGGGCGTGATTGCATTATGGAAATCTAGCGCGCGACAATGGCAGGATTAATCCGCCAAATAGAAAGTGATCCTCTTCTAAAGATTGATATTTGTGCCTGAAAATGCTGAACTCCGGGTCATAAAAAGCCACTGAAAATCAGTTAAAGTAAGGGAATGACTTGCTCAGCCAAATATAATCAGGGATTTGTTATGACTACGACGCGCTATGCCAACATTTTAAAGCCACTGCATTTGGGTTTTACCACCATTAAGAACCGGGTGGTGATGGGGTCGATGCATACTGGCCTAGAAGATCGTTTTTATAATTATCCCAAACTGGCTGCGTATTTTGGTGAGCGTGCAAAGGGTGGCGCAGGTCTGCTGATTACGGGTGGAATATCGCCCAACCGTCAAGGCTGGTTGTTACCGGCGGGCGGTACCATGAATACTTTGGGGGACATTGCGCCGCATCGTTTGGTGACGCATGCAGTGCATAAGCATGGTGCCAAAATTCTGTTGCAGATTCTGCATGCCGGACGTTATGGCTATCAGCCTTTTGTGGTCTCGGCCAGCCCGATCAAGTCGCCGATTTCTCCCTTTAAACCACGTGAAATGTCAGATAAACAGATTCTGAATACCATTCAGGATTATGTCAGAACGGCCAGTATTGCCAAAAAAGCCGGCTATGATGGCGTAGAAATCATGGGTTCTGAAGGCTATTTGCTGAATCAGTTTTTAAGCCGGCATGTCAATCAGCGTGCTGACCGTTGGGGTGGCCCGATCGAAAACCGGATGCGTTTTGCCGTAGAAATTGTCAAAGCGATTCGTGAGGAAATTGGCGAAAAATTTATTATCTGTTTCCGTTTGTCGCTTCTGGATCTGGTACATGATGGCAATACCATGCAAGATGTGATTACCGTGGCTAAAGCTTTGGAAAAGGCGGGGATTACTTTACTCAATACCGGTATTGGCTGGCATGAAGCACGTATTCCCACCATTGTGACTTCTGTACCGCGTGCAGCTTTTGTCGATTATACCGCTGAAGTGAAAAAGCACGTGGCGGTGCCGGTCATTGCATCGAACCGGATCAATATGCCAGATACTGCTGAAGAAATTCTGGCTTCCGGCCAGGCAGACATGGTGCAGATGGCACGTCCATTCTTGGCAGATGCCTTCTGGGTCAATAAAACCGCGACCAATCGTGTTGATGAAATCAATACCTGTATTGCCTGTAATCAGGCCTGTCTGGATCATACCTTTAAAAACCAGCGCGCAACCTGTCTGGTCAATCCACGTGCCGGCTATGAAACCGAACTGGTCTATGTCAAAACCAAAAAAGCCAAAAGTATTGCAGTGGTCGGTGGTGGTGTTGCAGGGCTGTCTGCGGCCACAGTCGCAGCCAGTCGCGGGCATGATGTGACGCTGTTTGAGGCCAGTCATGAAGTGGGTGGACAGTTTAATCTGGCTAAAGTCATTCCGGGGAAAGAAGAGTTTCACGAAACGATTCGTTATTTTAAAGTCCAATTGGAAAAAACCGGCGTTGATGTGCGATTAAATACCCAAGTGAACCGTGAACAGCTGGAACGTGAAGGTTTTGATGAAGTCATTGTCGCGACTGGTGTCGTGCCGCGAGCGCTTAAGATCGAAGGCAGTCAGGCACCGCAAGTCTTGTCTTATGCAGAAGTACTACGCGGTGCGCCAGTCGGAGATCGTGTTGCAGTCATTGGTGCAGGCGGTATTGGTTTTGATGTGTCCGAGTTCTTGTTAAAGCCGCCGCATCAGGTACAGCCGCAAGCTGTGAATGAATGGAAACGTGAATGGGGTGTAGACCCGAATCCAAATTATGTCAGTGAAGGCGGCATGCAAGGTGCAGAAATTGAAGCACCTATTCGTGAAATTTATTTATTACAACGTAAAAAGACACCGCTTGGCACAGGCCTAGGCAAGACTTCAGGCTGGGTACATCGTGCCCAATTAAAAAAACACGCGGTGCGCATGTTGCGCGGTGTGCAATATAAATCTGTTACCGATGAAGGCTTATGGATTGAGGTGGATGGCCACGCTCAATTATTGCGTGTGGATAGTATTGTGGTGTGTGCAGGACAGGAGTCGGTAAAAGATTTGATGCCACTTGCCGGGGAAAATACCTTGGCACAATATCATATTATTGGTGGGGCTAAACTGGCTGCCGAGCTGGATGCCAAGCGTGCCATTCGTGAAGGAGCCGAATTGGCCGCCAAATTGTAGGGATTTGATGAAACTATATGCAGTTAATCAGATTCACTGTAACTTTCACTTGTCAGTTACATAAAAGCGCCGTATTATTGCGCCCATGGAAGCGTGGCAGAGCGGTTTAATGCACCGGTCTTGAAAACCGACGAGGGTGTGAGTCCTCCGTGAGTTCGAATCTCACCGCTTCCGCCAAATTTTAAAAACCCCAATCGAAAGATTGGGGTTTTTTATTGCTGATGAATTTTACAGAATGATTTAAAATAAACGGATCTTAAAGAGGTTCGATATTTAAAAAGTCGATAATTTATAAACAGATATTCTTCAATCGCATACTTCAATCTTAATCAGAGCCAGAGCAATTCTTTCCACATGCTGATAAGCAGGTTGCTCTAATTCTTCACCAAAAATATCCGGATCAATTTCCTCATAAGACCAGTGAATATTTTGATGCTGCTGCATCAGGTCTTGCAGATACTGTAAAAATCGATTGCCATTTCGTGTGATGGTAGCGCCGGTATATAAAAATAAACGGCCGCCTGAATTTAGCCTTTGCAGGCCTTGTTTTATAATTTTAAAAGCTAATTCATTGCCATCGAGCTCATTACCTCCGTGTCGATATTGCCGTTGCTCAGGATCAATTAAATAAGGTGGATTGGCAAAAATCAGGTCAAACTGACCTTCAAGATTGGAAAATAAATTGCTTTGCACCGGAGAGATTGAAGTAAAACCCGAAAAATCAATATTGAGTTGACTATAGAGCAAGGCTTTGGGGTTTAGATCTGCTACAAAGATTTCCTCATGATCTGGAAAGTATTTGGCGATACTGATGGCAGCAGCAGAGGTGCCACAGCATATTTCAGCAGCCCGTTTGAAAGGGCGAGGTTCGGTGGCTAGATATTGCTTGAGATGATAGACAAAGCGATAAGTATCGGGACCAAAAAAAACAGCATCTTGTTGTGTGGTTGGAAAGGAAGAGTGAATAAAGAGTTCACCTTCCAGTGAGGCGACCCTGACCAGACTGGTGTATTGCTCATCCTGAACCTGTAGAAGTTGCTGTTTTGCCAGCAAGGAAAAAAGAACCGGATCAAGATTGGTTTTGCTAAATTCCAGATTCCAGCCAAATATATCCTGCAGGGTTATTTCCTGATTTTTCTCGTTTCTTTTACGATCCAAAATCCGTTGATGCGACAACGGAGTAATAGCTGTGAACTGATAGTTTTGTTGTTTTAAAAACGCTAGTAAAAAATGCAGAGCATGTTGCTGGTGATTCTGAATTTCTAAAATCTGGTTCATAAGCGTTGCTCTTTGGTTTACGTAAAATCAATACAAAGCTGGATAGACGTTGAATCCCATATAAGACCATGACCAGATCAGCCATTCGCGATGCGTTCATTCAATAGAAATGAATCAGCTTCATCTTCGCCTGAAATGCCAGAATTTTAAGTAAAAAACTGATGTGAATTGGTGTGATTTTTATAGCTGTTTTTAAAAAATTATCTTCTGATAAAGCTTCTGTCTACTTTTATTCTCGATTCATAAAAAATGGCTATTCATCAAAGTGATTAATAGCCATGATGGGTGAGAGCCTTAAAACTTAGTGAGGCACTTCTGGTAAATCAAACCAGATCACTTGCGCATCATCGATGGCTTGAATCGCTGAGTCATCCAGAAAAGCAATTGCACCACCCGCCTCAACTCTATGTTCTGCAATCTGCACAGTGCCAGAAACTACATGAATATAATTGATCTGCTGGGTGGCCTGCACTTGCAAACTTTGACCTTGCTGAATTACCGCAGTTTTGACTTCAGCCTTCTGACGAATATGCATTGGCGCATTGCCATTCGGTCCACAAATCAAATGCCACTGGTTGGGCTGCTCATGCGGATCCAGACGAATTTGCTGATAATTCGGTTTGGCATCCTGTTCATTGGGAATAATCCAGATTTGCAGTAAATGTACCTGCTCATCGCCCTGATTCATTTCACTATGGCGAATACCTGTTCCGGCACTCATGAGCTGCCATTCACCCGCAGCAATGCCGCCATGATTGCCCATGCTGTCCTGATGAGTAATGGTGCCTTTCAGTACGCAGGTCAGGATTTCCATATTGTCATGGGGATGGGTTCCAAAACCCTGATGCCCATCGATTAAATCATCATTAATAACACGTAAGGCACTGATCCCCATATACTTGGGATCATACCAGTTACCAAATGAGAAGCTGTGCTTAGACTCCAGCCAGCCCATTTTTACATGACCACGATTTTCGCTAGGATGTAGAAAAGCCTTCATGATTTCATCTCGATCTTATTTTCAACTTGAGATCATCATACTGTTGTTTTAAGCTCAAAAAAATCTCAAATAGGCGACATATCATTGCATTTTTGCAACGATATATCAGCTTAAAATCAAGTCATAAAAAAGCCCACTGAAAAGCGGGCCATTTTATTCAAAGCATTTTACGGATCATTATTCTAAGAAACGAACAGTTACGCCAGATTTGACTTTACGGCCAAGATCATTGGCATCCCAGTTGGTCAGACGGATACAACCGTGTGAATAGGATTTAGAAATCATGGACGGATTCGGTGTGCCGTGAATACCAAATGATTTTTTGTTGAGACCAATCCAGACATTACCGACCGGGCCGTTTGGACCTGGTGGTAGAGACAGTGGTTTGGTGTTTTTACCTTGAACAAAGTTACTTGGCGAGTAGCTATACCAAGGATTTGGTGCAACGCCGGTGATTTTATAAGTACCCGTTGGTGAAGGCGTACTGGTATTGCCGATACTGGCAGGGAATGAGCCGATCATTTGATTTTTACTGTTAAATAAGTACAGTTGTTTGGCACCTTTATGTGCAACAATCAAGTGAATCCCTTCTGGTAGCTCATTACGAACATTGGTCACCAGAATCTTTTGGCCGACTTTGTTAAAATTAGCACCTGGATTCAACTTCTTCAGGAAGTTTTCATCCATATGGAACTTTTCACTGAGCATTTCAGATGCGCTAGTGTAGTACAAACCTTTCATTTTAGCCTGTAGCGCATAATCTGAAGGAATCGATTTGGCAAATGGTCCTGCCAGATCTTTTTCAGTAATGGTGTACTCTACAAAGGTCGGCTTGGAACCCTGACGTGCCACCAGTTTGTCCCAGGTTTCTTGCGTCAGTACGCCATTTGGCTTGATGCCATTCATTTGCTGGAAAGAGGCAATTGCTTTCAGTGTGTTCTTGCCGCTGGTACCATCAATCGCACCCGGTGAAGCGTGGGCATTGTTGAGCATGACATGTGCACGTGCGTAGACCGGAAATTGACCTGCACCAATGTTTTCATACCACTGGGCATTGTTTAAGCCGTCTAAAGTCCACGAAGCTTTGGTCGCAGCAGAGTTCGTCGGGGCCTTGGTATTTGGCGCTGCACCAATATCAGCAGATTGGTCTTCGGTATCTTGTAGCTCATTCAGTGCTTCAGAGGCCTGATTTAAGTCTTGTTGTTCTTGCGCCGTAATTTTGGCTTCAGCCGGTGCTTGGGCGGCTGAAGCTTCAGTCGCGAGTGGATCAATTGGATCCTGGACTGAAACATCGGTAACAACTTGCGGGTTCAATGGTTGTTCAGCAGTAGACGCAGCAAAAACAGTACCTGCGAAAATGCAACCTAAACTCACAGCGAGCATTGTGCGAACGAACATGTAAATCAACCTTAAAATTATTTCTTTAAAAATGTGAAAAAACACTATAAGTATTACAGAAAAAATGTGGAGATGCAGTAGTTGTTTTGTGTAAAATATCACATTTGGCCGCTTAAGCTGATCGGTTTTTAAAGTCAGCAGAAGTTATTAAAAATACAACCTTTTTGTTATGATATGGCGAATATCAAAGATAGATAGGAAAGTAAATGACGACCTTAAAAAATGATCGTTTTCTGCGCGCCTTGTTGCGTGAACCTGTAGATGCCACTCCGGTATGGATGATGCGTCAGGCGGGCCGTTATTTACCAGAATATCGCGCAACGCGTGCTCAGGCAGGAGATTTCCTTTCTCTTTGCAAAAATACTGAACTGGCCTGTGAAGTGACCTTACAGCCTTTACGCCGTTATGATCTGGACGCCGCGATTTTGTTCTCTGACATTTTGACAGTGCCTGATGCTTTAGGTTTAGGATTGTATTTTGAAGTGGGTGAAGGGCCTAAATTTCATAAAACAGTCCGTACCGAGCAGGATGTCGCAAATCTGCCAGCCTTTAATGCAAAATCGGATCTGGATTATGTGATGAATGCAGTGTCGACCATTCGTTCAGCCTTGGGTGGCCAGGTTCCTCTGATCGGTTTCTCTGGCAGTCCGTGGACCTTGGCGACTTATATGGTAGAAGGCGGTTCAAGCAAAGATTTCCGCTTCACCAAAAATATGATGTATGCACAGCCTGAAGTGCTGCATGCTTTGCTGGAACGTCTAGCCGATGCCGTGATTGATTATCTGAATGCGCAGATTGATGCAGGTGCACAAGCGGTACAGATTTTTGATAGTTGGGGCGGCGCACTGGCACATCGTGAATATATTGAATTCTCGCTCAACTATATGAAGAAGATTGTTGCTGGCTTGCACCGTGAAAAAGATGGCCGCAAGATTCCAGTAATTCTGTTTACCAAAGGTGGCGGTCAGTGGTTGGAACCGATGATCGCTACAGGCGCAGATGCCTTTGGTCTGGACTGGACCACACCACTGGATGTAGCACGTCAAACCGTTGCGGGTCGTGCTGCGCTTCAGGGTAACCTGGATCCTGCGACTTTATATGGTTCATCGGAAACTATTATTAAGGCGACCAAAGCCATGCTGGATGATGCTTATGCCAATGGTGAAAAAACCGGTTATGTAGCAAACCTCGGCCACGGCATTACCCAGTGGGTCGATCCAGCCAATCCAAAAGCCTTTATTGATACCGTACATGAGTATAGTGCTAAATATCTTTAGGATTTAAACCTTGATCGATCTATTCAAATCAGGGTTTGAATTTACCTATAAGGCAGCTTCGGCTGCCTTATTCGGGATTCTGCTCCTGCTGGCGTTTGCACTCACTGCTGCCATGGGCAGTGATCTGTTTTACGGTTTTTACCGTTATGACTATCTGTTATTTTTTGCCCTGCTCATTCAGGTGCTGCTGCTTTATACCAAACTGGAATCCTGGGCCGAAGCCAAAGTGATTGCGCTGTTTCATCTCATGGCCATGGTGATGGAAATCTTTCTGACCCATCCTGCGATTGCCTCCTGGTATTATCCACAACCGGCAATCTTTAAAATTATGACCGTGCCTTTATTTGCCGGTTTTATGTATTCTGCGGTCGGCAGTTTTTTTGCGCGTTCCTTGCGTTTATATCAGGTCTCATTTGAAAAGTTGCCAGGCTTTCGCCATATGTTGCTGCTGGCGGTGTTGTCTTATATCAACTTTATGAGCAAGTTTTTTATTCCTGACTATCGCATGCTTTTATTTGTCTGGAGCGTGCTGATGTTCTGGAAAACTAAAATTCGTTTTCAGTTGAATCAGCACGCTTTTCAGTTGCCAATGTTACCGATCTTGCTGCTGCTGGCCTTTATCATCTGGATTGCCGAGAACATCAGTACCTTTTATCAGATCTGGCTCTATCCAAGTCAGATTGAACAATGGCATATGGTGGGCTGGGGCAAACTCGGGTCCTGGTATTTGTTGTTATTGCTGAGTCTGGTCTTGGTACTGAAGATTTTAGGGCAGCGCAATTTACATGGCGACTGGACGCTGAAAGAGTAATGAAATTATTCAGGTTATGTTTATGTAAAGCATGCATTTTTTCGATTGCGCCAAACCTGACTTATCGCTACTCTGCTGAGTGTGTAAGTCAAATTACATAATGAGAGTAATAACAAAGATTGCATGAGAATAACTGGAGAATAAGTATGTTGAAAAAAATTATGCTGGCGGCAGTATTAGCGACTGGTTCAAGTATGGCGATGGCTGACCGAGATGTCGGCTGTGGTATCGGAAGTCAGGTGTGGGCCGGTCAGACTGGTATTATTCCTAAACTTTTAGCAGGTACCACCAACGTTCTTTTCACGAATCAATGGCTCGGGATCACGTTTGGTACTTTGGGTTGTAGCCAGGGTGGAACAGTCACCGCTCAAGTGGTGACTTTTACCAATGAAAATGCTGAAGCACTGGCGCGTGATATGGCAGTGGGCGAAGGTGAAAGCCTGAATGTTCTGGCCGAACTTCTGAATATCAAATCTGAAGACAAAGGCCATTTCTTTAACATTTCCAAGCAGAATTTTTCTGAAATCTATTCCGAACAAAACCAGAATACCCTTCAAGTTCTGAGTTCATTACAAACAGTAATGGCCAAAGATGAAGTATTGAAATCTTACATCTGATCCGCACTTTGAAAACCCTGCTGCTCTGGCAGGGTTTTTCTTATGACTCAAAGAAATTGACGAGAATAAGTTAACTGAATGAAATATGCGTTCTTCATGTTGGGTCTGGCCTTCAGTCCCTTAAGTTTTGCAAACGAAATTAATCCAGATATCCAGCATTATCTCGATCAGGCCAAAAGCAAACGTCTGGATCAGAGCACCACCTGGCAGCGTCTGATGTATGCCAATTCTAAAGGCCACAGCGAGGTCGATTATTCAGGCTATTTTCTGGCAGAGCAGGGAAAGACTGATCTCAAAAAAGAAATACAGCATAATATTCAGGCCTTATTTGGCAGTGCGGAACCGAATCAGTCCATCCGTTGCAAGTTTCCGGCCCGAAGCAGCTGGTTAATGCAGCAGCTGGATATTTCCGAACAGCAATTGCCTGAAGTGAGTTGTCCGGATTTTGATCAATGGATTGCTGAGGTCAAGCCCTATCAGGCCACGCTGATTTATGCCACAGATTTTATGGGTAATCCCAGTTCGATGTTCGGGCATACCTTGTTGCGTCTAGATCCCAAAGATCAACAGCAGCTCAACCTGATTTCCTATGCCGTCAACTATGCCGCAACCGTCGATAGCAATGACAATTGGTCATTTGCCTGGAAAGGGCTGACCGGACAATATCCGGGTGAATATTCCCTGATGCCATATTATCGCAAGGTCAAAGAATATGGCGACTTTGAAAGCCGGGATTTATGGGAATATGAATTAAATTTAACGCCGCAAGAGACCCGGTTTCTGGTGCAGCATCTTTGGGAAATGCAAAAGGTGAGTTTCCCTTATTATTTTATCAATGATAATTGTGCTTATCGCCTGCTGGGGCTATTCGATCTGGTGCGTCCTGAGTTAAATTTACAAAAACAGTTTAATTCGACTGCCATTCCGATCGAAACCTTGAAAGTGGTAGAACAGCAGGGCTTGATCAAACAGAAAGTTTATCGTCCCGCCCTAGAAACGCAATTGCTGGCTCAGTCCAGACAGCATGGCAAAGCTTTGGCAAAAAAGGCTCATCAGCTGGCTTATGCAGAAACAGGTACCATGCCTTCAATGTTGCAAACTTATCCGGTAGAGGATCAGGCCAAAGTGCTGGAAATGGCCTATGATCATCTATATCTGGATTTTCTCAGACAGAAAGTAGATGAGTCCTTTGCCCAGCCACGTTTTCGCAAGTTATTGGGCTTAAGAAGTCAGCTGGCTATCGAGAAACAGCGTCAAGCACCTGAGCGTCCGAAAACAGATCCAGTACAAAGTCATCATGCACGAAATATCAGTTTTGAGGCCGGACAGGTTCAGGGTGAATCCTTTGTTCAGCTTGGGCATCGTCAGGCCTATCATGATTTAATCGATCCACAGGGTGGTTTGCGTACCGGCACACAACTGCTGTTTCTGGATGGGGCATTACAATATCGTAATAGTGAACTCAAACTGGAACATCTGGATTTACTGGCCGTCAATTCCTATAACCCGATTAATCCATTTAATACGCCCTTATCTTGGGGTTTTAATCTGGGCTGGACACAGGAAGCCTTAGACCGTCATGGCCAGTTTAGCGAAGAGCAACAGCATGGCGTCGTCGGTTTTAAGACCCAAGCGGGCTATAGTTGGGCAAATGCGAGCCGCGAACATTTGTGCTATGCACAAATGCAAACTCACGTTCAGGCGGGCAAGGCGCTCGATCAGGGTTGGCGCGTAGGAGCAGGGCCAACTTTGGGCTGCCAGAATATCTGGACTGATCCGATCAACAGTCTGGTGCAAGTGGAACTGCCTTATTGGGAAGATTCGCATCGCTGGCATCTGAAGCTAAATACCCAATTGCAATATGCCTTTACTGCACAGAATGCGGTTCGATTGTCTTGGGAATATCAGCAACAACAGGCGAAAGACTGGGATCAATGGAGTTTGGGCCTGATCCGTTATTTTTAAACGGCTTATATATTTTAAGGGCTAGTTTACGAAACTTTTCCTGTGAATCATCGATCAGTATAATTGGAATAATCTTGTCGATATTTTAGTTAATGCACCCGAATTTTGTTATATTTGTCACATAATGTTAGTGCAAATTGCAGTGTTTTGGGGAATGGGGCGTATGAATAATGAATGCATGGCAATGCTGGCCGAACAATGGAAGCAGATCTGTCAGAATTATTCAGCAGATGATCTATTGCATGCATTTCATTTTGTTCAGGAACATTCGGTTATTCTGGTCGAAGAATTCTATAAGAATATGCTCTTAGAAAAAGAATCGGCCCAGTTCCTGACCGACCAGATGGTTCAGCAGCGTTTGCGTAATACCCTGATTCAATGGCTGTCAGAAAGTTTTAGCGTACCGATCAACAAGAGTTATGTGCAAGCCGTACAAAAGCAGGCGATGGTTGGACATGTACATGCCCGGGTCGGTATACCTTCTTGGTTAATCATACGTGGTGTTCGCGAAATTGAACGCAAGGTTTTTGAACTGTTGCAAGCATCTTCTCAAAACAGCATGTTGACCGCCTGCAGTTATATTGTGCAAATCATGGGCTTTGCCACAGAAATCATGTGCCGTTCTTATGAAGCCAAAACAGCTATGAATCAGGAAATCAAACACAGTTACCGTGTTTTTTCAGCCATGCAGGATGTAGCGGTACAAAAAGACAAACAGCGCAGCTCATTGCTGGACTGGGAAAATGAACTGATGTTTAAGGTCTTTTCGAGCCCTGACAATTTAAAGCATCCGATGTTGTCCAAATCCGAGTTCGGTTTATGGTTTATCCATAAAGCCTCTTATGCTTTTACCGGTTCGGACCAGGTCGATTTAATCATTGAGCGGATTTATCAGATTGATGCAATTAATCAGACCATCATGGATTGTACGGATAAAAATAATGTCTTGGGGCTGATTCAACAAATCCGTGACTTAAACCGTGAAATTCAACTGCTGGTCGATCAGTTATTTCAGGTTGCGGAATATATTGAATCAGGCAATGATTCATTGACCCAGTTGTTAAATCGCCGTTATTTAAATACGGTGATTTCCCGTGAAATCACTTTTTCCCGTAAAAATCATACACCTTTGTCTTTACTTGCGATGGATGCCGATTTCTTTAAAAGTATCAATGATAAATTTGGACATGCCGCAGGTGATCTGGCACTTAAATTTATTGCCGAAGCGCTGCAAAAATACAGTCAGGGCAGTGATTATGCCTTCCGGGTCGGTGGGGAAGAATTCTTATTGTTGCTGGTCGACACAGATAAACAACGTGCCTTAAGTATTGCCGAAAGTATTCGTAAATATGTTGAAAATGGCATGATTAAAACCGCGCAAGGACAACAGTTTAAAATCACGATCAGTATTGGATGTACGCTCTATGACGGGCATCCGGATTATCAGCGATTTTTAGATGCTGCGGATGCCGCACTGTATATGGCGAAAAATACCGGTCGTAACCGGGTCTATATGGCACAGCCACCCTCAAATCCAGTGGGGCAGCAATGATCCAGCTAGCTTAAAAGTTTTATTCCTCTGCCGTATGTTGCTGGATAAATTCCTGAAATTTTCGCTTTTGCTGAATATAGTCTGGATGGTTTTTCGCATCATTCCATTTTTGTTTAAAAATGTTGGCGGCCGCTGCTTTGACCGGATCTTCGTGGCTGCGTGGCAATTCTGAACGGCCATGTGCGCCGCTTAAGCCTTTCTTATCTTCCGGAACCGGCCCATCATATTTTTTACCACCTTTATGGTTGGCGTAACGGCGGGCACGGGTATAACCCATCTGTAAAAACTTGCGTGCCATGTCCGCACCGATAAAATCATCTTGTTTTAAATAAGCTAGGAATAGCTGATAAATTTTGTCACTGCTGGCTTGGGCTTTTTCTTCATCCGCAAAGCGCCAGTGCGGCAGAATTTCAGATTTATAAGGCTCCACCAATAATACGCCTTGTTCTCCTCGGCCAATTCGGTACAACTCGGGCCGTTTGCGAAAATTAATCTTTTCGAAGTCCAGAGAATAATCAAAACTATTCGACACCACCCGTGACTGACGTTTTGGCGGCGGATTTTTGGCTGCTGGACTCATATCTTTGCCTTATATTTAGAAGGGTCGGTATCACTCAATAAAGAACACACTAAAAAATATAAAATAATTCTACTGATCTACTCACCCGAGATCAGGATCAAGAAAAGCCCCAGTCATGAGGCTTGGATTTTACTTTGACTTTTTCGAACTGGTCTTCGATGTTTTGGCTTTGTCAGACTTGCTCTTGGACGAAGTGCTTGACTGCTTTTTGGCCGGTGCTGATTTTTTTGAAGAAGATTTTTTCGTCTTGCTGTCTTCATCTTTGCTCTTATTGCTGCTTTTCGCTTTAGCCGGTTTTTTCGCTGAAGATGTTTTCAGGTCTTTGGCTTTATCGCTGCCTTTAGAACTCGCACTTTTCTTCGCCTTTACTTTTTCATCTTTACTGGCATTCTCTTTTTTAGAAGATGCTGCTTTAGATTTAGCACTTTCAGCTTTTTTGCTGACTTTGCGATCGCTGTCCTTGTCACTGCTTTTGTTCGACTTCTTCAGTTTTTCATCTTGCGTCTTTTTAGCAGTTTTTGCAGATTTCTTGCTGTCTTTGTCCTGATTGTTTTTGCTATTCGCCATGGTCATTTTCCTTGTCATTAAAAATCAAGCAGAAAGATATAAAGCTGTTTGCTGTATATCAACGTCAATTTACTTTAAGCGAGGACTAACTGGATTAAAACTTTATCATGTATCTAAATGTAGGCTTGTTGCAAAGATAAGCAGCAATTGTTTAGCTGCAAGTATAACGAATGCAAATTTGGTCAACAGCAGCTGTGATATCGATATTCTCTGACCAGAGCAGTTTATAAGAAATTAAAAAAACCCCGAATGATCGAGGCTTTAAATAACTGGCTTTTAAGGCTTAGTAGCTTTCTGGCACTGCACTTAAAAACTCACGGCGGGTTTCTTTATCAGTTTTAAAATCACCAATAAAAGAGACTGTACGTGTGGTCGATTCCTGTTTGCCCACACCACGCATCATCATGCACATATGTGCAGAATCAATCATCACGGCGACACCACGTGCTTTGGTGATTTCCGCCACTGCTTCTGCAATTTGCTGGGTCAAGTTTTCCTGGATTTGCAAACGACGCGCAAACATTTCAGTAATACGGGCAAATTTGGACAGGCCCAAGACATGACCTTCTGGTAAATAGGCGATATGGACACGGCCATAAAATGGTAATAAATGATGTTCACATAAGGAATAGAATTCGATGTTTTTGACCAGCACCATTTCACGGTTGTCGGAAGGAAAGACCGCTTTGTTGGTAACTTCTTCAAGTGTCTGACTATAACCCGAGGTTAAATATGAAAATGCTTTGGCAGCACGCACAGGCGTATCTTTGAGACCAGGGCGATTGAGATCTTCGCCAACGGCAGTAAGAATGTTTGCGTAGGATTGCTGCATAGTCATATGACGTATTCACTTAAACTGAGAATGAACAAGGACGGCATTGTAGCAGAAAACTTTTACAATGCCTTGTTTTGAGGCGAAAACCGGTTACTGTTTAAACTTTGGATTCTTTTCTGCACGTTTTAGCAGAACCAGAACTGCACCAGTACCGCCTTGTTTTTCAGGCGCACTGACAAAAGCCAAAACATCGCGATGCTGACGCAGCCAACCATTCACATAGGTTTTTAAAATCGCTTCCGGGCCTTTACCGTGTACGATCTTAATCACGTTCTGGTTTTCATCTTTGGCGATCTGGATAATTTGTAGCACCGCCTGACGCGCTTCTTCCACGGTACAGCCATGCAGATCCACAGCTTCAAACCAGCGTAAATTGCCGGCTTTTAAGTCTTCAAACACTTTATGCTGCAAGGTGGCAATGCGATAGCTCAAGTTGGCCTGACTCCCGACAGGATTGAGCATGGCCTGCGTGTCCGATAATGCCATGGCATCTGTTTCCATCGGGCCAGTCGCCGCTGCACGCTTTGCCAGAACTTGTGCATCCGGTTTTTTCTTGCGTGGTTTGTCCAATTGAACGGTATTTCCCGATTCAATTTTTTGCACGCCCTGCATTTGCTTGCGGAATAATTCCAGTTCTTCTAAAGCTTCTTGCTCGACAGTCTTTTCAACGGGTGCAGCAACAACCGCAGGGGTATGTGGCTGTGTAATTTGCTTCTTAAAAGATTTCAGCAGGTTGTACTGATCTTTAGATAATGAAGAATCGTGTTTACTCATAATGTAAAAACAAGGGAGATGCGGAATTTAACAGAATTATAGTCTGAAAATAGATAAAGGAGAAATGAATTGCTTGCATGGCATGTCTCGGTATTTGTGAATTCACATGATGCTATTTCTTTTCTTATCAATCCTGAAAATAAAAAAGCCCAATCCTGAGATTGGGCTTGGTCTAAGTATTAAACTAGTCAATAGTTAAACCGATTCAGGCTCACCAAACAGGTTACGGAATGCATGATCAGGTCGAGGCTGTTTCATAAAACTTTCACCGACCAGAAAGGCATGAATATCATGCTGTTGCATCATCGCCACATCGGCAGGAGTAGCAATACCACTTTCAGTGACTAACAGGCGAGAGGGATCGAGTAAGTTCTTTAAACGAATCGAGGTATCTAAATCGACATCGAAGGTTTTTAAATTACGGTTATTCACACCCAGCAAGCAGCGATCTGAAAGTTTCAGCGCACGTTCCAGTTCAGCTTCATCATGTACTTCAACTAAAACATCTAAATTATGCTCAAAAGCAGTCTTCGACATTTCTTCCAGTTGCTGATCTGACAGACATGCCACAATCAGTAAAATACAATCTGCATCTAAGGCACGTGCTTCAATGACTCCATAAGGATCGATCAGGAAATCTTTGCGCAGCGCCGGCAGGTCACAATGCGAACGGGCAATCTGAATATTTTCATCTGCACCCTGAAAAAAGTCCACATCGGTCAGGACAGATAAACATGCGGCACCCGCATCTTGATACTGTGCTGCAATTTCCGCAGGATTAAAATTCTCACGAATAATCCCCTTAGATGGCGAGGCTTTCTTGATTTCAGCAATTACACCCGGACGTTTTGACATTAAAGACTGGGCAAAACCACGCACAGCTGATGCACCTTGAGCAAGCTCTTCCAGATCTTTATAGCTTTTCTGCTTTAAACGTAGAGCAAATTCTTCCGTTTTACGGTCAACAATCTTGCCTAAAATTGTATTTGCGATATCCACCATGATCAAAATTCCTGACCGAATTAAGCTTCGTATTGTTTAATGGTTTTGGTAAATTCAGACAGCACACTCATTTTCTCCAGAGCCTGGCCGCCATAAATAATGTCATGTGCCAATGCAACACCATGTTTATAGCTGCTGGTCAAACCGGAAACATAAATACCTGCACCGGCATTCAGGGCAATCATATTGGCCGCTTTATCACCGATCTCTGATTTTTTCTTGCCCAATGCATCCTTGATTAATGCCAGACTCTGTGCAGAATCTTCTACAATTAAACCAGTCAAGGTTTGAGATTCGATATTAACCAATTCAGGGGTAATTTCCCATTCAGTCACTTCGCCATTTTTTAGCTCAGCCACATACGTTGCAGATGCAAGACTGATCTCATCCAGCCCGTCGCGAGAATGCACCACCATCACATGTTCAGCACCGAGCTGTTTCATCACTTCTGCAATCGGACGGCACAGTTCATTGGAAAACACGCCAATGACTAAGCGATTGACGCCGGCTGGATTGGTCAGCGGGCCAAGTAAATTGAAAATGCTGCGAATCCCCAATTCTTTACGCGGGCCGATTGCATATTTCATGGCTGTATGATGATTCGGTGCGAACAGAAACCCGACCCCCACATCACGGATACAACGCTCGGTTTGCTGCATATTCAGGTCAAGATTAATCCCAGCCTGTTCCAGTAAATCTGACGAGCCTGATTTGGTTGAAACGCCACGGTTGCCATGTTTAGCAATGGTTGCGCCTGCTGCTGCAATCACAAATGCAGACGCGGTAGAGACGTTAAACAGGTTTTGACCATCACCGCCTGTACCGACAATATCGACTAAATAGGGAATATCGCTGACATCAATTTTGGTAGCCAGTTCACGCATGACCCGTGCGGCTGCGGTAATTTCATCAATGCTTTCACCTTTAAGGCGTAAACCCATCAGCAGGGCACCAATCTGGGCATCAGTGGTTTCACCTGACATGATGGCACGCATCACGTCTTGCATTTGATCCTGAGTCAGGTGAATGTTTTTGGTAATATTGTTTAAAGCTTGTTGAATATTCATAAGATGTTCTTAGGCATAAATTTCGAGAAAGTTTTTAAAGATTTGATGGCCATGCTGGCTCAGGATCGATTCAGGATGGAACTGCACGCCTTCGACCGGCAATGTCTTATGTTTTACCCCCATAATTTCTTCCATAGAGCCATCGGCTTCATTGGTCCAGCAGGTCACTTCCAGACATTCAGGCAAGGTGGCTTGATCAATCACCAGGGAATGATAGCGCGTTGCAGGAAATGGCGACGGAAGATTGCTGAAAATCCCGGTATCGCTGTGGTACATATCCGACAGACGGCCGTGCATGACACGTTTGGCACGTATGATGTCACCGCCAAATGCCTGACCAATACTCTGATGGCCGAGACAAACGCCCAATAACGGAATTTTTCCAGCAAAATGCTGAATCGCAGGAATCGAAATGCCTGCTTCACTCGGCGAGCATGGGCCGGGGCCAATCACTAAATACTTGGGTTGCCATCGCTCTATATCTTCCAATGTCACGGCATCATTACGGACTACTTTTACTTCTTGATTCAATTCGCCAAAATATTGAACGATGTTGTAAGTAAAGGAGTCATAGTTGTCGACCATTAAAAGCATGAGCTTAACCTATTGAAATTAATGCACTTAACTGTGCTAAAGTTGTCCAGATCGTACTTTATTTGCGCTTATTGCAAGCACGGGTGTGACACGACTAAATCATTGATTTCATTGTGTGGAAATAAAGCACTATTCATCATAGCAAAAAATAGCCGTATTCGGCGCAACAATTTTGCTCAATTTATTTGCTTTAAAAGCATCTGTATCAACTGAAATAAAATTTTAATCATGATTTAAAGTAATAGACTTACTTAAAGAAACTTTAGGCTGTGTATTTTTTAGGGAAAAATTGATAAGTTAAAAATAATCAGCAATATTGATCTAAAGTTTGTTGAAAAAAGCATCACTTGAATAATAGAAATTTATATAGACTATGGTGTAGAAAGTATATTTAAAGAAAATGCCTCAAAATATTCACTGAGCAACTGCATGTTGCAGATCTCTGTTTGTCTCAGACCATAAGAAAACAGTCAATTTTTTAGCAACATATGGGTGTTTTTTAAACAAATACACGAAAAAGTAGCAAATTTTATATAAAAAACTATGTTTTTAATACACTTCTATAGGTGATTGCACTATTTAGGTGCGCTAAAAAATAAAGCAGAAATAAAATAAATGAAGAATGCCTGAATATAGTGCATTTAGTTTCTCAACTAGTATAATAGTCGCAAAGTATTTTTGTCACTTCATGATTTCTTATATAGATTTCAAGATTTTATCTATACTTTGAATAGTTGGTACGGTAATTGCTTAATGACTACCAACTACTAACACGCACGTAACGAGTGCAACAAAAATTCATCGGAGCAAAATGAGCATGGCGAACAAAGTCCTTCAACTCATCCAAGAAAGTGGCGCGAAATGGGTCGATTTCCGTTTTACGGATACTAAAGGTAAAGAGCAACATGTGACTTACCCAGCAGATACAATCGACGAAGATACTTTTGAAGACGGTAAAATGTTCGACGGTTCTTCAATTGCTGGTTGGAAGGGCATCGAAGCATCTGACATGATTTTACGCCCAGATGCAGAAACCGGTTTCATCGACCCGTTCTTTGCCGAGCCTACAGTTGTTGTGACTTGTGATGTGATTGAGCCTTCTACAGGTCAGGGTTATGACCGTGACCCACGTTCGATTGCTCGCCGTGCTGAAGAATACCTAAAATCGACAGGTATTGGTGATACAGCATTCTTTGGCCCAGAACCAGAATTCTTCGTATTTGACGAAGTAAAATGGGAAATCGATATGTCTGGCGCGCGCCATACATTGATCGCTGAAGAAGCGGCCTGGTCAACCAACAATGACTACGAAGGTGGTAACTCTGGTCACCGTCCACGCGTAAAAGGTGGTTACTTCCCGGTTCCTCCAGTTGATTCTTCACATGATATGCGTGCAGATATGTGTGCCAAAATTGAAGACATCATGGGCCCAGGTCGTGTAGAAGTACATCACCATGAAGTTGCATCTTGCCAGTTGGAAATTGGTGTAAGCTTCAACACCATGGTTCGTAAAGCGGACGAAGTTCAACAGTTTAAATATGCGGTTTGGAACGTTGCGCATCAATATGCGAAAACAGCAACCTTTATGCCTAAACCAATGGTTGGCGATAACGGTTCTGGTATGCACGTTCACATGTCGATCTCTAAAGATGGCAAGAACTTGTTTGCTGGTGATGAATATGCAGGCCTTTCAGAAATGGCATTGTACTTCATTGGCGGTATTATCAAACATGCGCGTTCATTGAATGCATTAACCAACCCTTCTACAAACTCGTACAAGCGTCTGGTTCCGCATTTCGAAGCACCGATTATGCTGGCTTACTCAGCGCGTAACCGTTCTGCATCTATCCGTATTCCTTACGTGTCAAGCCCGAAAGGCAAGCGTATTGAAGCTCGCTTCCCAGATCCAATGATGAACCCGTACCTCGGTTTCGCGGCATTGTTGATGGCAGGTATCGACGGTATCCAAAACAAGATTCATCCAGGTGAAGCGGCTGACAAAAACCTGTACGATCTTCCTCCTGAAGAAGAAGCGAAAATCCCGACTGTGGCGCATAGTCTGGATATGGCGCTTGAAGCACTTGAAGCAGATCATGATTACCTGCTGAAAGGTGGCGTGTTCACGAAAGACATGCTTGATGCCTATATCGAACTTAAAACTGAAGAAGTGCGTCGTTTAAACACGACCACTCACCCAGTTGAATTCGAGATGTACTACAGCCTGTAATTCTTTCAAGAATTTCACTGTAAAAAACCCGCGCATGTCGCGGGTTTTTTCTATACTGGGTTAATATAAAGCAAAGAATGTTGAATTAGATTGTTATGACTAAACCACGTAAAAAACATACCGGATTTTTTCCTTGGAATGATCCTAAAGACCATGCGCAAGGTTTTAAGTTAAATTTTTCTGAAGTTACGTATTTGGAAGTAGGGCGTACCATTGAAGGTTATAAACAAGCACAGTTTGTTGAACTGAAAAATCCTGAACTGGCACTTACATTTGACTATCCAAAAGAGTTTTATTTAAGCGCTGAAGGCTTAATTTTAATTAAAACACCCCAAGGCAAATTTGAAGTGATTGCTAAAGCAGATAACTGTTAAACATGACGTATTTTTCTAAAAATCAGCATGCCTTGATGCCCACTATGTCTGCTGAGCTAAAACCATGGCTGTATGCATCAGGTTCTCTGACACAGCAATTGACCGGCTTGGCGCAGGGACAATTTCATGTTGAGCCTATTCAAGAGCATTTTCAGCGTTTAAGCTTCGCCAATGCCAAATGGATGCACATGTCACATCAGCATACTTCCTGGGTGCGGGAAAGCTATCTCTATGGTTCAGAACAGTCGCCCTGGGTGAAAGCAAAGAGTATTTTTCCAATTTTAAGCCTGCAAAAAAAAGCCCGAATCTTTCAGCATATTGGGACTAAGCCAATTGGCTGGTTCCTGTTTCAACGGACGAATCCACTCTGCCAGCGTCGGGTCATTCTTTTAGAAGAGGGTTGGACGCGTCAGAGCTGCTATACTTGGCACGGCTGTAAATTTATCGTACAAGAAACATTTTTACCGGCATTTGAACACTTTATACAAAATTCAAGGGCTTGACTTTATATGGCAACTGCACAAGCAATAACCTGGCGTGAGCGTCTTGGCGCCTATTATTATCTTTGTCGTTTTGATAAACCGATTGGTACTGAACTGGTCTTTTGGCCAACCTTGTGGGCGTTATGGATCGCGGCTCAGGGGATGCCACGCATTGAAATTTTAATTCCCATGATTTTGGGTGTGATTTTTATGCGGGCGGCGGGTTGTGCCATCAATGATTTTGCTGACCGTAAAGTCGATGCGCATGTGGAGCGTACTAAAAACCGACCACTAGCGACCGGAGTCATCAGCGCCAAAGAAGCGGTGATGGTATTTCTGGTTTTGGTGGCTGCCAGCGCCTGTCTGCTATTTTTCTTGCCGATCGAAACTTTTTACTGGTCATTTGGGGCTTTGCTGTTAGCGTTTATTTATCCTTTTATGAAACGTTATACCCATTTGCCTCAGGTATTTTTGGGTGCAGCATTTTCCTGGGCCATACCCATGGCCTATACCGCTGTTGGGCAAACACCTGATCTGACTTGCTGGTTATTGTATTTTGGTAATCTGGCCTGGACTGTGGCCTACGATACTCAATATGCGATTGCAGACCGTGAATATGATTTAAAGATAGGGGTGAAGTCGACTGCAATCTTGTTTGGCCAGCATGATATTTCAATTATTAGCACCCTGCAGGCGAGCAGTATTTTATTGATAGGTGCTGCACTTTGGCTGGAAAATTTATTGATTCCATTTGGCTTGTTAGCACTTTTGCTGGTTGCTGCTGATTTTATTTACCAATGGTTTAAAACTCGCGATAAAAATCCACAGCTATGTTTTTGGGCATTCCGTCATAACCGTTGGATTGGCCTCATTATTTTTGTGGGAATATTGTTTGCTCTAAGATAATTACCGTATGTCGGATAACAACAAAAGCATCCTATAAAGGATGCTTTTTTTATGATTAATTTTGAGTGATCTCGATTAAGAGATAGGGAATAACAATAAAAGGATAGAAATATGCAGAACAGTTATAAGAAATTGATGTTAGGTGTGCTGTGTTCCTCGGTACTATTTTTATCTGCGTGTAACGATGATGATAATGATTTCTTTGTCCCGCAGCCTCAGGTTTTTCTCGGTGAACAAACGTATACCCAAGATGTTATGTCTCAAGCATCAAGTATCCGGGTTATGCGCTATAACATGCCAAATGTACAGAATAGGACTGCAGAAGCTACTGCCTTGGTAATTTATCCGCGAACACAACAACCACGAGATGGTTGGCGTGTTGTTGTCTGGGAGCACGGTACAGTAGGGAGCGGTGATAGTTGTGCGCCAAGTCGAAATACTTTTAACCCACGCTTTAAAGCCATGGCTGAGAGTCTGCTTGCCAAAGGCTATGTGATTGTTGCTCCTGATTATGAAGGATTGGGTACACAGGGCATTCATCCTTATTTACATTTAGAGAGTGCGGCACAATCTGCAATTTATGCAGTGAAAGGATTTAAGCAACAGCAAGGGAATAGATTTAATGGAGCTTGGGTTTCTGTGGGTCAATCACAAGGGGGGCATGCTTCGCTTGCAACGGCAGAATTTGCAGGAAATGATCCAAACTATAAGGCAGCGGTTGCTGCGGCACCAGCCTCCAGCCTAGGTTATATTATTGGTACAGTTGCCCCACAAGCTTTAAATCGATTAGTTTTGGGCGAGGGTGCTGGTGTTGTTCCGGCAGGAACTGCCAAAGCTGTGTATTCAGAATTACTTGCTTATGCAGCATATGTGGCAGTTGGAATTAAAGCTTATGAGCCAAATTTTGTATATCAGAATATTTTTGAATCCAGTGCAAAACTGGTTGCTGAGCGTGCAGAAGGAACCACTGGTGAAAATGGCTTGTGTCTAGGCGATTTAATGACAGAGTTTAGTGCAGATATCGATCAATGGTTGCGGCAGAATCCTGGAAGAACAGTAGCCGAATATCCGGGGTTGATAGATGCTTTTGATCAAAACAGATCTGTGAAAGAATTTTTGGTGGAGAACCAACCCGCGACTAAAAAAATCAGTGTACCAGTCATGATTATTCAGGGTAAGGAAGATATGGCAGTACCTTATGATGTTACAGATGTTTTGCAAAAGAATTTGGCAGCTTTGGGTACAGACGTGACTTTCCTAGGGGTTGAGGGCGCAGGACATACTCAAGCAATTGTAGAAAAGAATGCTGAACTGGTTGCATTTATTGAAGAGCATATGCCAGCTAAGTAAAGAATAGAGTTATTAAGATCTACAAAGGAGCTTCGGCTCCTTTTTTACAGTAAAACTTTTCAAAGACTTGAGCTATGACTTTATTTTGTTATATTGAGCAGTGCAATTAAGTGAAGAAATTAAAGTAGGTTTGTTATGTCTGAGCAGCCGCAGCCCCGCAGTGTTAAAAAGCTGGTAATTTTAGGTGCGCTGGTATTATGTATACCGATATTTTTGGTGAGTATGGCTTTTCTTGCGGTAAATAGTGATGCTAAAAATCAGGAAAAATATAAACAGCAGCAGGCAGAAATGATTGCGCGCATCGAAGCGCGAGAAGCTGCGGAAAAGCTCAAAGCAGAGCAAGATACAAATTCAACCCAAGCTGCATCCGAAAGCGCAGTAACCTTACCTTAAATTATCTCAAATCTCTTTGCAGTTGTCTGATGCTTGGAATCTGAGTGTATCGAATCACGGTATAGCCTGCTGCAATCAGCATAGCATCCCGTGCAGCATCTTCCTGCTCTTTGCCAATGTGGCTGGGATCATCCAGTTCAATAATGGCCAGTACATTATAGTCACGATCAAGCACCACAAAATCTGTAACTTTACGATTGAACTGATTACGCATGTTCATCTGGTCATGCGTAATCAAGGCGCTAAAGGCAACCTGAGCCAGAATATGATGATGAGGAAAGGCTTCTTTTAGGCGTGTAAACATCCTGCTTTCAAAAGCAGTAATCACACGCTTCGGATAGAATTTTTTTTGACGGGTGAACAGATGTGGGAAGAGCAGGCAAACTAACGCAAAAGTTGCCAGGCAGCCAATCACAAAAAATATAAACTGACTCAAATTAAACACAGATCACAAATAGGGACGAATAAAAAAACCCACTTCGCAATGAGTGGGTTTTTTCAGAATCTTGGCTCTCCCACCTGGGCTCGAACCAGGGACCTGCGGATTAACAGTCCGTCGCTCTACCGACTGAGCTATGGGAGAATAGATTGGCTCTCCAACCTGGGCTCGAACCAGGGACCTGCGGATTAACAGTCCGTCGCTCTACCGACTGAGCTATTGGAGAATCTGACAGCGATTATAGAGAGATTTGAAAAGGGGTCAAGGCACTTTTAGAAAAAAGCCGAAGAAATTGAATCAAGTGTTTTAAAAATAGTCGAAAAGGCTTGGAGTTCAAACTGTTATGTTTATGTAAACAGTCGGAGCAGTCAGATTGTTATCAGCCTTAATTTTTGTAAGTGATCTGGATCAGAGAATATAAGGTAGCTGATTGTACATACAGATATCACTACCGATCTCAATTTAAAAAAAGCAGATATAAAAAAACCCACTTCGCAATGAGTGGGTTTTTTAGAATCTTGGCTCTTCCACCTGGGTTCGAACCAGGGACCTGCGGATTAACAGTCCGTCGCTCTACCGACTGAGCTATGGAAGAATAGATGGCTCTCCAACCTGGGCTCGAACCAGGGACCTGCGGATTAACAGTCCGTCGCTCTACCGACTGAGCTATTGGAGAATCTGATCGGCATTTTAGGCAGGAAACCCAAGGTCGTCAATCAATTAATGTAAAGAAATGAATTGTTTGCTTTATAAATATTCATTTGGGGCTTAAAAATAAAAAAATCACCCGAAATGGGTGATTTTTTAGCAAAGAAATAAAGAATTATTTCTCAACACCTGCAGGCTGACCTGCATATTTCGCATTTGCATAATCCCAGTTTACTAGGCTTTCCAGGAAAGTAGAGATGTATTTAGGACGTGCATTACGGAAATCGATGTAATAAGCGTGTTCCCAAACGTCAATCGTTAACACAGCAATTTTACCGTGTGCCATTGGTGTGTCAGCATTAGACGTTTTAAGGATAGAAAGGTTGCCGTTTACTTCGTCAGCAACTAACCAAGCCCAACCTGAACCGAACTGAGTGGTTGCAGCAGCAGCAAATTCTTCAGCAAATTTTTCGTAAGAACCGAAAGCTTCATCAATTTTTGCAGCCAAAGTACCCGTTGCTTTACCGCCACCGTTTTTAGCCATACAGTTCCAGTAGAATGTGTGGTTCCAAACTTGAGCCGCGTTATTGAAGATACCTGCTTTAGACGCATCACCAGCAGTTGCTGTAATGATTTCTTCTAGAGTTTTGCCTTCAAGCTCAGTACCAGCGATCAGGTTGTTCAGGTTAACCACATAAGTATTGTGGTGTTTGTCGTGATGGTATTCTAAAGTTTCTTTGCTGATGTGTGGAGCAAGATCTTCGTAGCCATAAGGTAATGCTGGTAAAGTAATGGTTGTCATGTTCTCAATTCCTTGCATTTAGCTGGGTTTTAACAATAAGTGGCTTTATTGTAATAGATAATCGGACCAAATGGGCATTGCGTATAAATAACAATACACAATAAATCCTGAAAATATATAAATAAAGCTCGTGGAAAATGCTGTCAGCGAGCATTAAATCGGATTGTTTAATTCGTAATAAGCATACTCAATATTAAACTGTTCTGAAATCGCTTTGGCCAGGCGCTGTACACCATATTTTTCAGTGGCATGATGGCCACAGGCATAATAGTGCACATTCAGTTCCTGAGCTTCATAGAAGGTGCGTTCGCTCACTTCACCAGAAATATAAGCATCACACTCTTGTAGCGCTGCTTTATGAATATAATCCTGCGCACCACCGGTACAGAAACCGACTTTATGGATTTGAGTTTTGTCCGCAGGAAGATGAATTGCATCAAAGCCAAGTTTTTCTGAAATATGGTTTTTAAAATATTCAGGACGCATCGGTTGTTTTAAATAGCCAATATTGCCAATCGGGTGTTTTTCACTCGGATCGAGCTGTTCGATATTTTCCAGTTCCAGTAAATCCGCAATGGCAGCATTATTTCCCAAAGTCGGATGACTGTCTAAAGGCAGGTGATAGCCAACCAGTGAGATATCATGTTGGATCAAGGTTTTAATTCGTTTACCACGCATCCCGGTAATTGGATAAGCTTCACCTTTCCAGAAATAGCCATGATGAACCAGCAATAAATCGGCGCCTTGCTCAATTGCCGCTTCGATCGCACTTTGCGAAGCACTCACGGCACACAGGATTTTATTGACCTCAGATTTACCTTCAATCTGCAAGCCATTCGGTGCATAGTCCTTAAATTCACGTGCTGCCAAAGTCTGTTCACACCACTGAATAATATCGTTTAAATTCGCCATAAAATTCCTGTTCGTTTAAAAATTTGCCAATATTTATCTTTATATTTAATTGTAACTAAAGCTGCACAAAACTCTGTGGAATTTTTTGTGTTTAGTTATGTATTTCGCATTACAATAGAACACAAATTACTTAGTCATCAACGAATTAAAATATTTTAGAGGATAGTAACGTGCGTCGCACCTTTACATGGTTACCCTGGGTGTTACTGATTTTGGTCATTATCGGTTTTTTGGGGTGGCAACAACTACAAAAACCAAAAGCACCAGTTGCGCCGGACGGCGTCAAAATGCCTGCTGAAAAAGTAGAGCCGTTGATTGATACGTCGCGCTCAGGAGGCGTGGTCTCCTATAGTGCTGCGGTGAGAGTAGCAGCGCCGGCTGTAGTCAATATCTTTACCACTCAAAAAGTCAAACAGCAGGCTCATCCTTTGCTGACCGATCCGGTCTTTCGTGAGTTTTTTGGCGATCAGTTGCCTGACCAGTATGGACAAAGTCCGAATGAAAACAGTTTAGGTTCCGGGGTGATTGTACGTCCGGATGGTTATATCCTGACCAATAATCACGTAATTGCGCAGGCTGATCAGATTGTCGTGGCGTTGCAGGATGGGCGACGTGCTGAAGCTACGGTGGTCGGAACTGATCCGGATACCGATCTGGCCGTGATCAAGATTGAACTGACACAACTGCCAGTGCTGCCATTTAAACTCAGTGGCAATGAAGTCGGTGATGTGGTGCTGGCGATTGGTAATCCTTTTGGTGTGGGACAAACGGTCACGCAGGGGATTATCTCGGCAACCGGCCGTTCAGACCTGGGGATTAATACCTATGAAGACTTTGTGCAGACTGATGCTGCGATTAACCCGGGTAACTCGGGCGGTGCACTGATTGATGTCGCCGGTAATTTAATTGGTGTGAATACTGCAATCTTCTCGCAGTCTGGTGGCTCGTTGGGGATTGGTTTTGCGATTCCGGCCAGAATCTGTCAGCAGGTGATGAATGCCATTCTGGAAGATGGCCGTGTCGTTCGTGGCTGGTTAGGCATCAGTTTATTACCTGCAGAACGTGATGATGTCCTGCAACCCAAAGAAAAAGGCGTGACGGTCGCAGAAGTACTGGCAGATGGACCGGCAGCGAAAGCGGGCATCCAGCGTGGCGACAAAATTATGAAAGTGAATGAGGAAGAGATTAGTTCGGCTTCGCATTTGATTAATTTTGTTGCCCTGCAAAAGCCGAATAGTACCATTCAGATTGAAGTAGAGCGTGCTGGAAAAACCATGATGCTGGATGTAGTAGTGACTGAGCGTAAAGCACAAAACAGTTCTTCTCAATATATTCCACTGCCCGGTCAGTAAGTTTTTATTTAAAAAAATCCCTCTGCAGAGGGATTTTTTTGCTTGTTATTTTTTAGTTACCTGATACAAAAATGAAATACGGCTTTTGGTTTAAATCATTTAACTTGATGAAATTACATCAAAAGAGAAAATAAAAAATGACTTTTATGACGGCGGATCAGGCCAAGGTTTTATCAGATGTGGCCAATTTAAATATTGAGGTCTATAAGCCGCGTCTAGCCAAGTTAATTGAAGAAAATGCGAAACAGGGCAATACCGCAGTCATTACTGTATTTCCCAAACATTTGCCTTTGGAAGATATTCGGGCTTTATCAGCCGAGTTGACTGAACTGGGCTATAACGTACGTTTTGAAGTGCTGGAGTTTTATTATAGCTTTAATGTGTACTGGCTCTAGTGTGAATCTTCATTGAACTAAGGCTTATTTTGAGCCACTATTTTATTGGATCGGTCTGATTTGATCTTATGAGTGATCGGGCTGTATGTGATCAAAGATGCGAGTTTTTATAAGTAGGTGCTCAACTCTAAAAAATCCATCAGTTTTATTTTAGAATCATTATTGTAATGTACCGAGAATCTACAATTTCTCGGTACATATTCATTTGACGGATAGGCTGAGATCAGGGTAAGCAACTAAAATCAGCTGAGCTTTATTTAGCCTAAGTAACTTATGAATCATCTGCAAAATTAAATTTTGAGCTCATTTCTAAAACGGCTCAATTTCATCTGCAACCAAATTATTCCTGATTCACCTGATATTCCTGGATCACTTCAAGTGCCGCCCGAAATGCTTCCTGAGTTGCTGGTGCACCGCAATATGGCAGGCTATGGAGTAACACTTCCTGAATTTCCTCAACCGTCGCACCGTTGTTAAGAGCGCCCCGAACATGGCCTTTTAGTTCAGTGGGGCTTTTTTGAGCCGTAAGGAAAGCAATGGTAATTAAAGAACGATATTTACGTGGCAATACACCTTCACGTTGCCAGGTTGAACCCCAGGCATGTTCATTAATCCAGTCTTGTAGAGGCTGGGTAAAAGGCACGGTATTTTCCTGTGCACGTTTGACAAAGCTTTCGCCCATGACATCAGTACGCACTTTCAGGCCATTTTCATAATCTTGTTGTGACATGGTTTACCCTCAATTTTCTTATAGCTCTAGCTTAGTGCTTTTTATGCGAAATACCATCGTGCCATAGTCGTAAAAAAGTGGCTAAAAAGCCACTTGGAAAGGTTCTAAAGTGAAATATTCAACTACGATCCCACTTTGGAATTTATGACACCTTTGGTCAAAGTTTGATTTAAGGCGAAGTTGAGTGTAAAGGATCGGTTTGAACAGAAGTATCGGTTCCTGTCGCATCTGCTTTACGAATATGGGGGTTCTCCAACTCCAATACTTCCTGTAAATGCAGATCAAAGACATCTGTGAGCATGCTGTCATAACGACGTGCATTATAGTGAAGCAGTTTTTCTGCTTCTCCATCATTAATAAAGCCATGTTGCTGTGCATCTGTCACATGCTCGGCAAAGCTTAAACCTTTAAACTGACCTTTGTTTTCAGCTTTTTTAAAGCGATCCCAAAGCTGTTCAATATCCAGTAGCAAAGCGAAAGTCGATTCCATGCGTCCAGTGACATCAGTTTTATGGGTATTATAATAGACATGCTTTTTCAATACCTGACGGAATGCGTTATCTTCCATCATGCTATTTGCAACCTGCTGTTTAAGCTGGTCTGAGGGTTTGTGTACGGGACGGCCAAATGGGAAACATAACAGTTTGATCATGCCTGCTGCTGCACCGGCCGGGAAGTTAGCAAACAGATCATAAAATGCTTCCTGCGCTGTATAGAGTGACTTTTCTATTGCAAGCTGTGCATGCAAACGTTCAGCTTCAGTCTT
This sequence comes from Acinetobacter sp. 18QD2AZ41W, assembly GCF_009829025.1. Classification (NCBI taxonomy): domain Bacteria; kingdom Pseudomonadati; phylum Pseudomonadota; class Gammaproteobacteria; order Moraxellales; family Moraxellaceae; genus Acinetobacter; species Acinetobacter sp. 18QD2AZ41W. The sequence continues at coordinate 588,203 of NZ_WURP01000001.1, read as the reverse complement.
TTTGCTATGCTCAAAATACTTCAGAATAGAGGAGGCAATAAACAGGTGAGCATGAATATCGGCGAGACGTCCGGACAGCATTTCTTTGCGTTTGATATCGCCTGCCAGTAAACCCAGACACATGTCTGCAGTTAAGGCAAAGTTGGCGCTCAGCCGGTTAATGACCTTGTAATAAGGTCGGGTAAACTCAACCGCACTTTGAGGTGCTGTACTTGAACCACCCGTAAATGCGTAGGCAAAGGAACGGGCGGTACGGTTAAAGGTATATCCCAGATGTTTAAACAATAAATGATCAAAAGGCTTGAGTGCGGCTGCCGGGTCTTCAGCCTGTAAGAGTTGTAATTCTTCATAGAGATAAGGATGGCAACGCATTGAACCCTGACCGAAAATCATCAGGGAACGACTGAGAATATTTGCACCTTCAACGGTAATGGAGACTGGAATCGCCTGATAATAAGGTGCCAGAAAATTACGTGGCCCCATCTGAATGGCGCGGCCACCGACCACATCCATCCCGTGATTTACCACCTTACGCATTCCCTCCGTGGCATAGTATTTGGCAATCGCTGTCATTACAGCAGGCTTGCCGCCCTGATTAAGGCCACAAGTCACCAGATAACGGAAAGCTTCCAGCATATAGGTATCACTGGCAATTTCACTATTGGCTTCCTGAACACCTTCAAACTTGCCGACTGAAATTTTAAATTGTTGACGGATTCGGGAAAAAGCCCCGACATTTAAATAAGTCATTTCTGCCGCAGAAGTAGACAGTGCCGGTAGGGAAATGCCACGACCCACAGCCAGACATTCCATCAGCATGCGCCAGCCCTTACCGGCATTTTTTACGCCACCAATAATCCAGTCCAGAGGAATAAATACATCTTTACCTTCAACTGTACCATTCATGAATGGTGGGCCGGGATTATGACGAGGACCTACTTGGACCCCTTCGTGACTGGCAGGCAGCAGGGCACAGGTAATACCATATTCAGTCTGTTCGCCCAAAAGATGATCCGGGTCATACATTTTAAAGGCCAGACCTACCACTGTTGCAATGGGTGCCAGCGTAATCCAGCGTTTGGAAAAATTCATTCGCAAGCCTAGGACTTCCTGACCTTCAAACTGGCCGTAGCAGACCACGCCAGTATCGGGAATAGCGCCTGCATCAGAGCCCGCTTCCGGACTGGTCAGGCCGAAACAGGGAATTTCTTCACCTCGCGCCAGGCCCGGCAGGTAACGGTTTTTCTGTTCCTCAGTACCATAATGCAGCAATAGTTCACCCGGGCCGAGAGAGTTCGGTACCATGCAACTCACGGCCGTGGTGAGGGAGCGAGAGGAAATCTTGCTCATCACCCGGCTTTGAGCAAAAGAACTAAATGCGCGACCACCATATTCTTTGGGAATAATCAGGCCCAAAAAACCATGCTCCTTAATATATTGCCAGACATGATCAGGCAGCGCTTTCTGCTCGTGAATTTCCCATTCATCCAGCATGCTGCACAAGGTTTCAACTTCATTGTCCAGAAAAGCCTGTTCTTCTAGCGAGAGTTTTGGATAAGGATAGCTATTAAAGGTTTCCCAGTTCGGCGCACCCATAAACAGTTCTTTTTCCCACCAGCTGGTTCCGGAGTCCAGTGCTTCACGCTCTGTCGGACTGATGCTCGGCATGGCATTGGCCAGTGCTTTATAGGCCGGTCTGGAAATAAACGACATGCGCAGAGGGTCGATTATCACCACGAGGCTGATCAGGATGAGTGGGATACCAAGAATCAGTGACCACGGACTAAGAAAGGCACAGACCACTGACACGACCATCAGCACGATTGCACCTGCACTACGCGAGAGCTGAAAATAGAAAACTGCCCATAAACTCAGTAATAGCAGTAGCACAGCGAAAATAAATGACATTGTTATATTTCTCCAGATTTATACAAGGCTGCCTGTGCCGGGATCTCATAGAATTTTTGTCACAGTTCATTCATTTTTTTGTCGCTTGAGGATCGGACAGGTTCAGCATTGCACGTGTGAGAATGATCGTTTTCAAGTCTTGCAACGATATTTTTAAATCTTTCATCTATTTCTGAGATTGTTTGAAAAATGCTCAGTCTTCAAGTGAGAACGCGCAAAGAAATGTGAAGATAAGTAATGACTTAATCTTATCTAAAATAAAAAATGGGGTTTAATGCTGAGTAGAATTTTAATTATGGATGTTAAAAAGCCCTCTACTTGAGAGGGCTTTTATTTTATTTATTTAAACAGGACTAAGCTTCAATGGCCTGAACAGCAATTTTCTTGGCAGGGTCAGTTTTACGACGCACTGCTGGAACCGGTTCGCCGTAGTATTGACGATCGGCAAAGTAGCTTGAACGAACCATGGGTGCTGCCCAGATATTGCGGAAGCCCAGTTTTTGGCCATGTTCGGTATAACGTTCGAATTCTTCAGGGGTCACAAAGCGATCAATCGCTGCATGTTCTTTAGAAGGCTGTAGATACTGACCAATCGTCACATAGTCCACGCCGTGTGCATGCAAATCGTCAAGTAAGGCAAGCACTTCTTCTTCAGTCTCACCAATACCGACCATCAGGCCACATTTGGTTGGAATATCCGGGCAATATTCTTTAAACATTTTTAACAGGTTTAAAGAGTGCTGATAATCAGAACCTGGACGCATCGCCTTATATAAACGCGGTACTGTTTCAATATTATGATTAAACACATCGGGTGGACATTCGGTCATGATGCGCAGTGCAATATCCATACGGCCACGGAAGTCCGGTACCAGAATTTCAAGCAAAGTTTTTGGACTTAAAGCACGTGCTTCTTTAATACAATCGACAAAATGCTGCGCACCACCATCGAGTAAGTCATCACGGTCTACAGAGGTAATCACGGCATATTTCAACCCAAGATTAGCAATGGTTTCGGCCATGTGGCGCGGTTCATCTGCATCCAATGCATTTGGTCGACCATGTGCTACATCGCAAAATGGACAGCGACGGGTACAGATATCACCCATAATCATAAAGGTTGCGGTACCGCCACCAAAACATTCAGGCAGGTTTGGACAGGCTGCTTCTTCACAGACAGTATGTAGTTTTTGCTCGCGAAGCGTTGTTTTAATCCGTTGTACTTCTTCCGGCGCTGCCATCTTTACGCGAATCCAGTCCGGCTTACGTGGTGTTTCAACCGTAGGGATCACTTTTACAGGAATACGAGCGACTTTCTCTGCGCCACGAAGTTTGACACCCTGTTCAGGTTTACGGTTTTCAGACATATTCAACTTTTCCACTGTTTTTGAAGGGGGAGATGATCAAAGATAGCGCGTTTATTATAACGAACTTAGCTATAAATAGGGCAAAAAGGGGTATTCATTTAAAAAATGTTCTCATCAACCAATATATGTGAGTTAAATACACAAAATCAACAGGATTTACGTCATAATAAGCAGGTAGATTAAAGTGAATTTTTTAATTTTGAGGAGCGTTGAATGCCACGTAAAAAAGAGGTCGTTAGTGGGACTTTCGTTAAATATGATGCGGTAGTTCTAGGTTCGGGCCCTGCGGGCGAAGGCGCGGCAATGAAACTTGCCAAATCTGGTAAGCGTGTTGCAATCGTTGAGATGCGTGAACAGCTAGGTGGTAACTGTACCCATGTAGGTACTATTCCAAGTAAAGCATTGCGTCAAACGGTATCCAGTATTATCCGTTATCAACGTGATCCACTGTTTCAGAAAGTTGGGGACTGGAAACAGTTCACCATGAAGCAAGTATTGCGTCATGCGCATAAAGTGATTCAACAACAAGTAGATACACATTCACGGTTCTATGACCGTAATAAGATCGATATCTATCATGGTCGAGCCTATGTTCAGGATCAAAATACTATTTTTGTATTTAGTCCAGACGGCATTAAAGAAACCTTGATGTTTAAGCAACTGGTCATTGCCAGCGGTTCACGTCCGTATCGCCCAGAAATTCTTGATTTTAATCATCCACGTGTATTTGATTCAGATAAAATTCTGGATCTGGACTTTTCTATCCAGAAAATCATCATTTATGGCGCAGGTGTAATTGGCTGTGAATATGCATCGATTTTCATTGGTCTTGGGCATAAAGTTGATTTAATCAATACCCAGCACAAACTGTTAAGCTATCTGGATGATGAAATTTCCGATGCGCTGTCTTATCACTTGCGTGAGCAAGGTGTGCTGATTCGTCACAATGAACAGATCGACTTTTTAGAAACATTTGATGATCATGTGGTGATGCACACGCAAAGCGGCAAAAAAATTAAAGCCGATGCAATTTTGTGGTGTAACGGCCGTTCAGGCAATACCGATGGTTTAGGGCTGGAAAATGTTGGCCTGAAACCAAACAGCCGTGGTCAGTTGACGGTAAATGATCAATACCAGACTGAAGTTGAAAATATCTATGCTGCCGGTGATGTAATCGGTTGGCCGTCGCTTGCATCTGCTGCTTATGACCAAGGTCGTTGCGCGGGTGCCAATATGAGCGGTGAGCCAGACGTTGCCCCCGTTACTGATATTCCAACCGGAATTTATACCATTCCCGAGATTTCTTCGATTGGTAAAACTGAACAGCAGTTGACTGAAGAAAAAATTCCGTATGAAGTCGGTCAGGCCTCGTTCCGTCATTTGGCGCGTGCGCAAATTACCGGTGACACTATGGGCGAATTAAAGATTTTGTTCCATCGTGAAACGCTGGAAGTTTTGGGTGTACATTGCTTCGGTAATAATGCATCTGAAATTATCCACATTGGTCAGGCGGTGATGAACAGTCCAAACAACACGATCAAGTATTTTGTAGAAACTACGTTTAACTATCCGACCATGGCGGAAGCCTACCGTGTAGCGACACTCAATGGTATGAATCGTTTATTCTAAGCGAGATGTTTGCCTTGGATTTAAAAAACCCGTAAGTGAAGGCTTGCGGGTTTTTTATTGGAATTGATTAGATCAGTCAAGTTGATGAAATTGAATTTTTAAGCCGCCATTTTTCGGCATTCTTCAGCACAGCGACGACAGGCTTCGGCACATTGCTGACAATGTTCATGTTGGTGCTGACCACATTCTTCTGCGCAATAATCACAAGCCTTGGCACATAGCTCGCAGATTTCCTGCATAAAAGGCGATTGCTTCTGCTCCATACGGGCGCAGAGCTGGCAGATATCGGCACAATCCAGACAACGCTGGATGCATTCACGCATCATTTCTACATGTTCTTCTTTTAAGCAGGAAGCTGCACAAGCGGTACAGGTGAGGGAGCAGCTCATACAGGTTTGAACACAATCTGACAAATGATGGGTATTCATCTTTTTCTCCTTAAGGCGATAAACATATTTATGACTGAATACGCTAAGCAGAAAAAGGAAAACACACTAGGTTAATTAGGTGAGAAAAAGTAAAGAATAACTTGGTTATGTAAAGGATATACGAAAGAATCTTATATTGATTAAGCTTGAAAATAAAATTCACTCGAGCAGAACTGGCAATATTCCAAAAATAAAACACCGTTGAGGTGGTTAGTTCCTCAATGGGGAAAGTGTATACCTCGCTGATCTAATTATTCTGGAAGGCTGGATCGTCCTTTTTTTATTATGATGTTTCTCATTAATACAGGCGACTACCGGCAAGACTGATCCGTTTGAGTAAATGGTGCTGATCGGCTGGAAAAGGACGACTGGAATGTAAAGTCTCGGAATTTTCTTGTTCATGAGCATCTAAGAAAATTGCCGATTGAAACAAAATTAAAAAAGTAATGATCGAAAGTTTATAAATAACCTTGTATTTTTACTATTCTATTGATTATGAATCATTTAAGGTATTGTGCTGTGAATTGTGTTTATTTAGCTGAGTAAATTTCAGCAGTTTAATGCGCACAAAAGGCCTGATTAAAGTATTCAAACAGCTGCGGTGTCTGGATCCATAATGCCACCGACAGAGCAAATAAAAGCAAGAGCGCCACAGCAATCGAGATTTTGAGTATGAGCATAGAATCAGTCATGCACAATTTGCTCCTCATTGACCCAGAAATGTACCAATACGCCAAAAATGCTTAAGGCAATCGACAGCATCCAGACAGCATTATAATTACCACTCAAGTCATGATTGACTCCACCAAGATAACCACCGAAAAACGAGCCGACCTGATGGGTAAAAAACACGATACCGCTGAGCATGGTCAGGTATTTCACCCCGAACATATTCGCCACAATGCCGTTGGTGAGCGGAACGGTCGATAGCCAGAGTAATCCCATAATGACACCAAAGGCATAGACTGTCCATGTGCTCAGTGGCAGCATGAGAAAGGCAGTAATTGCGATCCCGCGTAAGCCATAGAGACCCATCAACAAATGCGGTTTGGAATATTTACCCCCGAGCCAGCCTGCAGTATAGGTGCCGACCACATTAAATAGACCCACCAATGCCAGAAAAATAGTCCCTGTGGTGGCATTAAAACCGTGATCAATCAGATAACCCGGCAGGTGAATGCCAATAAATACCACCTGGAAACCGCAGACAAAAAAGCCCATAGACAGAAACCAGAAGGGTTTATGATTTTTCACTACCAGCAGAATCTGTTTAAAACTGAGGGACACTTTATTGGGTGTAGATGCTGCATTTGGATGAATATACATTGGTGCTTTCAGCATCCAGGCCAGTGGTACAATCAGGGCAATCAAAATCGCACTGACCACCAATGCTCCTGACCAACCGACATTCTGTAACAGCAACAGGGTCGAAGGCAGCATGATAAACTGGCCAAAAGATCCGGCCGCACTGGCAATACCCATCGCCAGACTGCGTTTTTCTGGTGGTGCAGCACGTCCTACAGCAGACAGTAAAACCGGGAAAGATGTTGCAGACAGGGCCAGACCTAAAATCAGGCCCACACTCAGATTTAACAGCAGTCCAGTAGAACTGATCGCCATGAGTAGCAAGCCCACGGCATAGAGTGCCCCACCTACGGCAACGACAATCTTGCTGCCATATTTATCTGCGAAGGCTCCAGTAATGGGTTGTACTGCTCCCCAGATCAGGTTTTGCATGGCAATCGCCAAGCTAAAAACATTATGTCCCCAACCAAATTCATCACTCATCGGCACCAGATAAAGACCAAATGCATGACGTACGCCCAATGACAATGCCAGAATGATAGCGGAGCCAATCAGCATAAAAATAAGCGCTTTGGAAAATGGAGTATCGGACATAGGGCAGGCAGGCAGATAAAGTCAGCGCTTATAGTATTCGATTCAGGTAAAGGAGGCGATAAAATAAAAATTGATCGAAAGATAAATTTTTTTTATCAATATTTTAAGCCTAAAAAAACGGCCGAAGCCGTTTTTCTGAAACCTGATATTGAACTTAGAAACGCATGCCAATACCGGCATAGGCCAGAATCGGATTAATCTCAATATCTGCCTTGGAACGAATCAGTTCACCTAAATTTGCATCTGTCACCGTAATTGTCGTGTCATTTTTTAGATGTGCATAAGATACTGAACCGACTGCAAACCAAGTGTCATTAAAGTCATAGCTAAAGCCGACCGTGGCCACGGGCGCAAATGCATCAGAGGCTTCAAGCTTTACTTTTGGATCGGCTTCACTTAGCTTACCTTCAAGGGAAGCACCAGCATTGCCTTGTTTAATATTGGCAATCATATGTCCAGCAGCAATCAGGTCCTGCTCGGTACGTGAGTTAATTTCCAGTTCATTGAAATAGGCATACATCACACCTAAGCCGACATAAGGCCGGAATTTATTCACTCCGGTTTTACCAAAGTGATACTGGAATTCAACGGCAGGTGTCCAGGCACGGGCCGAGGCAGCAGGGCCATAGGCTTCCAAGTCTGTAATCAGAAGATCATTGGCCAATTCAAGGTTGCCTAAGGCACCCCCCAGGGGGGTTGCGATGGCCGAAAATGGGGCATAGATTTTACCACTGCCTTGTAAATCCACTTTGGGTGGAATACCAGCTTTCACTTCAAAGGAAATATGATCAGTAAAATAGTAATTGGTCATGATGCCTAAAGTCGTGACATCATCGGCTTCCAGACCAGTCCCTGGATTATTCCATTGTTCTAAACCTTGAATGGTGGCTTGCCCACTGAGGGGAGCCGAGATTTCGGGTAGGTTTAAAGCTAAATCGAGTAAAGGCGGGATTTTATAACCTTCACGAATATTGTCGCGTACAGTACTTGACTTGACTGCCCCGACATCACTTACTTCACCATTTTTGACCGCAGTATTGACTGCAAAAGCTTGGGCCTTACCTTGTGGCATCACATGTAGTGCACCCACAGACACAGAAAAGCGTTTAAAGCCATCTCCATCCTGTAGGCTAAAATAAGGCGAATCTGCGTGGGCGACCATAGGTAAAGTGACAAGGCCTGCCATACATGCCAGCATTGTTTTCATTGATTTGGAACTCCATGTCCAGTGTATTTATTCGTTTTTCTAGTTCACTAATTATGTGAACTTCATTAAAAAATTCAGTTATAGAACAATAGATCAAAGGTTAACCATCGGTTAAGATTGGTAGCTTTTGTGTGTTTTTTGTATTCAAGGTTTGAGCTGTTAACAAAGAAACATCTGTAAAATAAGTCTTTTAAAATGTAGACAGTTAGTTTAAGTAGAGAAAAATCTGGTTTTTATCTCAGCAAAATTTTGATTTTTTAAGTCCTCAATATAGGTTTTTGTTCCTGAATGAGGCCGATTTTTGCAGCAAGTCGTTTAGGAATGAATTGATTTTTTGCTTTCCGTGCTTGAGCTCCAAATAGCACTAACAGAATTTATCCAAGATCCTGCTACCCAGTTGCTTGAGTTTTTTTGTACAATAGGCGCATATATTATTGAGTGAATCATATGAGCACCCAAACACCTCCCAAAAAAAAGCCTCTGGTTAATTTACCTTTCCCGATCAAACAAGCGGAGCAAAATGCTGCGGAAGAAGTTCTGGAAGATTTAAGACCAAGACCGCAGCGTTATGCTGACCGTACCTGGATGCCGCCACGCGGTACGCGTCGTTCAATGGGTAAACGTTAATTGGTCGAACTCAAAAAGCTATGATGAGTCATGGCTTTTTTTGTGTAAATTTTTAGATATTCAGCAATTAATATTTCATCTATTTCCTTATTTCTCGAGCAGATAAAACCCTGGCCAGATTTTTCTCATTTCTCATTTCTCATTTCTCATTTCTCATTTCTCATTTCTCATTTGCATGATCTTGATCGAATACATGCAGCATCTCAAAAAGCTCATCGCTAAGCAGAATAAAATAATTAGTTGATCTATTGACCTTGCACATCTTATACCCATAAAAAAAGCCAATTCAGAAATTGGCTTTTAGAGAGATAAGTTATTAGCGAATGCTTTTACGTGCTTTATTTTCCGGTTTTGGTGGGGCAATTTCTCGCTGTTCTTGCCAGACATCAATAAAGTCTTTTTCATTAATATTATACAGCTCAAGTAGCGCTAAAATTACACCCCCAAACAGCATGGCACCTTCCGAATGACTCTGAAAATCGACCAGTTTGGTATTTAGATTATGCAGGATATCTTCAATTTCGAAGACCCGTTCCCGCCCATTGCTGTCGGTCGGATAGATCTGGGTATTTAAAATAATCCTCGCCAGACTTTTTTCATTTTCGGTCAATGGCAATTCTTCAATCAGCTCATCAGTCGCAGGATTTAAAATGACTGAATCGCGAAAAATCGTATGTAAGAAGTTTGCGCTTAATTTGGGTAGAGGCTTTTCCACAAAAGGGCGAAAAGATTGCGGGAAAATGACATTGCGTGAAATACCTTTAAACATCGGTGCAATTTCTTCGACTTTATAACCTGCGATCCCGCATCCTAAAGACGTAATAAAATATTTATTTTTAGAATGGTTTTTGGTGTAAATCTTGAAGTCATCAATATAGTGCTGGATTTGTGACAGCGGCATTTGTTGCAAATGCTCGTTCATGGTAGGAATCGCATAGCTTTGACCCGACCAGCCACGACCGACGCCCATGACTGCACCAAAATGCTCAAGCGCTGTTCTTGCTGCACCTGCGCCATGCTGCCCCGCCAGATTGCTGCCAAAAACAAACACGGTATTTTCCGGAAGGGATTTAACAATACTTTCATCGTGATAGTGGTAAGTCATAATTGTCTATTCGAGGCCATCCTGATCTTCATGTTGCCTTTGATCGGGGTTGGGGTCAAGTAAAAAGCAGGGATGGCCTGAATGTTGAAAGACTGACTAAATATGAGAATTCTCAACATATTTCTCGACTGTCATCATCTGTTGGATTTCGGTATTTTGGCTATGGAATCTGCTCCGGCAAGTCTGAAATCTGCTAAAATTCCTGATCCGCATTCGAGTTGAGACATGTAGCTGTGACTGATAAGCAACCCTTTGAATTAGTAACCAGTTATCAACCCGCAGGTGATCAGCCACAGGCCATTGAAAAGCTGGTCAAGGGTATTGAACAGGGCTTTCATGATCAGCTTTTACTGGGCGTTACCGGGTCGGGTAAGACTTATACCATGGCCAATGTAATTGCACAGACCCAGCGTCCGACCATTGTCATGGCACATAACAAAACGCTGGCTGCACAGCTTTATGGCGAATTTAAAGCATTTTTCCCGAATAACGCCGTCGAGTATTTTGTCAGTTATTATGATTATTATCAGCCGGAAGCTTATGTGCCATCTTCAGATACTTTTATCGAGAAAGATGCCGCAATTAATGACCATATTGACCAGATGCGTCTTTCCGCGACCCGATCATTATTAGAACGTCGTGATGCAATTATTGTCGCATCAGTTTCTGCAATTTATGGTTTGGGTGATCCGAATGCTTACATGAGCATGTTGCTGCATGTGGTGGAAGGCGATCGCATTGGTCGTGATGACATTATTCGCCGTCTGGTCGAAATGCAGTATTCGCGCAATGAACTGGAATTCCTGCGCGGTACTTATCGTATTCGTGGCGAAATTATCGATATTTTCCCGGCAGAATCGGATCAGGATGCCATCCGGATTGAACTGTTTGATGATGAGGTCGACTCCATCCGCTGGTTTGATCCACTGACCGGAAAAATGGTGCGCAAAGTCCCGCGGGTGACGATTTATCCCAAAAGTCACTATGTCACGCCAAAAGACAATTTATCCCGCGCGATTGAAACCATTCGGGAAGAACTCAAAGAACGACTGGTGTTCTTTCGTGAAAATGACAAATTGCTGGAAGCGCAGCGGATTGAACAGCGTACCCGTTATGATCTGGAAATGATGCAGCAGTTGGGCTATACCAATGGCATCGAAAACTACTCGCGTCATTTGTCTGGACGTCCTTCAGGCGAGGCGCCGCCAACCTTGTTCGATTATATTCCCGATGATGCCTTGCTGATTATTGATGAATCGCATGTGACTGTGCCACAAATTGGTGCCATGTATAAAGGCGACCGTTCGCGCAAAGAAAATCTGGTGAATTACGGCTTCCGTTTGCCAAGCGCGCTAGATAACCGCCCGATGAAATTTGAAGAATGGGAACGCATTGTCCCGACCACCGTTTATGTCAGCGCAACGCCAGCACGTTATGAACTGGAAAAATCGCAGCAGATTGTCGAGCAGGTGGTACGTCCGACCGGTCTGATCGATCCTGAAATTGAAATTCGTCCGGTACTGACGCAAGTCGATGATGTACTTTCAGAAATTAATCTGCGCAAAGATATCAATGAGCGGGTACTGGTCACCACCTTGACCAAGCGCATGGCAGAAGACCTGACCTCTTATTTAAAAGAGTACGGGATTAAGGTCGCTTATTTACACTCGGATATCGACACCGTTGAGCGCGTCAAGATTATTCATGAGCTGCGTACTGGCGTACACGATGTGCTGGTCGGGATTAACCTGCTGCGTGAAGGTCTGGATATGCCGGAAGTGTCACTGGTTGCGATTCTGGATGCCGATAAAGAAGGTTTCCTGCGTTCTGAGCGTTCTCTCATTCAGACTATCGGGCGTGCTGCGCGTAACCTGAAAGGGAGGGCGATTTTGTATGCAGATCGAATAACTGACTCAATGCAAAAAGCCATTGATGAGACAGATCGACGTCGTGCCAAGCAGATTCAGTTTAATGAAGAGCATGGTATTACTCCGCGTAGCGCAGTCCGTCAGGTAATCAAGGAAATCGATACCGGTGAAATATTGGATGATGATTCAATTGAATTGAAAGCTTCTGATCAGGCGCGCGCGATCAGTGCAGATGAACGACATATCATGGCAGACCCGAAAATGTTTGCGAAGCATATTAACAAGCTTGAAAAGGAAATGCTGAAAGCCTCTAAAGAGTTACAGTTTGAGCAGGCTGCACGTCTGCGTGATGAAATTTTGCGCTTAAAAGCCCAGATGTTTGATTGATTTTTTTTACATGAAGTTTTATTTCGATGACCTAAAGTCAATCATAAACCAAACATAATGTAACAAATCAAGTGCTTGGATAAGGCTATTGTAAGAACAGAAAATTTTTAAATAAATATTTTGTGAACATATAATAGGTATTTTTATGACAACTCAAAATTCTTCAGGTAATGGATTGAAGCTGGTAAAAATTGCTGTGGGTAGTGCGGTTCTTCTTGGTTTGGGCGCGGCGACGATGGCCTATGCGCAAAATGAGCCATTAGCCACTGTTGAAAAAGTAGAACTGGACCGTTATTTGGGGACTTGGTATGAAGTGGCGCGCAAGCCTTTGTCTTTTCAAAATAAATGCGATCGTGATGTCACTGCAACCTATACCTTAAATGAAAATGGCAATATTGTGGTCGATAACCGCTGTATGAAAAAAGATGGTCAGCCCACCCAATCCTTGGGTGAGGCATTTGTGCAAGATCCACCGCAAAATACCAAATTAAAAGTCAGTTTCCTGCCCGAATTTATTCGCTGGATTCCGGTCGGGCGTGGCGATTATTGGGTCTTAAAACTGGATGAGAATTATCAAACCGTTCTGGTCGGTGAGCCTAAACGTAAATACATGTGGATACTGTCACGTAATCCGCAATTAGATAAAAATGTTGTAAACGAATATTTGCAATATGCACAGTCTGTGGGTTATGACCTGAGTGATGTGATTCATACCAAACAAACGCAAAGATAGAAATATCTTCTTAATCGAAACCATGCTTAGGCATGGTTTTTTATTTTTATGAGCAAAAATATATTTCAAAGTAGGGTAGTGATTTCACTTTAAATAGATGAAGCATCAAGCTTTCTAGTGTACTAATCGTTATAATGCCGGCGAATGAAAGTAGAGTTTGACTATGTATAAAGGCATTGCGTTATCTGTATTGGCCTCGGTGGTTTTCGGGGTGCTCTATGTATTTACGCCTTTCTTACAGCCTTTAGATAGTGAACAGACCTTTGCCTGGCGCATGCTGGCCACGATTCCGTTTTTAACTGCCTTTATGTGGTGGTCGGGTGATCTGCAACATATCAGCAGTATCTTTAAGCGGGTTTTGCTGCAACCTGCCTTGTTGATCTGGCTGCTGATCAGCTCCCTGTTATGTACCACACAATTATGGCTGTTCTTGTGGGGCCCTATCAATGGTCGTGGCCTAGAAGTCTCACTCGGCTATTTTTTGTTGCCTCTGGTGATGGTGCTGGTCGGCTGTATGCTCTATAAAGAGAAATTATCATCATTCCAGATGGTCGCTGTCGCTTTGGCGGTATTGGGTGTGGGGCATGAGATCTGGCGAATTGGTTCAATTGCATGGGAAACGGTCTATGTGGCTTTGGCCTATCCTTTGTATTTCTTCATGCGGCGTAAATTTGCTACGGATCATCTGGGGGGCTTCTGGTGGGATCTATGTCTGATTTTGCCCGCTGCATTTTATCTGGGTTTTATTTATAGCGACTCGATGCAGCTCATGTTAAATCATTCTCATTTGATCTGGGCAGTATTGGTACTGGGTTTTTTGAGCGCACTGGGACTCGGTAGCTATATTCTCGCCAGCCGATATTTACCCTTTGTTATTTTTGGGTTGTTGAGTTATCTGGAACCTGTGCTGTTGGCCTTTGCCTCGATGGCTTTGGGGGAGCGTGTGGAAGCTGGCGAGTGGCTGACTTATATTCCAATTTGGCTCGCCGTATTGGTGCTGGTGATTGAAGGGATTCTGCATCTATTTAAGCAGCGTAAACAGCAATTAGCGCTTAAGAAAAATCTGGCAAACTATCAGGATCGACTAGACTCTTAAAATTAAAAAGAGATCGAATGAATAAACAACATTTAACAAATTTCTGCTCCGTACGGGAAAACGCATGCTTTTAAAATTTTTGAATGCAAAATCATTTAGCTAATTGCAACTATTTCCCAGATTTATAGTGAATATACGTTAAAAACCACTCGTCTCGGTGAGCTTTTGATTCAAAGTTGCCTCCAATTCCATTACAATTATGGGGTTTTGAAATTTATGCCTAGATTTACAATTAATTAGAGGACGTATCTGTGAGCAAAGACACTATCGTTGCCCTACATGCAGAGCACCAAGGTCGCTGGAAAAACCGTGAAGAACTTGCGGAACGCATGATTGCCCTTGTTGGTCAGTTATATCGTGAAAAAAATATTGTAGCTACAGTTTATGGTCGCTCTTTAATTAACCGTTCTGTGATTCAGATCTTGAAAGCACACCGCCGTACTCGCGTACTCGATGTTGAACTTTCGGTTGTAAATACATTCCCAATTCTTGAAGCGTTGGCGAAAGTTGAGAACATCGGTTCTGCTGAAGTTGATCTAGGTAAACTTGCTGTTGAATTTAAAGAAAAAGGCGGCGACATCGATGCATTTGTTGCAGACGTTGTTAAATCTCTAGAAGGCAATGCTGCTGCTGTAGAACATAAAGACGTAGTTCTTTATGGCTTCGGTCGTATCGGTCGTATCCTGGCACGTTTGATGATTGGTCAATCAGGTCTGGGTCGCGGTCTTAGCCTGAAAGCGATCGTGGTTCGTAAATCATCTGATGGTGATTTGGAAAAACGTGCATCTCTACTGCGTCGTGACTCTATTCATGGCCCATTTGCAGGCACGATTTCTGTAGATGAAGAAAACGAAGCAATTATTGCAAACGGTAACTTCATTAAAGTGATCTATGCGTCTAATCCTTCTGAAGTGGATTACACAGCATATGGTATTAACAATGCACTTGTGATCGACAACACTG
Organism: Acinetobacter sp. 18QD2AZ41W; assembly: GCF_009829025.1. Taxonomy (NCBI): domain Bacteria; kingdom Pseudomonadati; phylum Pseudomonadota; class Gammaproteobacteria; order Moraxellales; family Moraxellaceae; genus Acinetobacter; species Acinetobacter sp. 18QD2AZ41W. The sequence continues at coordinate 572,986 of NZ_WURP01000001.1, read as the reverse complement.
GTAAATGGCGTGATGCTGAAGGTCTTGCTCAACACCTGAAATGCCCGGGCGCTGCTCGTGTTATTTTGACTGCACCTGGTAAAGGTGACATGAAGAATGTGGTTTACGGTGTGAACCAGGCGGACATCCTTGCTGAAGATAGCATCATCTCTGCTGCAAGCTGTACGACTAACGCAATTACTCCAACACTGAAAGTATTGCATGATAAATACACCGTGTTAAATGGTCATGTTGAAACAGTTCACTCGTTCACAAACGACCAGAACTTGATCGATAACTACCATAAAGCGGACCGTCGTGGCCGTGCTGCAACATTGAACATGGTTATTACTGAAACTGGCGCAGCGAAAGCAGTTGCTAAAGCGCTGCCAGCACTTCAAGGTAAATTGACAGGTAATTCTGTACGTGTTCCTACGCCAAATGTATCACTTGCAATTCTTAACCTGACTTTAGGTCAAGACGTTGATCGTGATGAAGTAAACGAATATATTCGTCAGATTTCAATCGGTTCGATCCTTCAAGGTCAAATCGGTTATACCAACTCGACTGAAGTGGTCTCTTCTGACTTTATTGGTTCACGCACTGCAGGTGTATTTGACGCGCAAGCAACAATCACTTCAGGCAACCGTTTAACTGCTTATGTTTGGTACGATAACGAAGTGGGTTATAGCTGCCAGGTATTACGTATTGCTGAACAAATGGGCGGCGTAAGCTATCCTAAAGTTCCTGCAGAAACAAATGCATAATTTGTTGATGTAGTTTAAAAAAGAGTCTCTATGGAGGCTCTTTTTTTATACTTATTTTTTATTGAAGTCGGGTGGATTCGATTCAATCACGAAATGTAAATCAGCTTGCTGACGAAATATTAATCTGTTAGCTTACAAAGAGTAAGTATATTAAAATCAGTAAGTAATAAAATCCCGAGATAGATTTATGACAAATTATGCAATTAGTCCGTTACTAGGGCAGGTTTTATCAACTGAATGTCCATCACGTGAAATATTGGAACATCTTGCCAATAAATGGTCGGTCTTGGTGTTGCGTTGCCTGAGTGAAGGTGTGCATCGTTTTAGTGAACTGAAACAACGGATTGAAGGGGTGAGTGAAAAGATGCTCTCCCAGACTTTAAAAGTGCTGGAACAAGATGGTTTTGTGCTCAGAACGGTTTATCCGGTTGTGCCACCAAAAGTGGAATATCAGTTGACCATTACCGGTTCACAAGCTGCAGATAAAGTGATGCAAATGATTCACTGGATTGAACATGGTTTACCAGAAATTTTAGAAAATAAACAACGTGTTGCCAAATAGAAGCTAAATTGCTTTTGGGGTAGCAAGAGATGAAAAAGTCAGAAAATCTGTTGGCTACTTTACTGGCAGTGTATGCAATCATTTTAGTTTTATGCATTGCGATTTATGCAATCTTCAAACTTTTAGATGTTGATATTGCTTTAGCGACCAATCTCTTGCTTTGGTCAGCAACGATCTTTGCACCGCTTGCAATATTAATGACCTATACCAGTTGGCGAGAGCAGAAAGGGATAGAAGTAATTGCTAATTATTGTAAAGGACTAGTTATTCAACTTGTTGAGCTTGAGCATCTTAGTAATCAAATATGTAATTATTTAATTTATAAACCTGATCGAAATGAAAGTATAAAAATATTGAATAAAAAATTTATATCTATATTTAATGAGCAAGAAGATGCTTTTAAATTTTTAGGTAAAGCAATATCTGATGGAGAATTAAAAGACCAAATTAGGAGATTTCAAAATCAATGTTTGCTTAACTATGTAAGATATAACGCACTGGTTGGTAGTGAAAATTTGGAACATATCGCGAATATTACACCTCAATTAGGTAGTATTCATCGAGAACAAAATTCTAATCTTAGAACAGAGTTAATGAAGTATGTACTTTACCAAAAGGAATAAACCGATCGATTTATTCCTTTGTGAATCAAGCATTTTGCATTTTCTTAAAATCCAAGCGATCAATCAGTAAAATTCCAATCGAGAAAATAAAGCCAAGGATCACGCAACCGATCCATTCAAACTGCTCCCAGGCATAGACTGCACCAAGCGAACCTAAAGCGGCACCACTAAAGTAAATCGTCATATAGACTGCATTAATACGTGAACGCGATTTAAGATCAATCCGATAAACCAGATTCTGATTCAAAACATGGAAGGCTGTCAGACCAAAGTAGGCCATCAGCACACCAATCGCATAGATTACAATATTGTGCTGGGCAAAATATAAGGGCAGTGTAGAGCCGAACATCAGGACAATGCATAGCTTGGCGACCAGATTTTCTCTACCTTGTCCTACGGTTTTGCCTGACCAGCTTGATGAATAAATCCCGATCACGCCCAGTAAGCCAAATAACCCAATTTCGAAATCGGTGAAATAATAAGGTGCATTGCCTAATACAAAAGTCATCGAGGTAAAGATCATCGATAAAATTCCAAAACCCAAGGCACCCGCACAGGCACGCCGGATTAAATGTGGATTCTGACCTGCAAGGCTAAACAAAGAGCGGTAAATGTCACCAATAGTTAAGCCTGCCTGAGCTTGAGTATCGGGTAGTTTTTTCCACATGAGTGCTGCAAAGAGCAAGGTGATCACACCGCTGGATAAATACACACCTTCCCAAGACCAGTAAGTGGAAACAAAGCCGGCAAAGGTACGTGATAGAATAATTCCCATCACCAACCCACTCATCAGCTTACCCACTGTAGCAGCGCTGGATTCAGGTGGGCTAATGGTCGATGCAAAAGGAATTAAGACCTGCGCCGAGATTGCGCCAAAGGTGGCACACAAGGTAAACAGATACAGCATTGATAAAGTTGTACTGAATGAAAGCAATATCTGCGAAATGGCTGCAAAGACCATCAAGCTAACGATCAGTTTGCGTTTATTCAGAAAGTCTCCCAAAGGAACCAAAAGCATTAAGCCGAGGACATAACCAATCTGTGCAATCACCACGGCAAAACCGGCCTGACTGGTACTAATGCCCAGACTTTTCTCGATTGAATAGATCAGAGGCTGGTTAAAATAGGCAGAGCCTGCACATAAGCCACATGCCATTGCCATCAATAATACAAATTGTGATGACAATGGACTGACAGATTTCCTTTCTGAATTGCTCATAGGCCCGACTCTTTTAACATTGCCTACACTATAGGCAGTTGCACGACAAAGCAGAAATAATTAAAAACAATCAAGTGATCATTAAAAAGTATATTAAAACAAAAGCATAGAGCTTAGTTTTGAAACTTATCAAAAATTAATGGCTGTTCAATAACATGACAGGATTAAATAAGCGATCTTCATGGAATAGCATATAAATATAGTCGAGAAATTCTTTAAAATATGGCAGAATATGGGGTTTTAAAGTTTTTAGAGGATTGGCAATATGCGCTTTGTTGATGAAGCAGTCATTACCGTAGAGGCTGGCGACGGTGGCAATGGCGTAGCCAGTTTTCGCCGTGAAAAATTCGTGCCATTTGGTGGTCCAGATGGTGGTGATGGTGGTCGTGGTGGCAGTATTTATATACAGGCTGACGACAACACCAGTACGCTAGTTGATTATCGTTATACACGTAAATTCCGTGCAGAACGAGCAAAAAATGGCCGTGGGGCGAACTGTGCTGGTCGTGGCGGTGAAGACACCGTATTAAAAGTTCCAGTTGGAACAACAATTGTAGACGTCGAGTCTGGCGACATTATTGGTGACTTGATCGAAGATGGTCAACGCGTGAAAGTGGCAGCAGGCGGTGACGGTGGTTTAGGAAATACGCACTTTAAATCATCGACCAACCGTTCACCACGTAAGTGTACGCATGGTCAAAAAGGCGAATTCCGTGAAATCCGTCTGGAGCTTAAAGTTCTGGCAGATGTGGGCTTGCTGGGTATGCCAAATGCGGGGAAATCAACCTTCATTCGTGCAGTATCGGCGGCAAAACCAAAAGTGGCAGATTATCCATTTACCACCATGGTGCCAAACCTGGGTGTGGTCGATGCCGATAGTCACCGTTCATTCGTGATGGCCGATATTCCGGGTCTGATTGAAGGCGCATCTGAAGGTGCAGGTCTGGGGATTCGCTTCCTGAAGCATCTGGCACGTACCCGTATCTTGTTACACATCGTTGATGTACAACCGATTGATGGCTCAGATCCGGCACATAATGCTAAAGCAATTATGAAAGAGTTAGAAAATTTCTCCCCAACACTTTCAAAACTGCCGATCGTATTGGTGCTGAATAAAGTCGACCAATTGGCTGAAGAAACACGTGAAGAATGGTGTACTCATATTCTTGAAGAATTGCAGTGGGAAGGCCCGGTTTTTGAAACTTCTGGCTTAACCGCTGAAGGTACCAAAGACGTGGTTTACTACCTGATGGATCAGATCGAAGAGCAGCGTGAACGCGAAGCTGAAGATCAAGAATATGCAGCAGAAATGAAAGCATTCCGTGATCAGCTTGAAGCTGAAACACGTGAACAAACCATCGCTGCAAAAGAAGCGTATCGTGAGATGCGTCGTCAGCAACGTCTTGCCGGTATTCTGGGCGACGATGAAGATGATGAAGATGGCGATGATGATAGTGATGTGGAAGTGTACTACGTACGCTAATCTCTGAGAGAAGAGTCTGAGGACAAGATGATAGAAGTGGTAGATGGGCAGCGTCAGCTCAAGGGTTGTAAACGAATCGTTGTTAAAATCGGATCATCTTTACTCACAGCAAACGGACAAGGTTTAGATTTAGATGCCATCTCGCACTGGGCGGGACAAATCGCAGATCTACACAATGCAGGACACGAGATTATTCTGGTGTCTTCCGGTGCTGTGGCTGAAGGTATGGTGCGAATGAAACTTGAGAATCGACCCACCGATCTACCCAGTCTTCAGGCTTGTGCTGCCATCGGTCAGATGGGCCTGATTCATACCTGGTCAAGCGTACTTGAGAAACACCAGATTCGAACGGCGCAGGTACTATTGACTCATGATGATCTGGCAGACCGTCGCCGCTATCTCAATTCATGTGATGCTTTGCAGAACCTGATTGACTGGCGCGTGATTCCAGTGATTAATGAAAATGATACCGTTTCTACCGATGAAATCCGCTTTGGTGATAACGACACGCTGGCTGCCATGGTGGCAGGTCAGGTGCATGCAGATCTTCTGATTATCTTAACCGATCAGGAAGGTATGTTTGACTCAGATCCACGCTCGAATCCAGATGCCAAACTGTTCCATACGGTACGTGCGATGGATGAGAGCCTGTTTGATATGGCCGGTGGTGGTGGTAAATTTGGTCGCGGCGGCATGCTGACCAAAGTTCGTGCTGCACGACTGGCGGCAAAGTCCGGTTGTCCGACCTTAATTGCAAGCGGTGATAGTGATGCTGTGCTATCTCGTCTGATGTCTGGTGAATTGTTAGGAACCTTGTTTGTGACTGACAAAGATCGGATGACCGCGCATCAGCAATGGTTGGCAGCACACCTGCAAACGGCAGGTCGTTTGGTGATTGATGATGGTGCGGTAAAGGCCATTAAAGACAATCATCGTAGCTTGTTGCCTGTCGGCGTCAAAGCGGTTGAAGGACATTTTGAGCGCGGTGATGTGGTGGAATGTGTGGATACACAAGGTCACCGAATTGCAGTCGGTCGTGTTAACTTTAGTTCGCGTTCGGCAGATATTGTACGTGGTCTGGCTTCTGATAAAGTGCATCAGGTTTTAGGTGAAGCGCGTTCACTCGAGATGATTCACCGCAATCATATGGCGATCTACTAAGTCATTCAGATTTAAATTTCAATCATAAAAAATCCCGCTTTCGAGCGGGATTTTTTATGACATCTTAATGCGATTTATTTAATCCAGCCCATCCGGATTAATGGCGCAAACAGTGACTGATGAATAGTTAAAATAAACTGCATGAGTTTATCCTGATATTTCCACCACAATGGTAATCCAGCTAAATTCACTGTTATTGCAATCAGGAATGCACCCAGCATATCCATCGGAAAATGCACACCGACATAAACACGTGACCAAGCTACTAGCCAAGCTGTCCAGATTAGAATTCTTCCCAAATCACGTTGTGATGAAAAATAACAAGATAGGGCAATCCCACTAAAAATACTCATATGATTGCTGGGAAAAGAACCTGTAGGTGCATGTTCGATCAGGGTGCGACCAATATCTATTACAAACGGACGTGGGGTATTCAGGATCGCGGACAATACCTCGCTGATCGACAAGGTAATTGCTGTAAAAATAAATGCCTTGATAATGCCAGTTTTTACTTCATAACTGCCACGGAACCAGGCAATAGCAAAAATCAGCAGAAAGAGATAAACCAGATCATGCGCAATCAGGGAGGCATATTGGATCATCCAGATCGAGGCGTGTTCAGGTACATTTAGGATATGAAACAGGTAAAGATTCAGTTGGTCAAGAGACATGAGCAGAGAGGATTGGTACAAATGTCCGTTACTCTAAACCGGTCAAACCTCAATTCCTACCTGAGTTTGTATGAATTTGTAGCCTTGATTATTAAAGAATATTCAAATGATAGAAAACCACCCAAAAGGGTGGTTCTTAAAAATCCGAATAATATGATGAAATCTTATTTAAACTGAATCGCACCATTGGCACTCACCGTCATTTGCGATTCACCCGCAGCAACTTCCTGCTCTGGAACAGCCATATCCGCCGATGCAGCTTTCATCATGGCCATACGCGGTACAGGTTGTGGTGAATAGTTATTGGTATTCAGATTTAAGTTTACCAGTTGATAACTCGGTTTGTTCCAGGCTTGAGTCAGTGCCTGTGCGCGTTGCTGGAAGTTTTTAGAGGCTTCAATCATCAGCTCATTTTCGACTTTTTTGCGCTTTTCGTCTGAAACTTTGAAGTTAATCGACTGGGTCTGGAAGTGCTGTTGTAATTCAGCAATCAGTTGAGACGCTGCTTTAAAATCTTTCGATTCCAGACGAATCTGGGCACGTCCACGCCATTCTTTCAATTTGCGGTTATCATTGTCATAAATAGGGTAAGTGCTTTGTGCGCCCGTCTCGATTTTCACAGTTGGATATTTGCGCGCTGTGGCAATGGCCTGATTCATTAGCTGGTTAATTTGTGTAGCCAATTCAGCTGGCTGTTTGTTGGATTTTTCAATATAAAGCACGGCATGCATTTCATCATTCGAGATTTCACGACTGGCCTCTGCTGAAAGATTCACAACATTGTAATTCAGCGATTCGGCCGGAGCTGCAAATGCGCCTGTGGCCAAGGTAGATGCAAGGATAAAACTGGTAAGTGCTAAGAGACGCATGAAATTGTCCTGTTTTTCTTAAAATTGGCCATCTAAGCCGTTGTTAAAATATTAAATCTCAATTGTGATCTTTTTACGAAATATTTGTGGTAAGAGTGTTAAATTTTCTTTCATTTTACACTCTTACTTGATTTATGTTTATCGTTAATAATTAAGTGCTTAATGGTGGATTTTAAGCTTTTTTGCCTGAATGTTAGCTGTGCTACAAAAAAGCATAAAAGAACCCGCTTTTCTTTCTGCTGTCACACTGTAAGATGATCATTCAGGTTATAGGTTGGTGTGATGTTTTTTTTCGATAAAGATTAGGACAAAATGCGACTGAAAGTTGTTTATTTTCCTGAAAAATTCGGTATCATCCGCCTCCTAGTTATTTAAATACAAACTGCTAGCTAGAACCTCTTTATAAAGCGCCGAGTCAAAGGACCAAACGTCACCAGACTTATTTCTTTCACCCATATCAGAGATGGTAATTCGATATGAGCGTTACTTCTGTAAACCCTGCCACCAATTCCACAAACGAATACTACTTGACTCGCCAAAGTCAGATGGAATCGAATGTGCGTAGTTATCCACGTAAATTACCGTTAGCGATAGCGAAAGCACAAGGTTGCTGGGTTACCGATGTTGAAGGTACTGAGTACCTTGATTGTTTAGCTGGGGCAGGGACGTTGGCATTGGGCCATAATCATCCTGCAGTCATTCAAAGTATCCAGGATACAATTGCAAGCGGCTTGCCATTGCATACTCTGGATTTAACTACGCCTTTAAAAGATGCTTTTACTGAAGCACTTCTTTCTTATCTTCCAGGTGGTCAAGAAGAATACTGCTTGCAGTTCTGTGGCCCATCCGGTGCAGATGCAACAGAAGCCGCGATTAAACTTGCGAAAACCTTTACCGGTCGTAGCTCGGTGATCAGCTTCTCTGGTGGCTATCATGGTATGACGCATGGTGCATTGGCCATGACCGGTAACCTGTCTGCGAAAAACGCAGTTAACGGTTTGATGCCAGGCGTTCAATTCATGCCGTATCCGCATGAATACCGTTGCCCATTGGGTCTTGGTGGTGAAGCGGGTGTTGATGCTTTAACGTATTTCTTTGAAAACTTCATTGAAGATGTAGAAAGCGGTGTGACTAAACCGGCAGCTGTAATTCTTGAAGCGATTCAAGGAGAAGGCGGTGTGGTAACTGCACCTGTGAAATGGTTGAAGAAAATCCGTGAAGTGACTGAAAAGCACAACATCGTGTTGATTCTTGATGAAGTTCAAGCGGGCTTTGCACGTTCAGGCAAAATGTTTGCCTTTGAACATGCGGGCATCGAACCTGATGTGGTGGTGATGTCTAAAGCTGTTGGTGGTAGCTTGCCGCTCGCAGTCCTCGGTATTAAACGTAAGTTTGATGCTTGGCAGCCAGCAGGTCATACCGGTACGTTCCGTGGTAACCAGTTGGCAATGGGTACAGGTCTTGCAACGATCAATACCATTAAAGAACAAAACCTGGCGCAAAATGCCCAAGAACGCGGTGATTTCCTGCAAGCTGAGATTAAAAAATTAGCTGTCGAATTCCCATGTATTGGTAACGTGCGCGGTCGCGGTTTGATGATTGGTGTTGAAATTGTGGACGAGCGCCAAAAGGCAGATCACATGGGTTCTTTACCTGCTGATGGTCAATTGGCAGCAGCGATCCAGACGGCGTGTTTCAACAATAAATTATTGCTTGAGAAAGGTGGTCGTAACGGTACAGTGATTCGTTTACTTTGCCCATTGATCATCACGCATGACGAATGTGTTGAAGTGATTGCTCGCTTTAAGAAAGCAGTTGCTGAAGCTCTTGTTGCAGTTCGAGGCGCATAATTCATGGTAGATTTTGCAGAACATCGTAAAGCTTTACTTTGTAATGATGCTGCATCCATCGCTGACTACCAGTCAGCCATGGATCAAGCGACCAAAGCGGTTGCAGCATGGTTGCAAAATGACAAAATGTACACGGGTGGCAGCATTAACGAGCTGCGCAGCGCGATTACGTTTAATCCTTCTAAACAGGGGTTGGGTGTAGAGAAATCTTTAGAGCGTATGGTTGAGTTATTCCTCAACAAGAGCTTAAAAGTACATCATCCGCATTCACTTGCGCATTTGCATTGTCCAACCATGGTGACCAGCCAGATTGCGGAAGTACTGATTAATGCAACCAACCAGTCAATGGACTCATGGGATCAAAGCCCGGCCGGTTCACTGATGGAAGTTCAGTTAATCGATTGGTTACGTCAAAAAGTAGGCTATGGCGCAGGCCAGGCAGGCGTATTCACCTCTGGTGGTACACAGTCTAACCTGATGGGCGTACTGCTGGCACGTGATGCTTGCATCGCGAAAAACTGGAAAGACGAAAACGGTAAGCCGTGGTCGGTTCAGCGTGATGGTATTCCTGCGGATGCGATGCGTAATGTCAAAGTCATCTGTTCTGAAAATGCACATTTCTCTGTGCAAAAGAACATGGCGATGATGGGCATGGGTTTCCAGTCTGTAGTGACTGTTCCTGTGGACGAAAATGCGCGCATGGACATGGACGCACTTGAGAAAACCATGGCGCACCTTCAAAACGAAGGCAAAATCGTGGCATGTGTGGTGGCAACTGCAGGTACAACCGATGCAGGTGCAATCGATCCACTGAAGAAAGTCCGTGAAATCACCAACCAATATGGCGCGTGGATGCACATCGATGCAGCTTGGGGTGGTGCTTTAATTCTGTCTAACGATCATCGCGATATGTTAGATGGTATCGAGCTGTCTGATTCGATTACGCTCGATTTCCATAAGCATTATTTCCAGACCATTTCGTGTGGCGCGTTCTTGCTGAAAGACGAAGCAAACTACCGTTTCATGCATTATGAAGCGGAGTACCTAAACTCTGCCTATGATGAAGAACATGGTGTGCCGAACCTGGTATCGAAGTCACTGCAAACCACGCGTCGTTTTGATGCGTTGAAATTGTGGATGACGGTGGAAGCATTAGGCGAAGAGCTTTATGGTTCAATGATCGATCACGGTGTTGGTTTGACGCGTGATGTGGCAGATTATATTAAAGTGACTGACGGTCTGGAGCTTCTGCTTGAGCCGCAATTTGCCTCTGTGCTGTTCCGTGTGGTTCCAGCGGGCTATCCGGTTGAACTGTTAGATACACTAAACCAGAACGTGGCAGATGAGCTGTTTGCACGTGGTGAAGCGAATATTGGTGTGACGAAAGTCGGTCAGGTTCAGTCTCTGAAAATGACCACTTTAAGCCCGGTTGCAACGCTGGATAACGTGAAGAACTTGCTGGCACTGGTGCTTGCAGAAGCGGATCGTATCAAAGATTCAATCGCTGATGGTACTTATACGCCACCTATTGCATAAGTGATGGTGGTGTGAAAAAAAGGAGATCGAAATGATCTCCTTTTTTTATTTTTGAGTCATAGAATGATCAATTCTATAGGTAGATTCATCAGAAAAATACCGAATATCTGTACTTATTTTAAGCTGTTATAAAATCGTCATCTAATTATGTAAGGCTAGGGAGCAAGATTTTTCTTCAATTGGGTTTTATAAAAATTGTTACATGTTAATGATCAGATTTTTTCTTCAGTTGAATGATAAAAAGAATTTAATAGTTGAAATTTATAAGTATTTTATGGATAGAAAGTGTACAAATTAAAAATCATTAAATCGTAATAAAGCTGTAACTTATTTGTCATATTCTAAAATCAAAATGCATGTATCGAAATAAGTACAAAACTGAATAAAAAGTGGCGTACTCCAAATTGTATAAATGAGAGAGATACTAGAATGCGCTTTACAAATATAGCTTTAGCATTAGCAGTAACCGGGGCAGCTGCTGTAACGACTGCACACGCAGCTCGTGACACCATTCAAATTGCAGGTTCTTCAACTGTACTTCCATATGCCAGTATCGTGGCGGAAGAATTCGGTAATACCTTCCCACAATTCAAAACACCAGTGGTCGGTTCTGGCGGTTCGTCAGGTGGTTTAAAGCAGTTCTGTAATGGCGTGGGTGATAACACCATTGATATCGCGAACTCTTCGCGTCAAATCAAATCTACCGAGCTGGCTGAATGTAAAAAGAACGGCGTTAACCAAGTATTAGAAATCAAAATCGGTTATGACGGTATCGTATTTGCTTCAAATGCTAACAAGGCTGCTTATAAGTTGCGTCCACAGCATGTCTTCGCTGCACTTGCTGCACAACTTCCATCAAATGGCAAAATGGTCGCCAATCCGTATACACGCTGGAACCAAATTGACAAAGCACTTCCGAATGAGCCGATCACGCTGGTGATTCCTGCTTCGAATCATGGTACGCGCGAAGTGTTCCAGGAGAAAATGGTGGATGCAGGTTGTGAATCGTATGCTGCAATTAAGTCTCTAGACAAAGATGCCAAGAAAAAAGCATGTACCACATTCCGTAAAGATGGCCGTGTAGTTGAAATTGCAGGCGACTATACCGAGACACTGGCACGTTTGAAAACTTCTCCAAGTGCAGTCGGTGTGTTTGGCCTGGGCTTTTATGACCAGAACCGTGACCGCTTACGTGTTGCAACTGTGAACAATGTAGCACCTTCTGAAAAAACGATTTTGAATGGTGCTTATCCGGTATCACGTCCATTGTTCTTCTACGTGAAAGGCGAACACTTGAAATCGATCAAAGGCTTACCACAGTTCACTGAATACTTCCTGAACAAGAAGGTATCAGGTAAGGGCTCTAAGCTGGAAAAAGCAGGTCTGATTTCAATGTCTGATAAAGAACGCGCAGCAGTCCTTGCAAATTTCAAGGCTGGTAAAGCGGTCATTGTAAAATAATCGATGATTTTGAAATCGCTGGTGGTAGGGTCAACCTACCATCGGCTTTTTGCGATAAACAAGTTTTTTCAAACCATGAAAATTGAGAAAACAGTGGAGAATACATGAATCTGCTACTTATAGGTGTGTTATTGGCCATTATGGCCATAGCCTATCAAATCGGATTAAGTAAAAGCCGTAACTTAGCAGGTAAGGGAAGCAATTCTGCAAACTTACACTCGCGTCCCGGATATTATGGTGCACTGGTGGCACTGTGGTGTGGTATCCCTGCGTTTTTAATTTTGATTGTTTGGAATATGGTTGAGCCAAGTTTTCTGGAGCAAGTGGTACTCAACCATTTGCCGCAGGATATTTCGGCCAATCTGGATCCGGCGAGTCTGGGCGTTGTTGTTGATCGTGTTCAGGCACTTGCCTCAGGTTTCGGTGTCAGTGATACACCTGCAGCCTATGAACTGGCCGCAGCAGAACAGTTAGCTAAATTTTCGACCATTGGGACTTTTGCCAAATTGGCAGTGGTGATTTCGGCTGCACTGGCAGGTCTGGTCTGGGCCAAAAAACGTATTAGCCAGGAATTCCGCGCACGTAACCAAGTCGAGAAAATGATGAATATCGGCTTGGCATTGTGTTCGGGCGTGGCAATTCTGACCACGCTCGGGATTGTCATGTCGATGTTTGGTGAGGCGATGCGCTTCTTCAGCTTCGTCAGTCCACTGGATTTCTTCTTTGGTACCGAATGGAACCCGGGGTTTAGCACTTCTGGCAGTGCCGAGGGCAGTTACGGTTTATTGCCACTGCTGTGGGGTACGCTCATGGTCAGTGCGATCGCACTTTTGGTCGCGGTACCGGTCGGTCTGATGATTGCGATCTATCTGGCAGAATATGCATCACCGCGCTTCCGCTCTTGGGCAAAACCGACCATTGAAGTGTTGGCGGGTATTCCTACGATTGTTTATGGTGTCTTTGCCTTGATGATCATCGGTCCATTTCTTAAAGCCATGGGTGCCATGGTCGGACTCGAAATTAATGCCACCAGTGCGCTGACCGCGGGTCTGGTGATGGGCATCATGATTATTCCATTCGTATCTTCTCTATCCGATGACATTATTACCCAGGTGCCACGTGCCTTACGTGATGGTTCTCTGGGGCTAGGTGCAACCAAATCTGAAACGATCCGTCAGGTGGTTTTACCTGCAGCTTTGCCGGGTATTATTGGTGCTTTCCTGTTGGCAGCATCCCGTGCGATTGGTGAAACCATGATCGTGGTACTTGCAGCGGGGAACAGTCCGCAGCTGCATGCCAATCCACTTGAAGCCGTATCTACGGTCACCATTACCATCGTCAATCAATTAACAGGTGATACCGACTTTGCCAGTCCGCAAGCACTGGTGGCCTTTGCCCTGGGACTGACCTTATTTGTGATTACCCTAGGTTTGAACATTGTTGCACTGATCATCGTGCGTAAATATCGTGAGCAATACGACTAATGAGTACTTCAAATACAACGCCTGTGGATCAGCGTGTTGATCCATCCGTCGCTGCCGAGCTGCGTGAAAAGCGTAAGAAGACCATTCAAAGCTCTTTGGGGCGACGTCATCGTAAAGAAAAAACATTCCGTCTATTTGGTTTCTCTGCGGTATTGGCCGGTCTGTTCTTTGTGGTATTGCTCTTCGGCAGTATTTTATCCAAAGGTTTGCCTGCCTTCTGGCAAAGCAGCATGAGTTTGCCGATTCATTTCGATCCGGCCATTGTAGAGATTGGTCCAAAACCCAAGCCAGCTGCGGGAGAGTCTCCGGCGCAGTTTGAAGAGCGTATGATTGCCTGGCAAATGGATGTCGGCATGGTGGACTGGGATGCACTGATCATCAACGGCATGATCGCCAGAGACAGCAAGCTGGAAAGTCAGCGTGATGAACTGGGTTATTTATATACCAGTTCTGAGGCTTATCGCTTACGTGACATGGTCATGAATGATCCAAGTCTGGTCGGTCAAAGCACAGAGGTTAAAATTCTGGCAGATGCCAATGTCGATGTCTGGCTGGCGGGTAATATTGATCGTTCGTTACCAGCAGAACAGCAACAACTCAGTCCTGAAGTACGCCAGGTGGCGGACGAGATGAAAGCCTCAGGTGTAATCGAAAACAGTTTCAATACTAATATTTTTACCAGCCCTGACTCGCGTAGTTCACCGGCAACATCAGGTCTGGCAGGCGCTTTCATGGGCTCACTGTTCATGATGATGATCGTGATCTTTATCTCGATTCCAATTGGGGTGGCATCTGCGATCTATCTGGAAGAGTTTGCGCCGAAAAACTGGATTACCGATATTGTCGAAGTCAACATCAACAACCTGGCAGCAGTGCCATCGATTGTGTTTGGTTTGCTGGGTGCCGCGATCTTTATTGGCTGGATGCATTTACCGCTATCGGCCCCTCTGGTCGGTGGTCTGGTGCTGAGTCTGATGACTTTGCCAACTGTCATCATCACCACACGTGCATCGCTTAAAGCGGTTCCACCTTCGATTCGTCAGGCAGCGTTGGGCTTGGGTGCTTCACGACTGCAAACGGTTTTTCATCATGTCTTGCCATTGGCTTTGCCGGGTATTTTAACTGGTGCCATTATCGGGGTCGCGCAGGCATTAGGTGAAACCGCACCATTGTTATTAATCGGGATGAGTGCTTTTGTTGCCAGCGTTCCAGCCACACCATTTGATCAGTCTACAGCGTTACCTGTGCAGATTTTCTTATGGCAGGGCAATGAGTTACGTAACTTCTTTGAAGGGCGTACCGCAGCAGCAATTATTGTACTTCTGGCCATGATGATCAGCTTGAACAGTCTGGCCATCTGGTTACGTAAAAAGTTTGAAGTCCGTTGGTAATAGGGGCAGAATCATGAACACAACTGTTATTCAAAACTCCTTAAAAAAGGATCAATCCGTGAATCCACAACAGACACAATTCACTAATGATGAGGCTACACCAAAGCCAGCAACATCGTTTGTCTCCCAATTCGATACGCAAAGTAGCAGCAAAAAAGATGAAAAGTCGACAAATGTGAAACTGAGTACATCTGATGTGCATGTGTACTATGGTGAAGCGGAAGCGATTAAAGGCATTGACCTGAACATTTATGAAAATGAAGTGATTGCTTTTATTGGGCCATCAGGCTGTGGTAAGTCAACCTTTCTGCGTACCCTAAACCGCATGAATGACACCATTGACAGTTGTCGTGTGACCGGTAAAGTCATGCTGGACAATCAGGATATTTATGATCCAAACCTGGATGTGGTCTTGCTACGTGCTCAAGTCGGTATGGTATTCCAGAAGCCCAACCCGTTTCCAAAGTCTATTTTTGACAACGTTTCTTACGGCCCGAAATTACATGGTCTTGCACGTGATAAATACGATCTTGAAGAAATTGTCGAAGGCAGTTTGCGTAAAGCCGGTTTGTGGGAAGAAGTAAAAGACCGTTTGAATCAGCCGGGAACAGGTTTGTCAGGTGGTCAGCAGCAACGTTTATGTATCGCGCGTACCATCGCAGTTTCGCCTGAAGTGATTCTGATGGATGAACCATGTTCTGCGCTGGATCCAATTGCAACAGCAAAAGTAGAAGAGCTGATTTCTGAGCTTTCAACTCAATATACCATTGCGATTGTAACCCACTCCATGCAACAGGCAGCGCGTGTATCTGACCGTACTGCGTATTTCCATCTGGGTGATTTAATTGAGGTGAATGCGACCGAAAAAGTCTTTACCCAACCAGACCATCAATTGACTGAAGCTTATATTACAGGGCGTTTTGGTTAATACGATTTTAAAAATAAATCTCTTAAAACAGAATCTTAGGATTCTGTTTTTTTTTGTTATGTTCTATAAGTTTTTTAAAATTTATAATGACAATGCAACAGACCCCTGAATTTAAAGAAAAAGCTAAACTGACGCAAATCGCGATGAAAGATATGTTCCATGTGCTTTTTGGAACGGCTTATATGCATCAATATTTTGATTTAGTGATGGTACTGTTCAGTATCATATTAGCCTTGATTGTCCCTTATGAAGGCTTGTTCATTACTTCACAAAGTCAGGGAATGACCAACTATCATCGTTGGCTCTATGACGTGTTTGTGATCGTGAATACTTTCTTGGGCTTTGTGATTTTTTATATGTTAAAGCGTCAAAAATATAATATTGAGTTTAGAAAGCAATGGCGTGTTTATATTACAGCACATGCTCAATTTAAATTTCATCGTTATCTAAAAGCACAAGAGAAGGGCAAGAAACCATTAATGCATACGCGTTTTGGTGAATACTTCTTTGTGCTTATTACGATCATTTTTTTTATTGCGGTATATTCATTGATGACCCCTTCGGGGACAAGTCATCGAGGTTTTATTATATTAACCTGGTGGCCAATGAATGCTTCGATTATAGCTGTAATCTATACACTTTTATTTATTTTGTATTTTCGTTTGTTCGCGATCCATGAAATTATGAATCAATATAAATTATTGATCCGTCGTGGACATGCTTGGCAACAAGATCAATAAATGCTGTTGAAAAAATCAGAATTGACCTAATCTAAGGATATAAGCCGAATTAAATAGAGAATAGATTTTTTATGTTATTTCATAGTCCGAAACTGCCCGCTGAAATCCGTGTCAGTCATTTAAATGCGCGTATCAATGAACAACGAAAAAAAATAGCGCAAACGACTGGCTCTAAACTGGAGCTTTTGCAGTTGTCACAACAGCTGTCAAAAGAAGCACGTGCACGCAAGAAAACCAATCAAAAAATCTATGTCTTGGACTTTAAAGGCGATATGGCCGCTTCTGCGGTCGAAAGTTTACGTGAAGAAATTACCCTGATTTTATCCACGGCTAAAGCGGGCCGTGACCGTGTTGTGGTGCGTTTAGAAAGCCCGGGTGGTATGGTGCATGGCTATGGTCTGGCCGCTGCTCAACTGGTACGTTTACGTGATGCCGGTTTTCACTTGACCATCTGTGTCGATAAAGTAGCGGCCAGTGGCGGTTATATGATGGCGTG
Organism: Acinetobacter sp. 18QD2AZ41W; assembly: GCF_009829025.1. Classification (NCBI taxonomy): domain Bacteria; kingdom Pseudomonadati; phylum Pseudomonadota; class Gammaproteobacteria; order Moraxellales; family Moraxellaceae; genus Acinetobacter; species Acinetobacter sp. 18QD2AZ41W. The sequence goes on along the minus strand of NZ_WURP01000001.1, from coordinate 555,766 downwards.
TATCGCAAATGAAGTTGTGTCTGCACCATTTGCGATTGTCGGTTCGATTGGGGTGGTGGCTCAAGTGCCTAACTTTAACCGTCTGCTGAAAGACAATAAAATCGACTTTGAACTCTATACCGCAGGTCAGTACAAACGTACCGTGACCATGTTTGGTGAAAACACCGAAGAAGGGAAGGCCAAGTTTGAAGAAGAGTTACAGCAAACGCATGCCTTGTTCAAACATTTTGTAGAAAAATACCGTCCGCAGCTGAATGTGGAAAAAGTGGCAACCGGTGAGCATTGGTATGGTCGTGATGCACTGGATTTAAATCTGGTAGATAAACTGCAAACTTCAGATGAATATTTACTGCACTTGCTGACGCAACATGATGTTTATTCGATCCAGACCCGCAAGAAACCAACCTTGGGTGAAAAGCTGGGTTTACAGGCAGCGCAAATTGCGGATTCATTGATTCCAACCGTAATGAATAAGGTCATGGAAAGCTTAAGCAAAGCCAATGCAAATCTGGTACAGATGCGCGATCCTAAACTCTAATTCAGTTAAAATTGAATATATATTAAAGCTCACTGCGGTGAGCTTTTTTATGCCTTAGGTTATTGTTAGTATGCTATAAAAGATCTAATTCAATGCGGCTTTTACAGGCATGCTCACCCTTATTCTTGTTTTAGGTTTTCTGACTATCGCGATCTGTCCGATAGCATGTGCATTGTACGCTGAAGCCAAGTTACAAAATGAAGATCAAAAAAAACTTTTATTTTGGCTGGGTTTTATCCCAGGGACATGTCTCTTTATTCTATATGCTGTGTTAAAGCCAGATGACCCGCCTGTTATTCCATCGAAGGCATGTGGTGTGGTGCAGTCTTATCAGGTGCATAAAACTCGAGGTGGTAAGGAGTTTGAAGGTGTGATTATTCGCTTTGATGGTGCTCAATATAGTCGCCATTTACTCTTCGATCAGCATCTAGAGAAAATGCCGAAAGCTCAAAAGGTCTGCTTTGAATATTTAGATAAGTTCAAATATCCACATTTGTCAGAATCTAAGTTTGTTCAATGGATTGAACCGACTGAAATGCAAAACATCCCTACAGCTAATCGGATAAAATAAAGCATATTTTATTGTTAGAGCAGAAACATGGCTATAGCTGAAGCATATCTTGCAACACAAAACTGTTATTTTAATTACGAGTTTGAAGAATTGAACTTGGATGATTTCCCAGAAGAATTTTCTATTTCTCTACGTGGAATGATGTATAGACATGAAATTCAATATCCTGATGCAAGCTATTTTATTTATTACAGCGAAATGTTGACGGGTAATGAATTGCAAAAAATGAAAGATGACTGGATGCAATATTGCCCACTTTCATAAGTGAAAAATATGAATGTAATGAAATAGTTGATCACAAACCTTAATTCAATAAGATTTTGATTTTAAAAGCTCATTTCGGTGGGCTTTTTTGTAAGAGCATGAGACTACCCGTAAATATCGCACCTAATGTGGCAAGCAAGATGTCTTTATGCGCATCCCAGCTATCACCTTGCTGTCCATTATAGTTCTCCGCTTCTTCGGGAGATAAGCCAATCGCGATCAACCATTCCAGCCATTCATAGAGCATGCTACTGGCCACCACAAACTGAATCACCAGCAGGAAAATGACCACAGGTTTTTGCTGCGGCAACCAGACGTGAAACAGGCGATAGAAAATGGGGTAAAGGAGTAATCCGTAGGCCAGATGAACAAAACGGTCAAACATATTGCGTGACCAATGCATGACTTCATTCAGATGAAAGCCAAAAATCTGCTCAATCCACTGGTTATAAGGCACATAGGAATACAGATAGTGTGCAGCAATCACATGAACAAACAGGAAAAGGATATATAAATTAAAACTTAAAAAATTCAGCCCAATTTTATACAGACAGACCAGCAGCATGCTGATCATGAAAACCGTGCCGGCCTGATGCAAGAGATACGCTTCCAGTTCTAAAGGACGAATACTGGCAAGCAGAATCGCCAGAATTAAAATACCCATGCTCGCATAATGCTTGGCGGAAAGTCGCTGCTCAATCATGTCGTTATGATGAAATATCGTTTTTAGAATAAAACACATTATAAATAAAAAGGCGAAGCCTGAGCTTCGCCTTTTGGTCTTATTTTAAATTAGATTTTAGCAATCAGCTCAGCCACTTGTTTGGCCTGTTCAGCAGCATTACCTGTATAAGAAGCAGGTGTCATTTCAGCTAGACGCGCACGATCAGCAGCAGGAACCGCTTCTAACTCGTTACCGTTTACGAAATCAACCATCATGTCGCGAGTCATGGCCTGACCACGAGTCAGAGCTTTTAATTTTTCGTATGGTTTTTCAACGTTGTAACGACGCATTACAGTTTGAATCGGTTCAGCCAACACTTCTTGCGCATTGTCTAAGTCTTCGTTAATGCGCGCAGCATTGAGTTCAAGTTTGCCGATCCCTTTAGCACATGCTTCGAAAGCAATTAAGCTTTGTGCAAAACCAACACCCATGTTACGCAGCACAGTAGAGTCAGTCAGGTCACGCTGCCAGCGAGAAATTGGCAGTTTTTCCCCAAGGTGTGCAAGTACAGCATTGGCAAGACCCAAGTTACCTTCAGAGTTTTCGAAGTCAATCGGGTTTACTTTATGCGGCATGGTTGAAGAACCGACTTCGCCATCTTTTAGCTTTTGCTTGAAGAAACCAAGCGAGATATAACCCCAAACATCACGGTTAAAATCGATCAGAATAGTGTTGAAACGACGCAGGGCATCAAACAGTTCAGCCATGTAGTCATGTGGCTCGATTTGCGTGGTGTACGGGTTGAAATCTAGACCCAAAGATTCTACAAATGCTTGTGAATGTGCCGGCCAGTTGATGTCTGGGTAAGCAGAATAGTGCGCATTGTAGTTACCTACTGCACCATTGATTTTGCCTAGAAGTTCAACATTTTTGAACTGTTTGATTTGACGTGCAAGGCGGTAAGCCACGTTCGCCATTTCTTTACCCAACGTCGTTGGGCTTGCAGTTTGACCATGCGTACGAGACAACATTGGCTGGTCAGCATGCTTTTCAGAAAGTGCAACAACTGAATCAATGATTTGCTGCATAGATGCAACCAGTACATCACGACCGCTTTTCAGCATCAAGGCATGTGACAGGTTGTTAATATCTTCAGAAGTACATGCAAAGTGAATGAATTCACCGGCATTTTTCAATTCATCGATATTGGCAATTTTTTCTTTCAGGAAATATTCAACCGCTTTAACGTCGTGGTTGGTGGTGCGTTCGATCTCTTTGATGCGATTGGCATCATCTTCAGAGAAATTGCTTACAATCGCATCAAGCGCTGCATTAGTTTCGCCTGAAAACGCCGGAACTTCAGTAATTTCCGGGTGGTTCGCAAGCGCCTGTAACCAACGCACTTCAACAGTCACACGAGCATGGATTAAACCAAACTCAGAAAGAAAGGGACGTAGAGCATCACATTTGCTCGCGTAACGTCCATCTAGTGGAGAAAGTGCAGTTAAAGCGTTCATATCGATTCCTTAGATTTTGGAATTAAACGTAAAACGAAACACGTGCAGTATCAGTTAAACCACCTGAAACTGTAAACGCGCCAGATTCTGAATATCTTTTAGCAACTTGCGTTTGCCAAATACCATGCCCCAGGAGCTGCCACCAAGCTGACGCCACAGGTGCGCCATTTGCAAACCGGTAAAGAGGGAAGCACGGATGCGGTTGGTATGTCCGGCATCTTTAAAGGCTTCGGCATTGCCACGAACCATGATGCGCGGATTGATTGATCCCGCAGTATCGACATAGGTTTGAGCCAGATTGGCAATGATGCTGGGGTGCAGGTAATTGTTATCGAAAAAGGAAAGCTGTCTGAGAATTTTCTGTTGAGACTGTTCAATAATTTCAACAAATTGGGGATTGCTATAGACCTTCTTTTCTAATTGAAGAAGTGCCATGGCATAGCTCATTGGAAGTTTTGTACTGGAAAGTTTTGGAATTCTGGATTTTGGTGAAGTATTGAAGGGTTGAATAATGCTGCTTTCTAATGTTTTTAAGCCTAAGGAAATATCGGCCAGTTGATTAAAAAAGTCTAGGGTCTGGGCATTTTCGTTATTGCCGGGACGAATATTGAGACTGGCTTTAATCAACTGTTCAAAATAAAAGTTACCGTTTTCACCAATACTTTGCTGACCACTCAATGCGGTCATATGGGTCAGCTGGGTGGCCTGAAACACACCCGCTAACGCCAAAGCGCGATTTTGACGAGTATTCAACGTTGTGGCTGGTTGAAATGGTAACTCCGTCATGCCGAATTCATCCTTTTATAAAATCAGGTTTAGGTGCATTGGTATGATGAATCACACCACCGCCTAAACAAACTTCACCTGAATAAAACACCACACTTTGACCTGGGGTCACTGCACGTTGTGGTTCATCAAACTCCACACGTACACCATTGGGTGATTCTGAATCTTGGTACACCGTACATGCTTGATCAGTCTGACGGTAACGGGTTTTGGCCGTGCAACGGAAACCTGTTTCAGGAATATCCTGCTCGCCGGCCACCCAGTCAATCGCTTCACTCCAAAGCATGGTGCTTTGCATCAGTGGGTGCTCATGGCCTTGACCCACCACCAGACGATTGCCTTCGATATCTTTATGTAATACGAACCAGGCACCTTCCGCGACGCCTTTCATTCCGCCAATACCGATGCCGCCGCGTTGACCGAGCGTATAGTACATTAAGCCGTGATGATCACCAACCTCTTTACCGTCTTCCAGCACGATTTTTCCGGGTTGTGCCGGTAAATATTGCTTCAAGAAGTCATTAAATCGGCGCTCACCAATAAAGCAGATCCCGGTCGAGTCTTTTTTCTTCGCCGTAGCAAGATCTAATTCTTCAGCGATTTTGCGGACTTGCGGCTTTTCAATTTCACCGACAGGGAATAATGTCTTGTTAATTTCACGACCATGTACGGCATGCAGGAAATAGGTTTGATCCTTATTCTGATCAACACCACGTAAGAGTGGTGCGTATTCTTCACCGCGTGAATTGGTCATGGTTGCACCGCGACGACAGTAATGACCTGTGGCAATAAAGTCTGCACCCAAGTTCACCGCATGATCTAGAAAAGCGCGGAATTTAATTTCTTTATTACATAAAATGTCTGGGTTTGGGGTACGGCCAGCCGCATATTCTGCTAAAAAATGTTCGAATACACGATCCCAATATTCCATGGCAAAGTTTGCGGTATGCAGTTTAATCCCGATTTTGTCACAAACGGCCTGAGCATCGGCAAGATCATCCATAGCGGTACAGTATTCTGTGCCGTCATCTTCTTCCCAGTTCTTCATGAAAAGACCTTCAACCTGATAACCCTGTTGAAGTAAAAGCGCAGCAGAAACAGATGAATCTACACCACCCGACATTCCGACGATGACACGTTGTTGCATAGGATTAGGCATCCAAATTTGAAATTAAGGGAGAGTTTTGGTGCTCGTAAATGAGCGATAAAGGGTATTTTTGACCTGACAGGGCATCTTGCACGGCTTTAATCACCAGGGGACTACGCGCACGCGCCGATTCTTTCAGTTCGTCCAATGTCATCCAGACTGCACCGACAATATCCGTATCTAAAGCGGCATTTGGGTCGTAGTCAGTGGATTTGGCTAAAAAGCAGAAACGAAAATAAGTACGATCCGGAAACATGGGCGGGGTATAGGTATACATCCCTAAAAGATGGGTCACTTCAACCGTATGTCCGGTCTCTTCCATGGTTTCACGAATTGCGGCTTCGATAATGGTTTCACCGCATTCCACATGACCTGCTGGCTGATTAAATACTGGGTGTGTCACAGCTTCTGTATGTTCTTCGACAAACAGGAATTTTCCGTCTTTTTCGATGACGGTTGCGACAGTGACGTGAGCAGTCCAAGCGGTCATAGAACAGCACCATGGATAAAGATGCACTATTGTATAAAATTTTGGGGTGTGTGGCTATGATGATCAGTTTTTTCTTTAAGGTGTTATCTCCTTTACATGTGAGAAATGGGAAATAAACCAAATATAATCAGTATCCCGCTCAATCAGATTATGAGTCATACATTTAATTAATCTGATTTTCTGCAGTCATTTTCAATCAATGTATCACGATAAGATTCATTCAAGTCGTGTTGCCAATGCTTAACATAAGCATCAACCCAGATGTAGCTCTCATTTTTGTCAATTTTAGTGGGTAAATATTGCTTATATTTTTGCAGAAAAACACCCATCCAACAGATTTGATTGATTTGAGCAATGTTTAAGTCTTCATCAAAACGATAAGACTTACCAATCGTTTGCTCATAGCCTCGAATCACAGCGATTTTTTCCAGTGTCGAAAATAGTAACTGTTGCGTTAATGGAGATAATTCAGATGAGGAGGCAATTTGGTACACTTTGGCATCGGACAACAATGTACCTACTATTCCTCGATTGGCATTTTTTAGTGCTTCACTATTTATGTCGGTTTGAGAGGCGAGTGAACAACTTGCCAAAAATATGAAACATAATGAACTAAGGGTTATTAATTTTTTTATACATGACATTGACTGGATCACCTAAGTATAGGCCTTGAGATTTTAATATTTGAATCATATTTGGATTAAAATCCTGTTTAAAAACATCAATAAACATATTTTTATTAATTAGACTTCCTTCATAAATCATTTTTCAACCAATTTAATTGTTTATCTTTCACCCAATCTAAATTGTATATGCCAGCAAGTAAATTAAACCGCAGGTTTAATCTTTTACGACGATTTCTATATACACAAGATAAAATCTTAAAACATTTCATCCTTCCAAATACATGCTCTACTTGAATTCGTCTACGACCAATCTCTCTATTTAACTTTTTTAATTCAGAATCTAGTTTTTCAGTTTTCTTTGCTTTAGATGGCATGAGGCATCCAAAACCCAATTTCTTTATCCCTAAATAACCCTTATCAACGATAAAAAAGGGCTTAAATTTTAATTTCCTCATGCTTTTTTTAAATATTTTAAAATCATGCATGCTTCCATGACTTCCACATACACTCAGTATTTCACCTGTTGTATAGTGCATAGATAACTGAAATTTAAAGGTATGTCACTTTTTTTTACCGCTATACCATTTCTTCTGTTTTTTTTGGACGTTGAACTAATATTTCAGTGGCATCAATCACAACAACTTCCCAATCCACTTCATCTCGATTAGGAAGTTGTTTTGGCAAGTTGAATTTTCCAGAACGGATTAAGGTATCTTCAATAACACGTGTGATACGAATTGCACTCGTTTCAGATACACCGTAACTCATACCAAGATGGAAAAATGTTCGATATTCTCTCCAATATTCTATACATAAGAGCAAACGATCTTCTAACGGTAATTTATGCGGTCGTCCTTTACCAATATGACGAGGTAACTGCTTATTTAGCTCGGCCAACATCAGGTTAAATGTAGCCCAACTAACACCGGTAAGCCTACGAAACTTAACGTCTGATAATTTTTGAATATCTTTGAATTTCATCCAAGGATTATCCATTGAATTAAATAATTTTGCTGATTAATTTAAGATCAAATAAATTGTACATTTTTTGATTTATGACGGAAGTCTATTGTAATCGGCCCTTTGTTATTTTGGATTAAAAACATATCTCTTGTAGCATCAACAATATTAATTTTATCAATCTGATTTTGTAGTTTCTTAGCTTTAATTAGAGCAGACTTTAATTGATCTTGGGTGTTTAAATAAGGAATATCTTTTACTTCATCAATGGTAAAAGTCGTAAGAAACCGAGCCTTAAACACAGCTTTTTGAAATTCAGCTACAATTTTAGGAGCTTCGCGCATCACATTTTTCATTAGATAGTTATGAAACTTTATATACATTTGAGTATGAAATGCAGGATCTGATAAATACCCTTCAGGCAAATTATTAGTATCCCATTCCATCCCAAACCTGATAGCTGTAAGTAACTCTATCTTATTTGTGATACTCGACCATTGATCTAAGCTCATCAAAAAGTTGTAAGGACGAGCAATATAGTAATTTCGTACTTTAATAACACTGTTGCATAATGGTTCTGAAAATTCACAGACTTTTTTTTCCTCTGGAAAGGCTTCCCAAATATTAGAATTTCCAGAAATGATGCGACTATAGGCAGAGGCTAATTTTGTGGTTTCCATCATTATTCCCATTTATTCATGGGTTGGGAAAAGTCAAAAACATGTAGATCGACTTGTTCGGATTTAATTCCTGTATGCAAGATTTTAGTAAAACCATCATGATCTGTAAAGCCGCTCTTTTCTTTCCCATCATTTGTTGTTAATAGATAAAAATATCCATTTACAGGTATATTGAATTTTTTATTTATGAGCTGGAACTTTAGTCCATGTTCTTCTACAGGAATAGGATTCTCTACGAAATTTTGGGTACTTGAATATAGGTTTCTTTTTTGTTGCAGAAAGGCATGTACAGTATGCTGAGGAGCTCCAACCACATGAACTTGCTTTGGCATTAAGATTGCCCCACAGCTAAAGTGATCACCTACATAAGCCACTGCTTTCCCATCCATAATGACATGATCATGGCTTTTAATTAGTGTTGACCACATATTACATTTGGGACAAGCAAAACCATCACCAACTCTTAAGAAGGAGATCCCCATTTGGGTAATCTTGGACTGGCTTGCCATAACTATTCCACCGTGTGAAGTCGTGGAACCTTGAATGCCGAAAGGACGTGTCATAATTTAAATTCTTATTGGTATATTGTTAACATGAATAAAGATACTTTTAATAACAACGATATATTCAAAATATGAGAAATTAACTCGCTTTTATAGAAGAATTATTCATACTTTTATATTGGGTTTTTGTTGTAAGTATATATTTTTATTAAAATTGCTATAATGATAATTTATTATGTTTTAAGCATATCAGAAGCATGATGAACTTGGAATCATCATGCTGAAAATTTTGCTTTAGAGGATCTGCTTTAAATAATTTTTTTACTTGTAATTCCCCGACACCTTCACATAATTCTGCGCTGAATACGGTAAAAATGCTTTTTCTTTATCTGTCAGCGGACGCACTTTTTTCACAGGGCTGCCCACATACAAATAACCGCTTTCCAAAACCTTATTCGGTGGAACAAGCGAACCTGCACCAATCATGACATCATCTTCAACAATCACATCATCCAGAATAATCGTACCAATACCGACCAAAACACGATTGCCAATGGTACAACCATGTAGTTTGACATGATGACCAATGGTGACATCTTCACCAATAATTAAAGGCGAACCTTCAGGCTTATCGGCTTTCTTATGGCTGACATGCAACATCGAGTGATCTTGTACATTTGAGTTTTTACCAATCCGAATATGATTCACATCACCCCGAATTACAGCAAAAGGCCATACCGAAACATTTTCAGCCAAGATCACATCGCCGACCACAATTCCCATCGGATCGACATAACAGGAAGCATCAATCTGTGGGGTCGTATCTAAATAAGAACGAATATTTTGGCTCATAACGATCTGTCCGATAAATGATGAAGGATCATGTGCATAGTATAAAATAAAAAGCACCCATCTGAATGAGTGCTTTGGTCTTAGTCCAAGACTGAAATGGTCTGTTTAGACTTAGAACAAGTTGCTAAAGAACTGTTTGATATGGTCGAGCATACGCGCGAAGAAACCCGCTTCTTCCACTGCATTCAAAGCCACAAGAGGTTTTTCTGAAATGACTTTACCATCCAGAGTTGCAACATATTTACCGACAACTTGCCCCGGTTGTAATGGTGCAGTCAGTTTCGGTTGAACCACCAGCTGGGTTTTAATCGCATTGGCCTGACCTTTCGGCATGGTCACGTTAAAGTTTTCAGCAAGTCCGATTTGAACTTCATCTTCCTTACCGAACCAGACTTTGGCTTTAGCAAGTACCTGTTTAGCTGGTTGAACATTTTTGGTTTCGAAGTTTGCATAACCCCAAGCCAGCAATTCACGTGTCTGCGTTGCACGTTCCTGCATGGTGGGTGCACCAAAAATAACTGAAATCAAGCGAGTAGGGCCGCGTTTAGACGAGGTGGTCAAGCAGTACCCTGCTTCATTGGTATGACCAGTTTTTAAGCCATCTACACTTGGGTCGGTATACAGCAGGGCATTACGGTTACCTTGCTTGATGCCATTAAAGGTAAATTCTTTTTCAGCATAAATCGGATAATACTTGGAACTGTCTTTAATGATGTGCTGTGCCAGCGTTGCCATATCTTTGGCAGTCGAATAATGACCTTCAGCAGGCATACCGGTTGAATTGATAAAGCTGGTATTGGTCATACCAATACGTTTGGCTTCCTGATTCATCATATGTGCAAAGGTACCCTCGTTCCCTGCAATATGTTCAGCCATAGCCTTAGATGCATCATTACCCGATTGAATAATAATTCCGCGCAGCATTTCAAGTGCAGTGGCCGTACCGTTTAAAGGCACATACATACATGATTCCGCGCTACTACCGCGACACCATGCTGACTCATTCATGCGAACCTGTTCATCTTCAGTGAGTTCACCGCTCAATAGTTTTTGTTCGATGATGTAGCTGGTCATCATCTTGGTCATTGAAGCAGGGGCTAATTTTTCATTTTCATTTTTTGAAGCGAGAAGTTGCCCTGTCTCATAGTCCATTAGCACGTAGGATTTATTATTCAATTCTGGTGGTGCAGATAGGACAGTTGCTGCAAAGCTAAAACTAGGAACTAATAATAATGCAGCAAGGGCAGTTTTTTGGGTCATTTCTAGTGGGTTCCTATATCTTGATGTAAGCACGAAGAGCCTAGCATTTTAGGATAAAGCTAGGCGGACTTCTATGGGAAACCCGGTCTTATTTCAAAAGTATTGTAAGTAATCGGCAGAAAAGCAGGTTAATTGTTATAGGTGGTTAATTCATTACAAATCACCTGATTTTTTTTCTTGCCAGCTTTCTTGGCATCAGATTGTGCTTCAGCCAGAATACTGCGGAAATCGTTCTGTTGAACCATCTGGTTTAAGCTTGCAACCGGATTGCGCTGACCTGGCATATATTCAGTCACCAGCTTGGTATAGCCCTGATTGAACTGTGACTTGTCCTTAACCATGCTCGGGCAGATTTCTGAAAGAACATAAATCGCAGCCAGTTCCTGCTTGGTCACTTGCTGGGTTGGCGTGACATTGATATTTTCATTGGCTGCAAATGCAGATGTTCCTAAAAGAGTCACGGCAGAAGCTACACAAAGTGTCATGGCTTGAAGTAATGGATATTTCATTAAAAAACTCAAAAAATAGATTTAGAACAATAATTTGCCTAGCTTAAACTTATTTTTGAAATTGAAAAGTGGGAAAATGTAGCGAAGCTGTAGAATTATGAAGAAATCTGTAAGAGAAAATAAGACGATGTTTACACCGTCTTATTTGAAGATTTATCTAGCTTAGCCCTGGTAATCCAGAATCTCTTCGCATACGGTTTTTTGTTCGTCAGTACTGGTTTGTTTTGCACCCTGACGCGCTTCTTCCAGTAAAGATTTATATTCGCTATCTGCCTGTAGTTTTTGATAGCTCATGCCTTTATCTGAGTAGTCTGCAAGATAAGACTGGATGAGAGTCTGAATAATGCTGTCTAATTTTGCATTTTGGCCAATCATAGCCGGGCAAACCTCAGCCATGACTTGTGCCGATGCGATGTCTTCTTTCACAATGGTATTGTTTTCGTCAACAGTCAGCTCGCTCGCCATAACTGAAGGAGAAACAGATACTGCCAGGCTTAAAGCGAAAGCACTAAATAAAGAGAATTTTTTAATCATCTTGAGCCACATATTTTAAAGATGGATGTCGAGCAGTAAATATATATAATTCCAGCACTAATACAATTAAATGTCCTAACCAGTCATTTTTTAGCGCGACGAGATTTTTCAGTGAATATTTTAGTTTCAAATGATGATGGTGTGTTTGCACCGGGTATTCAAGCATTGGCACAGGCTCTAAAACCTTTGGAGAGGATTGTTATTGTAGCGCCAGAAAGTGAGCGCAGTGGTTACTCCAGTGCTTTGACTCTGGACCGACCTTTACGCCCGATTCAGATTTCTCCCGATGTCTGGGCTGTCAATGGTACTCCGGCAGATTGTGTTTATCTGGCTATGAACGGCCTGTTTGACTTTGAATTTGATCTGGTGGTCAGCGGTATTAATAGTGGTGCCAATCTGGGGGATGATGTCTTGTATTCCGGTACAGTCGGGGCAGCCTTTGAAGGTCGCTTAAGTAAACATCCTGCTATTGCGGTGTCATTGAGTGGGCCGAATGTACGCAGCTATCAACACCCTCAGGATTATCAGCTGGCTGCCAACTGGGTACATGATTTTATTGCACGCGGTTTGCCGGTTCTTCCTGAGCGTCATATTTTTAATATCAATATTCCGGATATGGCTGAATTACAGGGTGAAAAAGTGACTTATCAAGGCCGCCGCCGTCAGTCGAAGCCCATCACCAGTCATGTTGACCCACGTGGTCGTCAGGTGTACTGGATTGGACTGTCTGGAGAAGCAGTAGCAGAACCCAAGCAAGGGTTGAGCGAGATTGACTCGGACTTCTTTGCTGTGGCCAATGGCTATGTCAGCATTACTCCGATTCAGATGGATGCCACCAACTATGAGGTTTTGCGGAATCTTCAAACACAATTGGCAGAAAATGCGTTCTCAGTGTTATAACTTTGTGAAAAACTCGCGATTGCAAGTATATTGCAGTAAAACTTTGCTAATCTTAACGGGATTTTGCAACCGTATAGATCTTAGAGAGGAAGATAATGTTCTTGGTGTTACCGAAATGTGTTGTTGCTTCGCCTGCAGCCCTGATTAAAACCCTAGTTTTATCAACCGTTGTTATTTCTACAGGAGTAATCACCGGTTGTGCCACCAAACCTCAAGTAAATAATGCGACGCGTTATGCGACAGCTCCTGATTTCTATACGGTACGTTCAGGAGATACATTGAGTGGGATCGCAGCACGTTATGGACTGAACTATATCAGTGTTGCCGAGATGAATGATATTGCTGCACCTTACCGGATTTATGTGGGACAGTCGATCCGCCTGAAAAATAATACCGTACGTCGCAGTACCAGCACGCAGGCAGTGACTCAGGCAGCCCCTATCCAGCGTCAAACGATTGCAGTACCAACACCGGCACCAGTTACACCAGCGACCACCGTGCAGACTACACCGCGTGTGAGCACGCCGGCGCCAATGACACCCGTCTCTACTGCCGCGGGTTTAGGTTGGGTAAAACCGTCTAATGGCCCAGTTTTGCAGCAGTATAATCTGGCATCTAATATCAAGGGCACACGCTATAGCGGCAATGTCGGTGATCCGGTGTTTGCAGCAGCAGACGGGCAGGTGGTTTATGCCGCAGATGGCCTGAAAGAATATGGCAATCTGGTGTTGGTGAAGCATATTAATGGCTATATTACGGCTTATGCCCATAACAGCAAACTGGATGTAAAAAGCGGACAGAATGTAAAAGCGGGGCAAAAAATTGCAGAAATGGGTTCAACTGGTACAACGCGAACCATGCTTGAATTTCAGGTGCGCTTAGACGGCAAACCGATTAATCCAACTACAGTTTTACCAAACAATTAAATAAATAATGCAAAACGTGAATTTCGCCGTATAATACAATAAGTTGCTTTTATCAAATGATGAGGCATCTCATAAGTTTAGAGGGAAATTTATGTTAGATCAACTTCGAGCAATGGGTGTTTTTGCTTGTGTTGTAGAAAAAAACTCGTTTAGCGGTGCTGCCCGTGAATTAGGGATTACGACCAGCGCCGTGAGTCAACAAATTCGCTCATTAGAACATGATATGGAAGTGGTACTTTTAAATCGTTCAACGAGAAAGTTAAGTTTGACGGAAGCGGGACAAGCTTTTTTCTACAGTTGCCAGGAAATGCTATCTGCTGCAGAGCGCGGTAAAGTCCGAATCAATGAATTACGCGATGATCTTGTGGGTGAACTGCGCATTGTCGCTTTGCCAGAATTGTGCGCGAATCATGTGATTCCTGCACTTTCTCACTGGATGTCCGCACATCGTGGCCTGGCAGTACATCTGGAAACCAATAATCATGAGGTTGATTTGTTCGATGGGCGTATCGATATCGCCTTAAGATTTGAACAGAAAAATGATGAGCACAATCTTCAGGTGGTGCCATTGATGCAGATTGAGCAAATTCTGGTGGCGACACCGAGTTATATTAATCAGAGCACCATTATTTCACGTCCTGATGATCTTAAAAATCATGATGTGCTGCCTTTGACCCATATCAAAAATCATCAGTATTTCCAGTTTCAAAATGTCAATACTGCAGAAAAAGCCGATTTTGAATTGAAATCCCGTTTCAGTACCAATAATGGTCTGGTGGCAAAATCGATGTGCTTGCAGGGCAATGGGATTGCCAAGATTTTATATCTCGATGCGAAAAAAGACTTACTGAATGGCACTTTGGTTGAAGTTTTGCCTGAATGGCGACTTCCACCGATTACACTATATGCAGTCATGCCGAAACGTGAGCAACAACCGACAAAAATTCTTCGTTGCCTAGATACATTGAAACAATATTTTGACCAGATTTCTGGTGGGCGTATTTTACAAGCCGCATCATAAGATACAGAATATAAAAAAGCCGCTTTCAAGCGGCTTTTTTGTTTTTAAGCGCAGGGTTTAGGCCAAAAAAGCGTTGATCATTTTCACTAAACGCTCAATCAGCTGATCAGCCTGTTCCTGAGTAATGTTCAGGGTAGGCAACAGGCGAACCACATTACCGGCAGTCACATTGATGATGGTTTTGTATTCATCACGTGCAATTGCGACCAGCTCAGTACATTCTTTCGGTAATTCAATTCCGATCATCAGACCGAAACCACGCACGCTCACATTTTGATCGGCCAGTTTGTTGCGTAGCTGATCCACGATATAAGCGCCTTTTTCCGCAGCATTGGCGACGATATTTTCTTTTTGCATAATATCGAGAATGGTGTAGACCACACGTGAACCCAAAGCTGTACCACTATAAGTCGAACCATGATTACCGGCAGTTAATACACCTACACCACGACCTTGAGTCATGACGGCGCCAATCGGGAAACCATTACCCAAGCCTTTGGCTGTGGTCAGTACATCAGGAATAATGCTGGTGTGCTGATAAGCAAAATATTTGCCCGTACGGCCATTCCCGGTTTGCACTTCGTCTAGCATCATCAACCAGTTGTGCTGGTTACAGATTTGACGAATTTCTTCGAGATAGCTGAAACCTTGAGGTGCGGTATTTACACCACCTTCACCCTGAATGGGCTCAACTAAAATGGCTACAATATCCGGATGATGAAGCGCTGCCTCTTCAATCGCTTCGAGATCACCAAAAGGTACACGAATAAAACCTTCGACCAGCGGGCCAAAGCCTTCCTGAACTTTTTTATTGCCTGTTGCAGAAAGGGTGGCCATGGTACGGCCATGGAAAGAACGATCCGCCACAATAATTTTGGGTGAAGCAATGCCTTGCATATGACCGAATTTACGTGCAATTTTGATTGCACCTTCATTTGATTCTGCGCCACTGTTGGAGAAGAATACTTCTTCCATACCCGCGACTTCGGCCAGTTTTTGTGCTGCCGCAGTTTGCCAAGGCACTTCAAACAGGTTGCTGGTATGAATCAAGGTCGCAGCCTGATCAGCAATTGCTTCGGCAATGACTGGAT
Source organism: Acinetobacter sp. 18QD2AZ41W (assembly GCF_009829025.1). Lineage (NCBI taxonomy): Bacteria > Pseudomonadati > Pseudomonadota > Gammaproteobacteria > Moraxellales > Moraxellaceae > Acinetobacter > Acinetobacter sp. 18QD2AZ41W. The sequence goes on along the minus strand of NZ_WURP01000001.1, from coordinate 539,927 downwards.
GCGCATGACCCAGACCACATACTGCAATTCCGGTTAATGCATCTAAATACTCTGTACCATCTTCGGTATAAAGATATGCACCTCGTCCTCGGACAAAGCTGATCGGTTGACGGCCAAATACAGGCATCAAGTGAGAAGGTTGATCAGTTTGTACCGGTGCGAGGGTAATATTATTCATGACTAACTCTTAACTGTTAGGTGGAAAGAAAAACTTATATAAGCAAAAACCCGCTCAGATTTAAAGGGTAATTGTAAATAAAATTGGAATTATTGCTTTAGACATACTGTTTTGTCTGGATTTGGGTATAATGCCAGACAGATGAGTTGAGGATTTATCAATGACTGAACAAGCACGCGATACCGAAGCGTTAATTCGTGACCAAATTGCTAAACATGCAGTACTTCTTTATATGAAAGGCACACCGCAATTTCCACAATGTGGTTTTTCTGCACGTGCAGTAGAAGCACTCAGTCAGATTGGTCGTCCGTTTGCTTATGTAAACATTCTGGAAAATCAGGACATTCGTGCGATGTTACCACAAATCGCCAACTGGCCGACATTTCCACAGCTTTGGATCAATGGTGAATTGATCGGTGGGAGCGATATCATGCTCGACATGTTCCAAAAAGGCGAATTAAAGCCTTTGGTTGAACAGTACAGCCCGGCGGCTGATGCTTAATTAAATTAAGATTTAAATCAAGCCAGATGTTAAAAAAGCGCTTCATTGAGAAGCGCTTTTTTATTGCTATTTTAAAGATAGAGCAACGACCGGATTAATCTTCTGTTGCTGCATTTGGCTTTTGGGCTATTGCATGACCTGCTTCAAGTTCAATTTGTGGCTCAACAATTTGCTTCTTGTCTTTTTTCTTCTTCTTTTTTTTCTTTTTCTTCGGTAATTCGACCAGCTCACCACCATCTTCAATCGCTTGCCAGTAATCCAGCTGTGCCATCACCGCGGCATAGATTGAATTTTTGCTATAGCGACCTTTTTTATCCAAGGTGCCGACCGGACGCGCCATCAGGATTTCCAGCGCCTGATCAATGGTATCAATCGCATGAATATGGAACTGACCTTCTTCGACAGCAATGGTGACATCTTTACGCAGCATCAGATGCTGCATATTCTGACGTGGAATAATCACGCCCTGTTTGCCGGTCAGACCTTGCAGCTTGCAGGCATCAAAGAAACCTTCAATTTTGGCATTGACACCGCCCACTGGCTGTACTTGTCCCAACTGGTTCATGGAGCCGGTAATGGCCCAGGATTGATCAATCGGTAACTGGCTAATCGCAGAGAGCAGGGCAGACAGTTCCGCGACTGTGGCACTGTCACCATCGACCTGACCATAGCTTTGTTCAAAGGCCAGCGCCGCAGAGAAGTGCAGGGTCTGTTCACGACCAAAATGTGCTTTCAGGAAAGACGACATCAATAACACGCCTTTGGCATGCAAGGAGCCACCGAGTTCCACACTGCGCTCAATGTCGAGAATGTCACCACCTCCTTGATACACCGAAGCAGTCAGACGTGAAGGAAGGCCAAATTCGACATCAGCATAATGAATTACTGACAAAGCATTAATCTGTCCCAAACGATGGCCACGGGTTTCGATCAGCTGTGTACCACGGGTCAGATCCTGCCAGTACAACTCACGTAAATAGCCTAAGCGATATTTACGATGATCGAGTGCAGTATTGATATGCTTTTCCGAGACCATCTTGTCACCGGCCTGAAAGGCATGATGATGCGCTTCACGAATCAGGTCACCCAAGGTCAGGGCATGTAATGATAGTGAGCTTTGGTCTTCGGCCTGACGGCTGGAATCTGTGAGCAGTGCAGCCAAAGCAGAACGGTCAAAAGGCAATAATTTATCCGATTGCACATAGTCGGCAATCAGCTGCATATAGGCCTGCTCGTTGTCGTCATTACGTTGTAATGTATCGGTAAAATCAGCACGGATTTTAAAGATGCTGCCTAGCTCCGGTTCAAGCTCTAGAATTTCATAATAAATTTCAGGCTCGGCCAGCAAGATCACTTTAATGTTCAATGGAATCGATGCCGGTTCAATTGAAATACTGCCGGTTAGCGTGATCATATGCTCAAGTGAAGACAGTTTTAAATGTCCGGATTTAAGCGCACGCTTCAAGCCTTGCCATGCATAAGGCTGTTCCAGCAATTGTTCCGCTTCCAGCATCAGAAAGCCGCCATTGGCTTTATGCAACGTTCCGGGACGAATCAGGGTGAAGTCCGTGGTGATCGTGCCATTTTGGGTTAGCTGTTCCACATGACCGAGTAAATTGTAATGTGTTGGAAAATCTTCAAAGATGACTGGCGCACCGCTATTCGGCTTGTGGGTAATAATCACGTTGGCCTGATAACGTGCCGGTACGCGGCTGAATAGTGCCGGGGTGAAATCATCCTCTTCCTGTTCCAGCACGATTTCGACATTATTGATAATATCTTCGGCATAATATTTTAGATAATGTTCCAAGCCTTGCACATGTTTGAACTTGGAGAGAATCTGTTCTACACGTGGCACCACCACCTGTTTGGCAATATCACGATTCAGAATCTGAACACGGTCGCGTGCATCATCTTCCAGATCACCCAGATGCAAACCCAGACGCTCCAGTTTTTTGTCCATATAGCGCATATTGGTTGCCAATTCGGCCCGATCCTGATTGCTCAGCGCATTCAGATCTTCCTGAGTCATTTCCTGTAATTTGTCATCAATCAGATGTACGGGAACAAAGCAGTGTTCATCGTGTCGCGAGATCAGTTTCAGATCGAGTTCTGCACCTTCTTTGGTGAGTTCGATCAGCGCCTGTTGCTGTTCATCGCCAGTTTCCTGGCGAATCATTTCAATGCGGTTGTGATAGGTTTCCGCGGTAAAACGGCGTTCAAGCTGTTTCAGAATGGTTTGCCAGCTTTGGTTTAACATGGCCTGAAATTTTGGACCCTGACCGGCAGGCAGCTCCAAAGCTATTGGTTGGCGCTGGTTTTGAAAGTTGTTGACATAAACCCAATCATTGGGTGTTTCCATGGTTTTGGCATGCTGTTGCAGCAGGCGCTTCACCATGGTGCGCTTGCCCAGGCCAGCCGTACCCACGGCAAAAATATTATAGCCTGAATAAGGTAAGGCAATCCCGGCCTCTACCGAAGCCCGTGCGCGGTCTTGCCCCAAGAAATTATTCAGGGGCTTGATCCGTTTGGTCGACGCCGGAATTTTTTCTAGGTTTGGAATGTGCGTCAGTTGGGTGGATTTTAAGCGGGTATGCTCAAGGGTGTTGTGAATTTCGCTTTGTTCAAATGCCGAGATAAGTAAATCTGAGCGGATATTTTCTGGTGTTGTCGTATTGTTGCTGGCGATAGAAGAATTAATTTGATCGAGTCTCTGGGTCACTGTTGAAATCCAAAACGAAATATTACGTTGATAAACGTTAAGGTATACAGATTTGCTTGGAAAATTCAAGCGAACATGTGGCTTTTGCCAGAAAATAAAAAACCGGAAATGTGATAAATATATAAATCTTGTTGAAAGATGCGCTATTACAGGATTGAATAGCAGCAATTGGTTTTTCCGCGGAAAATAATAAAGCAATGACAACACAAACGACGGGTTGGAAATCCGCATTTACAGCATTTTTAGATCGACGTGCCTTGATCATGCTGTTCTTGGGATTTTCGGCCGGTGTCCCGATTCTTCTGATTTTTTCCAGTCTGTCTTTATGGTTAGGTGAGGCCGGAATCAGCAAAAGTGCAGTCACTTTTTTTAGCTGGGCAGCATTGGGCTACTCGTTTAAATTCGTCTGGGCGCCGCTCATTGATGAACTGCCAGTGCCTTTTCTGACCAAGGCTCTGGGACGCCGTCGAGCCTGGTTGCTGATTGCACAGATTCTGATTGTCTGCGCCATTTCCATTATGGCTTTTTCTGATCCGGCTTTGGGCGTAACTCATTTACAGCAAATGGCGCTGGGTGCAGTCCTGCTTGGCTTTTCTGCTGCAACGCAGGATATTGTGATTGATGCCTACCGGATTGAACTGGCGGAAACCCAGATGCAGACCGTCTTGGCCGCGACCTATAATGCCGGTTACCGGATCGGAATGATCGTGGCGGGTGCTGGCGCCTTGTTTCTGGCCGCTTATTTGGGCACAGCCAAAGGCAACTATATCTACGATGCCTGGAAATGGACCTATCTGGCCATGGCCGCGGTAATGCTGGTCGGAATTGTCACCACGCTTTGCATTCGGGAACCGCAGGTTGACCGTGTGCCTAAACATTATCTGCGCAGTGATTATTTCCGTTTAGTCGCAGTGTTTTTTGTCGCAGTGATCAGCTTTGTACTGAGCTATATCTATTCAGGTAATCTGGTCGCCAGTATTACCGGACAGTTCACCATTCAAGATACTTTTGCCTTGTTCTGCTTTGAAGCCTTACGCTTTATTGGTTCTGGTGCGATTGCCTTTGCCATTGGTGCAAGCTTGGTTAAAATGGGTGCAGTCAACAAGCAGATGGCCTATGAAACCTGGGTTAATCCGGTTGCAGACTTCTTTAGGCGCTATGGCTTAAAACTGGCATTGGTGCTGTTGTTATTGATCGGTTTTTATCGGGTTTCCGATATCATCGCCGGGGTCATTTCCAACGTCTTCTATCAGGACCTGAATTTCAGTAAAGAGCAGATTGCCGAAGCGGTCAAAGTCTATGGGGTGATTTTCTCTTTAATTGGTGGTTTTCTCGGTGGTTTACTGGCCCAGAAAATGAACATCATGAAACTGATGTTTGTCGGTGCCGTGCTGGCCTGTTCCACCAACCTGATTTTTATTGGACTGGTCAAATCTGGTGAAAAACTGGCAGCTGTCGAAGTTAGGGTCGCTAATCAGGTTTATCAGGCCGATACCGATGAAGTCGGTTACTGGAAGCTGAATGTACCCAGTGATGTTTTAGCGCAGAGTAAGCAACTGCAAGTGACAGCCAGCTATCTAAATTCAGATCATGCTACTCAGCCTGTACAGGTCAGCATGCCGTATTTGACTGCACAACAGGGCAGCACCCAGTTACAGATTCTGCCGATCACCAGTGACAATACCCTCAATGTCGCTGAACAGGACAAGACCATTGTGGTACGTGGTCAATATGTCGGTGCAGCGCTGCAACCGATTCAAAAGATTGTTTTACAAATCAATGATCAGAATCTTGAGGCAAAATTAGAAAGTGAAGGCGTATTTACTGCCGCGATTCCTGCGCAGCAACTGATTCAGTCACCCGCACATATTGTCAGTGCAGTCTTGATGCAAGATGGCCAGGCGCTTCAGCAAACCACACATGTTTATCAGGTCAATGATCAGCTCATCCCTGGCCAGAATCTGGATGTTGATATTCAGCCTTTGGCGGTGATAGATGGTAGTAGTTCCGACATGATCGAAGTCAGTGGCAAGGTGATTAAACCTTATAGCGACAAGTGGCTTTATTTTGCCATTATTGTCGATAATCTGGCTGCCGGACTTGCGGGTGCTGCGTTTATTGCATTCTTGTCGAGCCTGACCAGTGTGTCATTTACCGCGGTTCAATATGCGATTTTTAGCTCACTCATGACCCTGACTCCCAAGATTTTAGGCGGATATTCGGGTACTATAGTGACCAATATTGGTTATCCGAAATTCTTCCTGATGACCACGTTAATTGGGATTCCGATCCTGATTCTGGTGGTTTGGGTCGCAAAACTGCTCGGTGAACACCAACAACAATCTGTACAGAAGGATGATTAATATGCGCATGCTGCATACCATGTTACGTGTAGGCAATTTAGAACAATCGCTCAAGTTCTATACTGAAGTACTTGGCATGACTTTGCTTCGTAAACGTGATTACGAAGAGGGCCGTTTTACCCTGGCTTTTGTCGGTTATGGCGATGAAGAAAATCACACCGTACTTGAATTGACGCATAACTGGGATACAGACAGCTATGAGCTGGGCAATGCCTATGGTCATATCGCGATTGCAGTCGATGATGCTTATAAGGCATGTGAAGAGATCAAGGCACGTGGTGGTAATGTCGTGCGTGAAGCTGGTCCAATGAAAGGCGGTGTGACTGTCATTGCATTTGTAGAAGACCCAGATGGCTATAAAATCGAGCTGATCCAGCAAGATCAGGATGCACGTAATAACTAAGTGGGATGTAGCGTGATAGATGAAATGTATTCACGTATAGATGAAAATATTACATCAACCTGAGTGCATAGCATGGGCCCGGCATCTGTTAAGATAGCCGGGCATTTTTTTATCGAACAATAAAACTTTAAGGGAAGAACAGCAGATGCTTAAATTGTTGGCATTGGACCGCTTTACGATATTGCTATTTGTCATGGTGCTGTTGGCCAGTGTAGTGCCTGTCTCCGGACAGGCCGCTGAAGTTTTTGGCTGGATCACGACAGGCGCGATTGCCATTCTATTTTTCCTGCACGGTGCCAAGCTGTCCCGCGAAGCGGTGGTGGAGGGGATCATGCACTGGAAATTACATACTTTGGTCTTTGCACTGACTTTTGCCTTGTTTCCTATTCTAGGTTTGCTGGCCAAGCCGATTTTATTGCCAATGCTCGGGCAGGAGCTGTACTGGGGCTTCCTGTTTATGTGCTTCCTGCCATCTACCGTTCAGTCTTCGATTGCTTTTACTTCCGTCGCACATGGGAATGTGGCCGGTGCTGTCTGTAGTGCATCTTTTTCCAATATTATCGGCATGTTTATCACCCCGGTATTGGTCGCATTTTTCATTTTAGGTCAATCTGAGCACGGGTTTGACCCAACCGCTTCGATTATCCAGATTACGCTGTTGTTATTGGTACCTTTTATCTTGGGGCAAATTTTACGTCCCTGGATTTATCCAAAAATGATGAAAATGCCAAAAATCGTCAAGGTCTTCGATCAAGGCTCAATTTTACTGGTGGTCTATGGTGCTTTTAGTAGCGCCGTAGTAGCGGGACTTTGGAATGAAGTCAGTCTCAGTACATTATTGCTGTTATTGCTAGCCTGTTCGGTGCTTTTGACCCTGGTGATGCTGTTGTCGCTGTATATCCCACGCTGGCTGGGTTTTAGTCGCGCTGACCAGAAGACGGTATTTTTCTGCGGTTCTAAAAAAACCCTGGCCAGTGGCGTGCCGATGGCACAAATTCTATTCATTGGCCAGCCACTGGGCATGATTGTTTTGCCAATCATGATTTTTCATCAGATTCAATTGATGGTTTGCGGGATTATTGCCAATGTGTGGGCCAAAGAGGCTGAGTCAGAAGCAGAAGAATAATTCGCATATTGAATTTGTTTCACGTATAATAGTGCCCACTTGTTGTGCTTAGCTCTGACGGTATCCGTCTCGGTGGGCCAAAAGAATGGTCTGTTGTGGTGTTGATCTGCATGAACTTTGTTCCTGCTTCCTCATTTGAGAGTGATCAATAGCGATGACAGCTAAACCTTCTTGAATCTAATGGAGTAATCGACCATGCGCGCCGATATTCACCCAAAATATGAAACTTTAGTTGCGACTTGTTCATGTGGTAACGTAATCGAAACTCGTTCAGCTGCTGGTAAAGAAACACTTTACCTAGACGTATGTTCAGCTTGCCACCCATTCTACACTGGTAAGCAAAAGAACGTTGACACTGGCGGTCGTATCGACAAGTTCAAACAACGTTTTGCTGGTATGTCACGTTCTGTTAAACGTTAATACCCAAAATAAAAGAAACGGGTCTCAAGCCCGTTTTTTTGTGCCTGCCATTTGGAAAGTAACCGCATGGCAGGCATATAACTATTTAATGCTCTTGTACATCAATCAGGTGATCGAGTTTTTTCTGGAAATAATCCCCTTGAATAAAGCGGGCATCAACATTCCAGGCATTGGCGAACAGGGTCATATCATTTAATTCGCGGACCAGAATATTCAGCGGTTTGATATCATTATAGCTGGTGATTTTTTCCTGCAGCTGCTCGACTTCAGTCTCGTTATTCAGCATCTGGGTCAAGCTGGAATGCAAGCTGACACCATCTATTTCCAGCTCACGCAGCAAATTCGGACTATACATCGATTGACCAAAATCACGCAGCGCAATCAGCGCGCCATGTTCATGCAGAACACGTAGATATTTCTGTGCATCCTGTTGATTCAGCAGAATATCTTCTTCTGAGAATTGCAGGATCAGCGGATGTCGGACTTTGCTACGAATAATCGTAATCAGCTTGGAAATAAATTCCGGGAAGCTACGGTCTTTAAACAGTACCGCACGGTTCAAATTCACGATTAAGGTCGCATCCGGATACTGGGTAATAAAATTGTGCAACTGTTTACTGGCTTCAACCAGAATCCAGCGATCCAGTTTAATTGACAGCTCATCATCTTCATGCAGTTCAAGCAGTGTAGAAATATCCTGCCATTTATTCTCATAAATGAAGCCGCTGGTCACTTCATAAGTATAAAGACGGGTATCTTCTTTATCATACAACTGCTGATATTTTAAATGGATTTCACCACGATCCAGACATTCACTCAAAGCTTTCAGGATATGAGGTGTCGCCGCAGGAATAGAGCTGACTGCTGGACTGATCGCCGTAGCTGTTGGGCTTTCGATTGGTGTCTCGGCCACACTAAAATCGATCTGCGGCATTTCTAGAGATGGCTGGTTGCTCAGTGAAGCAGGAATATCTAGTACAAATTCAGGTGCTACTTCTGCTTGAGGTAAAGACGTAGAGAAGGCTCGTGCAATCAGTTCATTGCAGTGCGCTTCATCATTTAAACCCTGTTCCAGAACCACATAACCCATGCGTAAATTGAGCGGGAACGAATTTTGTCCCACTGTCACTAATTGTGGCTTGCTGAGTGCATTTAATCCGATCAGTTTGGATTCAAGAATTGCTTTGGAATCTGCCTGGAACAGACCGACAAGGACGTCATATTCCAGCTTGAATAATGGAACATGGGTTTGTTCTTTGAGGAATTCTTTAACAGCTTTGAAATATCCACTAAACGTCGTCCACTCAGACTGTAGAACTTCTGGTTCATAGGAACTTAAAGAGAAAGTTACCATGGCATTTACAGGTGCGGACTGTTTGGTTATTTCACGTTTAAGGAGCTGGAAAGTACTCGGTTTTCCGGCTGGCTTCTCGGTATTGCCTGCTTGAGCCTGAGTATCAATAGTAATTTGTAGTGCATCTTCTTCAGCGCTGGATGGCAAGAATTCCAGTTTTAATGGCTTAGATGCGGCGACACGCGGATTAAGAGAGTGGATTTCAACCCGGCCTAAATCCACCTGGCCTTGAGAAATCTTTTTGAAACGTGTTTTAAAGTCGTTTAGATCAGAAGGTTGTAATAGATCTAGCAGCGGCAGGCCAATAATCTCGTCTTCACTTTGTAAGCCAAACAGTTTCAGATAGTCTGCATTGGCCTGAATATGAATCCCTTCTTGAATGGTTGCGATGGCACGATTACTATCTTCGACTAAGGATTGTGTCTGACTTTGTGCTGCTTCCAGTTCATTGAGCAAATGTTGCTGGGTCTGCGATACACGGCTAAATGACAATGCCCGAACCAGTCCCACATAAAAGCGTTCCAGGTAGTCAAAATTGAGAATGTCATAAATTCCTTTATGAATATACTGGGCATAGTGTTCAGCCTGATAGTCATCCGGTTTAAGCAAAATCATCGGCAGATGAGACTGCTGGGAAAGACGCACCAGACTTAAGGCCTGTTCATATTTCAGATCATAAGCACGGCCAAAGATAATCAGATCCCAGTTAAAATTTAACTGTTTTTCAAAAGATTGCAAATCATCAAGCAGGACAGCATCAACCTGATAGTCATTGCTGGTCAGAAGATCACGGATTTGGTTATATCTAATTTGATTATCATCAATAATCAGTAAACGTGTTTCGGTACGTTTTAACTTTTTAGACAATAATGGATTTCTCACTTCAATGCTTCCCATAAATCATGATTTCTGCTTTCATTCATGTGCTGACCGATAAAGTTTTCTATCATTTCTTCTTCTTGATCATTCAATAATTCATAATCAAAACGGATAAAACTCTGCGTAATCAGTTGTGCTTTGGTCAGATAGATTTTTAATTCTTTCTGACCGAGGCGTAAATGAATGGTTTGTTTTTCCCTAAACATCTGTGAACCAGAGACAATCACACTGGTCGTGACCTGATCCAGTTGCGTCATTTTTACCAGCAGTGCAGGCTGATAATTGACATGATGGCGTTCGGTACGGCTATAAGCCGCGCAAGGGAATAATTCCTGAGCCAGAACTTCCAGACCAATTTCCAGACTCTTGTCGGTCGATTGCTTGATCCAGCGAATCACACCACCACGCCACTGACGCTGTGATTTTTCCTGAACCAGAATAAATTCACCGGTTTTCAGATTGGCAGGGGTAATACCAGTCCATTTAATCCGGTAACCATTGACACTAATATCCAGAACTTCAGCGCTATGAATCTGTTTGGTTTCGCGATCGAGGGCCTTGATGCTGCTAAAACCACTTGGAATGGCATTTTCCATTGAGCTGACAAAACTGCTTTCACTCTGGAAATTATAATTGGCCTCAAGTTCCAGGGTCTCGTTAAAGTTTTTACCTTTGGATAGATAAAAATGTGCCACCGTCAAGCCAAAGCAGATATTGATCTGGGCTGAATATTCATAACGTTCATGACGGCGTTCGATATTATTCGAGAGCAGATTATAGATATGAAAATGTAGTGCAGGGGTCAGGAACAGTTTTTCATTACGCGACAGATACTGGGCATTTTTGCTTTGAGTATGGGTCAAATGTTCCATCAGATTCTGGGTGGAAATATAGAAGCTTGGCTGAAAATGTTCACCCTGATGCGAATTAAAGATCGGGGGGTGATCTTTGCTGGCATCCACCACATAGCGGGACAGTGTGGTTTCTTTCGGTAGAATCTGCACCAGTTTGGCCCAGTCAAAACTGCATAGGTACAGCCCCTGAATTTCTGCAGGGCGAATCTGATGGGTATTAAAAATATCCAGTAAAATCAGTTGAGCATAAGCATGTGCAATATTCTGGATCTCGTGCTGGGTGCCTAAAACCTGATTGATATTGCTTTGGTAGAAATTATTTTCGATTGCACATTCAAGCAGTTGATGTGCAGCCAACCATTGCCCCATATCCGGTGTGCTGTATAACATATGCTGTTGATATAACAGCAGGCTGAGCTGTTGCAAAGCATAATAAATCGACACCATACGCGCGGTTTGAATGCTTTTCTTTTTACCCAGAGAAAACAGGGAAAATTTTTGATGGGTCAGTTGATGATTACAGCGTTTGACGATATCAATATAAATTTTGGCAAAATGGCTACGCAGCAGCATGGCCAGTTCAATGATTTGATCGTTACGATCCGAAGTAATCAGCCCCTGATTGACAAAATGCTTTTCCAGACTGGTCAGAACATTTTCAAGGGTCGGATGCAAGACCTGAATCAGGTCAAAGCGCAGGGTTTCTGTGCATTTCAGCTCAGAAATTTCTAATAAGGCATTAAACAGGGATTTGGATGAATTTCCCAGTTGCAAAATTGAAATACCGGAAACCCACTCTTGCAAAGCTTTGGCAGTCGTCGGGCAAAAGCTCAGCTGATCCCGTGTGAGTTCCGTCGGTGTCTGAAAAATGTCGGACGTATGCTTGCTCATCTTTATTATTTAACTCAAAAATGTTGAAACCCCAAAAAGCGGTGTCTTATTGTTCTCGCCCGCTATTTCTCGAACCAGTTTAGGAACCAAATACCCCGGAAGGTTCGCTAAAACTTCAGTATAAATCTCATAAATGTCATCAGGTGGTAAATCAAAATGATGTGCACCTTTTACTTTATCAAGTACATGTAAATAATACGGCATCACCCCGGCATCAAACAAGCGATAGCTTAAATCTGTCAAAACCTGAGCAGAATCATTCACACCTTTTAATAAAACTGTCTGATTCAGCACAGTAATCTGTTGTTGAACCAACTGGTTCAAACGCTTGCAGGTGAAGTCATCCAGCTCCGATGCATGGTTGGAGTGTACCACCAGAATAATACGTAGCCTACTGTTTTTTAACATGCTAAGTAGCTCTTCGTCCACCCGGTTAGGGATCACAATGGGAACTCGTGAATGTATTCTTAAAAATTTGAGCTGTGGTAGAGATTCTAGCCGCTCGATCCAGAGTTGCAATTTCCGGTTGGATAAGGTCAGTGGATCACCACCGCTCAGAATCACTTCATTAATATCAGGCTGGCTTTCCAGATATTGCTTGATATTGATCCAGTCTTCATTTTTAGGCAGGTTGTCCTGATAAGGAAAATGCCGGCGGAAACAGTAACGACAATGCACGGCACAGGCACCGGTCAGCGTCAGCAAGAAACGTGATTTATATTTATGTAATACGCCGGGCTGCTGATTGGCCTGCTCTTCGCCCAAGGGATCGGTAACAAATCCCGGATGATCTTCCAGCTCCAGATGATGCGGCAGGACTTGTAACAGTAGCGGGTCTAAAGGATTGCCTGACTGTATTTTGCCGACAAAAGCACGTGGCACGCGTAATTTGAACTGTTCACTGGCCAAAATGGCACCTGAGAGCAGCTGCGCCGGTGCGAGTTGCAGCAGTTCAAGCAGTTCGTGCGGATCAGTAATCAGGTCGCTAAGCTGTGATTGCCAGTTTTGTTCTTGATATAAATAATTCGTCATGCTGGAAGATTAACAGTAGAAGTGGGAGGGCAAGGCCAGAGGGTTGCAGTTTAACAGTTTGTCGAGAACCAGAATAATCTGCTGTGCGATAAAATTTGTCGTCATGACTATATGTCAAAAATGATGACAGCCGGATGGCATTTTAGCGTCCAGCAAGACATGAATAAACAAAGGATTTTCATGCCTGATGCTAACTTAGGCAGTGTGAAGGGCTGAAAGCGGAATTTTTCATTGCGGCGAGCGCCATTGCTCATTTAGAATACGTAACATTAAATGAATGTGCATGTGGCAACTTAATGTTCGTGTCAGACTTGCTAAATGACATTGCAACAGCCCTTAGCATCGATAGATTAAAGTTAGTAAGTTTGGAGTGCGCCAGTCATGGCCTATTATTCTACGAATGATTTCAAATCAGGCCTTAAGGTTATGCTTGATGGTAACCCATGTTCAATCATGGAAAACGAATACGTAAAACCAGGTAAAGGCCAAGCCTTCAACCGCGTAAAATTACGTAACCTTAAATCAGGTAAAGTTCTGGAAAAAACATTCAAATCAGGCGAGAACCTAGAAGCGGCTGATATCGTTGAAGTAGAAATGGAATACTTGTACAACGATGGCGAAATGTGGAACTTTATGGATCCTGTATCGTTTGAACAGATCGCAGCTGATAAAACAGCGATGAGCGATGCTGCAAAATGGTTAAAAGACGATTCAAATGAAAAATGTACCATTATGCTGTTCAATGGCGTGCCGTTAAACGTGACTCCACCGAACTTCGTGGTACTTAAAATCGTTGAAACTGATCCAGGCGTTCGTGGTGATACTTCTGGCGGTGGCGGTAAGCCGGCGAAACTTGAAACAGGTGCTGTGGTACGTGTTCCATTATTCGTACAGCAAGAAGAAAGCGTTCGTGTAGATACCCGTACTGGTGATTATTTAGAACGTGCATAATGGTTTTAAAATAGACTATTATCGAGAGGGATGATCTAGATCATCCCTTTTTTTATGCCAAAGTCTTAGAGGAAAGTGAAAAGAACAGGCGTAAAGTCGCAAGGGAAAACAGCAGTACTTCGAACAACAACAACCGCGCTGATTTGTATGCATCACAATATGAGGGATTGAATGGAAACTTTACAAAAGAAGTCCACGCTGACTTCGAAAATAATTTGGCTTTTGGTAGCCATAGTGGGTGCAGTCTCCTTTGGAGTGCTGGCCCTGAGTCGGGGTGAGCATGTCAATGCAGTCTGGCTGGTACTGGCAGCTGCCTGTGTCTATAGCATTGCTTACCGTTTCTATAGCCTGTTTATTGCCACCAAAGTATTTGAGCTGAATGAACGCCGTTTAACCCCTGCGCATCGTCTGGCCGATGGTCTGGACTATGTGCCAACCAATAAAAGTGTTTTGTTTGGCCATCACTTTGCTGCAATTGCCGGTGCAGGCCCGCTGGTCGGTCCGATCCTGGCCGCGCAAATGGGTTATTTGCCCGGAACCATCTGGCTCTTGGTCGGTGTAGTACTGGCCGGTGCGGTACAGGATTTTCTGGTGCTGTTTATTTCGACCCGTCGTGACGGTCGTTCACTCGGTGAAATGGCCAAGCAGGAACTCGGCACCTTTGCCGGTATTATCGTCATGCTGGGTGCTTTAGGCGTGATGATCATCATCCTGGCGGTGTTGGCACTGGTGGTCGTCAAAGCCTTGACCAATAGTCCGTGGGGCGTGTTCAGTATTGCTGCCACGATTCCGATTGCGATCTTTATGGGCGTGTATATGCGTTTTATCCGTCCGGGTAAAATTGCAGAAGTGTCGATTATTGGTTTTGTATTGATGATGCTCGGGATCATCTACGGTGAAAACATCGCGCAACATCCGTACTGGGGGCCGTTCTTCACACTATCGGGAACTGAGCTGACCTGGGCATTGATTATCTATGGATTTATTGCATCAGTATTGCCGGTGTGGCTGTTGCTTGCGCCACGTGATTATCTATCCACTTTCTTGAAAATTGGTGTAATTGCCGGTCTGGCGATTGGTATTCTGTTTGCCATGCCTGAAATGAAACTGCCAGCGGTGACCAAGTTTATTGATGGTACTGGCCCAGTATTTGCAGGCTCCATGTTCCCATTCCTGTTCATTACCATTGCCTGTGGTGCGATTTCCGGTTTCCATGCCCTGGTCTCTTCGGGAACGACACCGAAACTGGTCAATAACGAACGCGATATCCGTGTGATCGGTTATGGCGGTATGTTGATGGAATCTTTTGTGGCGATCATGGCTTTGATCTGTGCCGCAGTTCTGGATCCGGGAATTTATTTTGCGATTAACTCGCCAGCCGCCTTACTCGGGACTACCGCAGAAAGTGCGGCAGAAGCAGTGCGTACCCTTGGTTTTGTGGTAACCCCTGAAGCCTTGACTTTATTGGCTCAAGAAGTCGGTGAAAACTCGATTCTGTCACGTACAGGTGGTGCACCGACTTTTGCGATTGGTATGGCGCATATCATCACGGAAATTTTTAATAGCCGTGAAATGATGGCGTTCTGGTATCACTTTGCGATTCTGTTTGAAGCTCTATTCATTCTGACAGCGGTAGATGCCGGTACGCGTGCCTGTCGCTTTATGGTGCAGGATACAGTCGGCATCGTGATTCCTGCGGTGAAAAACTCGCATAATTTCTTTGGTAACTTGCTGGGTACTGCGGTTGCAGTCGCAGGTTGGGGCTTCTTCGTCTATCAGGGCGTGGTCGATCCACTCGGCGGCATTAACAGCTTATGGCCGCTATTTGGTATTGGTAACCAGATTCTGGCTGCGATGGCGCTCATTCTCGGTACAGTCATTCTGTTCAAAATGAAAAAACAGAAATATGTCTGGGTCACCATTATCCCGACCGTTTTCCTGTTCATTACTTCCATGACTGCCGGCTGGCAGAAGATTTTCCACGAAAATCCGAAGATTGGTTTCCTGGCACAAGCTGATCGTTTCAATACGGCCATTGCCAATAATGAAATCCTGGCGCCGGCTAAAAGTATTGCAGAAATGCAGACTGTGGCCATGTCGAATCAGATTAATGCCGCACTTTGTGCCTTTTTTATGATCGTTGCTTTTGTGATGCTGTTCGCCGCGATTCGCGTGATTCGTCGTGCTTTAGCAGATCCGAATCCTTCTGTGCATGAAGCGGAAGCCATCTATCGCGATCCTGAAGACATTCAGCCAGCGAAAGGTCATTAAGGAGAGTCTTATGAATCTGAAATTTGCCAAAAGCGGAAAAACCATGATTTATAAAATCATCAAAATGACCGTGATGTCACAAAAGGATTTGATTCTGAATCCGAAAAACTGGTCACGTATTGCGACCTTGTGGCAACGCTTGCAGCAAAGTTTCCGCCTGATGGTTGGGGTGCCAGATTACCAGACCTATGTGGAGCATATGCGCAAGCATCATCCAGACCTGGAAGCGATGGACCCGAAAACATTTTATCGTCACTGTGTGGATTCGCGTTATCCATCGGCAGGCGGCGGGATGAAAAAGTGTCCGTGTTAATCATTGAGTAAAACAAGCGCCTTTCGGGGCGCTTTTTTATGCCTAAATATCGGTCTTAAAAATGGCCGAGCGAATGACCTCTCATTTCATTCACTCAGTTGTTTCAGAATATTCTTGATTCAAATCCAGGATAAAAATAAATCTGCATACCTTTTAAGTATGGTGTTTTAACTATCATAAATAAAATGTATACGAGGTATTAATACTCGCACTCGAAGAAAAAATGATTTCTTCTTGAACCGGTTTTTTTGCCTGTTTTCTATGTTGCCATTTTCTCCGTACTTGATAAAACCCACCTATTTTTATTTGAATTTTCGCCATTTTGTCGCGGGTATTCTCATTCAGTTACACAGATAGAGAATTGATCTTTTGGGGAAATTAAAATTTCAGTGTATGTTAATCCTAGACCGTGTTTTATTAGGAAAATTAGTGTGATCTGGGGCATGAAACAAAAGGAAAATAACGATACTGCACATCTCAATACTGTGCTTGAACAAAAGATTGCAAGTTATGCGCCCAAGATCCAGCATTTTTTTGAAGAGGTCAATGCCATCGTACTGGACAAGCAGGCCCAGACCAAGTTGGCGCTGTGCTGTCTGATTGCAGGTGGTCATGTTCTATTTGAGGATTTACCGGGTCTGGGGAAAACCACATTGGCGAGTAGTCTGGCACATCTGGCAGGGTTGAAGTTCCAGCGGATTCAATTTACCAACGATATGCTGGCCAGCGATGTCATCGGTATTAATATGTTTAACCAGAAAGAACATCAGTTCGAGTTTAAACAAGGCCCGATTTTCACCCAGATTTTACTGGCAGATGAAATTAACCGTTGTAGCCCCAAAACCCAGAGTGCCTTACTTGAAGCCATGGAAGAGGGTTATGCCACCATTGATGGCGTACGCTATGCCTTGCCAAAACCATTCTGGGTGATTGCCACACAGAACCCGCTGTTTCAAAGCGGCACTTATGCCTTGCCGGAATCGCAGCTGGATCGTTTTCTGATGCGTTTGTCTTTGGGTTATCCATCGCGTCATGCCGAGAAGCTGTTATTACAGCAGGAATCCCGTTTTGCCCTGATTGCCAGTCTGGCGCATATTTTTACTGAAGATGAAATTCTGGATCTGCAAAGTCTGGCGCATCAGGTCTTTATGAGTGAAGCGATTCAGGAATATCTGCTCGATCTGGCGGAAGAAACCCGCAAGAACCGTCATGGCCTGTCCACCCGTGGTTTATTGGCACTCAAGCGTGCAGCACAAGCGCATGCGCTGATTCAGCAACGTGCCTTTGTCACAGCGGATGACGTACAGGCCGTATTTGTGGCGGTGACTTCACATCGTCTGGGTTTGAGTGAAGCTGAAACTTTGAATGTCATGCAACAGGTTGCGGTCAGCTAAAGGAGTCCTCTCTTGGATAAAACCTGGCAAAAATGGCTGGCCAAACGCTTTCAATTTTCACAGCAGAAACAGCTCTCGCAGAAAGACGTCTTGGTATTTATTTATCAGCAGGGCTATCTGTATCTGGTGTTGATCTTGATCACCTTTGTGGCAGGGGTGAATTATGCCAACAATCTGATTTTAGGTTTCTGCTTTTTAATCAGTGCTGTGCTGTGTATCAGTTTTTATCTGACGTTTAAGCAGCTGCATGGCTTGAAGATTGAATTAATCGCGGATGAAGTGGGGCAGGTCGGACACAGTCTGAATCTGCAAATGTATTTTCAGCAGCAGCAAGTTCGACCACATTATTTGTATATTAAAGCTGGAAATCAGCTACACAAAGTTTATCTGAATGCACAGAAGCAGCAGTTTATCCTGCCATTTTATGCAGAGCAACGCGGTAAATTTGATTATCCCGTCATTCAAATATATTCGGTTTATCCTTTTGGATTGGTTCGGGCCTGGACTTATCTTTATCATCAGCATACTGCCTGGGTTGCGCCCAAAGCAGAAGTTTTTAGCGCAGAAAATAGATACCATCTGAACCGCTTTGAACCAGATATGGATGAATTTCGCGAACTGCGAAATTACCAGACTGGCGATTCCTTGCAGTCGGTATCCTGGAAGCAGTTTGCCCGAGGACAGGGCTTATATGTCAAGGTTTTTGAGCAGTATCAGGATGAACACAGTATCGAGATTCATTATGAACATATGCCGACGCAATCACATGAAGAAAAACTTGAATTTATGATGGGACTGATCGAGCAATGCGAGCAACAACAATGTGCTTATGCACTGCATTTGCCCCAAGCCGAATTGCCACAGGGTGCAGGTGAAGCGCAACTGCGTAAAGCCAAACAGTTATTGGCACAGGCCTAAGGCAGATAAAGCAATGATCAATGCAAAAATCCATACTTCGATTGTACTGACCTTGAGCCTGATTCTCATCGCCCAAATGGCATTTATTCCGGTTTTACTCAGCATTATTTTCGCCATCAGTATTCTGTGTATCTGGATTTATCTGAAACGTCAGCAGCCATTTCCTAAAATTGGCACCTTCTTGCTCACAGTTTTGGCACTGGGCAGTATTTATTTAAGTTATCAGAGCTTTATTGGTGTTGAAGCTGGAGTGGCAGTTTTATCGACATTTTTATTTGCCAAATCACTGGAAAGTAAAAACAGGCGTGACTTAATTATTTTGTTTAATTTTGCCCTATTTGTCGCTGCCAGTTCATTTTTATACAGTCAGTCATTTGGCATGGCGATCGTGATTGTGCTGTGTTTAATCAGCTGTCTGATTGGCCTGTACCGGATTCAGACCAGCGAGTTTGAGCAGGAGCCGACCACCCAGCGTGCCGCCTTACAACAGGATGCCAAGCATGTAGCGAAGTTTATCCTGTACGCCATTCCATTTTTTATCCTGCTGTTTATTTTCTTCCCGCGTTTGCCACCACTTTGGCATATTCCCATCCCAGAAAATAAAGGTGTGACCGGTATTAGCGACAGCATGTCGCCCGGTGATATTGCTGAATTATCGCAGTCTAGTGCATTGGCTTTCCGGATTATCGGTGATGTCAGTAAACTCCCACCGCGTTCAGAGCTGTATTGGCGCGCCTTGGTACTGGATGAATATGATGGTCAACGCTGGACCAGCAGTTTCGTCAATCAGCAACCTTTAATGCGACAGCCCATGGATAGCTCGCCAGTGCCGGTTGGATGGAACTATCAATATCTGGCTGCGGATCCTTCGGTGTTCTGGATCATGGGGCTGGAAAAATCAATACCTGTGGAGCGCCGTTATTATAACCGTCAGGACTGGAGTATTGTGCCGCGACGACTCACGCAACGTGTTGAACCGATTCCGCTGCAGTGGATTGGGACACAATATGATCCTCAGGCTGTAGGTCAATATCTTGCGCGAATCAATACCCAGGTACAGCGCAGATTGGATCCTCAAGCGCAGCAGCTGGCACAACGCCTATATATGCAAAGTGCTGAAGATCCACGCCGTTATGTGCAGAACGTTCTGAACTGGTATCAGCAGAATAACTTTGTTTATACCCTGAAACCGGGCCAGTTGGGACAAAACCGGATTGATGAATTTCTATTTAACTCCCGGCAAGGGTTTTGTGAGCATTATGCATCGAGTTTCGTCATGCTGATGCGTTATGTCGGGATTCCTGCACGTGTGGTGACTGGTTATCAGGGTGGGGAACTGGCACCGGATCGTAAGAGTTGGGAAGTCCGGCAACTGGATGCTCATGCCTGGACAGAAGTCTGGTTAGATCAGAAATGGCAGCGCTTTGATCCGACCGCCATGATTGCGCCGCAACGTATAGATGGCGGAATGCAAAACCTGCTGTCTCAAGATGAAAGAGTCTGGTCAAATAATTCGACCTGGACATCGCAGAATAATCAGTGGATGACCAAGATGCGGGTCTGGAGCGATTATGCCAGCTACCAGTGGCAAAGCAAGGTGGTGGGTTATAATGCAGAATCGCAACAGAACTGGCTATCAAAATTAGGTCTGAGTTCGGTTTATTCGAGTATTGTGGTTTTGCTCGGCAGTATTGCATTACTGATTCTAGCTTATATATTAAGAATTTATCTAAAAGCCCGACAGGCTCAATCCCCATTTGATCGTGCTATCCAACAGTTGAATCAATCTTTAGCTGACGATCTCAAAAAACAGCCTGCTGAAACTTTTCATCACTGGATGCAGCGTTTATCCCAACAGGTTAAGGTCGAAAATCAGTCTGCATTTATAGAGGCAATCCGGATTTTTGAAAAGTATCTTTATTCAGGAGCAGAACTTACTGATCAAGAATTGAAAAAATTCAAGGATTTGCTTAAAACTTGTG
Organism: Acinetobacter sp. 18QD2AZ41W; assembly: GCF_009829025.1. Classification (NCBI taxonomy): domain Bacteria; kingdom Pseudomonadati; phylum Pseudomonadota; class Gammaproteobacteria; order Moraxellales; family Moraxellaceae; genus Acinetobacter; species Acinetobacter sp. 18QD2AZ41W. Next base: position 519,374 of record NZ_WURP01000001.1, on the reverse strand, counting down.
CTGACAGTTTGAAAATCAAATGAAAAGACTTGTCTTCAGTCAGAAAAATTTATAATATGCCATACATTCTAGGTGTATAGCTCAGTTGGTTAGAGCGCTACGTTGACATCGTAGAGGTCTCCAGTTCGAGTCTGGATATACCTACCAAAATTATGAATTAGTATAAAGTAATATGACTGTATACTAAAAAAAAGCCTCAAAATTCAATGTTTTGAGGCTTTTTTATTGCGTTTAATAAAGATATATAACGCTATATACCGCTGGTATTTTTGTATCACAGTACGTATCATTAAAATAAATCGAACTCGTGATACAAAATTATATGAAAAGAAGTGAAATAAAAAAGATACCTTTATCGGATACCGCATTGGCTAATCTAGAACCTGAGAGTGTTGATTACAGGATTAGAGATAGTGGCAAGTTATATTTTTTTGTGAAGAAAGATGGAAGTAAGTCTTGGCAATATCGCTCTAAAAATGAATTGGGAAAGGACGGTTATCAGGGGTTAGGTAGCTACCCAAACGTAAGTGGACAATATGCTAGAAAAAAAGCTAGTGAATTAGCACTTAAAGAATCAAATGGTGAGATTGTTAGATTTAGCAAACATTATAAAAAACATATTGATAGTAAAAAAAACTTAACATTTGAAGTCATTATCAATGATTGGCTTGAAACTAAAAAAAATACTTGGGATGAAGAAACGTTTTATAAAGCTAAAAAATCAATCCAAAAACATGTGATAAAGGAATTTGGTTATAGAGAATGTATATCAATTAAAAAGAAAGAATGGTTTGATTTCTTTCAAAGATTAAGAACAGTTAATAAAATTAATAATCAAGTTGATAAACTAATCTCATATTGTACAAATGCCTATGATTTAGCAAATATCAAAGGACTAATTGAGGAGAATCCACTAGTAAGAATGTCTAGGCATATTACTCGGTTTACACAGGGGAATATGAGTCATGTTGAATTACATGAATTGCCTGAGTTAATAAATAAAGTAAGAAATTATCCAAGTAGGAGAATGGTTATCGGAATTGAATTAGCTATTTTACTCTCTCCAAGACCTTCTGAATTACGTTGTGCCACTTGGGAGCAGTTCGATTTTAAAAAGAAATTATGGAATAGACCAGCTGAGGTTATGAAAGGGGGTATAGCACATACAATCCCTTTACCTAAACAAGCAATTACACTTTTGAAAGAGTTAGAGACATATAAAACTGAATCACCATATCTATTTCCTAGTCGTACGACTTATCAAAAGCCTATATCAGATGGGACGTTTAATGCCGTGCTAAACCGATGTGGTTACAAAGGAAAGCAAACTATGCATGGATTTAGGCATATAGCGAGTACGGCGCTAAATAACCAATTCAGCGATAAAGAACAAGTGATTGAGGTATGTTTAGCACATAAGAAAAAAGGTGTTAAAGCTGTATATGACAAAAGTAATCATCTAGAGGAAAGAAAGTTAATCATGCAATGGTGGGCAGATCACATAGAGCATATATCAAAATGAAATTACTATCATATTATAAAGATAAGGACTCGAATGAATTTGGATTAAGGGTCTTAAGTCTTGAATATAGCGTTGAATTTGAAGATCAGATGAATGAGTTTGAACCACAAGTGTTAGTTGCAGAACTAGAATCTGAAAATTTACGAGTTATTAAATTAGCAGAAAAAAATTGGTATGGATTTGGATTGTACCAACCAAAGGATGAAATTATAGGTGATCTGGAAAAGTTAAAAGATATACCAAAGGTTATTTTTCTAAGTACAAATAGTGACTTAAAATCCAAGTGGAAAGAGAATGGATGTTTAGTTTGTACTGATGAAGAATATTATAAAGAATGTAGAAATATGCTATTTAACTCATTACTATGAATTTGATTTTTTGGTAATAAAGTGTTATAATAAGATATATTATATGTTAAGACCACATTTGTATAAAAAATATAATTTATAAATTAAAAATATAATTTATAAATTAAAAATAATATTTAAATTTTTTTCATCTAACTATTTTGATGAATTTATTTTTTTCATAAGTCTAAAAGATCATTTTATTTTCTATTTTTTGAAAAAATTTTTTTTTAAAATTTTTATGTATTTTATTTTACCTTTTTTATTTCTTTTATATAAATGTTTTCTTAGATATTTTTTTATTAAAAATTTAAAAAAGGGGAAATTATGTTAGAGAAAAATTTTGAAATTGATATGCTTGAGGTGAATTTATATGTAGATCATGATGCAGAAAAACTTTCAAATGGAACTTATATTTATTCAAAAAATTATTTAAAAAATTTGAATGAATTAAAAAATATTTCAGATAATGATGTTGTGCTTAAAAATAAGCCAAAATGGTTAAGCTCTGAAGATGGAAAAAATATTAAAATCACATCATTAAGTAGTAGTTGTATTAATGTAAGTGGTAATATTTATAAGTGGTTGAAAAATGAGAATATTCTTGGTGAAACAGACTTAATTAAATTGGTTTATGAGTTTGTACAAGTTTTACAAACTATGAATTTAGTTCATCCTACATCAGCACAAATTCAGAGAATTATTGAAGGTGATTATAGAGTTTATAAAGCTGATGTTAAAAGGGATTTGATATTTGAAAACAAGGATCGTTCATTAAGATATTTAGACCACATTCAACGTATTGGTTATTTTCCCAATAAGGCTAAAGAGAAGTATCCAAATGGCGTATATTTCGGTAAAAAAAGTAAAACAAGATGGTCGATTTGCTACTATCATAAATCTACTGAATTAAAAGCCAAATTACAAAGGTTTAACACAGAACCAAAGCTCTTTGAATTAGCAGAAAGAATGATCAGAGCAGAGGCTAGTGTTTATAATGATCAACTTAAAGAATGGAAGTTATCATATGGATATCAATGGAGAAACAAATCGTATGTAAATAATTTGTTTAAGGAAAAATTTTCAAGACTACGCTTACCTGATCAAGATAAAAGAGACAAAGTTCTTGATATTATAGATAAAAATGACAGAAAATTTTATACATTATTAAAAGAGGGGTGTATAGAAGATTATTATAGTAGATCAACAATACATAATAAAAGAATGAAATTTTATACAGAGTATGGTGTAGATATTGATTTAATTAAGAAGTATAAAAATGTATAAAAAAATCAATAATAAAAACAAATTTGAAAATAAAAATAATTCGACACATGCAGTAATAAAGGAAATGCATTTTATGAAAAATTTAGATATTGGGGGGAATAATAAGAATGAAAAAATTAAGATTAACAAAAAAAGAAGTATGCCATATTTTGTCTATAAAGAGTGATAAACTAGATAAGTTGATTAAAACTGATATTTTATTTCCTAAGCCATATAAAGAGGGAAATCAAAGGCAGTCACCAGTATATTTTGACGCTGTTGCAATAGAAACATGGTGGAATCAAAAAATAAATTTTAATTAGATATGACATTCAAAGCGATACTTTATGTATCGCTTTTTTTTATCTATTTTTTAACACTCTATAGACTGTTGCAATTCCACACCCAACAGCTTTAGCAATTTCTTCTTTTGTTAATCCTTTAATATTTAGTTCTTTTATTCTTTGGTGTTTAGTTAAGTCTGCTTTTTTGCCTGTTGGGATATATCCACTTCTTTCTAAACCTTGTTTGATACGTTCTCTACGTTTGTCATTGTCTAGTCGTGCCATAGTAGCAAGAAGATCAATCAACATGTTATTAATCAAATTTAAAATAGAGCTAGTTATGCTTTGATCTTCATCAAATTTCATATGTGTTGTGGGTAAATCAGCCACAACTAATCTTAAACCTTTTTCTTTAATACGATTTTTCAGAATTTCAAAATCATTTTGTGATAAGCGTGACAAACGATCTACACTTTCAACAAGCAAGGTGTCTCCGTTCTCAGATTCTTCTAATAGTTTGTTTAGGATAGGGCGATTTAGTTTTGTACCTGATTCATTCTCTATGTATTCCACATGTTCATGATCATTGTAATTTTTTGAGAACAATTTTAAGTCATCTAATGCACGCTCGGCATCCTGATCTTTAGTACTAGCTCTTACATAAATTCGAATAGTCATTATCGTATACCTATATACTTTTAAGTCTTATGATAAATCTATCTTTTAGTTATTACCAGAGCTTAAATGAGAGAAAATTCAGGATGATAAGAAATTATTTTGTAGGTATAGTCTAATAAGAGAACATTATAAATTTTACTTATCACTATTAAGGCAGTAAAAAATGGAATTAGAAGATAAATTAAAACTTAATCCAGGGGAAAAGCTTGTACTAGTAGACCATAAGATGAAAGGCTCCTTACAAGAAATGGATATTAATAAATACAATATCTTAAATCAGAAAGAAGCTATAGTCGGCTATGTTGATCACACAGATCATACTGCTCCTAAAGGATTCAAGAGAACGCAGACTGCTAAGCATTATGATGCAGATAAAAAGCTAATAATGAATATTACTTGGTAACCTACTTCAATCTAGAATTTATATCTTTGATAATATTATATTTTCTCATTTTAAGAATGACATACTATCTCAGATATTTTTCCACCTATTGAGTTGGGAACTATATCTTCCATCTTAACAAAGGGATGGGATGCACTTTTGGCGTCTCGGATACCATTTTTAAGGTTGTAATAAACGGTGGCTGATTTAGTTCCCATAGTATTATTTTCACAATGAATTAAGACTAAATTCATCCTATAGTCACCAACTTTTAATTTATCTTTTTCTACATCTTCTACAACCAAATATCTAATCCAAACTTGATGAGTTGCTGAATTCAAATTATCACTAAATTTTCTAATACTATTTTTATCTACAGAAATTTCAGTGCCTTTAATTGTGTCTATATGTTCCCATAAAGATGCAGAAAAAACCTGAGAAGAAATTAAAGCTAGAAAAGTGGATACTAGTGTTTTGTTTAAGATCATTTTCTCCCCCTAATAATAAAATCTATTCATTTTTAAAAAATATAAGTTTGCAAAATTAGACATTCACTTTAGTTTATATCATAAATCCAATAGTTTAAATGATAGATATGCCTCGGTTCGAATGATTTGTATGTGGAGGTAATAAGTGTCATGGCGTACGTAGATAGTCGCAAGGCTAAACCGCCACAGGGGAACTTCACATAAGCGGAGCATTAGGATTAGCTAGATTGGACTAGTAAGGGAAACCCTTACAGAGATAAGATGTGTGGCTCCGTCAGCCTGAAATTGGTATTCGGCAATACTTTAAGAGTAAACATTTTTTGCAAGCTCTTAGGGTAAGTAAGACCTTTGTTTACAAAAAATTGAGTACTTTAGGAAAATGAAATGAAAATAGATAATTCTTTAAAATCTAATTTTGAAAATTACTCTCTTGATGGTTTAGAAAACTATCTTGATAAATTAGATAATGATGAGTTAATGTTGTTATTAGAATATCTAAATAAAAATGTTAATTTAATAAATCAATTTCCTAATAAAAAACTACTTAAATTCAGAAACTTTCTTAAAGTTTATTACTCTAATAGAAATATTGAAACCCAATATTTCTATAATTTAGAATTGATTGAAGATCTTTATAAAACAATATTAGATGAAAAAAAAGAATTGAAATTTGATAATGAATTAGATTTAATTCAAAATTTATTTCAACTTTGTAAAGAAAAATATAATGTTATTAGCCAAGTGATGGGAATGGATATGGATGAAGATTCAATTTTAAATGATGAATTATTGAGATTAGAATCTTTTGATAATGAAATAGAGACATTATGTAAGTTAATAAATTATAACCTTCAAAGTATAAGTCATTTAAAACCTGATTTAGTTAATGAAGAAAATGAAATAATATTACCTTGTGATGTTCTAGAAGAAAAACAATATGAAAAACTATTTTTAGGTCAATCTTTATTAAATACAGGCGCATGGGATATAGTACAAGATATAGATTATAATTTTAAATTTTTTAATAGTTCTTTAACTGAAAGTATTTTGAATGAAAAAAATGAGATTTTATTACAAGCAAGCCCACTTCAAATGTATGCTGCAATTTCTAGGCAACGTATGATGATGATACATGCTGATACTCTAATAAATCAGTATAAAAAAATTGGTAAAATTATAAAAAATATGGATTTAACTACAAAAGAGTTTATTTTTTTACAAAGTCTTTTTTATAGATTATATTTTATAAATATCGAGACAGATACATCATCATATAGTGGATTAACGCTGAAAGAATGGTTTTTAAGCTTTTTATCATTGAGAGAACTTTCTGAGATTAATAAGTTTCAGAGTGTAAGTATTGATGAAATAAAAGAATCTTTAAAAAAAAATGGGATTCATGATAGTAAGCATTTAAATATTATTAACAAGCTAACCTATAAGAGAGAGAAAAGAGCAGATTTATATGACACCCCAATAATTAAAATTAGTAACGGTTCATATTTAATTTTTCCTTTAAGTATTAAAGCTGCAAATTTAGAAAAAATTGTATCTTCTATATTCTCTAAACTTGAACTATCACTAGTTGATAAAGGAAAATTATTTGAAAAAGAAGTACTTGAATCGTTAAAAGAAATTGAAAAAAATGGGAAATTTTTTAAAGCTAGTGAAATAAAATTCAAAGTTAAAGGTGAAGAAAAGCCACAATATCAATATGATGCTATTATAGAATGGGATGATTATGTTTTTATAATAGAGTGTAAGAATAGAAGTATAGCGACTACAGAGGCTATTTCATTAAATCAATTTGATAAAAAAATAGAGGATTATATTAATCAAGTTAATAGGTTCGAAACTGGTTTAATTAAATATAAGCATAAGCATAATATTTGTTTAAAAGATAAAAAAATTATTAAAATAGTTTTAAATTCTTTGCCTTTTGCTTTAGATTTTGTAATGGATAATACTTATTTTATTGATTATTCATCTTTTTTAAGATTTTTTTCATCAAAGCAAATTTGCCTAGAAAAAATATTAGACTCAAGTCCTCAAACACCAGTTTTTAATTTATGGACAGGAAATACGCCAACAGCTGAAGATTTTATAAATTATTTAAATCAGCCACCTCAAGTAGTTTATTTAAAAAATAAATTAAAGTTTTATGAAACATTTCATAACCTAGGAGAACACAATATTAAGGTTCAGAGATATTCATGGGAAAATATTTAATAATATTTTAAACCGTATTTTTTGTGTTTAGATGAAATTATAAAGTATATGAGTGGATTTTATATTTGGAATTTCCTCTAAATCCACTCCTATTATTTATAATCTTCATGAAATTACATAAAAATTCTCTAAAATTAAATTTAAGTCATCTCTGCTAAGTGAATCTGTACTAATTGCAAAGTTTCCTTTATTTGAGATTTCTAAAGTATTTAATGTGCCATTAATATAAAATCTAATTTTTATCTTAGTGATTTTCCTGTTTTGGTCATTAGAGTATTGATCAAAGTCTTTCACAGCGTTATTAGCAGATTGTATCTCCATAGATGCGACTGATTTATTTAAGATGGAAATATTAGATATTTTTGCTTTGATAACTTTAAAATCAACAAAACCCATTGAGTTGTAAGAAATGTCTTCTAAGTTGAGTGAATCATCAAAGAAATAGAAACCAACTCCAGCAATATCAGAAATTACATTTAAAAACTTTTTTAATGATTTCGGAGCATCGTAAACAATCAGATATATATTATTGGATCTAGTAATTACTTCAAAGTCAAAATCTTGAAAGTACTCATAATTTATATGCTGTTCTTCACCATTACCATTAAAGTTTCTAGCATTTACGATAATTCGTTGAAAGAAGATCCCACTGTATTCATCAATATCATAATCTTTGTTTCTTATACCATATTCAGCATTAGACACACTTTGAGATTTCACTAACTTTGTAATGAAAGAATCTAATGGTATAGGCAAATGGATGCGATATATATTCAGTCTCAACATAGTCTTATCTCTAGTTATTAGGAACATCTCTAGCTGAAATTTCTTTTGGTAAAGCAAGAGTTCCTTGGACTGCTATATTTTCCTTTGAATTAACTAATTGAATTGTTTCTGTAGTATCTGATATTGGGCTATATAAGGTATTTAGAATTTTTTTTGCAGCCTGATACATTTTAGTGTTTATATCAATTTCTTCAGTACTTGGTAAGCTTGTCGGTTTAGAAGCATAGCCAATGCCTGTATGTTTCTTAAAGCCTTTAACTACATACTCAAATCCACAGCAATTTTCAGCGTCAACGAATCTTGCTTCAAATTGATATAAATCTTTGTCTAATCCTCCTTGTTTAACACATTCCCAAGATATACGGTAAAGGTGAAAATCTTGAGCTAAGAGTTCATCTAACTCTCTAGATTGCATCAAACCCTCGCCGTGGAATTTAGCACTTTTAATTTTATATCCAGGTTTTTCACCATCTTCGTCCTCATCCTCTTCGTTAGGCTTTATAACATCGACCTTGATCACATCAGAGAGTTCAAAACCATTAATTTCTTTAGTTAGCCTATCAAAAAATGTTCTTTTGCTTTTTTGATTGGTTATACCTAATAAATTTATTTCATCATCTTTGTCTAAATCATTATTTTTCACTAAAAGCTCTGCTATTTCTGCTGACCATAGTTTAGCTTCTTCGTTTGTAGCAGTATCTAAATATAAAGTTTTATCGTCTATTTTTCTAATGTGAAATGCAGTTCGTTTATTGATTCTTCGAGTAAATTCAGAATTTCCCCAATTAAATGTTGAATATGAGAAATTTACTAAGATATCGTCGCCTGATTGAGTTATTTTTACAGAATCAATGGTAAGCTTACCATCACTTTCAGTAGCTGATTCTTTTGATTCTTTGAATGTATTAAGAGTATCAACAACATCAGCAATGTTTATCTTAGAATCTGATTGAAATGCTTCAGTTCTAATCATTTCACGTCTATTAGTAGCTGAAGAGACACAATCTTGTATAGCTAAAAGATCAAAATAACTTAGAAAAAAAGAGGAGAAGTAGCGAGCTGATTTTTCTTTTTCATCCTTAGGTGATACAAGAATTCCTCTTTTTAGAAAAAGCTTGGCAAGTTCAATTTTACTAACTTTATGATTGGTTAGAGCTGCGTATACTTCATTGTCATTTGGATTGAATACAGAATCACGCTTCATTTTCAGCTCTCTCCCAGCCAATTTGCTCTGTTGAAAATTCTTGTTTAAATAATTCACAATGTTCAGCAGTTATTAAGTCAAAAACACTAGACTTTTTGCCCCATACATCTGTTTGAAACCTTTCTTTAGCATTATTAAAGTTTGATAGAGCTAAGTTAGATGTATTTCGGTTAGCAAACTTTATTTGAATGGGTACACTATCTTCAATTAGTTGAAACTTATCTAAAAAATCTAGTAAATAGATGAATTCTTCATATGTTTCACCTTTTTCTCGATAATAAATAAAGTAGCCTTTACCATGTACTCGTACTACTTCATAACTATCATTAATCTTATTTATTTCATCATATCCTATGATGATGAAGGGACCAGATAGCATTTCAATTGTCGCTGGATTAGTAAATTTGTTGTTATTATTTCTAAATTCAACTAATTGGGGGTAATGAAAGAAATATTTATTACCTAACTTATGACTACTAATGTCTTGTTTAGCATTGATCACTACTGTTTGCCAATAATGAATAAGCTCAGGATCTGCTATATGTATTTTTTGGCTTTTTGCTAACTTCAAACTTGATGGATTAATTTTGCCTTTTTTATCATCACCTTCGGTGAAATCTTCATAAACATTGAAAAAGCTATAAAAGTTTTTTTCAAAACTATTATCGTGATTGTAAGTGAACAAAAGCCCTCGGACTTCAAATGGCTCTTTTACCATAAAGCGTGTAGACCATTCAGTACTAGATCGAGCACATTGAATTGACCTTGCCATAGAGTTTACAGCATTTCTTACGCTACTTAACGAGATTGAGCTATCGCTATAACTTTTAAAATCAACATTAAAATAAATGTTTTTATGGAAGTAGGGGTCTTCATAAAAAAAAACTGCATCAGTTGGATGCGTATGTTTTTTAAACTCATCACTATCTTTTTTCAATGAGCTATGTTCTTCTAAAAAGATACAATCGAAGTTTGTATCAGCGGGACCTATTTTTCTAAAATTCCATTTAAAAAATTCAAAAATTTGTGACGCGGCTTTAGGAGCAATTACGCTTGTATTAACTGTTTCAGACATTGAAAATCTTTTATTTAGAAGTTAAGTTATTTATTAGGTATATCATACAAAAAATGATTCACAAAAAAATACATATAAATTTTTTATCGAAAATTTAATCGAAGGAATTTATTTCTAATATAGGACTAATAGTAAGTGAAATTGAAAGATGCCATTGATTATATTCTTGATAAAAATAATATTTTAAGTGATCTCAATGCATACATGATAGGTGTGGCATATGAAGACAACGATTCTTTCTTATTCGCTAATCTCACCATAGATGATGAAGAAATAGAAAATAATATGCTGTACTACCACGCCCATGTTACAAGTGGAAAAATTGGAAGTTCAGAGGGGGAGGAGGATTTTTATAGTGCAGAGAGCATTGAGGACTTGCTTGATCAATTGCCCCTGATTGCTTCTGATTTACGCTATCATGTTTATAAGCTAGATGAGGATGTGTTAGGGCTAAGTAGTGAATATGCCTTAAAAGCACTATTTCCTAGATTACCTAACCCTGATGTATGTGATCTTCAAGAGTTCAAGAAAGAAGCGATTAAGCTAATTACTATGTTGAATAAGTAACTATAACTGATTTAGGACGTTTTATTTTGTATCACAGTATGTATCATAGAATAAATATTTTGATATAAATTTAATAAAAACAATGTGTTGAGTAAAAGTTTGGTAGTGGATATACCTACCAAAATTCAAAAAAGTCCATTCAAAGAATGGGCTTTTTTTATGACTTAATTTTAATGTAATAAATTTGATTGTTTCATAAAGTCCAGCCCGCACTCAGAAAATACAAAAATAGCAGGACTAAGCTCTTAAAGCATATAAGGATTATGGCTGGTATTTTTTAGGTCATTTTAAAATCAAGATAAAATATATTTTATAAAAAATCTTTATTTAAACCTGACATATTTTAACTGAACTATTTAAAGTATCTATTGTTCTGTATTCCGATCTAAACAAATTTAAAGCATACTCCAAGGATGTTCATCTGGCTTCATTTTAACTCAGGATGCATAAGTGAAATATTCATTTATACAACAGGCTTTCACTGGCCCCGTGGATATCGTTGGGGATATTCATGGCGAGATTGCAGCACTGGAACAACTGATTCATGTATTGGGTTATGATCGGCACGGTCGTCATCCTGAACAGCGTAAACTGATTTTTGTTGGTGATCTGTGTGATCGGGGGCAGGATAGTGTCGCGGTGATCAAGCGGGTCAAACAGCTAGTAGATGAAGGTTATGCACAATGTGTCATTGGCAATCATGAATTGAACCTGTTGACCGATACTTTTCGGGAAGGCAATGGCTGGTTTTTTGGTTCACCGCATCCGGATGACCTGAAACCTTTTGATTCCATACAGGCTTCAGCCACAGACCGTAAGTGGATTCTGGATTTTTTAAATCGCTTGCCGGTGGCGCTCGAGTCTGAGCAGCTGCGTGTGGTACATGCCTGCTGGCATCAGCAATCCATTGATCGATTACGTGATTCTCATTTCAATTCGCTCAGAGAAGCCTATGCTAAATTCGTTGAGCATACAGCGCTGGATTTGCAAGCCTTAGGTATTAATGAATTAATACAGAATGAACAGCAACAATACCAACACCAGTTCAAAGACCCAGCTGCAACTTTACCTTTATTGCAACACCTCGCAGAAAAAGAGCTGCGTGAGCAGATGCACAATCCAATTCGGGTCATCACTTCAGGTGCAGAACAGATCGCGGTGCAACCCATTTACGCCGGTGGCCGATGGCGCATGATCGATCGTTTGCCATGGTGGGACAGCTATACCGATCAAATTCCAGTGATTACCGGGCATTATTGGCGAAACTTTAACACTACTGAAGAAAAGGCCGGCCTATTTAAATCGATCGATGCGCTGCAATGGTATGGACAACAGCAAAACGTATTTTGTGTAGACTATTCAGTGGGCAAACGCTATCTCGATCGTCAGCAGGGCGTCGCGTTCAGACATCGACTTGGCGCTTTAAGATTTCCAGACAGTATTCTGATCTTTGAAGATGGCACCCATTACCTGGTTCAAGGGACTTAATCAGATAGAGTCTTCAGAAATTTTTCCCGGCAATTTGTTGGGATAAAAAAGCAGCCATTCAGGCTGCTATTTTTAGAAGATTGCAAGTTTATTCTGCTTCGATAATTTCATAATCATGGGTAATTTCAACGCCGCCATCCGAAAGCATTTTGCTGGCAGAGCAATACTTTTCTGCAGAAAGTTCTACGGCTTTTGCCACCTGTTTTTCTTTAATGGCTTTGCCTGTCACGACAAAATGTAAGTGAATTTTCGTGAAAACTGCCGGAATTGTATCCGCACGTTCAGCCTTTAACTCACAACGTACATCGCTAATATCCTGACGGGCTTTCTTTAAAATGGTCACAATATCAAAAGATGCACAGCCACCCAGACCGGTTAAAAGCAGTTCCATTGGACGGGGACCACGGTTTTCACCGCCATATTCCGCTGAACCATCCATAATGATGGTGTGACCACTTTGAGTTTTTGCTTCAAAAGCAACATTCTCTAACCAATGAACGCTTGTTTGCATTGCAACTACCTAAAAAAAGCTATAAATTTGTCAAGTAACTGTACACTAACATAAATTGGGTTGATACGGAATTTCAATCCCACTGTGTGACAAGTTCACATTAGGTCTTGTGCGATCTATACATTATCCATATTCGGAACCGTAAGCATGACTTCAAACTTTTCACAATTGAGCACAGATGCGCTTTCTCCGGGGCAATTACCAGAATCCGTGAAAGCACTGTTAAAACGTGCATATATTAATCGTTATCCAAAACGTACTACGATCATTGATGCAGGATCAGAATCTAAATCTTTGTATTTGATTTTGAAGGGGTCTGTATCCATCATTCTTCGTGAAGATGATGATCGTGAGATTGTCGTGGCATATTTAAATCCAGGTGACTTTTTTGGGGAAATGGGTTTATTTGAGGTAAATCCACAACGTACTGCAGAAGTTCGTACACGTGATGTGTGTGAAATTGCTGAAATCACCTATGAAAATTTTCATGAAATCAGCAAGCAATATCCTGATCTGAGCTATGCGGTATTTGCTCAGCTGGTACGCCGTCTGAAAAATACCACACGTAAAGTGACTGATCTGGCATTCATTGATGTTTCAGGCCGTATTGCACGTTGCCTGATCGACTTGTCTTCTCAGCCTGAGGCGATGATTTTACCAAATGGCCGTCAGATTCGTATTACCCGTCAGGAAATTGGCCGTATTGTCGGTTGTTCCCGCGAAATGGTCGGCCGTGTACTGAAGACACTTGAAGAACAGGGGATGATTGAAACCGATGGTAAAGCCATTCTGATTTTCGATGTTTCTCTGGAGGAGCCAGAAACGGTCAGTGCCGGTGAGCTCGAAGACGAATAAGTCAAAAATAAAAAAAGCAAATCTTCTGATTTGCTTTTTTTATCCCTACTTTAAAAGCACAAATTCATTTGAACATAACAATTTGGCACAAGCTTTTTAGAAAAGATAATTTAAGTCCCCTTATCATTCCGATAGGCTATAGCGCATGTGATCGCAATAAACGACCGATAAATTTTAAGGATATTTTTTTATGCAGTTCAGACCATTGGCAGATACAGGCATTCTTTTGCCGGAAATTTGTTTGGGCACCATGACATTTGGTGAGCAAAACACACAGGAAGAGGCTTTTCAGCAACTGGATTATGCTTTGGATCAGGGACTGTATTTCTGGGATACTGCTGAAATGTACCCGGTACCGCCAAAACCTGAAACGCAAGGTGCAACCGAGCGTATGATTGGTAACTGGATTGCCTCTCGCGGTGGCCGTGACCAACTTTTTCTGGCCTCAAAAATTGCCGGTCCTTCACAAGGCGGCAGTCATATCCGGGATGGCAGAACCCGTTTCGTTGCAGATGAAATTGCATCAGCGATTGACCAGTCCTTGGCACGTCTGCAAACCGATTATATCGATTTATATCAGCTGCACTGGCCGCAACGTCCAACCAATTTCTTTGGCAAGCTGGGCTATGGTAATGTAGAAGCGGCAGAAGATCGTGCAGTAACAGGTCTGGAAGAAACCTTAACCGCTTTACATCAAGAGATTCAAAAAGGCCGCATTCGTTATATCGGCCTGTCCAATGAAACCCCATGGGGCACCATGAAATTTTTACATCTGGCTGAAAAACTTGGTTTATCTAAGTTTGTCAGTGTGCAAAATCCCTATAGCTTATTGAATCGTACTTATGAAATGGGCATGTCAGAAATTGCCAAATACGAAGGTGTAGGCCTGTTGGCTTATTCACCTTTGGCATTCGGTTATCTGACCGGTAAATTCCGTCATGGTGCGCGTCCTGCCAATGCTCGGGTTACTTTATATTCGCGCTTTAGCCGCTATAGCAATCCGGAAAGTGAATGGGCGACCGAACAATATGCACAACTGGCCGAGCAGCATGGTCTGACTTTGACGCAATTGGCTTTGGCCTTTATCAAACAGCAGTTCTTTGTAACCAGTACTATTATTGGGGCCACCAATCTGGATCAGTTAAAAGAAAATATTCAGGCCTTTGAAATCGATTTATCTGAAGACGTACTGAAAGGTATTGAAGCGATTCACTGTCAGCAGCCAAATCCGGCTCCATAATTTTTATCGTTATTTAGACGCACCCTTGATTGAGGGTGTTTTTTTATTGTTGATTACACGCTTATTTTAATGAAAAAGAGTATGGGAAAGGATCGTCAAATCCGCATAATTAAAACATCATCCATAAAAGATGCTCTTATAAAAATGAATCATGAAACTACTTTGTCCCAAACAAAAGTATGAGCGAAAGCCATACGGAAGTTGCTGAACTAATTTTTCTTTATCAGTGATAAGGCCATTAATCACCTCGAGTATTGATTCAAACTGAACAGAAACTCTCTGAAGTTCTTCATTTGGTAGAAGGGTTAGGACAGCATATGTAAGCCAATTTTGTTTTAAATTATCCTGATACAACTAAATAGCTTAATCAAGATGATGAGTTAGCGCTAGTCTTGGGGTCTCATTAAAAATTCTCTTTCGCTTACTTGAAATATGATTTGACTACACCAATATTATAATTGAAATCTGTATATTTTTTGATAATAAGTTTTTGAAAAATATACAAAAATAATTTGAAATCTGATTAATCGCACCCATATATCCATCAAGTAGAAAATTTGTTGTGAGGAATAACAAAAATGCGTTTTGAGAAATTTACCAATCGCCTGCAGCAAACCCTTTCCGATGCACAATCATTGGCCATGACTAAAGACCATAGCTCGATTGATGGGATTCATATTCTGGCCACCTTGATGGATGAAGCATCCAATGTCAGCTTGCTGCAGCAGGCCGGCGCCAATCTGCGTGAATTGCAAACCAAGCTGCAAACGGCCCTAAGTAATGCAGCAACCCTGAGCAATCCCTCCGCGGATATCAATCTCAGCCCTGAAGCGGCAAAAGTATTACATTTGGCAGACAGCTTCGCGCAAAAAGCCGGAGATGAGTTTCTATCTACAGATTGGGTACTGTTGGCGCTGGCAGAAACAGGTAACACAAAAACCTTATTAAACAGTGTTGGCCTAAAGGCAGAAACCTTAGGCCAGATCATTAATCAATTTCGAGGCGATGAAAAAGTCATGAGCAATAATCATGAAGATCAGCGTGATTCACTGAATAAGTACACCATTGATTTAACTGAACGTGCTTTGGCAGGCAAGCTTGATCCTGTGATTGGCCGTGATGATGAAATCCGCCGTACCATTCAGGTTCTGTCACGCCGCACCAAAAATAACCCGGTACTGATTGGTGAGCCGGGTGTGGGTAAAACGGCAATCGTCGAAGGTCTGGCACAGCGGATTATTAATGGTGAAGTACCTGAAGGACTGAAAGGTAAACGTGTTTTATCGCTGGACCTGGGATCTTTACTGGCCGGTGCCAAATACCGTGGTGAGTTTGAAGAACGCTTAAAAGCCGTTCTGAAAGATATTGCCAAACACGAAGGCGAAATCATCTTATTCATCGATGAGCTGCATACCTTGGTGGGTGCCGGTAAGGGTGATGGTGCGATGGACGCCGGTAACATGCTGAAACCGGCGCTGGCACGTGGCGAGCTGCGCTGTGTCGGTGCGACTACGCTGGATGAATATCGTCAGTATATTGAAAAAGATGCAGCGCTCGAGCGTCGTTTCCAGAAAGTCTTGGTGGATGAACCGAGTGTGGAAGACACCATTGCGATTCTGCGTGGTCTGAAAGACCGCTATGCAACGCATCACGGGGTACAGATTCTGGACTCTGCGATTATTGCTGCAGCGAAAATGTCACATCGTTATATCACCGATCGCCAGTTGCCGGATAAAGCCATCGACCTGATTGATGAAGCAGCATCACGCATTAAAATGGAACTCGATTCCAAACCAGAAGCTTTGGATAAACTGGAGCGCCGTCTGATTCAGTTAAAAATGCAGCTGGAAGCGGTGAAAAAAGATGAAGACTCAGGTGCCAAAGCTGAGATTCAATATCTGTCTGACCAGATCGCCACGGTTGAAAAAGAGTATCAGGACCTAGAAGAAATCTGGCGTGCCGACAAAGCCTTGGTTGCTGGTAATAAAGACATTCAAGTCAAACTGGATCAGGCCCGTATTGCACTGGACAAGGCGCAACGTGAAGGTGATCTGGCTGAAGCAGCACGGTATCAATATGGCGTCATTCCAGAGTTACAAAAACAGCTGGAACGTATTGAAGCAGCTGAAGAAAGTGAAGCACCGAAACTGCTGCGTGACAAAGTCACCGACAATGAAATTGCCGAGGTGGTCAGTGCGGCCACCGGTATTCCTGTGGCGAAAATGTTGCAAGGTGAACGTGACAAACTGCTGCATATGGAAGAGTTCCTGCATAACCGTGTGGTGGGGCAAGAAGAAGCCGTGGTGGCAGTATCGAATGCGGTACGCCGTTCACGTGCAGGTCTGTCAGACCCGAACCGTCCAAGTGGCTCGTTCCTGTTCCTGGGTCCAACGGGTGTGGGTAAAACAGAATTGACCAAAGCATTAGCCAACTTCTTGTTTGATAGTGACGATGCCATGATTCGTATTGATATGTCTGAATTCATGGAAAAACATTCGGTGAGCCGTTTGGTCGGTGCGCCTCCGGGCTATGTGGGTTATGAAGAAGGCGGGGTGCTGACGGAAGCGGTACGTCGTAAACCCTATAGCGTGATCTTGTTCGATGAAGTCGAAAAAGCGCATCCGGATGTGTTTAACATCTTGCTACAGGTGCTGGATGATGGTCGTTTAACTGACTCGCAAGGCCGGGTAGTGGACTTTAAAAACAGCGTGATCGTTATGACGTCGAACCTGGGTTCGCAGGATGTGCGTGAACTGGGCGTTAATGCAACACGTGATGAAGTTCGTACAGTAGTGATGAATGCGGTCTCGGAACATTTCCGTCCGGAGTTTATTAACCGTATTGATGAACTGGTGGTCTTCCATGCGCTGGAAAAAGACCAGATTCGCGGTATTGCCGATATCCAGTTGAATCGCTTGCGTCAGCGCCTGGCAGAGCGTGATATGCGTCTGTCGGTAGATGACAGTGCTTTCGATCAGTTAATTGATGCCGGTTTCGATCCGCTGTATGGTGCGCGTCCGTTAAAACGTGCGATCCAGCAACGTATTGAAAATGGCCTGGCTCAAAAAATCCTTGCAGGGGAATTCCAGCCGGGTGATACGATTCTGGTCCAGGCCGAAGCGGGTGATTTAATCTTCGAGAAAATGAAAGTTAGCTAATATTGCCTGTCCTTTTAATTTTCAGAAAACCTAGCTTCGGCTAGGTTTTTTGATGGCTGACAATTCAGGTCATATCAGTAAAAAAATTGCTTAAAAGTGACAGCTATTTTTAATATTTTGTGATGAATATTATGTTTAAGTGATTTATTTGCAAAACAATTATCTTTATTTTTTAAGATTAACTATAATTTATGTTCAATAAAAATAGATAAATTCTGAGCAAAAACTATGTCGAAAATAGTATGGGGTGGAATTGGTGTCGTGGTGTTGGCGGGGGCTGTGAGCACGGGTAATTTATATGCAGATAAGAGCTTGAAAGCGCATTATCAACAAAATTTAAAACCAGCGCCGAACATTAGTGTGCAATATACTGACTACGCTATGGGGGCTCTACAAGGCACGGCCAAGTGGAGCATGAGCATTGTGCCAGACGCGTGTAATGCCAAAGAAAAATTAGTATTTAATGGTCAAGACCAAATTCAGCGTACCTGGAAAGGCTATACCATTCATTCTCAACTCGATTTAGCACAAGGACAGGGCGCATATGCTGAATTTTTTCAGCAACCTTTAAAAGTGACGACGCAAGTCAACTGGTTGGGTGTATCGACCACACAATTACAAACCCCTGTCATCGAAAAAAAAGAAGCAGGTTTATATACCAGAATTGACCCTATACAGATCAAGTTTCAGGCAAAACAGAGTCAGGGACAACATAAAATTTTAAATATGAGTTTTGATGTGCCAGAATTGTCTATTCGTGATCAGTCTGGAAATACACAACTCAAGGGTGTGCATTTTAAAACCAATCAGGCTCTGAATGCGCAGTATTTAGAACCGGGTTATTTCGAGTTCAATATTGTCAAAATGCAGCGCCAGGATGCTAAGGCAGAAGGCTCAGGACAACTGAAAGACCTGAGCTGGCGTATGGATACCCAACTGCATGAGCGTACAGTAGATGTTCAATCAAAATTTAAAATTGCCGAAATGGGCTTAAATAATGTCCCTGCGATGCAAGACTTAGAACTCAATTGGGAGCTCAAAGACTTACAGCGTCAAAAAATGCAGATATTATTTGATATTCTGCAAAAGCAAAATAACTCTTGTCTGGAAGCAGGAAATTTTGAAAAAGATGCGATACAAGCTATGCTGGCGGTGATTAATGATGGCTTCAAGTTTGAATCGAAGCAGAATCAGTTAAAGTTAGGCACAGGCAGTATTCAGGCAGATTTAGTCGGAAAAGTAATGCCAGGCCATCAAACCACCTTGGAAAGCTTGGCAAAAATGTTCCCAAATCTGTTAGAAGTGCAAACCAATATCAGTTTCAATAAACAGGTAGTAAAAACCTTCACTCATCATTATATACGTGCCGCAGGTAAAAATATGTCCGATCAAGAGCTGGAGCAAATGCTGAGTGCGATGCAAGCTAATCAGCAAATTCAGCGAGATGGTGATGTGTTTAAACTATCCATGCATTATCTGTATGGTGAAAAGAAGTTCTTAACTGCACAATAAGTTGTAAGTCGCTTTTTAACAGCGAATCTAAGAAGAAAAAGCCTGTTCAACTGAACAGGCTTTTGTTTTATCACAATCTAATACCAGTGATTACACTTTAGGATGGCCGATTTTCCAGGCACGGTGAATCTTCTGGTTACGCTTGAAATCAGGCCCAATGGTTTCTTGAGTAATTTCTTCGACATCATAGAACGCCAGAATTTCTTCATCCATCTCGAAACCACGATAGTTGTTCGAGAAGTACAGGGTACCATCGCTGGTTAAACGGTTCATGGCGCGTTTAAGCAAGGATAGATGGTCGCGCTGTACGTCAAACGTCCCGTAGAATTTTTTCGAGTTTGAGAAAGTGGGTGGATCAATAAAGATCAGCTCATATTGCTCATGACCTTCTTTGAGCCATTCAAAACAGTCAGATGCAAAGAACTGATGTTGTTCATCGGCGTGATCTACGGTTAAACCGTTCAGCACGAAGTTTTCCTTCGACCAGTTCAAATAGGTATTGGAAAGATCGACACTGGTGGTACTTGCAGCACCACCCAAGGCAGCATGTAGGCTCGCCGTAGAGGTATAGCTGTAGAGGTTCAGGAAGTGTTTGCCTTTGGCCTCACGGGCAATACGCAAACGCATTTGACGATGATCCAGGAACAGACCGGTATCCAGATAATCGGTCAGGTTAACCAGAATCTTGGCCTTACCTTCCTGTACGATAAAACGCTTCGATGCGGTACTTTGTTTGGTGTACTGGTTTTTACCTTCCTGACGTGCGCGGGTCTTGATAAAGATCGCATCACGGCCCAGACCGGTCACAGCGCGAATGGCTTGCAGTGCCAGGTTAAAGCGTTTCTTGGCTTTTTCAGGGTCAATCGTTTTAGGTGGAGCATATTCTTGCACATGCAGGCGCTCACCATACAGATCCACCGCGACATTAAAGTCTGGTAAATCGGCATCATACAGACGCAAACAGTGTATGCCTTCTTTGACAGCCCATTTTTTTAGTGCTTGCATATTCTTGGTCAGACGGTTGGCAAACTCCATTGCACCTTCAATCGCTTCAAATTGCTGAGGTTGCCAGTTTTCTAAAAATGGACGCACCACAGCAGCAGGTTTAACCGTACCGAAGCGGATATAGATCGGCAATTTACCATTCATCAAACGCAGGATTTGCGGATCATTAAAGGCCAGCACGTCAGCCTGTTCAACTTGGGAGGCAATCACCGCCGCTTTTTGATTCGGGAAATTCTTTTGCAGTAAAGCCGATAAACCAAGATATAAAGAACGGTTCTGCGCTTTATCACCGAGACGCTCACCATAAGGCGGGTTGGTTACGAAGAAGACTTTCTTGCCTTCAGCCTGAAAATCCGGCCAGTCATTTAAAGTACGCTCTTCGATCATGATATTGTCGAGAGCAGCTTCAAAACCTGCCGCGATGATATTTTGACGTGTCGCTTTTACAGCTTCCCAGTCTGCATCGAAGGCATAGAATTGCGGTAATGGATTTTCCATTGCCGCTTGGTGGCGTTCAGCTGCTTCAGCTTTAATGCCCATCCAGAGTTCATGGTCATGGCCATTCCAGCCATTAAAACCGAAACGACGCACCAGACCCGGCGCACGGTCGGTCAGGATCATCAGTGATTCAATAATAAAGGTACCTGAACCACACATTGGATCGACAATGATGTCCGGATTAATCTGTTTAAGCTGACCTTTTTGCAAAATCGCAGCAGCCAGATTTTCCTTGATTGGTGCATCGGTCATAAAGTGGCGATAACCACGTTTATGTAATGAATCGCCGGACAAGTCCAGGCAATAGGTATGCTCTTTCTTCCCTGCCAGAATATACATGGTAATTTCTGGCTGTTTGGTATCGATACTTGGGCGTTTACCTACAGCTTCCATGAAGGAATCTACGACACCATCTTTGGCACGCAAAGTTGCGAACTGGGTATTGACCTTGATGTCACGCTCGACATGCAAGCGAATGGCAAAGGTACTTTGTGGTGCAAAAATGAGCGACCAGTCAAAGCTGATTGCACCTTCATATAGCTCTTCTGCCACATCACGGGCATCGTGAGAAAATTCAATTTCATGGGTATGGATCGGCATGAGCACACGTGAAGCCAGACGTGACCACATGCAAATCCGATAAGCATTTTCCAGACTGCCTTTAAAGATTAAACGACCGGGAAAACGCTCAATATTCTGAACACCTAAGCCTTGTAGTTCTTCTTCTAATAA
The DNA here is from genome assembly GCF_009829025.1 of Acinetobacter sp. 18QD2AZ41W. Taxonomy (NCBI): domain Bacteria; kingdom Pseudomonadati; phylum Pseudomonadota; class Gammaproteobacteria; order Moraxellales; family Moraxellaceae; genus Acinetobacter; species Acinetobacter sp. 18QD2AZ41W. Next base: position 497,547 of record NZ_WURP01000001.1, on the reverse strand, counting down.
GGTTTCCAGACCATCGGCACAGGTGACCCAATAATTGCTTAAACGTGGAGAGGTATTCATATAATAGAGAGACCAAAAAAGATAAATAAAAAACTGCGCCAAGTTTACCGTATTTTTATATTGAAAGCTTTTTAAATTCTCTGAAAGGCCTTGCCGTGTACGCGTGAAAAATAATATTCACATGATAAATTGATGAACTGGTACGCATTTTGCTCTATACACAGCAAATCAGGCAGTCAGTCGGAGGAGAGCGATGGCTGCCTGATTCTGATTTTTCAATTTTATAATGGGGGTTAAAATGTTAGAGAATCAGTTACGCAACCATGACACTTTTTCAGTGGCCACTTTAATTTATACACGTTTGAGACGTGTGTCAGGCCGGGTCGTGGATGCGCTTTATCTGGCAGAAAATCTGGACTATGCACGGCATGTGATTGAACTGGTAGAACAGACCCAAGATCCAGAGTTGCAGCGTTTAATCGAGCGTTTAAAACAGGTTTGGGATCTGCCTGTGGTTCGGCAGCAACAGTTTGAAAAATCTGCACATCTGCCACAGCAGGAGGTATTGGTCTCGGTTGAACCCGATCAGGACGATATCTACCGTGCACAGGTTACACATCATTATATCGGTGCGCTGCGATAAAACGATGGGTGTGAATGTGCCAGACTGAAGCACCCATAATTTTGTACTGAAAGTCAGCAGGATGGAAAATGGTTAAATTATCTTATTGAAAAAATACATAGGAATTTCAATTTCTATTTTTATTATCGAGGTGGTTTTTGTACAAGTAGTCACATTGCCAACTACTCAGACTGGCCAATCTCTGTATAATATGTTGACTTAACGCATAAGGAATCTCTCATGCACTTGGCGGCATTGCATACACCGAGCCAGATTCAACTCAATAAAGAAGGTAATCTAAAACACTTCTTGACCATCGAAGGTCTTTCCAAAGAAACCCTGACAAAAATATTGGACACTGCGCAGTCCTTTTTTAATGACCAAAATCAGCTCATTACCAATAATTTGCTGGAAGGCAAAACGGTGATGAACCTGTTTTTCGAGAACTCTACCCGTACCCGCACTACTTTTGAAGCCGCTGCCAAGCGCCTTTCTGCCAACGTTCTGAATATCGATATTGCCCGTTCGAGTACCTCTAAAGGTGAAACCCTGCGTGACACCTTATGGAACCTTGAAGCGATGGCCGCCGATATTTTCGTGGTGCGTCATTCATCTTCAGGTGCGGCGCATTTTATTGCCAAAGATGTCTGTCCGACGGTGGCGATTATTAATGCCGGTGATGGCCGTCATGCCCATCCAACCCAGGCGATGCTGGACATGCTCACCATTCGCCGGGAAACCCATAAAAAATTTGAAGAGATGTCGATTGCCATTATTGGTGATATCAAACATTCACGTGTCGCGCGTTCAGATGTAGCTGCCTTGCAAACCTTAGGCTGCGAAGATATTCGGGTGATTGCACCAAATACCTTGCTGCCATACGGTTTTGAAGAATATGGTGATGGTGTTCGTCTATTTAATAACATGGAAGATGGCATCAAAGATTGCGACGTGATCATTACCCTGCGTATTCAAAATGAGCGGATTGATTCTCCGGCACTGGCATCGCAAGCTGAATTCTACAAGATGTATGGCCTGAACAAAGAACGTTTAGCGATGGCAAAACCGGATTGTATCGTGATGCATCCGGGTCCAATGAACCGTGGGGTGGAGATTGACTCCAGTATTGCCGATGGACCGCAGTCGGTGATTCTGAATCAGGTGACCAATGGTATTGCGGTACGTATGGCGGTGTTGGCTTTGTCAATGCAAGGCCAGCTTCAGGAACAGGGTTTGATTGCAGCGATTGCGGGTTAAGGAATAAGTCATGACTATTGTAAAAATTGAAAATGTTCGTGTGCTCGATCCAATCCAAAACACTGATTCTGTTCAGACCGTTTATCTGGAAAATGGTAAGTTCGTTGCGGAAACGGCTGCTGTCTCTGAAACCATTGATGGTCAGGGCAAATGGTTGATGCCCACCATGGTCGATCTGTGTGCACGTTTACGTGAACCGGGTCAGCAGCAACATGGCACCTTAAAATCTGAAGGTAAAGCAGCGCGTGAAAATGGGATTTTGCACGTGTTTACGCCACCAGATTCAAAGCCGATCGTGCAGGACAATGGCGCACTGATTCATGGTCTGGTTGAGAAAGCCATGCTGGACGGTGGTATCTATCTTGAAGTGATTGGTGCTCAAACCCAAGGCTTGCAAGGCCAGCAACCTGCCAATATGGCCGGCTTGAAAAAAGGCGGATGTACTGCGGTGTCCAATGCCAGTGCGCCTTTTGCCAATGATGACGTGGTATTACGTACCCTGGAATATGCTGCAGGTTTAGATCTGACTGTGGTGTTCTATGCAGAAGAGCCGCAAATTGCCAAAGATGGCTGTGTGCATGAAGGCTTTATTGCCTCACGTCAGGGCTTGCCGATGATTCCAGCACTTGCTGAAACCGTGGCAATTGCCAAATACCTGTTAATGATTGAAGTGACCAAAGTTCGTGCGCATTTCGGTTTATTATCTTGTGGTGCGTCAGTAGAGCTAATCCGGATTGCCAAAGAAAAAGGCTTGCCTGTCACCTGTGATGTGGCCATGCACCAATTACATCTGACCGATGCCTTAATTGACGGTTTTAATTCGCTGGCACATGTACGTCCGCCATTGCGTGCTGAACAAGACAAAGAATTGCTACGCCAAGGAGTAAAATCTGGGGTGATTGATGCGATTTGTACCCATCATGAACCGCTGAGCAGCTCTGCGAAAATGGCGCCATTTGCTGAAACCCAGCCTGGCTTTAGCGCTTTTGATACTTATGTACCTTTTGGAATTCAACTGGTCAATGAAGGTTTGTTTACACCACTGGAATGGGTAGAAAAAGTGACTTTGGCTCCGGCACGTGTTGCACAAATGGCAGATCGCTGGGCAGACGAAGCGGGCTGGGTACTTGTAGATCCAGAGCTAGAATGGACGCTGAACAAAGAAAGCATCGTGTCGCAAGGTAAAAATACACCGCTGATCAATCAAAAAGTGCGAGCTAAAGTTTTAAAAACGTTCCTCGCTTAATAGATCCAGCTTTTATAAAAGTCAGCTTCGGCTGGCTTTTTTTGTTTTTGAATTCTGTGTCAGTAAAATGAGTACTCAACAAAAACAGTGAAACTTTATGATATTCATACAATTATTTACATTTTCAAAAAACTGGCATCGTTACACTGATTGAATATTAAACATTAGAAAAATCAAAAGAATGGTGACAATATGAATGTAGATCTGATGGAACGCTTAAAAAGCGATGTTACAGCGATTGTGCTACAAGGTGAAACCGAACATCTATTTGCCAAAGATCAGGCACTGAGTCAGTTCTATCCCATATTCTTAAGTATATTGCGTGCACGTCCTGCATGGATTGAAAGTTTAAGCCAGCAACTCAATCCAAAAATCCATGAACTGTTTAATGGAAATTCGGCACTCAAGCAGCAGTTTCTGGATCAACTTGATCAGAGCGCGCCACAAGATCAAATAGAGCAAACCCTGAATCGGGCCATTGTACCGACCCTCAATTTTTTACAGACCGAAGCCGGTGCTTCAAGTCCAGAAGCGATTAGTCATTTGCTGGAAACCCACGCCGAATCGATCCAGCGTGCATTACCTGTTTGGGCCGGATCGATTTTAGCGGCATTAGGTGTTTCTCCATTGGCGGGGCAGCATTTGAATCAGGCGCCTGAACTAGAACCAGAACATGCTGTTGTGGTACAGCAGCAGAAAAAAACCGGTTTTTTATGGCCGTTTATTATTTTTCTGATTCTGGCAGCTTTAATCCTGTTTTTTGTTCGTAGCTGTATGCAGGATGATGCTGAGGATTCGGCAAACACCCAAACGACCCGTGAAATTGCCGCAGCCCAACCGGCTTCTTTACAGTTGAGTACCGGCACTAATGGTGAAATTATCAGTTGTCAGTTACAGCTGAATAATCCCCAATATATGCAAATTTTGCAAACCGAGATTAAACAGATCTTTAATTATAATATTGGTTGTGGGGCGCTCAGCAGTGAGGTTTATCATTCGGAATTTATTGATCAGGATAGCATTCCTTCCGTTTTGAAACTGATTCAAGGCATGCCAAATGTCTCACTAGACTGGATTGGTAATCAGGTTGCTATACGTGCAGCGAGTAATGCAGAAGCAGAACGTCTGGCAACACAAATTCGTAATCTGGCCAAAAATGTCACTGTTGTGACTCAACAGCCGGTCAATAGGAGTGAGGCGATTCAGGCTGCCAATAGCGAGGCAGAACAAGCATTGGCGAGTATCAAAACTGATCATGTTCAGGCCTTAGATGTTGCGACCGCACTGAATTTGCAGATTATTAATTTTGATACTGCATCGACTACCGTGCCGGAAGTGAATAAATCGGTACTGGATCAGGCTGCCGCATTATTGCAGCGCGCACCGCATGTTATTCTCAAGGTCAAAGGACATACCGATGCGCAAGGAAGTGAGGCCGAGAATAAAGTGCTGTCTGTGCAACGCGCGCAAGCAATTGTGGGTTATCTGATTGAAAAGGAGGTTGATCCTGCGCAATTGCAAGCTGTAGGCGTGGGAGAGGGCCAGCCTGTTGAACCGAATGCGACACCTGCCGGACAGTTTCAGAACCGCCGCGTAGCTTTTGAAGTGGTTAATACTGAAACAGGTACTATACGCGCAGTGGATAGCGAGGGTGTTGTAGAAAAGAAAGCCAGCTGAAATAATTTTCCAGATGAAAAAGGACGAATGATTCGTCCTTTTTCATCTGGCTTAAATTAAGAAAAGACCGGTGGACTATAGGTCAAAGTTCGGCCGAGGAACCAGAGTAAAAACAGCACCAGCGGGATATGAAAAACCAGTTGGGTCACGGTAAAACCGATCACATCTTTGGCCTTTAACTTCAGGATGCCCAGCATCGGCAACATAAAGAAAGGATTGATCAGATTAGGCAAGGCTTCGGCAGCATTATAAATCTGCACTGACCAGCCCAGATGAACTTTCAGATCATGCGCAGCCTGCATTACATAAGGGGCTTCAATAATCCATTTACCTCCACCGGAAGGAATGAAGAAACCCAGGATTGCCGAATAGAGACCCATCACGATAGCAAAGGTTTCCTGTGAAGCAATCGAAACGAAAAATTCGGCAATATAGTGTGATAGGGACAGATCGGCAGAATTCAGCGCATTGGTCATCATAAAGGCAATGCTGCCATATAAAGGAAACTGGATCAGCACACCTGAAATTGCTGGCACAGCCTTGGAAACGGCATTGAGGAAATTCCGTGGCGTACCATGTAGTGCGACACCCAAAATCAGGAAGATAAAGTTATAGGTATTTAAACTGGAGATGGCCAGAATAGGATTGCTTTCGGAAAATTCGTTAAACATCCATACAGCACCTAGCACTACAATCAGAATACTTAAAATAGGTGAGTTTTCCAGCCAGTCGCCCGGACGTTTTGATGAAGATTCTTCCGGTTTTCCTTCTTCAATCTGAACCGGAAAATGTTCAATGGTTTTAATATGACTGCCTTTCGGCGCTGACCAGTAGGCAATGGCAATCGAGGCAATAATTAGAACCGCCGTCATGATCATGGATTGCGGCAGGAAAATCGTTTCGGTAAATGGAATGACACCGGTCAGATTGTAAATCGGTTCAGGCAGGCTGCTTTTATTGGCCTGTAATTGTGCAGCAGAGGAACTGATGCCGAGTGCCCAGGTGGCTCCCATCCCGATAATCGCTGCTGCGGCTGCAGCGCGGTAATCCATATTAAGTTCTTTACGTTGTGCCAGTGCAATCACGAGTAATGCAGTTAGAACTGTGCTCATGGCCCAGTTAATCAGGGAAATGAGCAGGCTGACTGTCGCGACCAATACAATCGCACCACGCCCTGAATGGGGCAGACATGCCATTTTTCGGATCAGAAGCTGCATTGGTTTTGAAACCGAAACCACATAACCGACCACGATCAGCATGCACATCTGCAAGGTAAAGGGAATCAGGCTCCAGAACCCGTCACCAAAGGAAATGGCAACGTCCTGTGCCGGCGCGCCAATTCCGATAGCGGCAATTGCGACAATGATGACACCGAGCAGGGCAAAAATATAAGAATCAGGAAACCATTTTTCTGACCAGTCACTGACGCGCAGGGCGAAGCGTTGTAAGATATTTTGTTCTGTTTGCATGATTAAAATCCATTTATTCTGCATTCATTTTTAAAATTAGAGTTTTCTTTGGTCGAAAAGAAACCCTTAAAATTTTTCATTTTAAGGGTCGGGAAAATCAAGCTGCTATTTTTTGTAAAGCCACACCCGTGACTTTCTGAATCTCCTCAAAACTGACCTCTGGTGCCAGCTCAACAAGTTGAATACCATCTGGAGTGACATCCAGCACACCTAAATCGGTAATGATCCGGTTGACCACAGCCTGTCCGGTAAGGGGCAGACTGCATTGCGCAACAATTTTAGGCGTGCCATCTTTGGCGCAGTGTTCCATCAACACCACGACTTTTTGTACCCCTGCGACCAGATCCATGGCACCGCCCATACCTTTGACTTTTTTGCCCGGAATCATCCAGTTGGCCAGATCGCCAGTTTCGGACACTTCCATGGCACCTAAAATGGCGATATTGACATGACCGCCACGGATCATGGCAAAGGAATCGGCACTGGAAAAGAAAGAAGCGCCCTTACGGGCAGTCACGGTCTGTTTACCAGCATTAATCAGGTCGGCATCGACGGTTTCAGCCGTTGGAAATTCGCCAATACCGAGCAAGCCATTTTCCGATTGCAGCCAGACGTTGATATTTTCTGGAATGTAGTTAGCAACCAGCGTTGGTAAACCAATCCCCAGGTTAACGTAGAAACCATCTTCCAGCTCTTGTGCAGCGCGCTGCGCCATTTGATTACGTGTCCAAGCCATGATCAAGCCTCCGCCTTTAAGGTCATCTGTTCAATACGTTTTTCCGGTTGGGTATTTAAGACTATCCGGTTCACATAAATACCGGGTAGATGGATTTCGTCCGGATCCAGCGCACCAATCTCGACAATTTCTTCTACTTCAGCCACGGTGACTTTGCCGGCCATAGCACAGACCGGATTAAAGTTTTGTGCAGTTTTACGGAAAATCAGATTACCTGCTTTATCGGCCTTATAGGCTTTGACCAAGGCAACATCGGCAGTCAAGGATTCTTCCAGAATATAAGACTTGCCATTAAACTCACGCACATCCTTGCCTTCAGCAATCACGGTTCCGACACCGGTGGCGGTATAAAAAGCCGGAATACCGGCACCGCCAGCACGTAATTTCTCCGCCAAGGTGCCTTGTGGGGTCAGTTCGACTTCCAGTTCGCCACTCAGGTATTGACGTTCGAATTCTTTATTTTCGCCGACATAAGATGAAATCATTTTTTGAATCTGTTTGGTTTCCAGTAAAACGCCCAAACCAAAACCATCGACTCCGGCATTGTTGGAAATACAGGTCAGATTTTTGGCACCAGTCTGTTTCAATGCGGCAATCAATGCTTCCGGAATACCGCATAAACCAAAACCTCCGACTGCCAGTGTATGTCCATTCTGAACCACGCCGTCTAAAGCGGCCTCTGCACTGTCATAAACTTTATTTGACATTTTTTACCTCGATTTATTCTTGTCTTGCAGATTCCTTTTTGGTCAGGAAACTACTGATGTATATCCTTGAGGACTTGTATCGTGTCCGGGTATTGCTATTGTTAGGCACAGGCTTTTTGCCAATAGGCATTGGCATAATTGGAGGGATTATTGCGCTGCAACACCTCACTGATATTACGGCTGGCCTGCATCAGGGCATCCAGTTGAATACCGGTTTCAAAGCCCATATTCGAGAGCAGGTAATACAGGTCTTCAGTTGAAACATTGCCTGAAGCACCCTTGGCATAAGGACAGCCACCCAGACCGGCAATGGATGAATCAAATACCCGGATGCCTTGTAACAGCGACTGGTAAATATTGGCGATGGCCATGCCATAGGTATTATGGAAATGACCTGCCAAAACCTTGGTATCGATCTGAGCCAGGCAAGCATCCCAGACTTTTTGCACCCGATCCGGTGTGGCTGTACCAATGGTTTCACCCAACGACACTTCATAGCAGCCCATATCCAGCAAACGTTGGGTGACTTTGACCACCTGTTTCGGATCAATCGCACCTTCATAAGGGCAGTCCACCATACAGGACACATAACCGCGTACCCGAATATCATTGGCTTTGGCGGCCGCCATCACATCGGCAAACTTCTCCAAGCTTTCATCAATCGAGCAATTGATATTTTTGCGGGTAAAGCTTTCGGACGCTGCGGTAAAGACCGCAACTTCCTTGCAACCCACCGCCAGCGCTGCTTCAAAGCCCTTCAGGTTTGGGGTGAGTAAACTGAACTGAATATTTGGGTCTTTGGGCAAGCCGGCAAACAGCTGATCGCTGTCTGCCATTTGTGGCACCCATTTGGCTGAAACACAGGAACCGACTTCAATCGCCTGTAAACCGGTTTTCATCAGATCCAGAATCAGATTTTTCCGATCATCCAGCGTTAATGGCGTTTTTTCATTTTGCAGGCCATCGCGTGGCCCGACTTCTACAATTTTGACAAATTCGGTCATGCAACATCCTCCGTCAGTGGCTGGAACTCAAGCAGTTCATCACCGGCTTTGACCTGATCACCTTTCTGGAAATATGAACTGGCGATGATGCCGTCATTTGGTGCACGAATCGAGTATTCAATTTTCATCGCTTCCAGCGTCATCAAGACATCGTCTTTTTTGACCTTGTCATTGGCAGCGACCAGTACTTGCGTGATCACACCTGGCATTGGTGCAGTGAGGTTGTTTTCTGTCCCTTGATCATCATGCTGATCATAATCCGGCTGGATAGACTCGAATTTATGTGTCTGACCATTCTGGAACAGGGTAATGCCATGTTCAGTCTGGCTAAAGGCCAGTTTTTGCTGTTTGCCTGCCAGTTGCAAAGCTAAAGTATGTGCATCAATCAACTGACCTTGTAGCTGAATCTGCTGACCATTATAAGTGGCGATAAAACCTTGCTCTTGCGTACTGAACTGAACTTTAAGCATAATGCCATTGCGTTGTAATTGCACTGTATATGCATTTTGCTGATTCAGGCGCCAGAAAGCGTGTTGTTGCCAGACTGAGTTATTCGCAACCGGGTTTTGAGCTTGGCGTGATAATAATTCGATGAATGCAGCACTAACGATCAGTTCAGCATTGATCTCAGTCGAAGGTTTTAATAAGAACTCTTCTTCACGTTGAATCAGGCCGGTATCCAGATGGGCATTTTTAAACGAATCACACAGCACCAAACGGTCGAGGAATGCAATATTATTGCCCAAACCATCCACATGGAAATGGCCCAGGGCATGATGCATTTGCGTTAAAGCAGCTTCGCGGTTTTTGCCCCAGACAATCAGTTTGGCAATCATCGGATCATAATAGGTGCTGATTTCATCACCTTCGACAATGCCACTATCCACACGTACACAGTCATTTTGCTCTGGATAGTGTAAATAGCTGATCTGGCCAATCGCAGGAATAAAGCCTTTCTCTGGTTCTTCGGCATAGACACGTGCTTCCAGTGCATGCCCGTGGATCTGTAATTCATGCTGCTGTTTGGGTAAAGGCTCACCAAAAGCTACGCGCAGTTGCCATTCCACCAGATCCTGACCTGTAATCATTTCAGTGACCGGGTGCTCAACCTGCAAACGGGTATTCATTTCCATGAAATAGGCAGTACCATCTTGCTCGACGATAAACTCTACCGTACCGGCACCGACATAATCGACCGCACGTGCGGCATCAATCGCGGCCTGGCGCATCGCTTCAAGTTTGTCTTCTGGCATTTTTGGTGCAGGCGCTTCTTCAAGGACTTTTTGATGACGACGTTGTACCGAGCAATCACGTTCAAATAAATGCACATAATTGCCGTGGGTATCGCCAAAAACCTGTACTTCAATATGACGTGGCTGAATCACATAGCGTTCAATTAGCACATCTTCATTGCCAAAACTGGAACGCGCTTCGCTTTTACATGAAGCCAGCGAACTCAGAAAATCTTCACTGCGCTCGACCAGACGCATGCCTTTACCACCACCGCCAGCACTGGCTTTGATCAGCACCGGATAGCCGATGCTGTCAGCCTGCTGTTTCAGGAAGTTGGCATCCTGATTGCTACCGTGATAGCCCGGGGTTAAAGGCACACCAGCTTTTTCCATCAACGCTTTAGAGGTGGCTTTGAGACCCATCGCCAAAATGGCATCGACAGGCGGGCCAATAAAGACAATATTATTGTCCTGACAGGCCAGGGCAAACTGGTCATTTTCCGACAAAAAGCCATAACCTGGGTGAATTGCTTGCGCACCGGTGTTTTTGGCCGCCTGAATAATACGTTCGATCTGTAAATAGCTTTGTGCTGCTGGCGATTCACCAATATAGATCGCTTCATCCGCCAGTTTGACATGCTGTGCCTGTGCATCGGCATCGGAGTATACGGCAACGGTGGCAATACCGAGTTTTTTTGCTGTACGAATCACACGGCAGGCAATTTCACCACGGTTGGCAATTAAAATCTTTTCAAACATCGTAGCATCCTTCTTGTTGTTATGCCGTGGTCTTGATCCAGGCCGGGCTTTGTTTGTTTAAAAATGCATTCAGTCCATTTTTCGCCTCATCTCCCTGGCGAATATGGGCAATATGCTGTGCTGTTTTTAGCAGTAAATCTTCGGTCAAAACCTGTTGGTCGACCAGTTGAATCAGTTGTTTTGAGGAATTCTGTGCTGCTGGGCCACCGAGTAACAGGGCTTCCACAATTTCATCAATTTTGCTGTCGAGCTGTTCCGGTGGAGTGACTTCATGCGCCAATCCAATGGTTTTGGCCTGTTCCGCAGAAATTCGCTCGGCAGTCAGGAAGTAACGTGAAGCCTGACGCGCACCAATCGCACGAATCACATACGGGCTGATAGTCGAAGGTGCCAGACCCAGGCGTACTTCAGAGGTGGCAAACTTGGCATCGGTGCTGGCCACGCAAATATCACAAGCTGATGCCAGACCCATACCACCGCCAAAAGCAATGCCATGCACCCGGGCGATGGTTGGCTGCTTTAAAGTCGCTAGGCTTTGCAGCATTTTCGCCAGTTTTAATGCATCTGCTTCGTTGTCTGCTTGAGAAGCCTGACCGGCCTGTTTCATCCAGTTCAAATCGGCACCAGCCGAAAAGCTCTTGCCGCGCCCTGCCAGAATCACCACACGCACATCATCACGGCTATTTAAAGACTGGAAGCAGCGATACAATTCTTCAATGACCTGAGTATTAAAGGCATTGTGCAGTTCAGCGCGATTAATCCAGACTGTTGCCACTTGATTTTGCTGTTCGAGCTGTAAAAATTGATATGTCATTTTTTTTCACCTCTTACATGCGGAACACGCCAAACTTGGTCGGCTGGATTGGCGCATTCAGTGCCGCAGCTAAACTAAGACCTAACACTTCACGAGACTGGGCAGGGTCAATGACACCGTCATCCCATAAACGTGCAGAGGCATAATAAGGATGACCTTGGCGTTCGTACTGATCACGAATTGGCTGTTTAAACTGGTCTTCTTCTTCCGCAGACCAGTTAGCGCCTTTGGCTTCAATCTGATCACGTTTTAAGGTCGACAATACGCTGGAGGCCTGTTCACCGCCCATCACTGAAATACGTGAGTTGGGCCAGGTCCACATAAAGCGTGGTGAGTACGCGCGGCCACACATACCATAGTTGCCGGCACCAAATGAGCCGCCAATCACCATGGTCAGTTTAGGCACATTGGCATTGGCCACAGCCATCACCAGTTTGGCGCCATTTTTGGCAATGCCTTCATTTTCATACTGGCGGCCAACCATAAAGCCAGTGATATTCTGGATAAATAGCAGGGGAATATTGCGCTGACAGCACAGCTCAATAAAATGTGCACCTTTTTGTGCTGACTCGGAAAACAGAATGCCGTTATTGGCAATAATCCCGACTGGCATACCGTATAGGCTGGCAAATCCGGTAATCAAGGTAGTACCAAATCGAGCCTTGAATTCATCAAAACGCGAACCATCGACAATCCGGGCAATCACTTCACGGACATCAAAAGGTTTACGCGAATCTGTTGGCACGATACCGTATAGCTCTGAAGCATCAAACAAAGGCGCTTCCACATGTTCAGGCAACGGATTTGGTTTTTTATTTAAATTGGCCACAATATTGCGGGCAATTTCCAGGGCATGCTGGTCATTTTCAGCCAGATGATCGGCTACACCGGAGAGGCGGGTATGCACATCACCACCACCAAGGTCTTCACTGGAAACAACTTCACCGGTTGCAGCTTTGACCAGTGGCGGGCCACCGAGGAAAATGGTTCCCTGATTGCGTACAATAATAGTTTCATCCGACATGGCAGGCACATAGGCACCACCCGCCGTACAACTGCCCATTACCACGGCAATCTGGGCAATGCCTTGGCTCGACATACGCGCCTGATTATAGAAAATACGTCCGAAGTGATCACGATCCGGGAAGACTTCATCTTGTAGCGGCAAATAGGCACCGCCAGAATCGACCAGATAAATACAGGTCAAATGATTCTGCTCGGCAATTTCCTGAGCACGCAAATGTTTTTTTACGGTCAGTGGATAATAAGTGCCCCCTTTAACAGTCGCATCATTGGCAATGATCATGCAGGTTACGCCATTGACCTGACCAACGCCAGCGACCACGCCCGCAGCAGGCACATCGTCCTGATAGACCTGATAGGCAGCCAGTTGTCCAATTTCAATAAATGCCGTACCAGGATCAATCAGATGATCAATACGTTCTCTGGCCAATAATTTACCGCGATCCAAATGTTTTTGACGGGCAGTTTCACCCCCACCCAAGGCAATTTTTTGGACTTTCTGTTTCAGGTCTCCGACCAGATTTTGCATCGCCGTCTGGTTGTTTTTAAATTCGTCGCTGCGAATATTAATTTTGCTCTTTAATTGATTCATGCCGAACATCCTTGTCTATTCTTGTGATTTATTTTTTAGGCAGTTTCATTAAACAGTTCGCGGCCAATCAGCATGCGGCGAATTTCTGAGGTGCCTGCGCCAATTTCATACAGTTTGGCATCGCGCCATAGACGTCCCGCAGCAAACTCGTTGATATAACCGTTGCCACCCAAGGTTTGAATGGTTTCGCCCGCCATCCAGGTGGCTTTTTCAGCTGCATATAAAATCGCACTGGCGGCATCTTTACGCAGGCTACGGCTATGCTCTGCCTTGTCACATTCTGCGCCAACTGCATAGACCAGGGCTTTACAGGCCAGCCAGGTGGAATACATGTCAGCAATTTTGCCCTGCATCAACTGGAATTCACCCAGCGCCTGACCAAACTGTTTACGATCATGAATATACGGAATCACGGTATCCATACAGGCATCCATAATGCCGAGTGGGCCTGCACTTAAAACAGCACGTTCATAGTCCAGACCGCTCATCAGCACTTTGGTGCCATTGCCGACACCGCCGAGCACGTTTTCTTTTGGCACTGCGACATTGTCAAAAAATAGTGGATAAGTGTTTGAGCCACGCATGCCGAGTTTGTCTAGGTGCGTACCGTGACTAAACCCCGGCATATTTTTTTCAACCAGAAAAGCGGTCATGCCTTTGGCCCCGGCTTGTAAATCGGTTTTTGCGTAGACCACCAGTACATCGGCATCGCCGCCATTGGTGATCCACATTTTCGAACCATTCAGCAGGTAATGATCACCTTTGTCTTCAGCTTTGAGTTTCATGCTGACCACATCGGATCCGGCATTGGGTTCGGACATGGCCAATGCACCGACATAATCACCAGATACCAGTTTGGGCAGATAGCGCTGTTTCTGTTCTTCACTGCCATTACGCTTAATCTGGTTTACACATAGGTTAGAATGTGCGCCATAGGACAAACCAATCGATGCTGAAGCACGGGAAATTTCCTGCATGGCAATGATGTGCGCCAGATAACCGAAATTTGAACCGCCATATTCCTCACTGACCGTCAGACCGAGCAGGCCCATCTCGCCAAATTTTTTCCAAAGGTGAGCAGGGAATTCATTGTCACGGTCCACTTGTTGAGCAATTGGAGCAATTTCCTTGGCGCAAAATGCAGCCACTGAATCACGAAGTGCAATAAGTGTTTCGTCCAAACCGAAATCCAAGCTTTGTAAATTCATTGTTCATCCATCCTGTGGTTCTATTTGTTGTATCCAAAAAAGCATTTTTGTTGTGCTTGTTATTTAACATACATCGAAAATTTAAAAAAGTGAATCAATATTCACAAAATGATTTACAATTCATTTTATCTTGTTGAGATTAATTTTATGAGTTATAAAAGATCATCATTGATGCAGGAACGAATGGAGCAAAATCGCTTGGCGATCTTGCAATCTGCTCGTGAGCTGATTACTCAAGGGGGCTTTAAAGAGGCGTCGATTCAGGCGATTGCAGAACGTGCAGGCGTTTCTACAGGCTTGGTATATCGATATTTCGAAAACAAGAATCAGATTTTGATTCAGGTTTTGTCAGAAGCAATTCGGCTTGAGATTGAGATTTTAAATCACATTGCTGCCTCGGATTTATCGCCAAAACAGAAATTGCAAAAATCTGTTACAACTTTTGTGAAGCGAGCCATGAACAGCCCACAGTTGGCGTATTCGCTGATGTTCGAACCGGTCGATCCGGAAATGGAACATGAGCGTTTTCACAGTAAACAGCTAATCAAGCAAAGCATTAAGGAAATTTTGGCTGAAGGAAAAGTCAATGGCGAGTTTGAATTTGAAGATTTAAATACCGCAGCGCTGGGTGTGGTTGGTTCCATGACCTTTGTGGTAATTGAACCTTTGAATCCATCTCGGAATATCAGGTTTGATCAAAATTATAAGGATCACTTTGTCAAACAGATTGCCGATTTTTGTGTCAACGCAGTACGTCGACAGGAGGGAGTAGCAGGAGCATAAAACACAAAAAACAGGCAGGAAGACAGGGTTGTCGTGGTCAAAAACAATTAATAGAGTTGAAAATCAGAATTACAAAGAATCAAGGAGATCGATTCAATGACACAAGTACGGTTAAGCTATGCCTACGGAACAAGCAGCCAACCCTTATTGGGCATGACAATTGGCGAAAAATTTGATCAGGCATGCGAACAGTATGCACATTCTGATGCAATCGTCAGCTTGCACCAGAATGTGCGTCTGAGCTATCAGCAGTTGCAGCAGCAAGTGAATGCTTTTGCCTGTAGTTTGCAAAAACTGGGCCTGAAAAAAGGTGACCGTCTGGCCATCTGGTCGCCGAACTGTGTGGAATGGACCATTACCCAGTTTGCTGCATTTAAGGCGGGAATTATTCTGGTGAACTTGAATCCAGCTTATAAAAGTAATGAACTGGAATATGTCTTAAACAAGGTCTCCTGTAAGGGACTGGTGATTGCAGCGCAGTTTAAAACCACTGACTATCAAGAAATTCTGACTAAAATTGCTCCTGAGCTAACACAGACTGAAAGTAAATTACTCAATGCAGAGCGTCTGCCGCATTTGAAGCATGTGATTAAAATTGATGAACAGGAACATCCGGGTCTACATCGTTTTCAGGACTTATTGGTGGAACCAAGCGCAAACGCCTTAGAAAAATTGCAGCAAATTTCGAGTGAATTGCAGTTTGATGAAACCATCAATATTCAGTTCACCTCGGGTACAACGGGGAATCCGAAAGGTACTATGTTGACCCATAACAATATTTTAAATAATGGCTATTTTGTCGGTGAAGCCATTCATTTAAGTCCAGAAGATCGGGTTTGTATTTCGGTACCACTGTTCCACTGCTTTGGTATGGTGATGGGAAATCTGGCCTGTATTACCCATGGTTCAGCCATGATTTATCCATCTGCCGTTTTCAATCCTCTGGAAACCCTCAAAGCCATTCAACAAGAAAAATGTACGGCGGCTTATGGGGTGCCGACCATGTTTATTGCCATTCTTGAGCATGAACAGTTTGATGAATTTGATCTGAGCAGTTTACGTACCGGCATTATGGCCGGCAGTCCATGTCCACAGGAAATCATGCAGCGTGTGATTGAGCGGATGCATATGTCAGATATCACCATTTGCTATGGCATGACTGAAACCGCACCGGTCAGTGCGCAAAGCTCTACCGCAGACTCCATTGAACAGCGTGTTACGACAGTCGGCCGGGTACATCCGCATCTGGAAGTGAAAATTGTCGATGAAGATGGCAAGGTGGTGCCGCGCGGACAACTCGGTGAACTCTGTGTGCGTGGTTATTCGGTGATGCTCGGTTATTGGGAAGATCAGGATAAAACTGCAGAAGTAATTGATAATGCGCGCTGGATGCATACGGGTGATATTGCTGAAATGGATGATGAAGGCTTTGTCAAAATCAAGGGGCGAATCAAGGATGTCGTCATTCGTGGCGGTGAAAACCTGTTCCCCAAAGAAATTGAAGACTTCCTTTATACCCATCCTGCGGTTTCAGATGTTCAGGTGATTGGTGTGCCAGATCATAAGTATGGTGAAGAACTCTGTGCCTGCATCATTTTGCATGAAAACGATCCGTGTACTGAAGAAACTATTCGCCAGTATTGTGCCGAGCATATCTCACACAATAAAGTGCCGCGCTATGTGCGTTTCTTCCATGAGTTCCCGATGACAGCTTCCGGTAAGGCGCAGAAGTTTAAATTACGTGAATTTATGCGTGAAGAGTTGAACTTAAAGGAAATAGCTTAAGTATTGTTTAGTTTTTGAGATTGGTGAATTCTTCAACTTTTTTTATCATTAAAAAAAGTTGAAGAGAAACTATTAAGAAAAAGCGAAAGATCTGCACAGCCTCACTTAGAAAGAAAGATTTTAATTTTAACGTGTAGGCCATGCTTTGACTTTCGATGGGCTAAAAGTAAACAAAAGCCCTTTATTTTGCTGAAGGGACATCCATGTCCCTTCAGCAAAATGGCGACATTCATGTCGCCTGTCATGTGATTAGATTTAGGATAATGGTCGAAAATTTAAAACCTTTAGATGGAATCTTTATCAATATTGTAATAACTGATAAACCTAATGCTCTTTAGTCTGTTGAATGGTGTGAGGTAAAGTGAAAATATGGCAAAAAACTTCCATAGTGAACTCGTCGTCGCTAATTATGATGAGCACATCCGTAAATTGATTCCCGGCTATGAACTGGTACATCAGCAAATTGATGCCATCCTAACCACTCATTTACCCGAAATTGCCCATATATTGGTCGTTGGTTGCGGGACAGGCTATGAGCTATCTTATCTGTTGCAACGCCACCCAAACTGGACATTTACTGCAATTGATCCATCGGCGACTATGCTGGAACAGGCGCAGAAAAATATTGGGTTAGACCTGGGATCGCAGCGGATTCGTTTTATTCAGACAGATACACAAAGCTTAAATCAAGATAATCAGTTCGATGCGGCTCTAGCAATTTTGGTGGCACATTTTACTCCATCAGAAAATAAAACTGAATTTTTTCAGGATATATCCGATAGTCTTAAGACCGATGGAATCCTGTTAACCTATGACTTGATGCAACCTGAAAATAAAACTGAATTAAAAATCTTGCAAAAAATGGCACAGCAGACAGGACTCAGTATTCAACAAAGCGAAAAAATGCTTGAACGGTTACAGCAGGATTTTCATTTAATCTCTGCCCAAGATTTAGCAGCGCTTTTAACCAAAGTCGGATTTAAACATAGCAAAATTTACTGTCAAATCATGAATTATTATGGTTTTTTTATACAGAAATAAGCATAGCTAACTGAAACAGTTAACTAGAAATTTAAATATAAGATTCAAGGAAGTGTAAAAACAATGTCAGCCTACTATCGTTTCATCAACCGCGAACAGCATGCCGATGGCAGCAGCACTGCTTATTATGAATCTAATATTCATGCGCAAGGTGCATGGAATCCGCATGAGCAGCATATGGCGCCCGCGACTGGTATTATTTGTGCAGAACTGGAACAGTTTCAGCCACGTGCAGAGATGCGCATTGGCCGGGTGAGTCTGGATATCTTTGGACTGATTGCTTTTGGTGAATTTTCCATTACTACGCGCATGATTCGTCCGGGTAAAACCATCGAACTCATTGAAGCAGAAATGTGTGCCAACGGGAAAACCTGTATTGTGGCACGTGCCTGGAAAATGATGACTTCGGATACCCGTGCGATCGCCGGTCTGGAAGATTTTCCGGTTCAGCACCCTGAAGACCTGCCGGTGTGGGAAGGGATGCGCTGCTGGCCAGGTGGTTATATTCAAAGTATTAATACCCGTGCCCATGTCGATCATCGTGCGGGCAAAGGTATTGTCTGGTTATCCAATGCCCTGGAAATGGTAGAAGGTCAGACGACCAGCGACTTTAGCCGTTTGATGGGAATGGTGGATACAGCCAATGGCGTGGTGCCGCGTCAGGATCCAAATGCGGGATGGGGTTTCCCAAATCTGGATTTGCAGATTCATTTGCATCGTTTACCTAAAGGCACATGGCTAGGACTAGAAGTGCTACAGCAATATGGTGAAGATGGCATTGGTTTAACCAGTGGAATTTTACATGATCTTCATGGGCCTTTTGGTCGCAGTGAGCAGATTTTAACCTTACGTAAATTTTAAAATCTGATTTACACAAAAGGACGAATTGCTTCGTCCTTTTTTTATTGGCATGCTGTGCGCAATTATTCAGGAAGATCAGCAGATGCGGATTAGTATTATTGGGGCAGGTCGAGTTGCCTTTCATCTTGCCCAAGGCTTAAATGGACAGCATGAGCTTGTACAAATCTATAGCCGCAGTTTTGCCAAGGCAGAACAGCTGGCATCTAAATTTAAGGCTCAGGCGATCAACGCTCCTGAATTACTGCATTCCGAAATTGATCTTTTAATCATTGCCGTCAGTGACCAATTCATTCGATCTGTCATCGAGCAGGTACATGCCTATCTTCCTGATGTGTTGATCGTACATACTTCTGGCAGTACCCACTTAAACGTTTTGCAGGATGTTCACCCACGTTCAGGTGTATTTTACCCTTTACAGACTTTTAGTCTGGAACGTGACATCGACTGGTCGAATACGCCTTTATTTATTGAAGCGGATAATGCTGAAGATCAAGAAAAACTGCATGATCTAGCAAATAGCCTAAGCAATAGAGTCTATCACTATAGCTCTGAACAACGCTTAAGTTTGCATCTGGCCGCAGTATTTGCCTGTAATTTCAGTAATTATTGTTATGATATGGCCAAACAGATTGTAGATGCTGAGCAGGTCGATTTCAGTCTGCTGTATCCCTTAATACTAGAAACTGCCCATAAAGCTACCGAAAATGATCCAAGGCAAATGCAGACTGGCCCCGCCATGCGTGGTGATCAAAATATCCTAAATATGCATCAGCAGATGCTGGCGAATCGGCAGCGAGCAGATTTACAAAATGTCTATCAGTTGTTGAGCCAGCAGATTCTCACGCGTCATCAAAAATGAAGAAGCTAATGATTTATCTACAGAGCAGGGTTCAAAGACAAATTTTCTCTATAAAAAAGCGCTGAATAATCAGCGCTTTTGTGAGTCTTAGATTAAGAAATTTTCTTGAAGATAAAGTCATTAATCTTGTGACCGGCTTCAATGCCGCGACGCTCAAACTTGGTTTGTGGACGCCAGTCAGGACGAGGATAGCTGTTGCCTTTACCTGCGAGGTTTTCCAGACGTGGACGTTCTTCCAAAACTTCAAGCATCCATTCTGCATATGGTTCCCAATCTGTTGCAGCATGGAAGGTGCCGCCCAGCTCCAGCTTTTGCTCAACCAGTGGCATACGTTCATGTGAAACAAAACGGCGTTTAAAATGACGTTTTTTCTGCCATGGATCAGGGAAGTAAAGCTGAACCGTATTGATACTATTGTCCGGCATTTCACGCAGCACTTGAATCGCATCGGCATCCAGTACGCGTAAGTTGGTTACGCCGGCCATACCTGCTTCATAGACACACTGCGCAATGCCTGGTACATGAACTTCAATCCCGACAAAATTACGCTCGGGATTGGCCTTGGCCATCAGCACCAGAGAACGACCCATACCAAAACCGATTTCTACCGTTAAAGGACGCTCAGGATGTTCAAAGTGTTGACGTAAATCGCCCACCGGATATTCCAAAATTAAGTGACCATATTGTTCAAGCGCAGTACGTTGAGAGGTGTTCAGCGGCATTGAGCGGCGCATAAACGTCACGATTTCACGGTGCTCGCTTAAATTGTCCAGCTCCACGACTTGCTGGTCTAATTGATCGTTCGACATAACTTTGGCAAATCTAAAAATTCAGAATGCGGTATTTTAAGTCCTGAGCCGAGCAAGTCAAACTTTTCTCGGTATTTCTCCATAAAAATCGGCAAGATCTTCCAGATACAATAAAAGAGCCTCGCTTGGCTCTTTTATTAATCATCATGCCTCAGCTCCTAAAACGGTCAATCAAGGTGCTGCTGGCTTCATTTAAACCAATCACGGTCACCTCTATACCTTGAGCTTTAAATTTCTGGATGACGTTATTCAGCATATTCACTGAGGTCACATCCCAAATATGCGCATGGGTCAGATCAAGTTCAACATGTTCAAGCTTTTCTTTAAAATCAAAGAACTGATAGAACTTCTCTGAACTGCTAAAGAAAATCTGTCCAGAAATAAAGTAGCTGCGTGAATGAGCCGAATTCAAATACGTATAGACATGTACGGTTCTTTCCAGTTTCTTGATAAAGAACAGAGCAGAAAGCAGCACGCCAACAAATACACCCAGTGCCAGATTATGGGTGGCTAAAACCACCAGCACCACCGCAATCATAACCACATTAAATTCCAGCGGATGTTTATTGAATTGTTTGACTGAACCCCACTGGAAAGTGGTAAAGGCGACCATCACCATAATCGCCACCAAAGCCGCCATCGGAATATAAGCCAGCCAGTCTTTCAGAAACACCACCAGGCACAGCAAAAATACACCGGCAATCAGCGTCGATAAACGGGTTCGTGCACCGGAAGACACATTAATAATCGATTGACCGATCATGGCACAACCGGCCATGCCACCCATAAAACCACTGACAATATTGGCCATACCCTGACCACGACATTCCTGATGACGGTCACCTTCAGTTCCGGTGACTTCATCAATTACAGTCGTGGTCATCATGCTTTCCAGCAAACCGACAGTCGCCAGCGTCAATGAATAAGGCAGTACAATTTGTAGGGTTTCCAGATTGAGCGGAATCTCCGGCAGCAGGAACACTGGTAAGGTGTCCGGAAATTGCCCCAGATCACTCACGGTTCGCATATCTGTACCCAAGAACAGCGCCAGTCCACTCAGCACGATGATGCAAATTAGCGGAGAAGGAATGGCTTTACCAATTTTAGGCAGATAAGGAAATAGATAGATAATCGCCAGACCCATGGCAATAAACAGATAGCCCATCCCATCCATTTTTTGCATCTCGGGAAGCTGTGCGACAAAAATCAGAATTGCCAATGCATTCAAAAATCCATACACCACAGCTTGCGAAACAAAGCGCATCAACTTGGCCACTTTAAAATAACCGGCAATGACCTGAATAATTCCGGTCAGAATAGTCGCTACCAGCAGATATTGCAGTCCATGGTCTTTTACCAGCGTAATCATCAGCAGTGCCATCGCACCCGTAGCCGCTGAGATCATGGCAGGGCGGCCGCCAAAAAAAGCAATCGTCACAGCAATACAAAACGAAGCATAGAGACCGACCTGCGGATCGACGCCAGCAATTGCAGAGAAGGCAATCGACTCGGGAATCAAGGCCAGTCCAACCACCAAACCTGCGAGTACATCAGTCCGAACATTGGAAAACCATTCTTCTTTTTTAAGGCTAATCACGAAATATCATCTAAATTTGGAAAACCTGGGTATCTTAAACAGATGCGGTCAAAAATCTACAGAGATGGGCTTGAAAAAGCCGTTAATTTCCTGAATATTGAATGAGTAAATGTCCTGAGGGGCAGTTACGCTTTTTTGCAATTTACAGGTTTGATCACTTGAAAGTTTGACAGAAGCGATTTAAAACATAGAGAAGTGTATAACAAGGATCAGAAATGAAGCTTTACTATTCGCCGGGTGCATGCTCACTGGCAGCTCATATTATTTTAAATGAAATTAATGTCGATTTTGATTTGGAACGTGTTGACTTAAAAACACATAAAACAGAGAAAGG
This sequence comes from Acinetobacter sp. 18QD2AZ41W, assembly GCF_009829025.1. NCBI lineage: Bacteria > Pseudomonadati > Pseudomonadota > Gammaproteobacteria > Moraxellales > Moraxellaceae > Acinetobacter > Acinetobacter sp. 18QD2AZ41W. Next base: position 475,132 of record NZ_WURP01000001.1, on the reverse strand, counting down.
TACGGATTATTACGAAATTAATCCTAAAGGCTATGTACCAGCCTTAGAAATTAATCCTGGTCTGATCCTGACAGAAAACGTAGCCATTTTACCTTTTCTGGCTCAACACGATCCAAAACAAGATCTGATTCCGCCATCTGGTATGGGACGTGCCAAAGTTCTGGAATGGCTGGGTTATCTCAACTCAGAATTGCATGATGCTTATGCGGTGTTCTTTGGTGGCAAGTTATCCGATGATGAAAAGAAAAAAGCCTATGCAGAAGTCGATCGTCTATTAAGCTATATCGACAAAGCGATTACTGAATCAGACAATGACTATCTGGTTGATGATAACTTTGGCCCAGCCGATGCTTATCTGTTTGTGTTGACCAATTGGTCGAATCATATTGAGCATGATTTAAGTCCGTATAAGAATATTATTCATATCCGCAATAAAGTCGCAGAGCGTCAGTCTGTACAGATTGCAATGCGAGATGAAGGTCTAATTCCATAAAATTTAAAAAAAAGCATAATTATTATGCTTTTTTTTTGACTTTCATTTAATAATTGCTATTGGAATAAATAAGATGAAGAGAATACTGAATTTAGTATTAAGTTTCGGTTTAACGGGAATGCTGGTTGCATGTAGTAGTGTTAAAAATCCAGAAAATGTAGCTCAAGAATATGTTACAGCAGCCTATAAAGGCGATTCAGAAAAAATGCTCTCTTATATTTATATACCTGAAAATGTTAAAGCCCAAGCAGGTTCTGAAGAAATGATTCAAGGCAAAATAAAAGCTGGCGCGGCAAAGGCTAAAGAGCAAGCTGAACGTAAAGGCGGAGTCAAAGAAATTAGTGTGGTAGACAAAAATATCGATGAAGCAAATGGAAAAGGACGGGTGACTATCGGAGTCAGCTTTAAAAATGAAGGCTCTAACTCTGTAACAGATCGAGTAAAACTTATCAAAAATGAAGATAAATGGAAAGTTGATTTATAATCGGTTTAGTTTGATTTTGGGCAGATTAGTTATTCTAATCTGCCTTTTTATTGGGTTTCCCCCCCAAGATACTATAAAGCAAGATAAACAGATTTATATGCCCGAGCACGCATTTCAAGTGGGTGATTGGATTGTTCGGGAAGGGGTGGGTTACGAAAGTTTTTTAATCAAAAAACTGAGTGGGAGTGAATACTCACATATTGGCGTGATTGCAGAAACTCAACCGAATATTTTGGTGGTGCATGCGACCACAGATGATGATCCCTCACATGTAAATCAAGTGATTCAATCAGATATCAGTGATTTTATTGACTCAAAACGAGCAAAAAAGTGGGCAGTTTATAGAGAAAGCAGTTTAGAGCCATATAAAAGAAAAGATATTGCTAGGGCCGTGACAAGGCAGGTAGGAGAGCAATTTATTTTAGGATCAAGAGGTGAGACGCATCGTTATTGCACTACGATTATTGCAGAGAAACTTCCATTGTCTTTACGTAATAAACTGGTCTGGAGCAAGATTGAATTGCCAGGCTTGCAGGGGGAGCTGCTTTTTCCTGATGCTTTATTAAAGCTTGAATCCGTCGAGCTGATTTATAAAAATAGATAATTTAGGATGAGTAAAAGCTAAATGATAGTCAAAGAATCATACAATCCTTTGACTACGATGAGATTTATTTAAAGAAATAACCAGTTTCCGGCGAGCTGGCATTGGCCATACGTTTACGCGGCATACGGCCGGCCAGAAAAGCTTCACGACCAGCTTCGACTGCTTTACGCATTGCAGAGGCCATGAGTACCGGATTCTGTGCAGCTGCAATCGCTGTATTCATCAGTACACCATCACAGCCCAGTTCCATCGCAATTGCGGCATCACTTGCGGTACCGACACCAGCATCGACCAGTACAGGCACTTTGGCATTTTCTTTAATAATCGACAGGGTATGTGGATTGAGAATTCCCAAGCCCGAACCAATCAGACTGCCCAAAGGCATAATTGCCACACAGCCCATGCTTTCCAGTTCTTGCGCCACGATTGGATCATCCGAAGTATAGACCATGATCTCAAAGCCATCGTCAATCAAGGTACGTGCAGCTTTCAGGGTTTCGGTCACATTTGGATATAAGGTCTTTTCATCGCCTAAAACTTCAAGCTTGACCAGATTATGGCCATCAAGGAGTTCACGCGCCAGCATACAGGTGCGAACGGCACTATTTGCATCGAAGCAACCTGCGGTATTTGGCAAGATGGTATATTTTTCCGGAGGAATGACTGACAGCAGGTTCGGCTGATCTGGATGCTGTCCAATATTGACCCGACGAATCGCGACAGTAACAATCTCTGCGCCACTGGTTTGAATGGCTTGCTGAGTTTCATTTAAATCTTTATATTTGCCTGTGCCTACCAAAAGGCGAGACTGGAATTGGCGTGAACCAATCTGTAATAAATCTTGCATAATTGTCCCGAGTATTAGCCGCCACCGACCGCGTGAATAATTTCTATTTTGTCTGTATCGCAAATCGGCGTATCGCCTAATTTGCTTTTAGGAATAATCATTTCATTGACTTCAACTGCAAAACGCTTACCCTCAAGCGCCATACTCTGAATCAGTTCCAGCAGATTCTTGCAGTGAGTTTCCTGTTGTTCGCCATTGATATAAATCATCATTCTAGCTACCCTCCATGATTAAGTGATTTTCAGACTTATCTGGCGTATTTTAAAGCATTCCAAGCCAGAATTAACCATCCTGCAATCATTAAAGCACCACCAATTGGCGTAATTGCGCCTAATCCACGTGGTAAACCCAAGGCCATGATATACAGTGAACCAGAAAATAATAAAATACCGACCTGAATTAGCCAAAAACTCCATTGAATCGGGAGTGTCGGAATGACTTTCGCGAGCAAGGCCAGAATAAGCAAACCTAAGGCATGATAGAAAAAATAATCCGTTGCCGTTTGCCACCAGCCGAGCTGGGCTTCAGTCGCGCGCGCTTTTAAGCCATGTGCACCAAAGGCACCCAGCATCACGGCAAGCGCCAAGTTGAGTGCTGAAATCGCAATCCACATTTGAATTGATCTTCCTGATAAAGTTTGCGCTCAACCTTAGCATAAATTCAAAATTCGGACATAAAAAAGCCTTCTTTGATGAAGGCTTTTTCAGATTAAATCAATAACAGAATTTGGTATTAATTGGAGGACATCGCCACTTTAATTTTTTCCATGGCATTTTTTTCCAGCTGACGAATACGTTCCGCGGAAACGTTATATTCGGCGGCCAGCTCATGCAGGGTGGATTTCTCATCATCTAGCCAGCGGCGCTGCAAGATATTACGTGAACGATCATCGAGCTGATCCATGGCTTCGTGCAGGGCAGAGGTACTTTGTTCCTCATAATCCTCATTTTCAATCAGACGGGCCGGATCATAACGGTTATCTTCAAGATATAAAGCCGGTGCAACATAAGTTGAACCTTCATCATCGTCATCGCCGGAAGCATCAAAAGCAGCATCATATGCCGTCAAACGGCCTTCCATCTCCAGAACTTGTTCTGGTGTGACATTTAAATCATTGGCAATCGACTGTGCTTCTGCGAGGGTCAACTTTTTCGATGATTTTTTCAGGCTACGCAGATTAAAAAACAGTTTACGTTGCGCTTTGGTGGTGGCGATTTTAACAATACGCCAGTTACGGATCACATATTCATGAATTTCCGCCTTAATCCAGTGCACAGCAAATGACACCAAACGTACGCCCATATTCGGGTCAAAACGTTTTACAGCTTTCATCAGACCCAGGTTGCCTTCCTGAATCAGGTCGCCTTGTGGCAGACCATAACCTGCATAACTGCGTGCAATATGCACCACAAAACGCAAATGTGACATGACCAGCATTTTTGCTGCATCTAAATCTTGGTCATAGTAATAGCGTTCAGCCAACTCTTTTTCTTGTTCGGCCGTTAAAATCGGAATCTGATTGACAGTGCTGATATAAGCACCGAGGTTGACCCCTGGCGCCGATAATGACAGGGGCATCAACTGATTGCGGCTGTCACTCATGTGTTCTCCTTGAAATGCGGGATAACCCTAAACATAGGTTTTATCTTAATCCAATCTCTCCGCAAATAATGGATATTTGGGTAGAGAAATGTAAAAAAGTATACGAAACTAAGATAAACAGTTTAATTGAAAATTTTTAAGATTCAATCAAGTAGTGAAATTCTGAATCAGAAACTTTTTTTGATTCAAGCTTGAGTTGATGAATCTGGCAATAACGGCTGACATCCGTCTGACTATGTGGATCAGAGGATTTGAGCAAGAAAGTTTTCTGATTACCGGCCTTTAGTGCCCGTTTTAACATTAATAGCGGCATCGGGCAGGGTTTTCCCATGGCATCGATAAGACAATATTGCTGTGGATTTTGCGACATTAGGGTTTCATTCATATAGCAAAAAAATGACAATAAATAGTAACAAAGAAGCGTATAGAACCAAACTGCTTTAATAAAAATCAGGATCTAAAAGAAGATATAAAGTCTTTTGACAATTTTCATGAAAAAAATAACTAAATCAAACAGAACATGCTAAAAAAAATCTATTAATTGTGATAAACCCATGTTAAGCTCGTTGCGTATTTGGGACTTTGAATAAACAAAGTGATTGTTTTTCACCCTATTACATAAATGGATGTAACCGGGATTTTGTTGATAGTTTTACAGAATGATTACAAGCTTAAAAATAATATTTTCAAACTTGTTTGCTCTGCTGTTTGCAACACCGGGTGGTCCTTCTTTTAGTTTCAATGAGGATTAACTTATGACAGCTGCTCGCGAACAAGGCGTAGTTAAGTGGTTTAACGATACTAAAGGCTTCGGCTTTATTCAACGTAACGGCGGTGATGACGTATTTGTTCATTTCCGTGCTATCCAAGGTGACGGCCACCGTTCACTTCGTGATGGTCAACGCGTTGAATTCAGTGTTGTTAAAGGCCAAAAAGGCTTTCAAGCTGAAGAAGTTCAACCATTAGACTAATCTTCGGATTAAGCTAAAAAGAAAACGCTCCAATATAACTTGGGGCGTTTTTTGTTTATACTATCCCCATCTTAGTGATTACCCAAGTAGAGCACCGCTTTATGTCATCTGGTTTTGAAACCTTAAATTTACATCCCAATCTAAAAAAAGCGATTGATGCTTTAGGCTTTACCACCATGACGCCTATCCAGCAGAAGGTTTTAAAATTCACGCTGGCAGGACATGATGCCATTGGCCGCGCACAGACAGGTACAGGTAAAACTGCAGCTTTTTTAATTAGTATCATGAATGATCTATTAAATAACCCAATTCAGGAGCAGCGTTATCGTGGTGAACCGCGTGCCCTGATTTTGGCACCGACCCGTGAACTGGCACTGCAAATTGAAAGCGATGCGCAGGATCTGGCCAAATATGCCGGTCTCAATGTCGTGACTTTGCTGGGTGGTGTAGATTTTGACAAGCAAAAGAATCAACTAAATAAAGCACCTGTCGATATTATGGTCGCGACACCCGGTCGTTTGATCGATTTTGTCGAGCAAAAAGAAGTCTGGCTGGATCAGATTGAATTTCTGGTCATTGATGAAGCGGATCGTCTACTCGATATGGGCTTTATTCCTTCAGTGAAACGCATTGTGCGTTTTTCGCCGCGTAAGGAGCAACGTCAGACTTTAATGTTCTCTGCAACATTCAGCTATGATGTACTAAATTTGGCCCAGCAATGGTTATTTGAACCGGTCACAGTTGAAATTGAACCGGAAAAGAAAACCAATGCCGATGTCGAGCAACGGGTGTATATGGTGGCTAAGGCCGATAAATATAAACTGTTGCAAGAAATCTTGCGTGATGAGCCGATTGAAAAGGTGATGATTTTCGCCAACCGTCGTGATCAGGTGCGTAAGCTTTATGATCATTTAAAACGTGATGGTTATAAGGTGGTCATGCTGTCTGGTGAGATTGCTCAAGACAAGCGTCTAAAAATGCTAGACCAGTTCAAAAATGGTAAGCACAACATTATGATTGCAACAGATGTTGCGGGTCGTGGTATTCATGTGGATGGTGTTTCACATGTGGTGAACTTCACTTTACCTGAACAGTCAGATGATTATGTACATCGCATTGGACGTACTGGCCGTGCGGGAACACGTGGTGTGAGTATTAGTTTCCTTGCCGAAGATGATGCGTTCTATCTACCAGAAATTGAGAAGGCGATTGGACAGAAATTGCCTTTGACCCGTCTGGAAGGTTATTGCTAATCCAGATTAAAAAAACCGCTCTTGAAGAGCGGTTTTTTTATGACCATGTGATCTGGACTTATTTGGCCTGACAACGGAAAGTCAAAATGGTTTGATAGTCATCATTCTGGTTTAAACCAGTATTGGTGCCTGCGATATTCCCGAGAACGGTAGCTGCTGCCTGAATCATTTGTCCAGTCTGATCGTCAACGACACCTTTTAATGCCCCGTTATAACCCGTCTTTTCATCGATAATAATCGCAGTAGCTTTCGAACCACAGGTTTTGCTGGCAGCATTAATGGCATTATTTTTAGCAGTTAATTGATTTTTACCTAAGCCGGTGACCTCAAACTGATTATTTTCTTTCTGAATTGCCAGTGAGGTTGGGTTGGAAGCACAGGCAGTTAAAAGTAGAGCTGAAGCTGCTAATCCGCTGATCGCAATTGTTTTTTTCATGATAAAATCTCGGGTGAAAACAGAATTAAGCTTATTTGAGCATAGTAAAGCGCACAGAATTTGGAGCTGTTGTATAAGTTTGGAAATTTTTAGTGTGACTCTATGCTAAAAAAGTAATTCAGCTAAGCATTTCATTGATTAAAATAAAAATATTGTAATGTTCTTTAGTGATTTTTGCGGCTAAGTCGCGGTGAAGTTTATAGAGTATTACAGCTGGAATATGCTAATCTTGAAAACAGTTTTTAAGTATAGATCTACAAAGCAATGACGGAATCCGTGGTCGACATCGTTCATCAAAATATTCACCAACGTCAATCAATAGGACATTTGCTGGCACCGGCACCGAATGCAGAACAGCTGGAGCTGGCTTTTCAGGCGGCATTGACAGCACCGGATCATCATCGGTTGAAACCCACCACCTTTGTGGTGATACCTGATGCACAGCGTGAAGCATTTGGGGAGCTGTTGTCTCAGGCACTGGTCGATCTGGGTGAAACTGAAACGGCACAGATTGAACGGGTCAAGAATCATCCATTCCGTGCGCCACTATTGGTGTTGGCTTTAACGCGTTTGCAGGATCATCCTAAAGTTCCACATTTTGAACAGATTCTCAGTTCAGGCGCCGCCATACAGAATTTTCTGTTATCACTCCAGATTCAGGGTTTCTCGACCATGTGGCGCAGTGGTGCTGTAGTCGAGTCTGGCCTGTTTAAGCAGGCATTAGGAATTTCAAAAGATGATTTGGTCTCGGGTATTATTTATATTGGCACTGCAGCAAAAGCAATTCCAGCACGCGCAGAGATTCAGACCAGTAATTTTGTAAGTTATTGGAATCAGAACGGTTAATTTGCACGGTATAACAGGGTATTAAAAAATAACATGTCAGAATTAAATTTTTCAGCACTGGTCGAGCCGGTTGCAGTCGATCATAAGACCGCTTTAAGAGTCACGGTGTTGGGTGGGGGCAGTTTTGGTACCGCAATGGCCAATACCGCAGTGCGTAATGGTTGTAATACCATGATCTGGATTCGTGATGAAGCTGTTGCGGCAGATATCAATGCCACGCATATCAATAAACGTTATTTGCCCGATTTCCAGCTGGAAGAAAACTTACTGGCTGTGTCGGATCTGGAACTGGCTGTGCGTGATCGTGATATTATTTTAGTCGCGATTCCAAGTCATTCTTTTCGGGATGTCCTGCAACAAATCAAGCCTTTTATCACCTCACAAGCCGTGATTTCACTCACCAAAGGGATTGAAGCCAAAACTTTTAGCTTCATGAGTGATATTATTCGGGAAGTATTGCCAGAAGTGCCTTATGGAGTGTTGTCCGGGCCGAATCTCGCCAAGGAAATTGTGGCAGGTCAGCCGGCAGGAACCGTGATTGCCAGCGAATCTGAGCTGGTACGTTATGCCGTACAGCAAGCCTTACATAGTGCCTTGTTCCGTGTTTTTGCCAGTGATGATGTACATGGTGTAGAACTCGGTGGTGCCTTGAAAAATATCTATGCCGTCGCGATGGGGATGGCAGCCGCGTATAACGTGGGTGAAAATACCAAGAGTATGATCCTGACCCGTGCACTGGCCGAAATGAGCCGTTTTGCGGTAAAATTGGGCGCGAATCCGCTGACTTTCCTCGGGCTTTCCGGTGTGGGTGATTTATTTGCGACTTGTAGCAGTCCGCTGAGTCGTAATTATCAGGTTGGTTTTGCCTTGGGCAAAGGCAAGACTTTGGAGCAGGCTACTACTGAACTGGGTCAAACTGCAGAAGGGATCAATACCATCGTACAGGTCAAGGCGCGTTCCGAAGAACTGGATGTCTATATGCCAATTACTTCTGCCTTGTATGATGTGATTTTTGAAGGTGCACCACCACTCAGCATTGCATTGTCATTGATGAAAAACGGTCATCGCAGTGATGTGGAATTTGTCTTGCCACATCATCAAGTCTGATCTATAACACAAAGGGACTGTATGTGAATTGTCATATTGGCCAGTTATCATGCAGGCAAAAGAAAATAAGGAAACCCAATGCAACTGACTTTAGTGCGACATGGTGAGGCTGCTCCACCAGTCAATGGCAATGATAGCAAGCGTCCATTGACGGAGCGTGGTCATCAGCAGGCTGAGCAAACTGCACAGTTCTTAAAAAATATGATTAAACCTGAAGTATTTGTGGTCAGTCCCTTATTGCGTGCGCAGGAAACCCTGGCCCATCTGCAGCAGTATTTTCAAGATGTGCCGGTGGTGATCTGTAATGCGATTAAACCCGATGATGATGCCAAGGTCGCGGTTGAATGGTTGTCGCAACTGCCTTATGAATCGATTGCCGTGGTGTGTCATATGAATGTGGTGGCGCACATTTCTTCTATTTTGCTGGCGGAGTCTTTTCATCCCTATGCATTGGCAGAAGCACGTATCTATGCGCAGCCAGTCATTGCCGCGGGTTTGTCGACAACAGTTAAAAGTTTTATTCCTACATTATAAAAACCAATTAAAACGGTAGTACACAATCGATGTTGTATTTATGGATGCCTGAGGCCAATGGGGTTTGGCAATGGTCAACTGGGGAATTCTGGAATACTGCGGAAACACTTGAGCAGTTGATTCAGGAGATCCAGGCTCATCATGGCGAAGAAGCAGTAGTGTTTTTCCCGAGCCGTCATGTGCAAATTTTGCAGCAGACTTTGCCCAAGAGCCAATATAAAAAAATGGGCAATGAGGGCATCAAGTATCTGCTTGAAGAATATGTGGTGCTGCCCGTCGATGCCATGAAAGTGCTGCATCATTTTCAGCAGCCTGATCAGGTCAGTATTATGGGGATTGCGAATTCGACCCTCGAGACCTTGCAGTATTCTCTCAACCTGATTCCCGTCAAGCTGGCGGCTTTGCTGCCAGACTTTTTGGTACTGCCAGTTCCTGAAGCCAATCAGCGGGTGATTACCCAAATTGGTGGGCGCTTGTTGGTACGAGAGGCAGAATATATCGGCCAGTCGCTGGATGATCTGAGTCTGTATCTGGATTATCAGCCCAAAGATTTGCATTATAAAGTTAGTAATCTGAATCAGGATCAGTTAAGTAGCCTAGAAGCACTGGTCACACAGGAGCAGTTAGAATCTTTTCAGTATGTCCTTCCTGTATTGAAAAAACCCAAACAACATGCGTTTAATGTATTGCCCAAAGCTAAATCTGAAGGTGCCATTTCCGGTTACTGGAAAGCATGTGCAGCTGTATTTCTGGGCATATTAGTTTTACAGTTTAGTTATGATGCGGTGCGCTGGTATCAATATAAAAAAGTGGCAAATCAGACCGCTGCACAGGCCGTTGATCAGTTCAAGTACTGGTTTGGGCAAAATTATCCGGTCACTGAGCAGAATATCAAAAGCCAGTTTGAAGGGCAGTTGCGTCAAAGCCAGATCGCCGATACACAGGCATTACAGCTGATTAGTCGGATTGGACCAGTCTTGATGCAGAACCAGATTGTGGCACAACGGATCAATTATGATGCGTCTGTGTTGAGTATGGAGCTTAAAGCCAATTCATCAGATATGCTAAATGCATTGACCAAGCAATTGAGTCAGCAAGGCTTTAAAGTGGAGCTGGGGAATATTCAGGCCAGCGGAACAGGTGCCATTGGGCTGGTGAGGGTGCAATAATGAAAGCCATCGAAGCGCTACAAAATCGCATGGATCAGTCTTTTGAAAAAATGAGTGATTATCTGGACAGTCTCTCGGCACGTGAACGGGTATTGGTGATTTTTACCACTATTTTTGTAGTTGTGGCTGCGGTCAGTTCAGCACTCTGGTATATGCATCAGGCAGCAGACACCCAGCAGAAACGTTTAAATCAGCTGAAAGATACCATTGTCTGGATGCAAAGTAATGCAGTCACCATAAAACCTGCTGGAGACATGCAGCTGGATGCCGCAGAGAAAGTACAGCGGGTGGCACAGCAACAAGGTCTTTCGGTTGCATCCCAGCAAATAGATGGAAAAATTCAATTGGCGGTCATGCATGAAAATTATGCAGTTTTGGCAAACTTCCTGACTCAACTGGCACAAATGGGTCTAAGTGTTGAGAAAATGGAACTAAATAATGAAGCAGGACAGATTAAATTAACCGCGACCGTGCAATAAACGGTAAAAATAAAGATTTGCAAAGCATGGTTTTTTTGTCAGCCTATGCCTATAATATGCCGACTTAAAAAGCAGTAGACTTTTCTAGATATGTTGTATTCTCTAGCCCGCCCTTTGTTGTTTTCTTTAGCACCAGAGCGTGCACATGAGCTGACACTATCACTATTAAAATCATCCCATAAAATGGGCTTGATGCGTCAAAATGTTGCTGCGAAACCTGTGACTTGTATGGGAATCGAATTTCCCAATCCAGTAGGGCTTGCGGCAGGTTTAGACAAAAATGGTGCTTATATTGATGCCCTTGCTGGTCAAGGTTTTGGTTTTATTGAAATTGGTACCATTACCCCGCGACCGCAAGCAGGCAACCCCCATCCGCGGTTATTCCGTTTGCCACAGGCCAAAGCCATTATTAACCGTATGGGTTTTAATAATGAGGGTGTAGATCAGCTGGTGGAAAATGTCAAAGCTGCCAAATTTAAAGGCATTCTCGGCATCAATATCGGTAAAAACGCTGATACTCCGGTAGAAAAAGCAGTAGATGATTACCTTATCTGTTTAGAAAAAGTCTATAATTATGCGTCTTACATTACCGTCAATATTTCTTCTCCCAATACCAAAAATCTGCGCAGTTTACAAAGTGGTGATGCACTGACCGAACTGCTTGAAACATTGAAAAACCGTCAGCTTGAATTGGCGCAGGAATACCAGCATTATGTACCTTTGGTCCTTAAAGTAGCGCCTGATCTGGACGAAACCGATATTGCCTTTATTGCCAAGCAGTTACTGCAATTCAAGATTGATGGTCTGATCGTGACCAATACCACACTGTCACGTGAAGGGGTGGAAGGTCTGGCGCATGCAGAGGAGGCAGGTGGTCTATCTGGCGCGCCAGTCTTTGAGAAAAGTACCGCATGTCTGGCTGCATTTGCTCAGGTGTTAAAAGGACAAATTCCCTTGATTGGTGTGGGTGGTATTCTTTCAGGCGCAGATGCTGTTGCCAAGAAACAGGCAGGTGCCAGCCTTGTACAAGTTTATAGTGGCCTCATCTATACTGGACCTGAACTTGTAAAAGATTGTGTAGACGCACTTTAAATCCTATGAATGCCATTGATATCTTTCTGCTGATTATCTTGCTCATTGGAGGGCTCAACGGTTTGCGTCAAGGATTTATTAAAGCCTTTGCGAACTTAGTGGGATGGATCTTTGCCCTGATTGTTGCGGCAAAATATTCAACGCTACTTGCGCCGTCTATGGTTGCTCTGAGTACAGATCCAGTCGTACAAAAGATAGCAGCCTTCGCCTTTATCGTCCTGTTAATTGTGGTTCTGACCTGGATCGTCACTGCGCTTTTAAACCGTATTTTAAAGAGTCTTAAACTGGGTCCGCTTAACCGTCTGGCAGGTGGTGTCTTTGGTAGCCTGAAAGGCTTGCTGATTGTACTGATTACCATGCAAGGCATTGGCCCATGGGTAGAAAGCTCACCGCACTGGAAACAGTCCAAGTTTATTCAAGCCTTATTGCCTTATGCGCCTTGGGCGACTCAAATGTCGAAAGACGCCGCGAATGGCGCACTACAACATATCAAGCCTGAAGGGACATCGAAACCTTCAGCTGTATCATCTGAAACATCGTCCAAATCTGGAGCTGCAGATGAGTCTACAAATAATCCTTTTTATTAATCCTAGCTTGTCTGCGAGGTTGCTATGTGTGGAGTAGTTGGTATAGCTGGTAAATCACCCGTTAACCAAATGTTGTTTGATGCATTAACGATGTTACAACATCGTGGACAAGATGCAGCTGGGATCGTGACATGTGATGAAGGGCGTCTGTTCCTTCGTAAAGACAATGGGATGGTGCGTGATGTATTTCATACCCGTCATATGCGTGCCTTGAAAGGAAATTACGGGATTGGTCATGTGCGTTATCCAACAGCCGGTTCATCGAGCAGTGCAGAAGCACAGCCATTTTATGTGAACTCGCCGTATGGAATTACCTTGGCGCATAACGGTAATTTGACCAATGCCGAAGAAATTCACGATGACCTGTTCAAAACTGACTTGCGTCATATGAACACGGATTCTGATTCAGAAGTGCTGCTAAACGTGCTAGCGCATGAATTGCAAAAACATGGCAAATTGGTGCCGACTTCGGAAGATATTTTCCATGCGGTAACACGTGTGCATGAGCGTTGTAAAGGCGCTTATGGTGTGGTAGCAATGATTACCGGACAAGGTCTGGTGGGCTTCCGTGATCCGAATGGTATCCGTCCACTGATTTACGGTTCACGTGAAACTGAACAGGGCATGGAATATATCATAGCTTCTGAATCGGTTGCGATTACTGCGCTGGGCTTCAAAGTTGAGCGTGATATTCAGCCAGGTGAAGCGGTATTTATCGATTTACAAGGTAATTTCTTTACCAAGCAATGTGCGAGCAATCCTGAATATCGTCCATGTATTTTTGAATATGTGTATTTTGCCCGTCCGGATGCCATTATTGATGGAATCTCGGTGTATAAAGCACGTCTGAAAATGGGTGAGAAGCTGGCGCAAAAAATTCTGCGCGAGTGGGGTGAAGAGCATGATATCGATGTGGTGATTCCGATTCCGGATACTTCACGTACTTCTGCATTGGAACTTGCCAATATGCTGGGTGTGAAATTCCGTGAAGGTTTCATGAAAAACCGTTATATCGGTCGTACTTTTATTATGCCAGGTCAGCAACTACGTAAAAAATCGGTACGTCAAAAACTGAACCCGGTTGAGCTTGAATTTAAGGGTAAAAACGTACTATTGGTCGATGACTCGATTGTGCGTGGTACGACCTGTAATGAAATTATCCAGATGGCACGTGATTCTGGTGCGAAAAAAGTCTTCTTTGCTTCCGCAGCACCGATGGTGAAATATCCAAACGTGTACGGTATCGATATGCCGGCAAAATCAGAGCTAATTGCCTCAGATCGTAGCGTTGAAGAAATTCGTGAAATTATTGGTGCAGACCGTTTGGTGTTCCAGGATCTGGAAGATTTAAAAGATGCAGTTCGAACCACCAAAGTGCCAGATCTGAAAGATTTTGACTGTTCGGTATTTGACGGCGTTTATGTCGCGGGTGGTATTGATGCGCAGTATCTGGATGATCTACAGCAAAAACGTAGTGACAGTGCCATGAAAGAAGGGAATTACATCGATGTGAATATCGATGCAGCTTCTGTGGATTTAACTGGCGTACGTGAAGTCTAAGCGCTTAAAATCATCATGAAAAAGCGGGAATTTCCCGCTTTTTTGTTTTATGATGAACCCATTGAAAATAATCTTAACTAGGGTTCTACATTGCGCAACGTAGGATATGATTTTATAAAAAACAAGAATATCGTATTGCCTGTAAGCTTCTGCTTGATTGCTGTGCTGTTAACTATTTTTATTATCAATACCGTTGTTGGTCTATTCGTTTTTTATGTTGATTCTACCCAGTCTATTTTCTGGCATATGCTCAGTCCTTATCTGATTGCGTTGCTGTTATGTGTGATGCTGATCTCGGTCATCTATGAATTTTATCTTTTCCGGAATGGCGGTTATTCGCTGGCAAAACAGATGGGTGCGCGCCGTCTCAGCCCGATGGAAAGTATTCCTGAGGAAAGTGCGGCACTGCAAATTACCCAGCAGCTGGCCGATACCTTTTTAATTGAACCTCCGGCGGTGTATGTACTGCCCGATGAAGTTGGAGTTAATACGCTGACGGCGGGTTTTAGCCCGCGAGATACCGCGATTATTCTGACTTGGGGTGCGGTACAAACTCTGGATAAAGTCGAGCTGTATGGTTTACTCAGTCACGAATTTAATAAAATTCTGTCGGGTGAAACTGCGGAAAATACCCGCTTAAAAATTTTGTATAGCAGTTTAACCACCTTTAGCCAGTGGGGCAGCAAAATTGCCAAATCTGGTTTCTATCGAACTGGTATTCGACGTGAAAATAAGTTTGAAACCTTTTATGTCGCAATTGGCGCAGTAATCTGGCTGATTGGCAGTTTGGGGGTATTGATCACACGCTTTATTAAATATATTTCACTGGGTGGACGCACTTTTAAGAATGACCAGAAAACTCGCCGCCTGATTCAAAATGATGCCAATATCCAGACTTTACTCAGAATTCATGTGCATCATTCCGGTTCGCAAATCTATAGTGAATATGCCGAATCCATTTCCCATATGTGTTTTGCCAATTCCTTGAGTCCGCAAAACTGGTTGAACATTCACCCGAACATCAATCAGCGCATCTATGAATTAAATCCTGCCCTGATTCAGGATTTGCAGCTCGAGAACTTGAAGAAACTCAAGAATCAGCCTTTATTCAGTTTATTTCGTTCTCTGGAAGAAGTGGTGCCCGAGACTGCGATGAGCTGGAGTTCGCCACAGCCTCTGCCGTTGTTGCGTCTATCTCCAATCAGCTTTGCAATTAAAGATGCGATCAAGCCACTGAATCCAGAGCTGCGGCTGAGTATGCCGCGTCCGGAGTTGCTTGAACGTGCATTGCAGACGGCGACCGGCTCGCGTGAAGTCATGGTTGCCATTTTGATGATTCGTCAATATCGTGAATTTATTCCGACTGAGGCTGAGGTGAGCCGCGCCATTGTAGATTCACTGCTGAATCTGGATGGACGGGTGCATATTTCGATTTTCCAGCAAGCTTGTAAGAATATTGGCGGGATGCCCACCACAGTTGCACGTCAGTTTTTGATGAAACTGGCACGAATTATTCAGGAAGATGGTGAAATTGGCTTGCTCGATGCCTTATTGCTGGAATGTGTCAAATATGAACTGAATCTATTGCCCGCACATATTCCAACAGCTTTGGATGAAGTTAAGCCCCAGATTGTGCGTCTGATTGATGCCTTGTTGCATGTGCAGCAGATTAATAGCGGAAACCAGCTTGAGGTTCGCGAACGCATTTTAAACCGGATTTTGTCGGCTCGAGAATTGGACTTATACAATGAAATTTCTGATGAGCCGATTGATCTGGCGGAAATTCTGAATGATATTTCGGGGCTTTTACTGCGTGAACGTCTCGGGATTTTGGGGATCGCAGAAGCCTGTTTGTGGAGCGACCGTATTGTGACTCAGGACGAACTGGATGTGATGGAACTGCTTTATTGGCGCTTGGGTTTTGAGGCAGAGCAGATTATTCAACAAATGTTGAAGAAAAACAGTTTAACCATTATGTAAAAAAGAAGATAACAATTCACAGTTTGAAACTGCATCTGTTATAACAGAGGCAGTGATTTAATTGCGTATTAAAAGTACAGTTTTTAGCAGGCAGATCGACTTTGTATTAGAATCCATCAGGATAAAAAAGAAAAGCGGAAAAAGTTCGGCAAAGTAGAGGCAATCCGGCTAAAATGTTCAGCCTGAAATTGGTGATGATGAAAAGATGATAGGGCATCAGCGTGACATACTGGCAACATTAGGAATTGATCTCTGGATTCCTAGGGACAGCGCATGTCAGCCACATCAGGTCTCGATCTGGCGTGATCAGGCCGCACCAGAATTTCACAGTGACATTGTCTTGCCTCAGTCCAAGCAGCCCGAGGTATTTACAGATCTATCAATTCCTGAGCCGGTTATTCAACCCGAAGCTGAAGTCATGCCCGTGGTATCAGTGCCCACGCCAGTACTGGTTCAGGAACAGCGTGAAATCATACAAATTCCGCCATTTAGTTTGCAGATTTTAAGTCTGGCCTATTGCAGTATTGTGATTGATGCGACTGCAATGACTGAAGAAACCCAGAATTTATGGACGAATATCCAGCGTGCAGTGGTCAGCGAGTTTTGTGAGCTGAACTGGCCATTTCCTTGGGCCAATGTTCAGGATGGGCGCGGTGTGGACTCTTATATTCAGGGTTTTCTCGATGGGATGAGTGCCGAGAAAAATATTATTTTCTTGGGAACTGTACCTTATATTTCAAATAGTAAAATAATCCAGTTGGCTTCTTTACAGGAAATGCTGGATCAGCCAGTTTTGAAAAAACGTTTATGGCAGTTTATGCAAAATAGGTCTGCCAGCTTGAAATAATATGAGTTTGGAATAAAAAATATGAAACAAAAAGTGGTTGTATTTAGTCAGATCGATGCTGATATTCAAAATAAACTTGAACAAACTTATGATGTCGCCTATATACAACCCAAGTTAGGCGATGTGAACCAGCAGCTTTTGCAGCAGGTTCAGGATGCCGATGGCATGATTGGAGCAGGTCGATTGCTGAATCGTAACAATCTGGCGACTGCCACCCGGCTTAAAGTCATTTCCAGTGTCAGTGTCGGTTATGACAACTATGAACTTGATTATTTAAATGAAAAAAATATCTATCTCAGCCATACCCCGCATGTACTGACTGAAACCACGGCAGATCTGGCTTTTACATTGCTGATGTCTGCGGCACGTAAAGTGGCCTATCTGGATCACTGGACCAAACAAGGACAATGGCAGCGTACTGTTGGTGAAGCACAATTTGGTCTGGATATTTTTGGAAAAACTTTAGGTATTATCGGTCTGGGTCATATTGGAGCTGCAGTTGCACGTCGTGGTTTTTATGGTTTCAATATGAATATTTTGTACCATAACCGCCGTGAAAAACCAGAATTGGCCCAAGGCCTGAATGCACAGTATTCTGACTTAGATGAACTATTACAGCGTTCCGACTTTGTCGTTATTGCGGTTGACTTAAATGCTGATTCCAAAGCGCTGATTACAGCGGCTGAGTTGGCAAAAATGCAACCACATGCGGTATTGGTGAATATTTCACGTGGCTCAGTCATTGATGAGCAGGCTTTAATTGACGCTTTAAAAGCCAAGCAAATTTTTGCTGCCGGTCTCGATGTCTATCAGAAAGAGCCTTTAAAAGAATCTGAATTATTTCAGTTGGACAATGTGGTTACATTGCCACACGTGGGTTCTGCGACGGCTGCCACCCGTAAAAAAATGGCCGAATTGGCCTATCAGAATCTGGTGGATGCTTTAGAAGGGCGAGTGCCACGCTATGTGGTTAATCCTGAGTTTCAATAATATTAAATAACATTTTCTTGCGTATATGCCCATTTTTCAATGCTATATTCAAGGCAGCTTAGAACAATAGATTTAGAGATTTTTCATTGAAACGATTGGCGTTGGCGTGTGGCTTAACGATGTGCATGGTGGGGCATAGCTCTAGCCATGATTTTAATCAAGCGACTGCACACTTTTCTGTGCCTGATATTGGTACAGGCGTGGGTTTACTCGATCAGCAAAAAGAAAGAATGATCGGTGAAAAAGTCTATCGCGAAGTGCATAAGCAAATGCCAGTCATGCAGAATCCATGGCTGGAAGACCAGCTGCTGTCGGTATTTTCTCATATTCTCAGTCAGACTCAGTTACAACAGCCCATTGGTTTACTGGTGATTAATGATCCACAAATTAATGCTTTTGCTGTGCCGGGAGGGCTGTTTGCTCTTAATGCTGGTTTAATCAATTCAGCCCGAAATATGGATGAAGTGGCGGGGGTGATGGCGCATGAAATTGCACATGTCACACAACGTCATTACAGTCGCTCTCAAGATGCTTTTAAAGGGCAGGGTTTGCTGGCATTGGCCGGAATTCTGGTCGGGGCGTTGGTGGCCTCTCAGGCGGATGGTGATGCGGGTGCTGCGGTGATGATGGGTTCGCAAGCCGCGTTGATGGATAAACAGCTGACTTATAGTCGTAATCAGGAGCGTGAAGCAGACCGAATTGGCATGCAATACATGTATCGTTCCGGCTATAACCCGCATAGTATGGCAGACTTCTTCGAAGTCATGCATCGCTCGACCAGTCGCTTAAGCTTCCTGCCGGATTTCTGGTTTACTCATCCATTGACGACTGAGCGTATGAGTGAAGCACGTTTACGTGCCAATCAGCTGCCTGCGGTCAAACCTAAGCTGAATGATCAGGACTTTGAGATTATCAAATGGTATAGTAGGGTGCTGTCTCGCCAGACCAGTGAGGAGCAGCTCAGTTTGATGAATCGGCAGAATAATTTTGCCGGTCAGCTTGCTTTGGCTGCCTACCAGATACAGCAAAGTGATTTTCAGGCCGCACAGGCTGCTTTAGATCAGGCGAAAAAGCATAACCAGATGCATCCTTTATTGGTCTTGTTTCAGACTGATATTTACTTAGGTCAGAACCAGTTGAATGCAGCGCTGAAAAGTGTGGCTTCAGCAGCGCGAATCATGCCGGAAAACCGCGCGCTCAATTATAAATATGCAGAAGTCTTGATTCGTGCCCAGCAACCAGATCAAGCTAAACAGATTGTACAAAAATTTTTGAATGCCAATTCCCGCGATGTGAGCGGCTGGCGACTGATGCAACTGGCGACCAATGCAGAGCCTGCATCGGCAATCAAGGCCGCCAATGTGCTGCGTTATCGTGCAGAAGTAGAATACTGGTCCGGTTATGAGGAAACTGCCATCAAGTCATTATTACATGCACAGCGTACAGCGAAAAATAATCAATCTTTATCTGCAACCATTAACCAACGCCTGAAACAGATGCAGCAGGCACGTCAATATAAAATTTAAGCCTTAGTCAGGTTTTAAGCTTTTTATATCAGGATGATATGGTCAGGATATACTGAATCGGGCTACAATCTTTTTTTAATGATCAGTGCGATTAAATCTGAAGCATGCTATGAAGAAAATATTATTGGGCATCTGTCTATTGGGGTGGAATTATGCGGTATTTGCTGCGAGTGCTGTTGAGTATGTAGATGCGGTAGAGCGTATTAATACTGACTATAAAAAGGAATCGCGTCAATTCTTGGGTGGTTTGAATCCGCAGCAACAAGGTTTTAGCGCAGCACAGAATTCACATTTTTGTAGTATTGTGCAACGTTATGCCGATCGCTTATATCAGGCGGCTGACCAAAATCGTGCTTATCTGGATCGTCAGTTTCAGAAGATAACTAAACAGGATGTGATTATAGAAGTGAAATCTTCAAAAGAGATGCAATTGCTGAAACGTTATCAGGTTGACTGTTATTTGCAATAAGAATACGTTAAGAACTGTCTTTTATAAAAAGTCAGTTCAACGTTAAAGATCGAATATTAGAGAAGTGGGATTAAGCAAGTTTCGCTTTAATTTTAGCTGAAACTTGTGCAGGATCGGCGCGCCCGGCTATGAGCGGACGCAGAGAATTCATCACCTTACCCATATCTTTCATGCTAGTAGCTTCTTGCGCTGCAATCGTTTGCGCAATGATGGAATCAAGTTCTTCCTCAGTCATAGCTTCTGGTAGAAATTGAGATAACACCTCAACCTCGGCTTGTTCCTTACTAGCTAAATCTTCTCGACCAGCACCATCAAAGGCCTTGATCGATTCTTTACGTTGTTTAATTTGTTTTTCAATGACCGCAAGAACTTGAGCGTCGTCAAGTTCTTTGCGCTCATCGACTTCTATTTGCTTAATTGCCGCCTGTAGACCACGTATGACCGTCAGCTTGGACATTTCTTTTGCACGCATTGTTGCTTTCAAAACATCCGTGATTTGGTCTTTTAAAGTCGTCATTATTTAATCCAGGCAGTCAATCACAAATTAATCTTAGTAAAGGCGAGTCGTACGTACTGATTCACGTGCCAATTTCTTTTGGTAGCGTTTAACAGCAGCAGCTTTTTTGCGCTTACGTTCTTGAGTTGGTTTCTCGTAGAATTCACGCTTACGTACGTCAGCTAGAACACCCGCTTTTTCGCATGAACGTTTGAAACGACGGATAGCTACGTCTACTGGTTCGCCTTCTTTCAATTTAACTTGTGGCATGAAGAATCCTCATAAAGTTATGGATAAGATCGCAGGCCGAATGCCTGTGATCACAAGTGAAGGTCAGTATTTTACTCATTTACATCTCATACCACAAGCATATAATAGTGACTGCAATAGAATTGATACAGGTTATAGGCAGTTTAATGATCGTTTTAGGCTTGGAAACGTCGTGTGATGAAACAGGACTTGCGCTGTATGACAGCGAGTTGGGTTTACGCGGGCAGGTGCTTTATAGCCAGATTAAACTGCATGCAGAATATGGCGGTGTGGTTCCAGAGCTGGCGTCACGTGATCATGTGCGTAAACTGATTCCATTAATGAATGAATTATTGGAGCAAACTGACGTCAAAAAATCGGAAATTGATGCCATTGCCTATACACGTGGGCCAGGTTTAATGGGCGCATTAATGACAGGTGCGTTGTTTGGTCGAACTTTGGCCTTTGCATTGAACAAACCGGCAATTGGTGTTCATCATATGGAGGGGCATATGCTCGCACCATTGTTGTCTGAAACAGCGCCAGAATTTCCATTTGTGGCGCTGTTGGTCTCTGGTGGGCATTCACAACTGATGGCAGCCTATGGCATTGGCCAGTATGAATTGCTGGGTGAATCGATTGATGATGCAGCCGGAGAAGCATTCGATAAAGTGGCGAAAATGATGGGTCTGCCCTATCCAGGTGGGCCAAACATTTCCAAACTGGCTGAACAAGGCAATCCTGCTGCTTTTGCTTTCCCACGTCCAATGCTCCATCAAGGGCTGGAATTCTCATTTAGCGGTTTAAAAACTGCTGTATCTGTACAAATGAAAAAACTGGGTGATGAAAACCGTGATGCAGATATTGCAGCAAGTTTTCAGGAAGCCATTGTCGATACCTTGGTGAAAAAGTCAGTTAAAGCATTGAAACAGACGGGCTTGAAGCGTTTAGTGATTGCCGGTGGTGTCAGTGCCAACAAACGCTTACGTGAGCGTTTAGAAGCAGATTTAGCCAAAATTAAAGCGACTGTTTATTATGCAGAACCGGCACTCTGTACTGATAATGGCGCGATGATTGCCTTTGCCGGTTATCAGCGTTTAAAAGCAGGGCAACAGGATGGCTTGGCGGTGACGACGACACCACGTTGGCCAATGACGGAATTAACCAATCCTGCGGAAGTATAAATTCAGCTTGACAGAAAGAGGCTTAGGCCTCTTTTTTTATTTGCTTAGTTACGGATGAGGTCAGAGTTGATCAGGCTGCCATGTTTTTGTTTTGACATCATATTTATACTGAACTTTATTTATATAGGTTGATTGGAAAGAGGTGTGTTTGCCTTCTTTGATCAGATGGAAGCAATTACGTATATTGCTATAAGTTTCATGTGTGCCAACATCACCATCGTACTGTGAACCCATGATACATACTTTTGAATCTTTCAATGAGTAAGTGTAACTAGGCTTTTTGATGATATTGTCTTTATCATCGTCCCAGCCAGTAAACTGATAAGTGAGTGGATATGCAAGACCTGTTCGAGTGTCTAATGCCACCATTTAATAGAATATATTGATAATTAAAATTTGCTTTTGATGTTTTTAAAGCATGTCGATATTGGGCAATATTTGTTTTTGAGCAAAAGTTTCCATTAAAAAGATCGGATTGACAGTCGGATGCTTTTTGAACCGACCCATTCGTTTGCGCATAGATTGCGGTAGTTGAAATCAGAAAATAGGCTTATAAATATTTTATTGAACATTGTTGTCATCGTTTTAGTTGTTTTAAGAATAAGAAAAGACGCTATCAATAGTTGTGAATTGATAGCGAAATTGTACGGGATTATAGGATTTTTAACTGCTGCGACCCAATCCAGTGCTTGGAAAACTGATACGCGGCACGTCCCGAACGTTGACCGCGTGCCTGACACCAGCGCAAGGCTTCGGCTCGGGTTTCCGGGGTCAATTCCATCTCAGCCTTTTTAAGATAATGCTCTACAATTTCCAGATATAAATTCTGATCCATTGGATAAAAAGACAGCCATAAGCCGAAACGGTCAGATAGCGAAATCTTCTCTTCAATTGCTTCCTGAGGATGTAGCTCAGTATATTGCGGAACATCGACCCGGGTGACAGGCGTATTTTCATGCATAAATTCTGGCAGTAAATGGCGGCGGTTACTGGTCGCATAAATCACAAAATTACTCGAACCCGATTGCAATGAACCATCTAATACACTTTTTAAACTGCGATAATTTTCATCTTCTGCATTAAAGGCCAGATCATCACAATAGACAATAAACTTTTCAGGACGGTCTGCAATCAGTTTTTGAATTTCCGGAAGTTCTGACAAGTCATCGCGTTCAATCTCAATCAGGCGTAAACCTTGCGCTGCGTATTCGGTCAGCAGGGCACGAACGATAGAGGATTTACCGGTGCCACGCGAACCAGTCAGCAAGACATCATTGGCAGGCAAGCCATTTAAGAACTGCAAAGTATTCTGGATGACTTTTTCTTTTTGTCGCTCAATCCCTTTTAAATCGGCCAGTTCCATCTGTCTAAGCTGATGAATGGGCTTGAGTTCACCCTGTTGCCATTTATAGGCATGTGCAGAAAAATCAGGAGCATGTTTCAGCTCGGGCAGGCTTTGCTGAAGTTGCAGCAGAACAGTCGAAAGGGTATTCAAGATATTGTCAGGTAACTCAATTTTCGCCATGATCTCAGCATTACAGATTTAAAATTATGTCTAGGATACTATCACCCTAAAATTCACAGTCAAAGCCTGAAAAGTGTGATAATTTGCTTAAAGCAGAGAATTTTCGCTATTGTTGTTATGAACAGATCGGTGCATATTTTCTACGCAGTGCAAGATGAATGAAAAATACAATATAGGGAAGAAGGCAGATGCTGTTTAAAGATTTTACTCAGGACATTAATCCACATCAGGCCTATCGTATTAAAAAACTCAAGCAGCAGCTGCAACAAGCTGAGTCCTATGAGGAATGGAAATATATTGCGCTAAAAATAGATGAAGAATCCGGGGCGCAAGAATGGAAATTCGACAATAGTTCTCCCTATTTTGATGCAGAAGTTATTGCGCATCGTTTGGGTAAATTAAGACGCTATAGACAACAGAAACGTACCCACGACCTGATGTATATTCTGCGCGAAGGTCTAAGTTACGATATCGCCAATATTGCCCATCCTTTATTGTTCACCGAAGCCTATGTCGGCACCAAAAGAATTATTGAAGATTATGTGGAGCAGGTTAGTCAGGGGCTGGCACATATCGCTTCAACAGACTGTAGCTGCTTAAATATGGAAGAAAAAATTGAATTTTTTAAAGGCTGTCAGCGTGCTTATGGTCAGCCAGCCTTGATGTTTTCCGGTGGCTCGACCTTGGGTCTGTTTCATACCGGCGTTTGTAAGGCTCTGATGGAGCAGGATTTATTGCCAAAGGTCATGTCAGGTTCTAGTGCAGGTGCCATCATGACGGCAATGTTGGGTGTATCCAAACCCTCGCAGTATGTCGATCTTTTGAAGGGGCATAATTTTTTTCATGAGGCTTTTCATTTCCGAACCATGAGTGAATTGCTGAAAGGCAATGGAGGTCTGGCAGATGTCAAATACCTGAAAAAATTTCTGGTCGAAAATTTAGGCGATCTGACCTTTGAAGAAGCACTCAAAACCTCAGGTCTGCATATCAATATTGCTGTTGCCCCCTATGATTCGGCGCAGGATGCCCGTATTTTAAATGCCTATACTTCTCCGGATGTGCTGGTCTGGAGTGCGGTATTGGCCTCTTGTGCAGTCCCTATTCTGTTTCCGCCAGTACGCCTGACCAGTAAGCGTTATGATGGTGAATATACCCCTTATATGGGAGCAACACGTTGGGTCGATGGCAGTGTACGCAGTGATTTCCCGCAGGAAAAAATGGCCCGGTTATACAATATCAATTACACCATTGCCAGCCAGGTCAATCCGCATATCGTGCCATTTATGCAAGATGATGTCGCACGTTTCCGCAAAGGTACCTTAAGCTGGCCACAACGGATTGTACGCCGTCAGGGTGCGGTGATTACCAAAGGAATGATGGATTTTGCCCGGGAACATGCCGGAAGCTTGCCACCTGTACGCCGCATACTCGATCACGGCTATGGGGTGGTCGATCAGCGTTATTATGGCGATGTGAATATTGTCGGTAAATATAGCCTGCGCCACTATAGCTATATGCTGCAAAATCCACGGCCCTATCTCTTTAAAATCTTGCAGCGCGAAGGCGAACGGGCCACTTGGCCAAAAATTTCCTTAATCGAGACTCAGGAACGGGTGGGGAAAACTATTCAGCATTGTCTGGAACTGCTAAATTATCAATATACTGCTGATCCAAAGCCTGAATATATTGCAACCACTTAATTTAGATCATCTTGATACTTTCGATTTTCAACCAAGAACCAAAACCCGCAGTCTGGGTTTTGGCCGACGCCTGTATTATGCTGCGGGTCAGCCCGCATTCTGGCTAAAAACTCAAGTGTCGACTAAATCTGACAGCTCAATATCATCTCCGCATGCAGAGCTGGGCTGGCAGCAGGAGCTGAATTTTTATCAAACGCATAGCCGTTCGAGTGATCTGAACTTTTTCCTTCCCCATCAAATTATTCAACAGCCATTCACCATTCAACATGAACAATTTGAACAGGCTTTGATTCTGGTCGATGCACCAGCACATTTTCAGATCATGCCAGATCAACTTTCTGTAACGCAGATTCGACAACATTTGCTGCAAGCGGTAGAACCTTTACTCTGCCTGCAACAGCTGGGCTATTTACATGCGGATTTAAAGCGGGAGCATTTTGTTGATGCTCAGGGCAGGGTATGTCTGCTTGATTTTGAACAAGTGCAAGCTCTGGATCAGAAAGTGGATGAGCTGAATGCCACACCACGTTATATGGCACCGGAATTATTCCAAGGAAAAGCCAAAAGCTTGCAGAGCGAAGTTTATGCTTTGGGCGTGATTTTTTATGAATGGCTGAGTGGACAGCGCTTGCAGGCAACTGACTATCTGGATTGGGCGTTTTTACATTGTCAGCGCCTAAAAGTTGAGTTGCCTGAACAAATTCAGATTTTTGAAAAGTTGTTAGCGCTGATGCTAGGCAAGCAAAAACAGCATCGGTTGGCAGATTTTAAAGCGGTTAAACACTACTTAGTGACTGAAATCGAATGAGAAAAATACAATAAAATCGGGATTGTTTCTTATTTAATCAAACGAGTGTTTTTTTCTTATAAACGGCTTGTCAGCTGGAAATGATCTCTATAATATACACAGCCATTGGGGACGTGGCGAAATTGGTAGACGCACTGGATTTAGGTTCCAGCGCCGCGAGGTGTGAGAGTTCGAGTCTCTCCGTCCCCACCATCATATTAAAGCAAGGCTGATGCCTTGCTTTTTTATTGCCTGAAATTTATTTAATCAAGATAAAAAGAAAAGTCCGTCGAAACGGACTAAAGATTGGAGAATAGAGTTGCTGAATCAGTGGAATAATTTATTTATTTTTCTGATTGAAAATAACCTGAATCAGGCTTTTAAATGATCTTCAAATTCCTCACCCAGCTGGATCGCGAGTGCATTGCCGGCCAGATCACAGGTGACCAGACCGTATTCTTTTTTGAAACTGAAACTGAAACCACGATCATCAGCCAGGGTGCGTACGGAATATCCTAATTTTTCTAACCATAGTCGAAATGCAATCAGATTTTTAGCTTTAACCACTTTTTTCACGAGATCACTCCTTCATCATTGTTCTATCTTAAATAAGGGTGAGAAATTTTGTTTTAAAGGGCAAATTCCCATATTTAATTAATTTAATCTAATTTGAATGTTTAGTGAACATCGTATGCTCGCTAAAGAAGCAGTTTATGACTTAAGTAAATGATTTTTATCATATTGAATAGGTTGTAACTAAATATTAAGTTTTTATAGCATGTAAATAAACTTAATTATACTTTAATTTCAAAGGCTTATTTTGCTATTGATCTAAATTTGAACTTTATCAACGCCATAAAATGTAAGAATAAGGGAATGCCGAAGCATCGGCATATTAAGCTTGCATTGATTATTTAATCGGATCATTAGCAGCTGCTGGTTTTCTGAGCTATCGTTTGAGATGCATGCCCTATACTATCAAAAATGTAATTCTTGAATTAAATACGATTGCCATGACTGAACTGACGATTGAACACAATGTGAATCAGAAAATTGAATGGATGCAGCAACAGGGCTTAGATCCGGTTGCTGTGATGCTGGGACATGAGGACTGGTTGAATTTTACAGTGCAATCGAAAGTAGCCTATACGCCGTTTGGTAGTGCACGTCGTTATCAACCGGCCTTAGCTGGTTTGCTGCTGGTACGTGTTGACGAAATGCAGGCAGTGCGTGTCGTCACTCAAGACGAACTGGATGCTTATGCGCAAAGTCACCAGATTCTTTAACATGGATCTTTAACTCTAGAACTGATCTTTCAGGGTTCTCAAGCGCTGAAACTCTTCCACACTATCCGCACGCAGGAAAGGATTGGTTTGTAATTCATCTTCAATGCTACTTGGCAGCGTACACTGGCCTAACATACGCAAGCGTTCGATATGCTCGAAGCGTTCCAGAATTGCCTGATTGTCCGGTTCGACGTGTTTGGCAAACTGGGCATTCGACAGGGTATATTCATGCGTGCAATAGACCTGCGTACGCGGCGGTAAGGCTGCCAGACGTGACAGTGAATGATACATCTGTGAATAAGTACCTTCAAAAACCCGGCCACAGCCCATGGCAAATAAAGTATCGCCACAGAACAGCACATCAATCGCATCAATGAAGTAAACGATATGGCCTAATGTATGGCCTGGTACTGCGATCACTTGAACATCTGCCCCATGAAAGCTGAACTGTTCTTCATGCTCAAGTGGATGCGTGATAAACGGAATTTTACTGAGTTCTGCACGCGGGCCATAAACAGGCAGATTTTGTCCCTGAATTAAGCCGGGCACACCGCCAATATGGTCTTTATGCCAGTGCGTTAACCAGATTTGACTTAAGATTAAACCGTGTTCGGCACAATAATCTTGCACCAATCCTGCTTCGGTCGGGTCAATGACTACGACCTGATGAGAAGCCGTATGTTCCAGCAACCAGATATAATTTTGCAGCGAGTTCTGGACATCAATACAGTGAATTTTAAAAGGCATCATAGCGCATCAGACCAAATGAAGATTGAGAATAAAGTAGCATAATTTCAGATGCTCTGGGCTTGCAGATATTATCTGCTCATCCGGGA
The DNA here is from genome assembly GCF_009829025.1 of Acinetobacter sp. 18QD2AZ41W. NCBI lineage: Bacteria > Pseudomonadati > Pseudomonadota > Gammaproteobacteria > Moraxellales > Moraxellaceae > Acinetobacter > Acinetobacter sp. 18QD2AZ41W. Next base: position 447,193 of record NZ_WURP01000001.1, on the reverse strand, counting down.
TAATTTTTGTTTATGTCCCATTTAAAAAATCATAAGTCCGAATCATCAACGCTTACCGCCTTGCCAATGCTATAAAATTGTACACCAGTCACATGATGAGTACTTTTCCATTCTTCACTCACTACATGATAATGCCAGTGACTGTCGCGGAAGACTGATCATCGGCATAGGCCGCAATCAGCTTGCCAATAAACAGATCATGCATTTGCTGGTTATGCGGCCCGGGAATCAGCTCGCAGAGTATTTATGCAGCACAGCCTTGCCCAGAGAAATATCAAAACCAGAGAATTTAAATAACCTTAGGCCAGATGGTGCCAATTTTTCAGGTACATCATGCAGGCTCAGCCTACCTAGCCGATAGGATTTTTCTAGGAGAATACTTTGAAGATGGGGGTTGGTCATACCGCATCATTCACTATATTGATGTATTTAAGTGGCTAGATTAGTTAGATTATTAGCATATTCAAGTTCACTCTTGCAAAAAAGCTTTTAAACTAGAGATTACTATATTCAGGACTTCAGAAAATGAAAATGTACCAGGTCGATGCGTTTACCACGGAACTGTTTAAAGGAAATCCAGCTGCAGTGATTGTGCTGGAGGACTGGCTCGAAGATGGCCTGATGCAAAATATCGCCTTGGAAAATAATCTGTCTGAAACAGCTTTTGTGAAAATAATTGATGCAGAAAATTATGCCATTCGCTGGTTTACCCCGACCAAGGAGGTGGATTTTTGTGGTCATGCAACCTTGGCCAGCAGCTTTGTATTATTCAATCAATTTGGTACGGCAAAAACGATCCAGTTTCATGTGAAAGATCTGGGGATCTTTGTGGTTGATCAGGATACAGATGGCAAGATCAGAATGAACTTTCCAATTCGCCGCGCAGTAGCCGTCACAGAATATCCTGAAGCCTTAAGACAGGCATTGAGCAAACCGTTTAAGCAGGTTTATCTGAATGCACAAGGTTATATTGTCGAATATGAGTCAGTACAGGATGTGCTAGATGAATCACCTGATTTTGAATTATTAAAACAATTAAATGGCAAGCGTACCGCGATTACTGCTCAGAATAGCTTTTTAGATGTCGCGATTACCTCGCAAGATACACAATATGATTGTATTTCACGTTATTTTGCACCGAGTAACGGAATCAATGAAGACCCGGTCACAGGGTCTATTCACACCGGAATTGCGCCACTTTGGGCAGACAAACTGGGTAAAAATGAACTGGTCGCTTATCAGGCATCAGCGCGCGGTGGTGTACTTTATTGTGCCTTGCAAGATCAGGAACGAATTGAAATTTCGGGTTATGGCAAATTATATATGCAGGCTGAACTTTATCTTTAATCTCTGATTACATAGATATGCATGTCGTCAGGCAAGGCGGCATGTTATTTTAATGATTCAATTTAGAAAAGACTATTCAGAATAAGAATCATTCTCTAAAATGAGCGCGAATAAAAATTTACATTTAAAATCTGGATGAATAATGTTGGTACGTTATAAGAATTTAAGCTTGGCGATTTTGTTGTCGGGTTGTAGTGCGCTGAGTTTTGCACAACCTGTTTTGGTGAAAACTGAACAGAATGTGGAGGAGTATCGTCTTGATAATGGTTTACGAATTATCCTGGCACCGAATGATAAAGAAAATAAAATTTTTATGAATACGGTGTATTTGACCGGTTCACTGAATGATCCTAAAGGAAAAGGTGGTCTGGCGCATCTGCTGGAACACTTGGCTTTTAAAGGCACTAAAAATGTCAAAGGTGATGAATTTCAGCGTCGGCTCGATCAATATACCTTAATGACCAATGCCAGTACCGATTATTATTCAACCAAATATACCAATGTCATTCGTCCTGAAAAAACGGCGCTAAGTGAAGTAATTTTCCTTGAAGCCGAGCGTATGGATCAGCTGGTTCTTCAGGAAAAATATGTACCGACCGAAATTGATATTGTAAAGCGCGAACGCGAAATTCGTCTGGATCAGCCATTTTCAGTACTCATGGATCAGGTGTTTAAGTCGGCTTATGGCAATCAGTATTTGGGCCGTTTACCGATTGGTGATCTGAATGAGCTGCAATCCATCAATATGCAGGAATTGAACCAGTTTTACCGGAGCTGGTATGCACCGAATAATGCCTTTATGGTGATTTCAGGCAAGTTTGATAAGGCAGAAGTATTAAAGCAGATTGATAGCCATTTCAGTCCGATTCAATCGCGAAGTGTACCGGCGCAAGTGAAAGTTCCGGCTTTAAAACCTGAGCAGATTCAACAGCGTGAATTTACTGTGCAAAAGGGCAGTGATCTGGCCAAATTCAATATTTACCTGAATGGCCCGGATGAAAAGATCAAGACTGCTTTGGCTGTTTCACCGACGCTCTATACCTTGCAACCGAGCGGGCATTTATATCAGAGCATGGTGGAAAGTGGAAAGTCGACCATGGTGCAATCTAGCACCTGGTTAGATAAAGACTTTAATCTGGTGTTTATGGGCGCGATCTATGCACCCAATCATCAGCCAAAAACTGTGGAACAAAGTTTGATTCAAGGCGTAGAGCAAAGCCAGCCATTTACCGAGGCCGAATTAAACCGAGTTAAAAATCTGACCCGCAATCAGGCTGATAATATTAAAAATAGCGCGACTGCTTTAGGTTCACGTTTAAGTGATTATGCCGTGGCTTATTCGGGTGACTGGAGCCAGTATTTTAAAGATCTGAATGCGATTGAAAACCTGAATGTGAGTCAGGTTAATCAGGTCTATAAAGGCTTTCTAAAACCTGAATATCGTATTTCTGGCAATATCCTGCCAACACCGGAAGATCAGAAAAAAGCGCAGGAAGTGACACAGACGGAAGCACCGAAAAAAACACTGGACCAACAGGCTGAGACAGAAGAGCCTTTAAAGGATGTCAGTGTTTATCAGGCGGAAGTGAAGCAGTATGTAGCGCAATCCAAGCAGTATTTATCTGCCAAGGACAAGCAGATTCAGCGTGGTAAGTTAAAAAATGGCATTAAATACGCGCTATTCCCAACCAATATTCGCGATGACAAGGTGTATGCCACAATTTCTCTGGATTTTGGGACTGCGCAAAGCCTGATGAATAAAGGCGAGATTCTGGATCTGACCGCGTATTTAATGCTGCGCTCATCGGAAAGCCAGAGCTTGCAGCAGATTGCTGACAAAATTATCGAAGTAGGCGGTTCAGCGACTGCCAGCCCATCGAGTAATGGCCTGAACATACAGATCAGTGCCAAAAAAGAGAAGTTTGCAGAGTTTTTCCAATATGTGGTTGATGTACTAAAAAACCCTGCATTTGAGCAAAGCCAGTTTGATTTGATCAAGGGTCAGACCTTATCCAGTCTGGATCGTCCTTATACTGAGCCAGATACAGTGTCGAGCCTGACTATGGCGCGAACCATTGAAGTTTATCAACCCGGTGACATTCGTTTCCATTTTGAACCTGAACTGGCCACCAGGCAGTTTAAAGCAGCCACTCGTGAGCAAGTGGTCGCTTTGTATCAGCAATTCTTTAAAACGCATCATGCACACATTGCAGTGACTGGGGAATTTCAGCCAAAATCTATACAGAAAATGCTGAAAAATAGTTTCGCGGACTGGAAAGCGGTACAGCCTTATGAACGCCTGAAATCAGAATATCGAAGCTATCCAGCCCAAAAAATTCATGCCTTGTCTGAACAACGTGAGTTCGGTAGTTATCAGGCATTGCTGACCTTCCCGGTGGGGGCAGACCATGCAGATGTACCTGCTTTACAAGTCTTCCGTCATATTCTGGGTGACTCTCAACTGTCTTCCCGTTTGGCTCAGGAATTACGTGAAAAAAATGCGCTGGTCTACGGTTTTAGTGCCCATGTTCAGTTTAATGAATGGGCCGATTCAGGTGCTTTGGCACTGGGTGCCAATTATACCGCAGGTAAATCTGCACAGGTTTCTCAAACGGTGCATCAGGTACTCAATGAGCTGTTAACAAGTGGTGTAACTGAACAGGAAGTGGAAGCGGCCAAAGCCAGCATTTTGAAAAAACGTGTCAATGCACTGGAAGATGATCGCCGTATTCACAGTATGTTGGTTCCTCAACTGGAAAAAGATCGTAAGCTGATTTACCGTGAAAAACGTGATCAGGCGATTGCCCAACTGACAAAAGCCGACATTGATGCCGTGATTAAAAAATACATCAAGCTGGATCAGTTGGTCGAAGTGATGGCCGATCAATATGGGAAAGAAATCAAAAAATCATAGAATTGATCTACATTAAAAAAAGTCCTCCTCTAATAGGGGGACTTTTTACTTCTCATTGTTATTAGAAGCTCTAATTTAAGTTGCTTTTCTGGTAAGCAGGATTCTACTTAAAACGCCAGATAGCACAGCACTGGGTAAGCTCCACCAGAAAGTGGCCAAAAGAAACAGGAAAATCCCAGCTGATACTAATATTGCTCCAACAGCGATATCTTTCTTAAAAGCGAAGTGAATAATATGTTGGTAATAATATGATGCGATTAAACTAGAAAAGATTGCTCAGCAAGTATAGAAAAGCCTATCTGACCCAGGACTCGTGATTATTTCCTTCCAGAGCATATGTATTTTCCTTCTTTCTTTAAAAATCCAGACGCTTCTTATAATTTATAAAATGCTTTGGCATTCTCATAAAAAACTGGCTTTAACGCGTTTTCATCATAGTCCTGCACAATATCGCTAAAAGCATCAATGATATTCACGAGTGAGCTGCTGACACTGTCCATTGGAAAGTTGGAGGCAAACATCAGGCGTTCAGAACCAAAGCAATCTAAGGTATGCTGAATCAGGGGAGCTGCACGTTCCAATAATTCCTGTTTAGTTGCCAGCCGTTTCTGCTGATGAAAATCATGACCCAGCACCGGCATAAACAGGCCAGACATTTTAGTCGATACATTTCTGCACTCGGACAGTTCAGCCAGTTGATCTTGCCAACTTGAAAATATCTGGGCACGATCTTGTTCGGTCTTGCCTGTAGCTTTGCCCACCTTGCCAAATAAGCCGGCAGGCGTACCGAGGTGATCTAGTACGATGGGTGTGTCCGGAAAGGCTTTGGCCAGTGCAGTCACATTCGCAATCTGGCTCGAATAGACCCAGGCATCAAAACTTAAGTCTTGCTGGGCCAGTTCTTCAAAGCCCTTCAGGAAATCTTTATTGCGATAGAGATGCGGCTCATCGGTCCAGGCATGAATCCCTTTGTCTGGATGTACCGCAGCCATTTTACGGATGCCGCGAAATTTTGGAGAAGCTTCGCGATGCAATTGAATCAATTGCTTAAAGTTTTTCTGCCGCGGATCCGCCGTAGCGACAATGCCACCGAGCTGGATATTATGCTGATCAAAAGGAAGTCCGGCCACAAAACGGGTTTCATCAACCACGCCTGTACCTTTCTGATCATGCCAGCTGGCTTCAACATGCACAATTTGTTCGACTTCATAATGCCCTAGATCTTTGTTGTAGTTCGCAGGCAGATAAGGGGCGGTCAGATGCTCGGTCAGGCCAATGGTCTCAATCACATCTTTAGGTTTGAGCAGCCGCACCATTTTGTCCAGTAATTTAGGATATTTGCCAAACAGTTTTACGGCAAATGCTGCCGCGTGTGGGGTGTTGTACGGATCCCATTGGTGAATATGTGGGTCAATGATCGGGAAGGGAAGTTGCTGCATGCTATGCCTTGTTTTAGTGTATTTATTATTCAATTTATATGGGGCTAAAATCAGTTCGAAGTCAAGATGATAAATTAAGGCAAATAAAAAAGCCCCGCGGGGCTTTTCATATTTTAATCAATGATCGTGCTTGTGATCATGGTTATGCTTGTTGGCATGAAACTCTTCATTGTGACGGAAACGTAAATAGTTTTCGAACTGTTCACAGTATTCATCATAGTTATCTTCCAGCATCATTTGGAATTGCTGCATAATATAAGACATCACCTGATCTTTGGCATCGCGCATTTCGTTGCCATCTTTAAAGTTATTCGCTGCCACCCAGGTATTGAAACGGGCAGTACCAAATAACATGGCTGCACTGACTTGACCGCGCTTATCACTCGGTTTTTCCTGCGAGCCTTTTTCTACGCGACAAAACTCGTTGGCTTGTTGAATAAATTCATCAGCACGTTCAAAGAATGCCGCATTTAACGCTTCTTCTTCGGTTACATCGGTTGCTTCAATCTTTTGAACCATGAATTTTTCCTGACCATCATAAAATCTTAATGGCTAATTATAGGCAAAGCCTTGCAGAAACTAAACCTTTGCCTTAATCTAAAAATAGCCTAAGCATATAAAAGTGAATGCCATGCAGGATGCGATTGCGGTACAAAGTCTGAAAAGTGATATTGCCTTATTGCGCCAGAATATCTGGCCACCGGCAAATCTGGCCAATGTCGAAGGTCTGCCGATTTATTATGGAACCAAATCGCAGGTCGAAGAATATTACACCCAGTGGCTTGGTCTGATTGAAAGGGCGCAGGATCTGTTCCAACCTTTCATGGACGATGAAACCCTAGATGCTATCCATCTTCCCAGTCATTTAAACTTGCCGCTGTTTTATTTTCATGTTGACCGAATCAGGCTAAATAAAACCCGGGCCAAAGAATCTAAAACTTTTCGTGGTGTGGCCAGCCTGATTGAAAAATGCGGGCAGTTTGAACCCGAACAGATCGCAGCCATGCGACACTGGCTCGACAGTGACGATACCGCGGCTTTGGTGGCACACCGCGAATTTGTAGACTTACGTACTTATGTGTTTCAGCATGGTCAAAGTGAATATACACGTACCCGTTTTTATGTGAATGGTATCGTGCTGAGTGTCGAGCCACATTTTGAGCTGATCGATGCCCGTGATAAACCACGTAAGCAACGCAGTGATAGTTATAATGACCCTCTGGCCGATAATAATACCTGGAAAGTGTTTGGTAAATATCGCTAGCCCGGTTTTTACCAGAAGGGTTTGGTATTTTCAGCAAACTGTTGTAAACGCTCGGCTGCTTCACTCGACAAACGCTGCTGTTCCGCGCTTATCCAACCCAGCACAAACCAGGCTTTACTATTTTGCTTGACATACGGTCTAAACAGTTCGTCTGCCACAAACAGGTCGTTATAATGCCCCAAGCTTTCCTGTAAGGGTTTTAGGGCTTTCAGATAAGTTTTCACATCCTTTTCAGGAAATAAGCTCTGTAAAAATTCTACGTTATAGCGCAAGCGTTTCACCCGTTTACGCGTGCGATGCCGCGATTCAATATCCAGTTCCTGATAGTTTTCGGTATCCTGACAAATTTGCTGATGTAACTTGCTCAAACCTTTACACAAAATTTTATGCGAAGATTTGGCTTTGCTATGCGTTTTTTCCTGACTAAAGCTGAGTAGTTGCAGTATCAAGTCCACTGTAGCTGAATGTCTGAACAGCGCGCTAATATCTGGCTGTTTTTGTCGGTGTGGTGGTAATTTTAATAAGGGTGAGCCGGCTTTTTCCAGTTGCGGAATCAGACTTTCTGCAAGGGCATCGCGATCTCGGGTAGAACCCAGTTGCTGAAAAATATCTCGCAGCTGTTCCGGCCATTCTGGCCGTACATGTTCAGTCACAGACTGAAAAATTTTAAAGGCACTGCGTAAGCGCCGGATCGCGACACGTACCTGATGCACATGATCGCTGTTATAATGATTAGCGGCAATCGCAGTTGCATTCGGAAAAAGATGAGCCAGACAGTTGGCTACGATTTTCTTTAAAATAGTAGCAATCTGATCTTTCTGCTCAAGTTCTAATGGCAGCTGATGCTGCACAGGCAGACTTTCTTCACCCTGTAATAGGGCATAACCGCGTTCCGATTTACTCCGCGTATCCAGCCATAAATCATAACGTTGAATCCATGGCCGAATGAAATCAATCAATTCGCTCAATTGACCGGATTTTAGCTCAAATTCGACTTCATAAATATCAATGGCTTGATCCTTATGGCGAATTTCCCCTACATCAAAGGCAATCTCAATCTGGCTATTTTGATGTGTTTCGGTCAGCACATAACGCGCGACATCTGTTTCAAATTGCAGAATAAGCGGTATATCCAAATCGCCAAGCGCCTGTTTCAGAATCTTTTTTGCCGGTTTGTGTTTGCGATATAACTGAAAATCACAGCTTTCAGGTGGGCTTTTTAATGTATGTTCAAGTTCAAAACGTTCAAATTGCTGCTCAGTAGGTGATTTCAGGGTTTGTACCCATTGCTGGTCTTCTAGACGTTGTCGCAAGGCGATTTGATGTTGTTGGAGTTGTTGTGCTTCAGTATCGAAGTAACGCGCACATAAACGATGCCGAGTCGGCTGAAGCTTCTGGAAGTCCTGTTCAAATTGTGCACGTGACTGTGACGGAATCTGGAATTTAAGCTCTATTTCTGCCATCGGGTCATTCCTTCTCGATGTAGGTTATACAGATCAATATAGCTCAAAGATTAGCCACAGTGTGATGTGCTTCTGCAACAAAAAAAGCACGCCGTAGAGGGAGCGTGCTTTGAAATGTTCTTAAAGATATTTATTTGAGGAATTTACGGCTCACCAGGAACTGTTCTGTCGCCTCAAGCAGTTTCTGGGCATAGACTTCCTGTTTAGCAGTCAGCCAGCCTAATACAAACCAGTCACTCGCTTCCAGTTCAGTTTGCTGAATATACACTGCCGAAGAGGCCAAGGTTTGATATTCACCGGCTGCAAGTTGTGCATCATTCAGCGCTTTGCTGTACTTCTGCAAGTTTTTGACGTCATAGATTGTGGTTAAAATCGGGAAGCTGAATTTGAGTTCCTGAATCCGGCTTGCCAATTGATCCAGACTTTCAAAATTGTTAATTTCAGTCTGGTTCATCTGTTCTTGCAGCACTTTATACTGTTGTTGCAGCGTGGTTTGTGCAGCAGTTTTTAAATCCAGAGCAGCATGTTCATCTTCAGTTAAACTAAAAGTCAATAACTCCAGATAATGATGCACATTTTGCGTTGATTTGACTAGATTGCCCAGTTTTTCCTGAGCATACAGAATATCTTTACTCAGATTTTCCGCAGTGGTCGGATTTTGCAGGAAGCTGGCCAAGCTGTTTTGCATATGCTGCAAATGTTGTAAATGCTCGAACTGCTGCTTAAAGGCAGCCATTTGATGTGCCCATTTGTCCGAAAGCTGCGGATGCCAGTCTTTAAACAGCAGCAAAGTGAGATATAGCTGATCCAGTGCCAGTTGAGCCTGCTGAATATGTTCCTGCTGTGCAACCTGAGCTGAAATCGCGGCGATATTTGGCAATAAATGTTGCATCTGCTGCGCAATCAGACTGCATAGGGTTTTACCAGCGCTGTCTTTTTTACTGATCTGGAACTCTTTGGCGAAGGTGGCCGGGCTCACGCGTTGTGAGGTGGCCAATAAATTACCAATTTCTGCCTTGCTGCGTACATCGAGCCAGAGCTGATATTTCTTGACCCATTCAAAACTGAATGCCAATAAATTGTGTATCAACCCACTTTTTAGCTCAAACTCGACTTCATGTACCTCTTGTTCAGCATTTCGGGTACGGATCTGCCCAATATCCAGACTGACTTCGATTTGTGTGTCTTGGTATTCAATTACACGCAAGGTGCGGGCAATATCGGTTTCGAATTGCAGTTGTAGCTGATCAGACTGATTGCCGAGCGCATGGCTCAGAATCGCCTGTGCTTCTGGGAACTGGGTATAAATACTTAAATCCAGTTCAGGAGATTCAGTTAATTCCCCCAGATCATGATTATGTTCAAAGCGTTCAATATGGCTTTTACCGGCAGCTTTCAGGGTTTGCACCCAGCGCGTACCTTCCAGACGCTGACGTAGTGCTACCCCGTGCTGGGCCAGTTGACGGTCGGCAGTATCATAATATTTGGCTTGAAGCTGGATCTGTTGAGACTTTTTCGGATCAAGTGCCTTGAGCAGCGCAGTGCGTCGTGCCGCAGGAATCTGGAACTTGAGTTCAACTTCAACCATAATGATTTTCCTATCTGTTTAGTACACGCCAGCATGTACTGATATTTTTCGCTTTAATGAGATGCTGAAAATTCGGCGGGCAATCGCCGCAATTATATTTTTAGATGTATGCGTGGCAGATTGTAACCAAAATCAAAATGCATGTAAGACTTGACCTGCATATAAAAATATTGAACAGGAATTTAAATATTGGCTTTGAGCTGTTAATAGGGTTGCAAAGCGAGAGGAATTGCGGCTTTGCTTGGAAAATATCTAAGAATATTCGAGCAAATCAAGAGACTGTTAATTGGCCAAAATATACGCTAAGGTAAAAGAAAACATCAGGACGATGAGAAATGAATGTACAAGTACAGCCAGAGAATACCCATGTGATCGCGCATCAACCCCAGATGCCGATTGGCAATTATCATGAGTTTTACCGCTTTTATTTGACCGAACACCGGCATATGGTCAGTCGCCGTTTACATGTCGCAGGTAGCAGTATCGGCCTATATTGTTTTACTCAAGCCATTCGTCAAGGCAAACCGCGATATTTTGCTTATGGTTTGCTTTCAGGCTATGCCTGTGCCTGGATTGGCCATTTTATCTTTGAACGCAATAAACCGGCCAGTTTTAAACAGCCGGTGTATAGCTTTATTTCGGACTGGCGTATGTTTGCGGATGTCCTGCGTGGTCGTCTCAGTCTGCTTGATCGCAAATACGATAAGATTTCAAGTTAAAATCAGGTAACTTTCATCGGATTGTGTGGCTAGGGAACATGATCTTTCGATAAAAGACTTGCAAGTCGCCATTTATTATTCTATTAATTGTGTTATTGCTTATTCAGTTTGATGGAATTTGATCAAAAGTTATAGTTTACTGAATAAAACAGTTTTCCAAGCCTGGAGCGACCTTCTCCGGGCTTTTTTTATATCTCTATTTTTTAAATAAATTTACTGACTTCGTTGCCATTATTGCGTAAATATTTATAGAACAAGTCATGCGGATCATACATAAAGAAAATGATCCTTTCTAGCTTTGAAACGTCTCCCCACAAACGTATTATTCAAAACTAGAAAGGATCGGGTGTCACCAACACAGGTATTTATTTTTCTGGTTATTTTCTGTGTCTAACGCTATTTAAGTCTCTTTGAGCTAATTGGGCCATCCCTGAAATTGGGTATTTTTTAATCTTTTTGAGTTTAATCTTAAAGAGGCTTAACAATATTGAAAATTTAAAGGTAAAAAAAACCGCTCTTAGAATTTTGCAACTTCTCCACCAAGTTATCTGCAAAATCCTAAAAGCGTTTGTCGGAGGGCGTAAGCATTAACACTTTATTATTTTTGTTATAAAGCGATTAAAACCCATATTTTATAGTCGGTATATCCCTGAAAATGGTGATATTTTAGATTTAACTGGAAAATTGCGCTAAAAAACTGCAAATCTGTTGCTACCCGGTCGCGGAAACAGCAGGACTGCGGCAATTAAACCGAGTTATGCCTATAATAGAGCCATCCTAGCAAGTGGCGAGCAAGATGCGCGGTTTATATTTAATTACCAATGATGATCCCGTAGAACTTTTATTGGCAAAACTGGAAGGCGCAATGGCCAATGGCGGCATTGCAGTATTGCAATATCGCCGTAAAAAAGTCGCCAAACAAGATCAAATTTACGAAATCGAGTATATGAAAGCCATGTGTGCTGAATATGGTGTGCTTTTTGTGATTAATGATGATCTTGAAATGGCCGTTAAATACGGGGTGGGTGTGCATTTGGGTCAGGATGACGGGTCTATTGTCGAGGCAGTTGCACGCTTGCCGAAAAATGTCTTGATTGGTCGTAGCTGTAATAACTCGCTTGAGCTGGCTGAACAGGCCATTGCCGATGGTGCAAACTATGTGGCATTTGGTGCCATCTATGCCACCGACAGTAAACCTGAAGCCGGTAATATTGGCTTGGAAACTTTAAAACTGGCCAAAGAGAAATTGAACGTGCCTTTATGTGCCATTGGCGGTTTAACGGTTGAAAATTCCAAAGAAGTCATTGAGTCAGGTGCGGATTATTGCGCCGTGATTAGTGATATATTGGGCTTGCCGATGAATGCCATTCCTGAACGTTTAGATGAATGGTCTGCGCTTTTTCAAGCTACAGCATAAAATTTTTTGATTGATTTAATTTTGAGTCGAGTGCCTTCATGAGCTTATCTCCAAAGCAAGAACAATTGTTCAAACAAGCCAATAAACATATTCCGGGTGGCGTCAACTCACCTGTACGCGCATTTAACGGCGTCGGTGGTACACCGGTCTTTATCGAAAAAGCCCAAGGCGCATATTTGTATGATGTAGACGGAAAACGTTATGTGGACTATGTCGGTTCATGGGGACCGATGATTCTGGGTCACGCCCATCCTGCAATTATTCAAGCCGTTCAACAGGCCGCAGTAGATGGTTTAAGCTTTGGTGCGCCAACAGTTCATGAAACCACGCTTGCCGATATTATTTGCGAGATCATGCCGTCGATTGAATTGGTACGTATGACCAACTCGGGCACGGAAGCCACCATGACAGCGATTCGTTTAGCGCGCGGTTATACCGGCCGTGACAAGATTGTAAAATTTGAAGGTTGTTATCACGGTCACTCAGACTCGCTTCTTGTAAAAGCAGGTTCGGGCTTGTTAACTAAAGGTGAGGGCGAAGCAACGTCTGCGGGTGTTCCAGCTGATTTTGCCAAGCATACTATCACGCTTCCATACAATGACATTGCGACTTTAAAAGAATGCTTTGCCAAGTTTGGTGCTGAAATTGCCGGCGTGATTGTGGAGCCTGTAGCTGGCAACATGAATCTGGTGAAACCAATTGACGGTTTTCTGCAAGCGATTCGTGATGTTTGTGATGAGCATGGTTCAGTCTTTATCATCGATGAAGTGATGACCGGTTTCCGTGTTGGCTTAGGCGGTGCGCAGGCACATTATGGCGTAACTCCGGATTTAACCACATTGGGTAAAATTATTGGTGCAGGTCTGCCAGTCGGTGCCTTTGGCGGTAAACGTGAAGTGATGGAATGCATTGCGCCACTGGGTAAAGTGTATCAAGCAGGAACATTGTCGGGTAATCCATTGGCAATGCGTGCCGGGATTGAGATGTTCAAGCATCTTCGTGCTGAAGGTTTCTATGAAAACCTATCTGCGCAGTTGTCAAAACTTCTTGCAGGTTTACAAGCAGCAGCAGACGAGGCGGGCGTACCCTTTAAAACCCAACAGGTCGGTGGGATGTTTGGTCTGTACTTCACCGATCAGGAAGACATCACCAGCTTTGATTCGATGTTGAAATGTGATATCGATGCTTTTCGTAAATTTTTCCATGGCATGTTGAATCGGGGGGTGAATTTAGCACCTTCTGCATTCGAAGCTGGCTTCTTCTCGGCTGCACACAGCGATGAAGATATTGAATTTACCATTCAGGCTGCGATCGAGACTTTTGCTGAGATGAAAGCTTAAATTTTAATTTTTTAAAAATCCTCCCTCTTGCGAAGCGGTGCTTTTCACTTTTCAAAGGAGGGAATTTTATCTGTACAAATAATAAATTTCCCCTCTTTTCCTTGTGCCATATCTGGCTCAGGGTTAGGGGAGATTAAATGCTAAAATTATGGATATTCATTCATGCAAACCAAACATTATTTGACTCTAAGTGATGCGGAATTTCTATTGGATCACACCCATCAATATGCAATTCAGAACAGCTTCAATGTCAGTATTGCCGTAGTCGATGAAACGGGCAATTTGCTTGCGATGAAACGTATGGATGGTGCAGCACCGATGACTGCAAATCTGGCCATTGAAAAAGCCAGATGCTCGGCGATGAGTCGTCGTCCATCCAAGCTGTTTGAAGACATTATCAAAAGCGGGCAGATGGGCTTTCTGACTATGGAAAGTTTCTCGGGAATGCTGGAAGGTGGCGAACCAATTCTGTATCAAGGGCAACTGGTGGGTGCGATGGGTGTATCAGGTGTGAAATCATTTGAAGATGCAGAGATTGCGCAGGTGGCGATTAAGAAGTTTTTGGCGCAGCAGGGCTAAACATTATACGCTTGAGAATGTACTTATCTTCTCAAGTCTAAGTTAAAAATAACTATCGGATAAGATAGTGATGCTGTTGTTTAACCATTTCATTATATTCTGTCGAGTTATACAGCTCTAAACAGCTCATTAATATGGCTGGCCTTGCTTGATTTTTATATACCTCAGTTTTTGCTTTCATAGATTGGTTTATATATTCTTTCAAATTTTTATACGCGGGTTCTTCATATGAACCCTGTTGGAAATACCCGCCCATCGCTAGAGCAGCCTCAGAACTGAGGGATTGATCCTGAGCCCTCGTCAGACAATAACTAAAGCCAAAATTTTTGATATTGAGCTCATCCGCATTTGATATGGATGGAATTAAGTCTTTTGCATAACATGCACTTATCACTAGACAACTAAAAAGTACAGCAATTATTTTCATTATCTTAAATTCCAAAACAGAATATCTGTGGTTCTTAGGCTCGGTGTATCATGAATAAAGTAGCAACTATCTCCACAATCATTTCCATTCCATAAAGTGACATGTCCAGAAGCATCTCCCCAGCCAGAGACTTTGAAAATAATAATTCCTTTTTTTTCTTTTAATTGTAATGATAAATCCTGGTTATTTTGAGGCTTGAAGGAGAGATCTGCATTTCCTAGATTTTGTTCAACAAAGGTGATCATCTCGCGAACCCTAAGTAAATAAGGTTTATGATCAGCGCCTCTGACTTTATAACCTCTGGTTGACTGTTTAATTGGCATTCCGCCGTAGTTGAAAGATCTACTTAATCTTAAAGCACAAGCATTTGCGTATCCTGTAGGATTTTCTTGATATAAAGCCATAGCTTGACCTCCCACCATAGAATACACATCACTTGCTGACATTTTTACCGGATAATATTTCCATAATTCGGAAAATAAAGGTCTTTTTGCTTGTATGGTCGAAGACCGACCACCAGCCCTTGCAGTTATACTCACCATATTTAATATTCCGTATCAATTATTATAGTTTTTCCTTTAAAAATATTTTTAAGTACTCCCTTACCTTCAGTATCAATATCAAGTGAAATCGTAAATGGATGAAATGAGTTGATCTCAGAAGATTCTGGTTTTATTTCTATATCAATAGTATCTCCTCGTGCATAACCTGAAGTTTCTATATGCAAATTCAAGTCATCAAAAAATCTAGATTTTCTTTTTAGAAGAATAAGGTTATCTCCATAACTCCAATAAATATTATTAATGATCTTTTCTTCTTTTTCTTCAATGTATTTAGTAGCTGTATCTGATATTAATTGATCAATTTTACTTGAGATAATACCATTACTTATGACAGCCAAATCAGAAGTTTTTAGAAATTTTGAACCACAAGTTGATGTGTCTCCTGCCGCAACAATGCTTCTACCCAGGACGACTATAAAGCCTCGGTTAGAAGCAAGAGCTTTCGCTAGGACATTACATTTAGGACAATAATGTACCATTCCATCCAAATGCACAGCTTTTCCTTCCACCAGAAAGGAAGGGTCGCCAAAAGTAATGATTCCCCCATGATCGGTTTTACAGCCGACTGTTATTAATGCTCTCATTATTATTTGGTTATTATTTTTATTAAAGACCATAATAACATGACAATATAAAATGAAAGGTTTAGTTTAAAATTCATTTAATCAGTTTGTATATAATGACTGAATGTATCTGAATATAGATACAAGCATTTTTGCTTTTAATTTTTTAAATATAGCCCTGTTGACTTTTAAAGTATTGAGTAATCCTCAATCTGAGTTAGCATATACAGTTACGAAAAAGCCGACTGTCTGAAGCCAAAGAGTCTCCCATGCTGTACCCAATGCCCAAAAAAATCCAACTTGCCCCATCTCAAGCCAAATGGCAGCTTGCATCGAACCAATCGGTTTTGGTCTTAGTCGGATTACAAAACTTGCGTATGCAACAGGGCATACAAGAAAGTGCACTCATGGCAAATTTGATTCAACTGACCAATAAAGCCAAAGCACTGGATATTCCCATTGTCGATTTATATGGTGATGACCTGATGCAGGGCATGCAACAGCTTGGTGAATATGCCTCCACGCATCCACAACTGATTTTTGCCGGGCAGGTCACACCGATGCTCAAGCAAATCTTACCGCATTTGATGAGTGTGACGGATCAAATAGGTGTGGTCGATGACGCAATCTTATTGGCCAATCAGGAACAGCATATTCAGTGGATCGAAAATATTTCCAGTCAAGGTGTGCATCACTTAAATACTTATAGTCTGACCCGGTTGTGGGATTTAAGTGCGCCCTCAGACTATGTCTTATCAACCAAAGGTATTATGTTGGCTGTGGCAGAACAGCTAGACATAGATGCTCTGGAGATTGATCCCTATGTCGATTTAAGAAATTATGGATTGGACTCTGTAGCCGTGGTGAGTTTGGTCGGTGTATGGCGTGCACATGGTGCCAATATTCGTTATGAAGATGTACGACAGCATGCATCTTTGCATGAATTGGCAGGCTTCATTTTACAATCCTCAGGTTGATACGCTGCGATTGAGCATTTTTATGACCTAAATCGGAAATTTCATCAGCATTTATATAAAAGCGCATTGTAATTATGGGCGAAGCTTTCTATCATGGCCGCCTTGTTTTTCGCGATCAGCCTGGGATTGAACTTTGAGTAATTTTCTAACCGAACATCTGATACATCGTGATGACGATTTCATGGTCATCCACAAACCTGCAGGTTTACTCACAGTTCCCGGGAAAACAGAAGATTTACAAGATTGCCTGATTAACCGATTATTAAAAATAGAACCAAAAACCTTACTGATCCATCGACTGGATCGCGATACTTCCGGCATTCTCGTGTTTGGTCTCACAAAATGGGGACAAAAAACCATTTCCCGCCAGTTTCAGGAACGCCAGACCGACAAAACCTATCAGGCCGTGGTTGCCGGTACACTCGAAGGTGAAGGTAGCATTGAGGTGCCCGTGGTATATGACCCAAGCCGTCCGCCCTTACATATCGCAGATCCCGCACATAACAAGCCGGCCATCACGCATTGGCAGGCGATCGAACACTTTAATATTCAGGAACAAGCCGTGACTCGGGTGAAACTTACGCCAATTACCGGCCGTTCGCATCAGTTGCGTGTGCATATGCAATATCTGGGGCATCCGATTATCGGCGATACCTTATATGCGACACCTGAACAGCAACAGCTCAGCTCGCGTCTACATTTACATGCTGAACGTTTGAGTTTTTATCATCCTCAAACAGATCAGCTGGTCGAATTTTATTGTCCGGCGCCGTTCTAGGAAATACTTCTTGAATCGGCGTGAATTATGCTCACTTTTTAGTGGGCTTTATGTCAAAATACATTGCTTGAAGGTGTGAAATTTTGCTCCAATGACGTTTCGTGATTGAGCCTAATATTCATAATCTTGTACTTAAGATAAAGGTGGAAAAATTGCAGCAATTTGCTATTGGTCAACGTTGGTTATCAGATACTGAAACAGAACTCGGTTTAGGCGTTCTTATTGATGTTGATGAGCGGTCGGTTAGCATTTTATTCCCGAAAAGCGATGAAACTCGCGTCTATGCACGTAGCAATGCACCCTTATCTCGTATCGTATTTAATGTGAAAGATGAATTACAGGATCAGGAAGGGACCAAATGGATTGTAGAATCCGTGGAAGACCGCAATGGCGTGGTGCGTTATCACGTCATTCGTACCCTGGAAGATGGGACTGAAGAACGTAAATCGCTGAATGAGACCCGCATTGGTGCCACCATCCAGCTGTCCAAGCCTCTAGACCGTCTATTGGCCAGTCAGGTCGATTATAAAGAATGGTATGACTTGCGCATTGAAGCGCTGCTGATGCAGGCCAATATGCAAAGCAGTCCACTGCGCGGTTTGGTCGGTTCACGTGTCGGCCTGATTCCGCACCAGTTGTATATTGCGCATGAAGTCGGTCAGCGTTTTGCTCCGCGTGTATTACTGGCCGATGAAGTCGGTCTGGGTAAAACCATCGAAGCGGGTTTGATTATCCATCAACAGCTGAAAACTGGCCGTTCTGAACGCATCCTGATTTTAGTACCAGATTCGCTGCAATATCAGTGGATGATTGAGATGCGCCGTCGTTTCAATCTTGAGTTCTCGTTATTTGATTTGACCCGTACTGCATCAATCAAAGAGCATGATCCTGAACAAAACCCATTCCTGACCGAACAAAAAATTATTGCCTCTGTCGATTTGATGGTCGACCATGAAGATCTGCGTGAACAGGCGCTCGAAGCCGGTTTCGACTTGCTGGTGGTCGATGAAGCACATCATTTGATGTGGAGCGAAGAAGATGGCGGTAATGACCGTTATGATCTGGTCGAAGAACTGGCTGAACATACGCCGGGCGTATTGTTATTGACGGCAACACCGGAACAGCTCGGGGTAGAAAGTCACTTTGCACGCCTGCGTTTACTCGATCCGCAGCGCTTTAACTCGCTGGATCGTTTCCTGGATGAAGAAGCGCAATATCAGCACACCGCTAAAATTGCAGAAGTGTTGATGTCAAATCTGCCACTTGAAGCAGAACATTTGACTGCGATTGAGGCCTTGTTGGGTCATTCAATTGAAGATCATCCTGAGCAGCGTTTCCGTGCCATTCACGAACTTTTAGACCGTCATGGTACCGGTCGTATCCTGTTTCGTAATACGCGTGAAGCCATTCAGGGCTTCCCGGGTCGTGACTGTCAGCCGGCACCATTACCAGCACCGGAACACTGGTCGAAAGATGGTAAGTTGCGTGAGCAAATGTGGCCTGAAGAAGCCCAGCTCGATGGTGCATGGATGGAAGCCGATCCACGCGTGATGTGGCTGATGGAGCGTTTACGTACCGATCTTAAACACAAGAAAGTCTTACTGATTGCGCGTAGCGGGCCAGTGGTTGAAGCGCTGGAAAATGTACTTCGCTTACATGCCGGTATTCGTACCGCGATGTTCCATGAAGGCATGAGCTTGTTAGAGCGTGATCAGGCTGCCGCTTATTTTGCTGAAGATTCGTATGGCGCGCAGATTTTACTTTGTTCGGAAATTGGTTCAGAAGGGCGTAACTTCCAGTTTGCATCTGATTTAATTCTGTTCGATCTTCCTGCCAACCCGGACGTTTTAGAGCAGCGTATTGGCCGTCTGGATCGTATCGGTCAGGAAAACCGGATTCAGATTCATGTGCCGTATCTGGTGAGAACTGCGCAAGAACGTATGTTCCGCTGGTATAACGAAGCTTTAAATATTTTCGGCAATATTTCCCCAACCGCACAAACCTTGCAAGAAAACTTTATTGTTCGCTTGAAAGACTGTCTATTGGCAGACAAAGGTCAAGTGTTTGAAGACCTGCTGGAAGAAGTCAGCGTGCAACGTGAAGCGCTGGAAGCTGAATTGCAGGAAGGCCGTGACCGTTTGCTAGAGTATAACTCTTGCCGTCCGGTGGTGGCACAGGAAATTGTCAAGGCACTTGAAGACTATGATGACAATACTACTTTGCCGATCTTCATGAAACGCTTTATGGCGTCCACGAATATTGACTTTGACGAGCAAAGTAACGGTACCGTGATCATCAAGCCAACAGATCAAATGCAGGTTCAAGGTTTGACGCTGGATGAAGAAGGCATCACTGCCACTTTCTATCGTGATCAGGCACAAATCCGCGAAGATGCGCAATACCTGACCCTGGAACATCCATTCACTGAAAGTGTGATGGAAATGATCAATACTCAAGGCTTTGGTAGCACCAACGTTGCGGTATTAAAATCTGCGGCACTGCCACAAGGTTCGGTATTGCTGGAAGTCTGGTTCAAGGTCGATGTGGTTGCACCGAAAGCATTGAACTTGCCATCAAGCCTGCCGCAACAATTGGTTCGTGTGTTATTAAGCGAGAAAGGTCAGGATCTTTCACAAAAAATTGCGCCTGAAATTTTAAAACCGTATCTGCATCATTTAGATGGCAACAGCTGCCGCCAAGTAGTGAAAGCACGTCGTGATGTGATTGAGGCACGTTATCAGCAAGCACTTGAATTGGCACGCAGTGCATTGCCAAACTTCAAGCAGCAAGCCAAAGAAGTGTATGGTAATAAATGGCAATATGAAATTGACCGTCTGACCTATCTGAAACAGTTTAATCCAAGTATCCGTGAAGATGAAATTTCACGTTTACAGAAGTTGCAGAAAGAAGGTCTCGGCCTACTGGATGGTTTATCTGTGACGCCAGAAGCCATTCAGGTGATGGTAGTCGTCAAGCCTTAAGTTTTAAGCAATTAAAAAATGCAGCTTTCGGGCTGCTTTTTTTATGGCCGAAATTCGGCTTTTATATTGTTTTGGTCGGGGAATACTGGCCTGTCATTTTTCTTGTGTTTAAAATCAGTCTAACCAATAACCAGAAATAATAAACATGTCCAAAGCCTTTATTGGTCTGGGAGCCAAAACCACCCACGGTGGTATTGTGGTAGAAGGTGAGCCGTCTTTGATTATGAATGGCATCGCCGTACATTTAAATGGCATGACGCATTATTGTCCCAAATGCCAGACCATGGTCACCGCAATCTCCAGCGATTTATCTATTACTGTCAAAGGACGGGCAATGCTTATCGCAGGGGATAAGACCAGTTGCGGCGCGACTTTTCTAGCCATGCAGCATTTGACGGTATCGCAGAAATAAATCTTAAATTCGTTTAATAAAATAAGAAGAGCTGACTTCAAGGTCATGCTTTGAGCGTTTTGGCACTATCACATGACTTTTCAGATCAGTAAGCTCATCCGATGATTTCAGGATGAATACGCGCTGCGTTTGGAAAATAATGAAACAAGCCCTACATTTTACCCATGCCAATGGCATCCCTGCGGCAACCTATCAGAAATTTCTGGACTGTTTCCAGCCAGAATATGAGGTCAAAGCGATTCCCTTGATTGGCATGAAGTCGCAATATCCGATTACGCCAGACTGGCGCTATCTGGTCGATGAAGTCATTGCAGATATCGAGCAGCAATTTCCTCAGCAGCAGGTGGTGGGTCTTGGACATTCCTTTGGTGGTCTGGTGACTTTGATGGCAGCGTATCGACGTCCGGAACTGTTTTCCAAACTGTTAATTATGGATCCGCCATTTATTATTGGAAAAAACAGCGCCATGTTTGAACTGGTTAAAAAGCTGAATCTGAAAAGTATCGATCGCTATACACCTGCAGGAATTACGCTAAAACGCAAGGATCACTGGCCATCGAAACAGGCCGCAGTTGATGCACTCAGATCAAACCGCTTATTTAGCAATTTTGATGAGCAATGTTTTGCTGATTATATCGAGAGTGGCATTCAGCCAGAACCTGAACGCGGTGGGGTGACTTTGAGCATTCCAAAACAGGTAGAAGCGGAGATTTTCCGGACTGTACCGGCATGGTGGTGGCGTACGCCAAGACGACCACCTGAAGTGCCGATTCATCTGATGACTGCAGAGCAGAGCCAGTTTTATCAGCAGGGTTTGCCTCAAGGCATGCACAAGATTTATCGGATCGATTATTCAGTGGTCGAGGGCGGACATATGTTTCCGCTTGAGTATCCGGAAGAGACTGCAAAGGCGGTCAAAGCTCAACTTGTACTGTTGTAATCGTCATAAAAAAGAGACGACTGGTACCACTACTGTTCCACAATTTTAACTAGGCTATAGTTTGAATTGTATGGAGTAATAAAAGCAATTCGATAGTGTTTTTAAATATCTGATATTTATACTTGGATATTGCGCAGCCTCATCTTTCCTTTAAAAGTTTAAATGGATTTGTGCAGGCGCAACCCTACTTTGGAAAGCCCCAAAGTAGGCAAAAGTCTCTTATTACCCATACACGACGTCCTGTCGTGATAGGTAGTGTGTGGCATCCCTGCCACACGCGCGTAACTTAAAGCTAATCACTTTAACTTTGGGACAGTAATCCGTCTAGTACGTCTCTTTTTATATCATTTTACGCAAATTGGAAAATTAACGCAGCTGCGAATCTTCCAGATGGCGAGCGCCTTCCAGAATCATCCGAATCATGAGCATGGTCTGTTCGGCAATTTCCTGGCGGTCTTCAGCCGGCATGTCAATGACATTGGCCCCCATGTTAAACACCAGTTGAGTAATGGCTTTGGCGGCAATATCGGCATGTAATAACTTTCTATTATTCAGGCGTTCCAGACGAATCAAATCATCCTGCAATTCCTGCTGAAAATAATTTAACTGGCGTTCTACAGCCTGTTTATACGATTTTGAACCGGTATAACCTTCACGCAATAACAGGCTTAAATTGCCTTCATCTGCATCCAGCTGGGCAATAAAAATTTCGACCGAACTACGAATAATACTGCTTTGTCGGGAGGCTTTTAAGCGTGCTTCATGCAGAATCTGACGTAATACAATCCCGGCACGATCAATCAGCTCAATGGCCAGCTCATCAATATCTTTAAAATGACGATAGAAACTGTTTGGCGCAATGCCGGCCTCACGTGCGACTTCGCGCAGGCTCAACGATGCAATACTTTTTTGTGGACCAATCAGATTTAACGCTGCCTGAAACAGTTCTTCTTTGGTAATGGTGGCCTTGCGACCGACACTCCGTACGATAATCGGCTCATCAATGCTTTTCGATTGTAGTAGAGATGCGTCACTGCTTATTTTCATTGAAGGCTCGTTCATCAATAGGTTCATGCATGAATCGTTTGATTATAACCGAGCACGACAGGCTTGTGAAATGAATGAAAACAATACACATGTATATACAAATATATATACATGTGTATAATAATTCAAAACCTCAAGATGATGTCGATAACGATGCATGTACTCCAAAAACTTAAAATGCCGTTGAATGCACTGTCTGACAGTGTCATTGATCAGCATGCGATTAATTTCTGGATTCAGAAACTCAATCCGATATGGTCGTTGAATCAGCCATTGGGCAAGATTGTGCACAAGGAAAATGCTGCACAGGATATGCTGAGTCTGAAAATTCAAGTGAATCGTTTATTTAAGTTTGGTGAAGCGGGGCAACACCATCCAGTGTATGTGGTGGTGAAGGGCATCCGTTATGAACGTAGCTATAGTTTGACCCGTATAGATGCCCAGCATGTGTTATTGACCGTGAAAAAAGTCCATGCCGGTAAAGTCAGCACCTGGTTTGCAGAGCAGGCGCAAGTGGGTGATGTCATCGAATTTGGTCAGCCTTATGGCGATATGACTGTGCCTCAGCAGGCGAGTCCACTGATCTTGCTTGCAGCAGGCAGCGGAATTACCCCAATGCTGAGCATGCTGGAAAGCCTGAGCAAAAAGGGTGAATTATCAACACCAGTGAGCTTGTGGTACTGGGTTAAAAAACATCAAGATGCAGCATTTAAAGCACGTTTCGAAGAACTTGCTCAGAAACATGCAAATTTCTCATTTCATGTTTATGCCACGCAAGAACAAGCTGCGGCAGCTCGTCTGAATGAAACTTATCTGACAGATTTGCAAAATCTGGAAAATAGCACGGTCTATTGCTGCGGCCCGTCAGGTTTTGTCTCGACTGCAGAGCAGCTGTTTGCTTCAGCCAAAGAGTTTAAGGGTGAAGCCTTTAGCATGAGTCTGGCGGATCAATCCGATATCGGCTTTATTAATGTCACCCTGACTCAGTCGAAAAAAATTGTCAGTATTCCAAAAGGCCAGTCCATTTTGGTGAGTCTGGAACAACAAAATATCAAACCGACACATGGTTGCCGTATGGGCATTTGTAATAAATGCGCCTGCAATAAAGTGGAAGGTTCGACCAAGAATTTGGTAAACGGCGCACGAAATACTGAGCCAGGTAATCTGCTCAAAATTTGTGTTAACTCAGCGCAGACTGATCTAGTCATCGACCTATAAGCGAGTTTTATCCTATGAATATGCCAGTAAAATTTCAATATTTTAAAAATCCTAAAAACCGTGAATTATCACAAGTAGAACTTGATGAACTTGCACGTGAACTCGATGCGATCAAGCAAGAAGTGCTGGATGACTTAGGTGAAAAGGATGCGAAATATATCCGTCGTGTCTATTCAACCATCCGTTATTCATCAATTGCCGGCCGTGCGCTCTTGTTTGCAGGCTGGTTTCCGCCAGCATGGTTACTCGGCACAGGTCTGTTAGGCTTTGCTAAAATCATGGAAAACATGGAGCTTGGCCACAATGTCATGCACGGTCAATATGACTGGATGAATGATCCTAAAATGAATGGCCAGACCTATGAATGGGATATTGTAGGTACGTCGGATAACTGGCGTCAAACGCATAACTTTAAACATCATACTTATACCAATATCAAAGGTATGGATGATGATATCGGTTATGGTCTATTGCGTCTGTTCCCAGAACAGCGCTGGAAACCGGGTTATTTATTACAACCGATTTATGCGGTGCCATTCTGTTTGCTGTTCCAGTGGGGCGTGGCCATTCAGAACCTTGAATTGGGTAAATATTTCAAAGGTCGCAAAAGCAAAGAGCAGACCAAAGAAGAATGGCGCCCAATGCAGAACAAAATCGGTAAACAATTGTTTAAAGATTATGTGTTCTTTCCATTGATTGCAGGTCCTGCTGCTTTGCCAGTTTTGACGGGTAATATGGTGGCCAATGGTCTGCGTAATATCTGGACGTTCAGTATTATTTTCTGTGGCCACTTTACCAAAGATGTAGAGGTGTTCCCGAAATCGGTACTGCAAAATGAGAGCCGTGGTCACTGGTATATGCGCCAGATTCGTGGTTCATCTAACCTGACCGGTTCTGAAGCATTCCATATCTTGACGGGTCATTTAAGTCACCAGATTGAACATCATCTGTATCCTGATGTGCCTGCCCGTCGTTACCGCCAAATGGCGCCAAAAGTTCAGGCGGTGTGTGAAAAATATGGTTTGAACTACAACAATGCCAGTCTGGTAAAACAGTATGGCAGCGTAATCAAACGTATTGTGAAATATGCATTTCCGTTTAAGAAATAATATTTCTTAAAGCTAAAAACCACCTTATTTGAGGTGGTTTTTTTATGGATGAAGCTTATATTTAAACAAAAAAGTCTGGATGATTCAGTCATCAGATCTGCCTTAAAAGTATCATTGAGCGACAACTCATCTGTCATTTAAGTGCTTGTTAAAGATTATTATGGCGTATCAATAAAGCGGAAATTTTAAAGCCCTAATATGTCATTGAATCGGATGGTAGATTAATTTTTGGCAATTGCTGATCTTGTCCTTCCAGATAGCGTTGATGTGCCAAACTCAGCATTTCCTGATCTTCTTCGCTGTTACCATAGGCATAAATTTCAGCATAATCTTCCAGACGATATTTTTCTAAAATTCTCAGTTTCTTCTGCGCATTACTACAATCTGGAGTCTGATAAAATCCTGTTATTTTTCCAGCTTTGATTTCAACTTCGCTACACAGTAAATCGATATTTAAATAGGTACAGACCGGTTTCAAGTATAAATCCAGTGATGCTGAAACCAGCGCGATCTCATGACCCAGTTGCTGATGTTGCCGAAGTTGCTGCAACAGTTTTGGATTAAACTTAAAGACCAGCTGCTGGGCATAGTCCTGCGCCAGTTGTAAAATTTCTTCTGCATCGCTGTCCTTAAACATGTTGCCATACAATTTTGGACGCATCGCATGGGCAGGGTACAGCTTCAGATAATAGGCCTGAATCCAGGGCAGGAGACGAATGCCGCGTCTTAAAATATGCCGTTTTTTCAAGGCATAGAAAATGAACCCGGTAAAACTGTCGTCTGTATACAGGGTGCCATCAAAATCAAATAAGGCTAGAGTTTTAGGTGTTTGATTTTGCGCATGCATGTTTGATATCGACCATCGACACGGGTGGCAAACCAGTTGGTATTGTAATCACGACTCAGTTTTGGTCCAGAAATGACCACTTCCGGCATGATTGCATACATCGGATCTTTGCCTGTTTTTTCCTGATAGAGCTTGCTGATCCCACGATAGGTCATGGTATCTTCAAAATCTTTCTCTTTTTCTTTCTTTAAATCGGCGCGGATTTGACGTTCGGTAATAATAAAATTATTTTTCGCAAATACACTGATCAGCTCACGCTCGGATTGACTCTTCTGCGAACGGATCGCGCCATCTTTGTTATAGAGTAATAAATCGCCATCCAGATCGAGTTCAGCTTCAGTTAAATCATTGAGCATGCTCTGAAAAGCGGCATTTCGGCTGGAATACATGCCCGAGTTATAGTCTGCAAAACGGTAGATCGGTTTGTCATAATCTGCAGGATACATCATCAGACGATGAATCCCGTAATATAGGCCGCCATATTGCGTATAGACATCGGAGCGTAAGGCTGCGATGTTGCCACCTTGACGTTTATATTCCTTGACATAACTAATATGCACTTGCATTGAACCCAAAGTGGTAATCGGATTCATTTTCTCGCCAATGTTCTGGCCGACCAGTTTTGCAGCACCGGTCAGTGCGCTGACATGGTAATGCTTCGACATATAGTCAAATATTTCACGATATAACTCATCCAGTTCGCGTTCGGTTTTTACCCGGCGCATCTGGCTTAAATAGTTATCTTCTGGGCTTGGATGGTTCTTGAGTACTTCCTGGAAATATCCCGCAACTGTTCCACCGATTGCTTGTCCGAGTTTATCTTTGAATTTTTCTTCAAGACGATCCTGAACTTCTTTAACCGCTTTTTCTCCCAGACCTGGTACTGTAGGGTCTGCCACAAAATTGGATTCCTGATCGACCACGGCCACAATCGTGCAGACATTTTCCTTGGTTTGAGGAATACCCAACTGTTCGGTGATGTCGTAAATATCTTGTGCCCAGGACGCACGCTGATTTACCCGACTCGGAATTGCTTTACGAATATGTTCAACTTCAAGTGTCGGTTCATCATCTTTTGACCACCATGAGCCATTGCCACAGCCGGCAAGACCCAGAGAAAGTGCAAGTACAGACAATGACTTAACAGAAAAACAATCAGCAAAAGTTTTATTCATGGTGTGGTAAATTAATTGAAAAGATGAGCGAATAAGGCAGATGCAGTATACTATGCCCATCAAAAAAGTGATGAATTTATATGTATATTGGTCCATATCAACTGTCAAACAATTTGATTGTCGCCCCGATGGCAGGTGTGACTGACCGTCCGTTTAGAACCTTGTGCAAGTATTTTGGTGCAGGTCATGCGGTCAGTGAAATGATGACCTCAGACAAAACTTTGCGTATGAGCAAAAAAAGTCTCTACCGTGCCAATTTTGATGGGGAGCTGGCGCCTATCTCAGCCCAGATTGCCGGTTCAGATCCACAAGATCTGGCTGAGGCTGCGCGTTATCAGGTGGCCAATGGTGCACAAATTGTTGATATTAATATGGGCTGTCCAGCCAAAAAGGTCTGCAATCGATTAGCCGGTTCAGCCTTGCTACAGGATGAAGATTTAGTTGCCCGTATCTTGGATACCGTCGTGGCTGCGGTCGATGTGCCGGTAACTTTAAAAACCCGTCTGGGGTATTTAAATGGTCATGAAAATATCATGCGGGTGGCAAAACGTGCGGAAGATGCCGGAATTGCGGCGCTGGCTTTACATGGCCGTACCCGTGAAGATATGTATTTAAATACCGCCCGCTATTCACTCATTAAAGATGTAAAAGACATGTTGAATATTCCCGTGATTGCCAACGGAGATATCGACAGTCCTGAAAAAGCCAAATATGTACTGGATTATACCGGTGCAGATGCCATCATGATCGGACGTGCAGCACAAGGTCGTCCCTGGATTTTTCGTGAAATTGCCCATTATTTAAAAACTGGCCAATATCTGGATGCGCCGAGTATTACAGAAGTTAAGGATGTTCTATTGGGACATTTGGCTGAGCTATATGAGTTTTATGGCGAGTATTCCGGTTGCCGAATTTCCCGGAAACATATTGCCTGGTATACCAAAGGTCTGCGTTCAAGCAACGAGTTTCGTCAGGGCATGTATCAGGTAGAAAATACAGCTGATCAATATCGTGTAGTAGAAGATTATTTTAATACTTTACTTGAACATGGTTTGACTATGAGTGATGTTCAGGTCGAACAGGTCAATTTATTAGAGACCAAATGATGGCAGGCTAGTAGGACGCAATCAAGAAATATATTTTGTGTGAAAACACTACCTTTTTTATCTTGAGCGCGTCGATTTTAGCACGCTGTTTACACTTCAGCCTGTCAAATACATAGCACAACATTTTGTTGACTTAAACCGGACAGGACTTGGACATTGCTTACTTAAACTTGTTCTATGATGGATTCATCTAATATGAACAGGAGGTGATCCTTCTTGTTTGTAGTCATCGTCAAGGGAGATCTGTAATGACAAATACCAATCGTCCAGTCACAGAATTTAGCCATAAAACGTCAACGGAATTGCCACAAGAACGCAGTGAAGGCTTAAATATAGATCCTACTGATGCCAATGCACGTCCGGATTTAAATACTCCTGAAAAAGATAATCCGAATGTGCCAGATATGAATGAAGGCAAAGATAATCTGGCCGCGACCGGTGCGGGTACAGTAGGTGGTGCTGCTGTAGGGGCCGTTGCAGGTCTGGTCGGTGGTCCTCCAGGTGCAGTGGTGGGCGGCATTATCGGTGGTGTGGTTGGTGGCATTGCCGGTAATGATATTGCAACATCAGATCGTCAAAAACAGGCAGATAACTACCAGCATCCAGAAATTCGAAGTGAGGCAGATAATTATCAGCATCCCGACCATTTGATTGCCGAAGATAATTACTGGCACGATGAGTATCATAATCGCCCGTATTTTAATGAAACGCGGAATACCTACAGCGATCTAGACTATGATCGTGACTATCGCGGCGCTTATCGTGTAGGTTATGAAAACCGTGCCATGTATGATCGTGATACAGATTTTGATCATGCGGAACCTGAACTACGGACCAAGTGGGAACAGGTGAAAGGTGAATCCCGCTTAAATTGGGAAGAAGCCAAGTTTGCAGTCAAAGATGCCTGGCATCGACTTACCCGCTAAGTCCGACTGAATAAAAAACCTCTCTAATTAGAGAGGTTTTTAATGTTGATAAATTTTAGAGATGTTTCATTTCCAGCACCAGCTGATTGATCAGATCGGATGCTTCCATTTCACGAATTTGTGCCACATTTGAGCCTGCCCAGAACGCGCCATAACCCTGATCACCATGCTCGGCTGCAGCAGCATGTAATTGCTTGGCCAGATCATAGGTATAAGGATAAGCCGGCACATCCAGACGATCGGGTGTGTCGACATCCATATGCCAGTGGTTGATGATTCCACGAGCAGGGCGACCGGAAATACTGGCACTGACTTGAGTGAGTGGCTTGGAAAGCAGGGCTTTACGATAAGCCTCATTGGCATTGGACGATTTGCACTGTACAAATGCAGTGCCAAGTTGCACGGCATCGGCACCGAAATCCAGCATTTGTCTTGCCTGTTGGCCGTCCATAATCCCGCCTGCTGCCACAATCGGCAGGGAACAATGTTGTTTGATCAGTTTCACCAGATTAGAGGTTTTGACCGAAGCATCGAATTTGGTACTGAAAATTCCACGATGACCGCCGGCTTCAATGCCTTGGGCAATAATAATATCAATTCCGGCAGCTTCAATGGCTTTGGCTTCGGCAAAATTGGTCGCAGAAACCATGGTTAAAATTCTCGCCTGTTTTAAGGCTTGAATCTGATGTGGATGCGGAATGCCAAAATGAAAACTGACCGCCCGTGGTTTGGTTTCCAGCACCAGATTCAGGAAGTCATCATTGTCTTTAAAGCTCGGATAAATACAGTTTAAATGCTCGGGTGGCTGCGCCCCATATTCAATAAATTTATTTTTAAACTGTGCGATCCATGCCTGCGCGACAGCTTCATCTAGGGGCACACTGTCATGACAGAAAAAATTCACCTGAAAAGGGCAGTCTGTCAATTCCTGAGTTTTTAAAATCTGTTGTCGTGCTGCCTCGATACTGCTGGCTCCCAAACCGAGTGAACCCAAGCCGCCTTGATTGGACACTTCAGCTGCAAGTTCAGCTGTAGAGACACCTGCCATCGGCGCCAAGAAAATAGGATGTTTAATTCCGAGATTTTCTAATAAAGACATAGATTTGCTCCTTGTTATGTTTTTACTTTGCCCTTGAGTTCAAAATTAAGCAAATCATATTGGTTATTTTATTTTGAAATACTTAAACTTTGCTTAGCTGTCATTTACATTTCTCACGACACGCTATGTCGCTAGCCAGACAGATCAACTATAGCGCTGCAATTGAAGACTTTATAATAGCATTTTGGTCAAATCTTTCTGAGCTCATGTCTGATCGTATCCGTGAAAAACTGCAAATTTTAGCCGATGCTGCCAAGTATGATGTGTCCTGTTCATCCAGTGGAAGCAATCGTAAAAATAAAGACAAAGGGGTAGGAAATACCGGCAATGGTATTTGTCATAGCTACACCGAAGATGGCCGCTGCGTTTCCTTGCTGAAAATTCTATTTTCCAATGTCTGTATTTTTGATTGCTCTTATTGTGTTTTGCGCCGTTCCAATGACGTCAAGCGAGCAGCATTTACCGTGCAGGAAGTGGTGGATTTGACCATGAACTTTTACCGCCGTAATTATATTGAAGGTCTGTTTTTAAGCTCGGGTATTTTCAAATCGGCGGATCACACCATGGAGCGGATGCTACAGGTGGTGAAAAAACTGCGACTAGAAGAAAACTTTAATGGCTATATTCATTTGAAAACCATTCCGGGTGCATCTCAGGAAATCATTACCGAAGCCGGACTATACGTAGACCGGATGAGTATTAATCTGGAAATGCCGACTGAAGCCGGATTACAGAAATTTGCGCCTGAAAAAACCCATGCCGAAGTACAAAAAGATTTGGGGATTGTGCGGGATCGACTGATCCAGCTCAAAGATGAACGCAAATTGATTAAAACGGTGCCAAAATTTGTACCTGCCGGACAAACCACACAGATGGTGGTAGGCGCACATAGCGAAACTGACCAAGACATTATTTTAATGGCCGATCGGCATTACAAGGAATTTAAGCTGAAACGGGTGTATTTTTCCGGCTATATTCCGATTAACCCTGAAGAAAAAGCCTTACCGGCTGTTGGTTCAGCGCCGCCTTTGTTAAGAGAAAACCGTCTATATCAATCCGACTGGTTAATGCGTTTTTATGAATTTTCTGCCGATGAAATTGTCGATGACCAGCATCCGAATCTGGATCTGGATATTGATCCCAAACTCAGCTGGGCCTTGCGACATCCTGAAGCTTTTCCAGTTGATATTAACCGTGCCGACTATAAAATAATTTTGCGTGTACCGGGTATTGGGGTACGTTCGGCCAAAAAAATTGTACAGGCACGCCGTTTTGGTCAGATTCATATCGATCAGCTAAAACGCATGGGTGTGGCATATAACCGCGCACAGCATTTTATCCGCTGTGCTGATACGCCAAAATTTAAGAAAGATCAGCAATCGTATCAGATCCGTCAGCAAATTTTACAGTCTGGTCAATCTAAATATCAGCAGCAGCTTTCACCACAGCTTGGACTGGCATTCTGATGGCCTGTTACTGTTTTGATGGCAGCATGACCGGCTTGCTCAGTTGTGTATTTCGGGCTTTTGAGTTTAAGGAATTGAATGCCCGCATCACTGCCAATCCACAAGCACAAAATGGCCTGTTTGATGAATTTATTTATGTTAGCTCTAATGATGAGCATGGACAGCGGGTCTGGCAGGGGCTCAAGCAAAAAGTCTCCTCCAGCAGCTTGCGTGCCTTTTACTATACTTTTCTGTCGGAACAAGAAGCAGCGTTTCAGATTCTATTTGATTTCGCGGTTTATGTATTTAAAAACCAGCGACCTGTCGATAAAGATTATGGTCATCATGCGGTTATTGGTATGTCGCAATGGGCCAAGCAAGTCGGACGGGAAAAGCACCGTATGGAGGCATTTGTACGCTTTAAAAAGGCCAAGGATGGACTATTCCTGAGTCTGGTTAAGCCAGACTTTAATGTTCTACCGATTATTTCCCGACATTTTCAGGAGCGCTATCAGGATCAATCCTGGCTGATTTATGATGAGCTGCGCAATTACGGGATTTATTATGATTTAGAGCAGGTACATCAGGTCGAGATGAATGCTGAAGCAATTGATTCACAAATCCAGATTGGGCACAGTCAGTCATTCAGTATCGAACTGGATGATGATGAATGGTTGTATGATCAGCTCTGGAAAGATTATTTTAATAGTGTGAATATTCAGACACGTAACAATATGAAACTGCATATTCAATATGTACCGAAACGCTACTGGCGTTATATGAATGAGAAAACACTTTAAACAGTACATCTGGCATCTTTCAGGCATAATAAGCGTTTATATTTAGATTGAGTGCATAGATATGAAGGTATGGCTAACGTCATTGGCGCTGCTCATTGGATTAACCGCATGCTCGAAAGAGCCACAAAAACCGGTCGTCGATCCAGTCAAATATCAGGTTCAGACAGCGCAGGAATTGCAGCAACGTTTTGATGCACTCAATAGCCAATTGGCTCAGGATTTTCAGAAATTTAAAAAACTAGAAAGTATTGCTTTCTCACACCAGTTTCCTTTAGATGTGAATAATCTGCAAACTTTAAACCGTCATTTGGTCAGCAGTACGGCATTAAAACCAAGTAAAATTGCCTATTGCGATATGATGAATGCTTATTTTGCCGATATGTATCGTTTGGGGCATTATAATCTGGAACTGGTCGATGACATCCAATTGCCGAATGCTGCCAATGAAAATCTAAAAGACAATTTTTCGAATGCCGATCACTTCTATACTTTTATTCTGGATCGCTATACTACTTATCGTCAGGTTCAGCAGACCATGGGTTATGGTTGTAATTTAAAAGCCGCGCTTTAAATCTTAAAGATAAAAAAGCCTATCATTAAGATGGGCTTTTTAGTTTAAATAATTAACAACCTGTAATTTTTTCAGCTTGTGGTTTTTCTTCCGGGAAGAAGATTGGACGAAGTTTCACCCCAATACCATTACCGATAAAGGCAAACACCAGCCATAACCAGCCATGTAAACTGCCTGAAGCGATGCCACTGAAATACGCACCAATATTACAACCATAGGCCAAGCGTGCACCATAGCCGAGCATGATGCCACCGACAACAGCAGCAATGAGCGAGCGTTTCGGAATGTTGAAATTCGGGGCAAACTTACCTGCCAGACTGGCTGCCAGCAAAGCACCGAGCATGATGCCAAAGTTCATCATCGAGGTAATATCAAACCACAACGACTCTGTAAGTGCTTTGGCATTGCCAGCTTTCTGCCAATAATCCCATGCAGTTACATCAACACCCACTAAAGTGGCGCCTTTTGCACCCCAAACTGCCAGGGCAGAAGTCACGCCCCAAGGACGACCTGCAAGTGCCAACGTCGCAAAGTTGAGCAGGGTCAGAATAATCCCGCCCCAAATCAGAGGCCATGGACCACGAATAAAGCGTTTCCAGCCTTGATGCTCACTGCTTGGTTCTACTTCCAGACGACCATGACGTTTCTTTTCGAAATAAACAGTCGCCGCAGCAATCAGTGCAAAAATAACAAAGCTCAGCAGCAATCCAGGCATCACCCCTAAACTCTGTACCAGAGAAATAGGTTCCAGATGCGGCAAAGCAAACCACCAGTCTAAGTGTGAGGTTGCAATCACAGAGCCGATACAGAAGAACAAGAGTGTTACCAGCATACGTGCACTACCACCACCCACGGTATACAGCGTACCCGATGCACAACCGCCACCGAGCTGCATGCCGATGCCGAAAATAAAGGCACCAATCATGACTGACATGGAAACAGGACTGACGTTACCTGTGACCGGGTTGCCAAACAATTCACCCGCACCTAAAGCGGGGAAGAATAACAATACTGCTAGAGCGAGCATAATCATTTGTGCACGCAGACCACGACCGCGACGTTCCTTGATAAAGACGCGCCAACTCGAGGTAAAACCAAATGAGGCATGGTACAGGGTCATGCCTAGCGCACCACCGATTAAAAATAACAGAGCCTGATTTAAGCCAACGATCTGATAGGCACCGATTGTACCGATTACAAGTAAAATAAAAGCCACCCAGACCGAAATATTCGACCGTTGGGAAGCAGCAGCAATGACTGACATGGGAGATTAAATTTTAAAAATAAAGGCTGGTATTCTACTGAATTTCAGCTTAAATGCAGCCCATTTTGGCCAATGAGTGAGTATTAAGTCATTCTTATAGTTGATAAGTTTTATCACTTTATCTGATTTGTGGGAGTGAATTATAAAAATAAATCTAATGGAACATCTCATTATTCTGTAATTCTCTACACTTAAGCAGCTTAAATAAATTGCAGATTTAATCGTATGGTTTTATGCCGATAGATCAGTATCGAGCATTTTTGAGTTTCTAGATTTTCAAATGAAGTACATAAAAAAGCCTGCAAATTGAATCGCAGGCTTTTTAAGCATTAAACTGAGAGCTAAAATCAGTTTTCAGCTTTTTCTCGAACATTGCCAGCACCTTCTTCAACCGCAGCTGCAGTGGCCGCAGTGGCTTTTCGTGCTGCTTCAGCAGTAGCATCTGCTGCTCGAGACGTTGCAGCAGCAGCTTCGTCAGCTGCTTGAGCTGTATTTTCCGCTGCATTATCCAAGGCTCTTTCAGTGTCTACCGCAGCTTCACGGCTTGCATCTTGCATATCATGACCGGCTTGATCTGCTGCATTTTCTAAATGCTCACCTGTCGTTGCCCCGGTTTCAGGTGCTTTATCTTTGTTACAGCCGACCAAGGCAACAGTTGCCGCTAAACCTAAAGCAATCATTAATTTATTCATCGAGTAATATCCCTTGTTGTTGTATAGCTGCCAACTAATTTAACAGTCATTTCTTAAAGTTTATGCTAGAAAATAGATCAAAATTTGTTGATTAACTGTAACTTTTTTCAATACTTATGCTGCTTTAACTCGCTCATAACTTATTTAATAAGTTGTTTTAAGTGTATTAGATGAGTCAGATCCAGAAACTAAGAAATTTCTAATTTAATAAGCATTCAAGGATGATGGAGGTGAACAGGGTATATTATTAATCTTGCGATTTAAGCTGTCAGTCGTATAAAAAAGATGATTTTAAGCAATAAAATCCCAGTCATAAAAAAAGCCCGCAGGGTGCGGGCTTTTTAAAGAGAAAATTAGAGACCAGCAGAGGCTTTAAGCGCTTCCACTTTGTCGGTTTTTTCCCAAGTAAAGGCCGTATCAGAGCCTTCACGGCCAAAATGACCATAAGCCGCAGTCTGCTTATACATTGGCTGAATCAGATCCAGCATGCGGGTAATGCCATATGGGCGTAGGTCAAAGTGCTCACGAACCAAGGCAATAATCAATTCTTCAGATACTTTTGCAGTATTAAAAGTGTTGATTGAAATTGAAGTGGGTTCAGCAACACCAATTGCATAAGACACCTGGATTTCACACTTGTCTGCAAGACCAGCCGCAACGATATTTTTTGCTACATAACGCCCTGCATAGGCAGCAGAACGGTCAACCTTAGATGGATCTTTGCCAGAGAAAGCACCACCGCCATGACGCGCCATACCACCGTAGGTATCTACGATAATTTTACGACCTGTCAAACCACAGTCACCGACAGGGCCGCCAATCACGAACATACCCGTTGGGTTGATGTGGAATTTGGTCTCTGCATGGAACATATCGGCAGGAATGATTTTCTTCACGATTTCTTCAATCACAGCTTCTTTAAGATTGGCTTGTGAAATTTCAGGATCGTGTTGAGTCGACAAAACCACAGCATCTAAACGAACAGGTTTGCCATTTTCATAAGCAAAGGTCACTTGGCTTTTCGCATCTGGGCGTAACCAAGGCAAAGTTCCATTACGACGAAGCTCTGCTTGTTTTTCCATTAAGCGATGTGCATAGGTAATTGGCGCAGGCATTAAAACGTCAGTTTCACGGCTGGCATAACCAAACATCAAACCTTGGTCGCCGGCACCTTGATCTTCAGGTTTCTGACGGTCTACACCCTGAGCAATTTCAGGTGACTGTTTGCCAATCATGTTGATTACGGCACAGGTCGAACCATCAAAACCCAGATCAGAATGGTGATAACCAATACCGTTCACGGTATGGCGTACTACCGCTTCAAAATCGATATTGGCCGTCGTTGTGATTTCACCGGCAAGTACAACCGCACCTGTTTTTACAAGCGTTTCACAAGCAACCCGTGCATAAGGGTCTTCTTTTAAGATTGCATCCAAAATAGCGTCACTGATTTGGTCAGCCATTTTATCTGGATGGCCTTCGCTTACAGATTCCGAAGTAAATACAGCGTACTCGCGCATAGTCCTATCACAGTTAATTTTAAAGACCCGATATGTTACATCGAGTTGCGCTCTAGGACTAGCTTAACACGACAAAATTGGTCGAAATTGTTTCAAATTATTGTGTTTTTAATTGATTAATAGAATTAAAAAAATTGATATGTCGATTTAACCGTCATTGCTGATTTGGCAAGGAGCGACAAATTAATCCGGATTTTCCCAGATGTAGCAAAATTAAACAGTTATATTCTCGAATAAATTTTAAAAGATCGCTGATTGGAAAAATATAAAGCTAAAATCTGAGCAATTTTCAGGAAAATGATTATTACATTAATACGCTCGCATGTGATTCAACATGATTCGACTAGCTGTATTGTTGTTGCATCGGCTTCTCTGCATATTAGGCCTAAGGTTTCACTACTGGCCGGTTAAGCATGGCCAAGATTCTTTTTGTATGGGCTTCTTGAAGTAAGACTGTACGGAGATAAGTCATGATGTATCAAAAGGCATTTACCTTAATTGAGGTGATGATTGTACTGACGATGATGGCGATTTTAGCCACCATGGCGTTTATGAGCTATCAGGGCTATGTGGTACGCGCTCAACTGGCTGAAGTGTTTGAGCAGGCTGGCACATATCGAACTCAGTTCATTGCCTCAGGTCAGCATTGTGATGCTGGACGCGAGATTGGAGGGAATACACGATATATCGAAAAAGTGGTGATTAATGCAACATGCCGAATTGAGTTTAAGCTGCGACAGCAAGGCCTAGATGCAGCGATTCGGGGTAAATCAATTGCATTTGATGTCTATACGGGAAAATGCTTCTCGACTGATATTTATCAGCGCTATTTACCTAAAAGCTGCCAGGGGCGCTAAGCACGCTTGCTGCTTATGATTGAGCCTAAATAGATGTAAGCTTTTCATCTAAAAAATAAATACGTTGATCCATCTATTGATAAGAATGAATCATCAATGCTCTTCATCATCGACGAGAA
This sequence comes from Acinetobacter sp. 18QD2AZ41W, assembly GCF_009829025.1. NCBI lineage: Bacteria > Pseudomonadati > Pseudomonadota > Gammaproteobacteria > Moraxellales > Moraxellaceae > Acinetobacter > Acinetobacter sp. 18QD2AZ41W. The sequence continues at coordinate 409,687 of NZ_WURP01000001.1, read as the reverse complement.
AATTATATGACACATCTCGCTTTGAACGGATGGAGCCGACTTTAGATTAAAAACGAATTAACAGCCAATTCTAAAAAATCCAGAGTTGAAAAGCTCAATCAGACAACAATATGCTAACTATCATGTCTAATAAATCCATCGCAAAAGTGACCAGAGAAAACAGAACTAGAGAGAAAAATGTGGAATAATTACCCGATAAGGAAATACAAGACTAATAAACTGATAAATGTTGTTGCTTAGTCTTTACCCCTCGCTGTTTTTTTAAGACAATAGACCATAGTTTTGAAAGTCTTTTCATCATTTCCTATTTCTGAATATTTTGGACTCTGATTTATGACAACCCCGCTTAATGAACGTCGTATTGCAAACGCAATTCGTGTATTGGCAATGGATGCTGTGCAAAAAGCAAACTCAGGACATCCAGGTGCTCCAATGGGGATGGCAGATATCGCTGATGTGGTTTGGCGTGAATTCCTGAACCACAACCCGACCAACCCGAATTGGGCTAACCGTGACCGTTTTGTATTGTCAAATGGCCATGGCTCTATGCTTCAATATGCACTGCTTCATTTAACGGGCTACGATCTTTCGATTGAAGATCTAAAAGCATTCCGTCAACTTCATTCTAAAACACCTGGTCACCCGGAATTGGGTTATGCACCCGGGATTGAAACGACGACTGGTCCTCTAGGTCAAGGGATCGCCAATGCTGTTGGTTTTGCGCTGGCTGAAAAAACCTTAGCCGCACAATTTAATAAAGATGACCTCCAGGTTGTGGATCACTTTACTTACTGCTTCCTGGGCGATGGCTGCCTGATGGAAGGTATTTCACATGAAGTGTGTTCATTGGCAGGTACCTTAGGTCTTGGTAAGTTAATTGCTTATTATGACGACAATGGTATCTCGATTGATGGTGAAGTTGAAGGCTGGTTCTCTGACGATACCGAACAACGCTTCTTGGCTTACGGCTGGCAAGTACTTAAAGTAGATGGTCATGATAGCGAAGCACTTCGTGCTGCAACTTTAGCAGCTAAAGCTGAAACTGCTAAGCCAACCATCATTATTTGTAAAACAGTGATTGGTTTGGGTTCACCAAACAAGCAAGGTAAAGAAGACAGCCATGGTGCGCCACTCGGGCATGATGAAATTGTCTTGACGCGTGCAGCATTAGGCTGGACTGACGAAGCATTTGTTATCCCTGAAGATGTGTATGCAGCTTGGGATGCCAAAGACAAGGGCGCTAAAACTGAAGCAGCGTGGAATGAAACATTTGCTGCCTATGCTGCAAAATATCCGACTGAAGCGGCAGAGCTAAAACGCCGTATGTCAGGTGATTTGCCAGCGGACTTCGTTGCAAAAGCAGATGCTTATATCGCTGAAGTGAATGCTAAAGCTGAAACCATCGCGACACGTAAAGCAAGCCAAAATGCATTGCAAGCACTGGTTCCATTATTGCCAGAAGTTCTAGGCGGTTCTGCGGACTTGGCTGGTTCTAACCTGACGCTGTGGAAAGGTGCGCAAGGTGTACAAGACAATGCAGCGGGTAACTACGTACATTATGGCGTGCGTGAATTCGGTATGACTGCAATCGCCAATGGTGTTGCGCTGCATGGCGGTTTCATTCCTTATGTGGCTACATTCCTGATGTTTATGGAATATGCACGTAATGCAGTACGTATGTCTGCCTTGATGAAGCAACGTGTGATTCATGTGTACACACATGACTCTATTGGTCTAGGTGAAGATGGTCCTACGCATCAGCCAATCGAGCAAATTGCATCTTTACGTGGTACACCAAACCTGAATACCTGGCGTCCATGTGACACCGTTGAAGCTGCAATTTCTTGGAAGTCTGCATTGACTCGTTCTGAGGGTCCGACAGCGTTAATCTTCTCTCGTCAAAACTTAGCTTTCCAAACTCGTACTCAAACACAAATTGAGAACGCTGCGAAAGGTGGTTATGTATTGGCTGAAGAAAAAGGCGAATTAAAAGCGATTATTATTGCAACAGGTTCAGAGGTTGCTTTGGCAATGGAAGCTTATGCACAGCTTGAGGGCGTGCGTGTCGTGTCTATGCCATGTGCTGAAGAATTCATGAAGCAAGATGCAGCGTACCGTGAAGCGGTTCTTCCATCCAATATTCGTGCGCGTGTTGCGGTTGAAGCAGCGCATGTAGATTATTGGTGGAAATTCGTTGGTCTAGATGGTCGCGTGATTGGTATGAGTACTTATGGTGAATCTGCACCTGCAAAAGACTTGTTCCAGCACTTTGGTATTACCACTGAAGCCGTTGTTGCAGCAGTAAAAGAAATTACTGCTTAATCAGCCCCTTAAAAGTTTAAAATGGCGTCCCAGTTTTGGGGCGTCTTTTTGTTTTTGGTCTTTTTAGCTCTGTTTTCATGTGACAAGAGTTGAAGAGTTCTCTTGATAATTGAATGCAAAAAGTGAGATGAACATGAGCTTGTACGAGCAAATTAGCGAAGAAATTACTCTGATGGATGCAGGCGAACAGAAATGGATCGGGCAGGATCTACCTCTTGAGGCCATGATGGCGGTTGAGTTAATGCTGCAAGAACTCGCGGAAGAAAAAGTCATCAAAGTCCGCCGTAAAAACCATGAAAAGACGACTGGCCTAAAACAGGTTGATCGTATTCTGGTTGAAAAACTGTAAAGCTAAAATACTAAAAAGTCCCTGATTGGGGCTTTTTTTATGCCAGATGATTTTTGTCTGGAAGTTGCTTATCAAAACCAGATGAGATAAAGATAAGCTTGTAACTCGCTATAGAACTCAGCATCCTATCGAAACGGCTTATATTGATGAAATAGGCAAAAGAAGTTGGTAAACATGAAAATAAATTCCCAGATTCAGATCAAATCTTTAGAGCAAATATCACAGTACCAATGGCTGCCTTTATGGCAAGAATATCAGGCTTTTTATCATGCGAAGATCTGTGACGAGGTCAGTGAAAATACCTGGGCGAAATTACACAGTACTGAGCTAGATTCGATGTATGGATTTGCTGCATTGCTTGATGAAAAAGTGGTGGGCATTGTACATGTGGTCGAGCATGACAGCAGTTGGACGCTACGGCCTTATGCTTATTTGCAGGATTTATTTGTGCCTTCGCAGTATCGAGGTCAAGGTATCGCTTGCAAGTTGATTGAACAGGTTTATCAGGTGGCAGAACAGCGTAATTGTGACCGCGTTTACTGGCTCACGCATGAATCAAATCGTCAGGCACAAATGCTCTATGATAAAGTGGCCAAAAAGACCGGATTTATCCAGTACCGTATGGATTAATAATAGAAATTTAAAAAATAACTTACAAATTTATCGTTTCATCGCTGCAACAAAACGTTTTATCTTTAGAGCTGTAAATATTTCTGAATTCTATACACTGAATAACATCCAAAACGAGAGATAAAAACATGAATTTCAAAACATTAGCATTAGGCTTAGCGGTTTCATCTGTAGCAACATTTTCTATTGCAAAACCAGTAACCTATACAATTGACCCGACCCATACTGCAGCCGTATTTAGCTGGGATCATTTCGGTTTTTCTACGCCATCTGGTAATTTCTCTGATATTCAGGGCAAAATCGTGGTGGACAATGAGCAACCGGCAAAGTCAGCTGTGCATGTGACAATTCCAGTATCCAGTATTAATACCAACGTGACAGCTTTAGATGATCACTTAAAGAAAGCCGATTTCTTTGATGCAGCAAAATATCCAAACATCAGCTTTAAAAGTACCAAAGTAGAAACGCGGGACAAAAAGAACTTCAAAATTACTGGTGACTTAACTATTAAAGGCGTGACCAAACCTGTGGTATTGGATGCTGTTTTAAACAAACAGGCTGAACATCCAATGATGAAAGTTCCAGCAATTGGTTTCAATGCAACCACTTCATTTGACCGCTCTGCATTTGGTTTAGGAGCAAACGTACCGAGTGTGGGTGATAAAATTACTGTTCAGATTACCACTGAAGCAACTGTACCTGCGCCTACAAAGAAATAAGATTCTCTGTATGGATAGTATGAAAAAGCACCTGATTCAGGTGCTTTTTTATCGAATAAAATGACTTAGATCTAATCACGATTCAGAATCAGCAGACAGCCAAAACTGATAAAGATCCCGCCTGTAACTCCATCAATCCATTTGGCAAATTTTTGATAATAAGTCGTCATTTTCGGCATTGAAAAAATAATGGCTACAACCGTAAACCAGAGCAAACTTTCGATAAAGACCAGAGCTAAAAGAGAAAATTGTTCTGATAGTTTTGCATTAGGGCTAATTGCCAATGCAAATACACTGCTAAAGTAAATCAGGGCTTTGGGGTTGGCCATGTTGGTGAAAAAACCTTGCAGCAATAATTTAAGATACGACGGCTGAACGATAGAAAGAGCTTCTGCTTTCGAATTTGTTAACGGTAGAGGTGTCTTAAAGCTCGACTTCAACATCAAACTGCCCAGATAGAGCAGATATAATCCACCCAATAGCATTAAGATCTGCTGTAACCAGACCATTTTCTGAAATAAAAAATGCAGGCCGCCAAGTGCACAAATTGACCAGACCAGAATGCTCAATGAAATACCGAGGGCTGCACATAAAGCATGCTTTCTGGACTGCCGGATGGCACTTTGTGTGACAAAGAAAAAGTCCGGTCCTGGACTAATCAGGGCAAAAAAATGAATCACGGCAATGCCGAATAATGCGCTCATAATGTTTCTACAGTCGAGAGGAATAGTTTAGCCTGGAATGCATCTTGAGACTAGGATACGATATTTAATTGCGCCAGATATTGCTTTAGTACAGTTTGCGAGGTAGTTTCCAGTACAGGCGCAAACTGAAGATTGGCAGCGCGTAGTGCAGGAATATCAATTTTAGCCTGACTTAATTCACCGCTATGGCCAATCAGCCATTTTTCCAGACTATCACTGGCGACTTCAGGATGGAATTGTAGTGCCAGAATATTACTGCCTATACGAAAGGCCTGATTCGCATAGAGCTCAGTACTTGCCAGTAATTCAGCCTGTTCAGGTAGGTCAAAGGTATCGCCGTGCCAATGTAGCACTTCAATATTTTCCAGATTTCGCAGTGGATTATTCTCGATAGCTGCAAGATTGAGCTTAGACCAGCCCATTTCTTTGCTCTGTCCTGCATAGACTTTGGCACCAAGCGCATGCGCAATCAATTGAGCACCCAGACAGATTCCTAAAGTGGGTAAATTCTTATCCAAACGTACTTTAAGCAGGTCTATTTCTGCTTGTAAGAAAGGAAAGTTTTCTGTTTCATAAACCCCAATTGGGCCACCGAGAATCACGGTTAAACCAGGATGCTCATACGCCTTACGCAGGTCATCAATCCCGGCTTCAAAATAGCGGACACGTAGCCCCAGCTGATAAAATACATCTTCCCAAGCACCGAGGTCTTCAAAAGCGAGATGTTGGATTGCATATACAGTATCGGGGAAATGGTCCAGGTTCAGCATGGTCATTCGATCTAAAACGGGAAATATTTATTTAACGTCATTCTGTAAAAAAATAGAAGTCTTTTTAATCCCGTAATTTATGAAGCAAGATATTCTCAATCTGAATAGTGAATCCTGGTGCAGAGCTCTGAACCGGCTTTGTATCATTATGCAGCTCAATTTCATTTCCCACTAGAAAGGCAGTAGAGTAGAGGTGAATATAGAATAAAAAGACTGAGGAAGAAAAATGCACAATATCTGTCTCTATATCGATAAAAAACGTATCAGTCCCTATGTCATGTCAGTTTACGTTGCTTTAAAAGAAAAAGGCCTGAATTTTCAGGAAAAAACGGTTGATCTAGATCAACTGGAACAACAAAGCATGGCATATCGCAGAATTTGCCCCAGTAGAAAAGTCCCTTGTCTGGTGATGGATGATTTTCATTTATTTGAATCTTGGGCGATTACAGAATATCTGGAAGATGCTTTTCCGGCGCCAGATTATCCAGCTTTATACCCCAGAGAGAGTCAGGCCAGAGCAAAATGCCGTGCAGTTCAGGCTTTAGTCAAAACTGATTTTATGGCAATCCGCCAGGCCATGCCTTCAGACTCAATCTTTGTTGCGCCTAAAGGACTTTTTATTGCATCAGCCGAAGTCTTGCAAGATATTCAGCGTTTATTGGCAGTCACAGAGAGTTTGCTCAGTGAATGCTGGCTGACTGAACAGTGGTCAATTGCAGATTTTGATCTGGCCTTTATGCTGCACCGCCTGCTTAGCCAGCAGATTGAACTGCCTGATAAAATTCGGGTATATATCCAGCGAAATTTCCAGCGTGCTTCAGTTCAGGCGTGGCTAACAGAAAATGAAAAGCTCAAACTTTAAGCTGCCAAAACTTATGAACTAGAGGATACAAAAAAGACTTAAATAGATAAAAATCAAGCGTAATATAAATCAGAACTGTGTGGAAAATTACGAGAAATAATGTCCTTGTTGCATCATTATTAAGGAGTGCGGGGTGGGGAATTCACATCATCATGAGCATAGTCATGTCACTGTGACTGCGAAAAATATCAAAAAATTATCGATTGCTCTGGCACTCACGACCAGCTTTTTAATTGTGGAAGTGATCGCCGGCTTTATGACGCAAAGTCTGGCCTTGCTTTCCGATGCAGCACATATGTTTACCGATGCTGCTGCACTGGCCATTGCGCTGGCGGCCATCAAGGTTGGGCAAAAACCGGCAGATAATAAACGCACTTTTGGTTATCAACGCTTTGAAATTCTGGCTGCCTTATTTAATGCCTTGATGCTCTTTGTGGTGGCGATTTATATTTTATTTGAAGCCTATCAACGTTTAAGCAATCCTCCAGAAATCCAGAGTCTGGGGATGATGGTTGTGGCGAGCTTAGGACTCATCATTAACCTGATTTCGATGAAAATTCTGGTGTCAAGTAGTCAGGAAAGTCTAAATATCAAAGGGGCTTATCTGGAGGTACTGAGTGATGCATTGGGGTCAGTCGGCGTGATGATCGGGGCGCTGCTGATTTATTTTACTGGCTGGATGAGGGTAGATACACTGATTGCGGTCTTGATCGGATTTTGGGTTTTGCCACGTACCTGGATTTTACTCAAACAGAGCATCAATATTCTGCTGGAAGGCGTACCGGATGAAATTGATATTGAAAAACTGCGTCATGATCTTTTAGCACTCGAAGGCGTACAAGATATTCATCAGCTTAAAGTCTGGGCGATTACTTCCAAAAAAGTCATGTTGACGGTACATTTGGTTGCACCGAATGTAGATTATCAGAAACTGCGTCATCAGGCTTTTGAAATGTTGAGCCATCAGCATCATATTACTGAAATGACTTTACAGATTGAGGCAGAAAATTGTCCACCGGAACAACGAGGGCATTCGACCCATCAGCACTGAAATATAATCATCTGAGCATCGCAGGGCTTAATTGTTTTTTAGAAGTGAACGGATGACATCCAAATAACTTGGTGGAGCATCGACATACTGACGCTCTCTTAACATTTGATGCATTTTCGCCAGCTTTTGATGCGGAACAGCGGCCATTAAATGATGTTCAATATGATAGTTCACATGAATCGGTGCTACAAAAGCTCGTGCCAGATAACCTGCGCGGGTTGTACGGGTATTGCTGAGGGCAGAATGACTGGTTTCCAGACCCGCATGTTCAGCCATTGCGCGAATACGGATAAATAAAGGGAATGGTGTGATATAAGCCAAAGGCCATAGCAAATACAGCTTAGGATGGCCACTGGCCCAAAGCACAGAGAAAATCGTGGCATTCGCGAGCAGCATACCGGAACTGTTTTTCAGCAGATTTTTGGCCAAATCTACCTTGCTACGATCGCCACGTGGAATAGGTTTGGGATCGTTGGACACACTCCATTCCAGAAGCTCAAAATCCATCAATACCCGACCTGCCAGAAATTTAAGTCCAGATTGCCCGTTTAAGTCGCGAAAGAATTTTCGGAATAATGAGCTTTGAGTAATGGGGAAGTTTTTCACCAGGCCTAAATCCGGGTCGTCTGGTTGAGAGGTTTTAGCATGATGTTTCAAATGATAAGGACGATATTTGCTGACCTCATTCCAGATTGGGCGTGCACACAGCCAATCGGTCAAATGTGTATTTAGCCATTTGGTTTTAAACAGGCTATGGTGTGAGGCATCGTGCATCAAAATCGCCATGGCCAGCTGACGACCTGCCAAAATCGCCAATGCCACTGCACACATTAAAAATTTTCCCCAAATGGGCAAATATTCCCAGCTATAGGCCACTGTACCGAAGGTCATCACAATCACAGCCCAAGTTGAAGCTATAGACCAAGCACCATGTAAGTCAGAAGTCGTGGTGAGTTCTTTAATTTCTTCGCGGCTAAAAAATTCGGTGACACTGAGCTTAGTGTTCATTGTTTTGCCTATTGCGTTCTTATCATTACTTTCAATATATTTGTCCTAAATATTACAGTCAATTTATTTTTGTGAATAAATATGAAATAAGTTATACACCCTGATTGTTAAAATATTGTTGCCATAAAAATTGCCCCTGTTTTTCTATTTTACGAACCGCCAGTTCAAATTGTTGCCGAGCTTCGGCATCTATCCATTCTGCAGGAAGTAGGGGATCGGCACGTAAACTAAATAAGGCAGATTTACCGAGATAGAAGGCAGTTTTTGCTGCATCAGGTAAAGGCAAGCTTTGAGAGTGATCAAACCATTGATGAATGTCTTGATTCACCTCCAGATAAGTTTGATGTAAGGCTTGAACATCCCAAAGTGCACTGACATCTATTTCCTGATCTATCTCACTGACTTGAAAAAAACGTGCATCTGGATCTAATCCAAACTGGATTGCAGCCGCTTTTAATTCGGTTAAGCTCAGCATTAAGTTGTCTGGACGAATAAAAACATTCTGCTCCATTTCCTGAAAGCCATAATAACCTAGTGCTTTTTCCCGTTTGGATAATGCAGTGCGATCTACACGTCCCAAAGCACCGGTATAAACCAGTACATATTTTCCATTCCACGCGGTCGCCATTTGCATATTGGGATGCTTGTTTAAACTGATAAAAGAAGTATCAAATTTTTTTTCTAGCAATTGATACACGCCGCGCTCTACAGCTTGAATGATATTTTCCTGATTCAATCGGGCTACAGCAACTCGCAGGCTATTGTGAGAAATGCTTAATAGATCTGCTGCACATAGCATCTGTTTAATGCTGGCGGTAGAATTTTGAGACGCATATAACAAGTCTAAAACCAGATGACGGGCATTCAATTTATAAGTCATGAATTAATAACATTGTTAGAAATCGGATATTTAGTTGACGATAGCAGTTCAGATAAAATAAACCAAATAAATTCAGACTAAAGTATTTCAAAAATTTAATGCAGAGTATAAAAATAGTTTTTTATATAATATATATTTTTAATTTATTTTTAATAATCATAAAATTTTTTAAAATTTATAGATTAATTGCAGCATAGTTGTGTAATTTTTAAATATATTTAATATGTTCTATAAGCTAAAAATTAAGAACTAAATTATTTACTTGCTTATCAAGTGTATATTAATCATTTAAAAAATGAGCTTTAGAAAAACTTAACTATATGGCCATCATAGTATAGATGGTTAAAAATAACTTTATAAAATATATAATTAATACTTGAAAAGTGGGGTGAATCACAGTTTAATCCAACTAATATGCTTGGTTTTTTGAGGTTTTTTATGCAGGTTCAAGTTATTTCAAAAGTTGAAGGTAGTAATCAATTAATAAAAGAATATCTGGGAAAAATATCATTAAATAAAGGGTCTGTAGTTCTGGTAGATATAAGAATCGAAGATATAGAAAAAATCGAATATTTAAATAATCAAGCTGCCATTACTTTAAAAAATGGTGAAAAAATATTAATTGAGAACTTTGATAAAGAAGAAAGTTCATTGGTTTTTAGAAATGAAAACTCAGAATTATATTTATTTGATTTTGAAACTATAAGTTACAATCCGATCGATAAAATTGAGCCTTTACTATATCCAACTTCGGAAGTAGATAAGGGAGCCTTGTTCATTTGGCCAATAGCTTTGGCTAGTGGGGCAGGAATTATTGCTGCAGTAGCGAACGTTTTGGATAGTAAAGATAGTCTTAATGGTAAGTCTGCATATGAGCTATATGTAGAAGAAGCTAGAAAAAATGGTGAAGAACCACTTTCACAAGAAAAATGGCTTGAGTCATTAAAAGGTACCAATGGTGCCTCAGCATATGATATTTACGTCAGTACGGTGCCGGCAGGTGAAGAACCACTCAGCAAAGAACAATGGTTAGATTCATTGAAGGGTGACTCTCTCTATGAGATCTATTTAACGACGGTAAAAGAAGGTGAAACACCACTTACAGTTGAAGAATGGGTTAAGGCACAAAAAGGTGAACAAGGTGATTCAGCCTACCAAGTGTATGTAAATGGCTTGGCAGAAGGTGTAACACCACTGACAGAAGAGAAATGGCTTGAGTCATTAAAAGGTACCAATGGTGCATCTGCTTATGACATTTATCTCAGCACATTAGCTGAAGGTGAAACACCACTCAGTAAAGAAGACTGGTTGGCATCATTGAAGGGTGATTCACTTTACGAGATCTATTTAACGACTGTAAAAGAAGGTGATACCCCACTTTCAGCTGAAGACTGGGTTGCGGCGCAAAAAGGTGATCAAGGCGATTCGGCTTACCAAGTGTATGTCAATAGCTTGGCAGAAGGTGTAACACCACTGACAGAAGAGAAATGGCTTGAGTCATTAAAAGGTACCAATGGTGCATCTGCTTAT
>NZ_WURP01000001.1:0-398667 GCF_009829025.1 Acinetobacter sp. 18QD2AZ41W | reverse complement strand
AATAGCTTGGCAGAAGGTGTAACCGCACTGACAGAAGAGAAATGGCTTGAGTCATTAAAAGGTACCAATGGTGCATCAGCTTATGACATTTATCTCAGCACATTAGCTGAAGGTGAAACACCGCTCAGTAAAGAAGATTGGTTGGCATCACTGCAAGGTGAAGCGGGTCAATCAGCCTATGAGCTTGCTGTTGAAGATGGCTTTGTAGGTGACGTGACTGCATGGTTGGCATCGCTACAAGGTAAAGACGGACTTTCAGGATTTGAGGTTGCGGTTGAAGAAGGCTTTGTCGGCACACCAGAAGAATGGCTTGCATCATTAACAGGTCAAGATGGTCAGTCTGCATACGATGTTGCTGTTGAGAATGGTTTTACAGGTTCAGTGACAGATTGGTTGGCATCACTGCAAGGTGAAGCGGGTCAATCAGCCTATGAGCTTGCTGTTGAAGATGGCTTTGTAGGTGACGTGACTGCATGGTTGGCATCGCTACAAGGTAAAGACGGACTTTCAGGATTTGAGGTTGCGGTTGAAGAAGGCTTTGTCGGCACACCAGAAGAATGGCTTGCATCATTAACAGGTCAAGATGGTCAGTCTGCATACGATGTTGCTGTTGAGAATGGTTTTACAGGTTCAGTGACAGATTGGTTGGCATCACTGCAAGGTGAAGACGGGCTTTCGGGTTCTGCTGATTTAGTTAAAGAAATCACAGTATTAAATGATACTAATGCGAATGGTGAAATCAGTTCGCGTGAACTTGGCGATCAAAATACGGTAGATCTTCGTATTCAATTGGGCACAGATGCGAAAGCAGGTGATCAGCTCATTGTGAATGGTAAAGAATACACGGTTACGGATGTAAGCCTTGGTTATATCGATGTTTTAGGTGTTGAGGTATCAACAGGTTTCAATGCAATTCAGGTAAATGCTCAAAATACTGATAAACAAACTGATTTTGCAGTGAATTTTGTTGAAGTGGTATCAGGTGAGTATTTAGGTCAATTCAAAGTTTTGGATGATGTGAATAACAACCAAAAACTTGAAAATAATGAATTGGATGCAAGTAACACGATTAGCGTTCAAATTGATTTGGGTGCAGATCTTCGAGAAGGTGATGTGATTTCGATCAATGGAATCGAAAAAACGTTGCAATCGAGCGATCTACAAAAAGGCTATATCCAATTCGATACGTTGCCTGTTGTTGCTGGTTCAAATCAGATCTTTGACATCCAAGTTAAATCTGCTGATGGTATTTTATTAGATACAGCCTCTCAACAGCTTGACGTACTGGGTCAGCCTCGTAACATTGTTGAATCAATTGAATTTACAAATGATTTAAATACAGATGGAACGTTAAATGCACAAGAAATGGCTGGAAAATATTACACATCTTTAAAAGTGACTTTGGGTGCAGATGCGAAAGCAGGTGATATTCTTTCTGTTAATGGTGATCGTTATGTATTAACGGCTGCTGAAGTACAAGCAAAGACATTAAATGTCTATATGCCTGTACGTGAAGGATTAAATCCTGTTCAAGTGACTGCAACAGATGAATGGGGCAATGTCGATTCTGTTTCTAGTTCAATTATTGTGGGTACATTAGCTCCAAGTGAGCCAACTACAGCACCAGAAGCATGGGATGATGTTGATGTCGGTGGTAAGCCATTAACAGTTCCTGAATTCATTAAGCAAGGTGGTTTGACTAACGATAGCCAACCAACCATTCAAGGTCAAAATCGCGTTGAAGGTGAGTTGATTACCCTCATTATTAATGGCAATGAAGTTGTTACAGATCAACCGATTGTTGTTGGCGCAGATGGAACATGGCGTTATACCCCTGAAACAGCGTTAGCTGATGGGCCGTATACCATTAGTTATACTGTAACCAATAGTAATGGTGAAAACCCAACACAATCTCCTGAGATTAAATTTACTATTGATACGGAATTGGATTCACACGCTGCAAAAAATGAAATTAATCAGATTGAAGGAAAATCATCTTTAGTCAATGATCAAATGACATTTGTTGTCAACCAAGCAGCACTTGCAGATGAATTTATTACCGTCAGTGGTCAGGTTTTAGGAGTGATCTCTGGTGATGTAGTGGGTCATGTCAATGTGACAATTACCCATAATGGGGTAACGCGTGTTGTGACTGTAGCTGAAGATCAGATCCAAAATGGTCAATGGACTGCGGATGTATCAACAGCAGGTTTAGGCCTTAAACACGGTGATCAAGCCACTTTTGTTGCGGATGCTCTGGTGCAGGATGCTGCGGGTAACCAGAAGAATGTCATTGATCAAAAGACATTTACAGTCGATACAGAAGTATGGTCTGCGGAGCTTAATCCACAACCAATGCAACGTATTACAGGCGTTGAAGGCGCTGACTTTAAGGTTGATGTATCAGAAGTTGAAGATGGTTATTTAACAGTAACAGGCATTATTTCTGCTTTACCAACAGATGTTGCGATTCAAGATTTGACGATCAATCTAAATGTCGGTAACTACGTTACACCACATCAGATTGTGTGGGCAGATTTAACTGTTCAAACAAATGAAAGCAATGCTAAAACTTGGGTCTATCAAGATACTCAAAATGGTTTTGATTTCACTTTAGTACAAGATGCAACTGGTGCATATTCATGGTCTTTGAATACGACAGTAAATAAACTTGGTTTAAGTGATGGTCAAGCTAAAGTGGAATCAACATTAGTCCTCAAAGACAGTGCAGATAACACGCAAAGCTTAACTGCTGAAAGCGACTTTGATATTGCTTTAGCACTCACGATACCTGATCTGCAAAAATTAGACAGCAGTGTGGGAACAGCGGCAAGTATTCAATACGTTCAAGAAAACACGGTGATTGAAATTGGTAATTTGGGTGCTACAAATATTGGTGCACAAGGTTTAATTTCAAATCAACCCGTGATGGGCATGATGGCACTTGCTGAGGGTGAAGCATCATCTGAAGTGATCAATGTGAAGAGTAATGCAATTGGTCAGATTCGAGCTGAGTTTACTAACCTGTCATTACTGACTGTGGCAAAAGCTTATGGTATTCAACTTCAAAAACAAGATCCAATCACCAAACAATGGGAATTGGTGATGTCTGCGCCATTAAATGGTAGCGGTGTGATTGCATCATTAGGCACGCAGCATGCATTGGGTGCTGTTGATAATGACAATTATGTGGTGACATTTAATGGGCTCAGTGAAGGACAATATCGCGTTGTGCCTTATAAGTCAGACAGTGAACTGACCAAAGCCATTGAAGACATTGGTTTAGGTGCTTTAGGTGATGGTGCGCTGCTAGGTAAAGACAATCAAAAGGTTGTTTTAGATTTGGTTTCAGAAGCACTTGGCGCAGATAGTCCATCGACTCAAGGTTTAATTGAGATCTTGGAAGGGGTATTGACGGGCGTTAATATTCTGACAACACCAGTATCATTGCTATTAAATACTTTGTTAAATCTACCACTGATTAAAGATGTTGTTGGTTTGGTTGATTTGATTGTAGATAAAGTGGTGGCTCAATTGGTGAGTAATACACTAAGTCTATTAAATCAAACCCAGTTAACTGCTGAATTTACATCGTATTTCTATGAAAATTCCGTAAGTGTGGGCAACGTTCTTGCCAATGATTTTGATCAAGATCTAACTAAATTAAGCTTGCTTGATGTGACCAACGCATTTGGTGATGTACAGACCTTTGCAGCGGATCAAACTGAGCAAAGCATCAGCTTGGTGGGCAAACATGGTGTCTTGATTATTTCCCAAGATGGTTCTTATGAGTACAAGTTAAATCCTTCGGTACATCAAAAAGATGCGGAAGGAAATATTATTCCGATTGGTAAAACTGATGTATTTAACTATACGGCAACCAATGGCACACTTTCACATGCAAATACATTAACCATTGAAATTAATGGTGGTGAAGTCACGCAACTCTTTGCACAAGATGATGCGATGAACTTAACCTTGGTGGTTGATCCGCATGTTGAAAGTCAAACCTTAGCAAGTAAGAGCGCATTTAACGTGGCTTATGTCGGTTTAGGCAGTGTTCTTGATTTAGGTTTAATTGATCCTCAAAACCGTTTTGAAATTAATGTGGCTGCTGAAACTGAACGTCATATTACATTTAAAGCAGAAACAGGTGGGGTGCAAATCCTGACTGACTTTGATCTTTATATCTACAAATATGATGCACTTGCGAAGCAATACAAATTGGTTGATCAAGAAGAGGCTTGGTTTGGTGCAGCATTGCTCGGAGGTGTCTCTGAAGAGCTGACGAAAGAGTTTGATGCAGGGCAATATATTGTTCTGTTGCAACCTTCTCGTGGTATCAATGCATTGTTTGGTTATACCTTAGAAACCACCCGTGATTTATTGTTGAATTATTCTAAGCCTTTAACCATTGAAGGTCAGGCACAGGGTAATGTGATTGCAGACATCAATCAGGAGAGCCAATTTGACAATGGTCCAAACATGGAAGCGACCTTTGTCATCTCAGCGAAAAGTTTGACGTTGAGCGGTGCATCATTGGTGGAGGTTCATGACGATCAAAATGTACTTGGCACACAAATTCAAGGTAAGTATGGCAACTTGACGCTCTTTGCTGATGGTTCTTATACGTATACAGCGAATAGCACGAAAAACTTTAACTATGGTGACATCGATCGTTTTGAATACACGATTTATGATGCCATCCTTGATCAAACCAGCACAGCACAGCTAGATATTCAGCTTAATCTTTATGATGTCGGATCAGATATTGAGACCGTGATCGCACACATGAATATCGTGACTGAAAATGTGAAACTGGATTTGAAAAAGCCACAAGATTTTGTCACTGTAGACAAAGTAGCTGCGACTTCATTTGGTGTAGCGGGTGTTGGTCTTGGTGCTGTACTCGATCTTAATCTGATTAAAGCTGAAAATGCGATTAGCCTTGATGTACAAGCCGGTAAAGTTGTAGAGACAACATTCTCAGCAACAGGCACATCTGCTGTGGGTATTGCGGCCATTTCAGACTTTGTGATTTATAAGTTAAATGAAAAAACCAAACAATGGGAACTTTACCATCAGCAAGATCAGTTCTTATTGGTGCCATTGTCAGTGCTTGGTATTCCACTGGGCGGTATCCACAATGATCCATTGACCTTGGCATTAACTGAAGGTGAATACAAAGCATTCTTAACAGATCGTGGTCTGAAAGTGATGGGTGGTGCAACACTGAAACTCGATACTGCTTATGGTCGTGACTACATCGAACCGAAGTCTTATGAAGCAACTGCGGAAGGTATGTTATTTGATCCAGCAGTTGATCAGCTTGAAGTGATTAAAGTGAATGGTGCTGATCTACCTGAAGACAACACAGTTGTTGGAGAGTTCGGTACGCTGACTGTGCATGCAAATGGCACATATACATATGCTGCGGACAACTCACTGAAACAGCCAAAGTATGGTGCAATTGATACGTTTACTTATGTGATGAAGGACAAAGTGACAGGTTTGACTTCTGTTTCTGTCATTAATATCAAAATTGGTAGTGTTGATGCACAAGCAGATACCACGGATATCAATGGTGATGTGTCGTTTACACAAGCAGGTATGATTCTTCGTGAAGATAAATTTGTTCAGAAGCTGGTGACATTTGAAGATGATGCAAAAGTACTGGGTGTCGCTGGTAAAGATCTCACTATTTATGAGGAATTTACCATTGCACCACACTCAGAACATTCAGAAAACGCTTTAGTATTCAGCTTTGATGCAAAAGCAAATACTGCATCAGTCGAAGCATCTTACCGCCTTGTACATTTAACTTATGATGAAAAAGGTGAGAAGGTTGAAAAAGTCATTTCCTCTGGTAGTGTTACTGCAAGTCAAAAGCAAAAACTAGCTCATTTTGAATTTGAGCTGAAAGATCTTGCAGCGGGTTACTATTTCTTAGAAATGAATATTCAGCCGATTGCTTTCGTCACTACTGATTATCAGTATTCATTAAACGGTGTGCAAAATTATCAAGACCGTTGGATGACAGATTCTGAATACGATTATGCAAGTGCAGACAACATCGTAAAAGGTAATTTACTTGACAATGATCTTTTCAGTGAAGGGTTAATGGCGCAAACCATTCTGCGTGTAGGTAATAAAGTGCTGTATCTTGATCCGAATGTTGGTGTGCAAACCATTGAAGTGGATGGTATGTACGGTCGTTTTGTGGTTGATAAGCAAGGTAACTACACCTATACGCCAAATGGTAATGGCGGTGGTCGAGAAATCATGACCTATGAATTGATGTCACCAACAGGTGAGACTGATAAATCGACCATCGAAATCAATGTTGCAAAAATTGTGAATGGTTCAGATCAGATTGAGTTTGTGAGCAGTGATGCAGCAAATGATGTCTATAACATGGGTCAAGGCAGTGACACCGTTATTTTTGATTTATTAAATCAACACGATGCTGTTGGTGGTAATGGTCATGATGTATGGAGTGATTTCACTGTTGGTCAGGTTAACACGGATGTAAATGCAGATCAGATTGATATTTCAGCATTGTTGATTGGCGATCCGATCCAAAGCCTCAATGATTTGGCGCAGTATCTATCTGTAGAAGTCAAAGATGGTAATACCGTGATCAGTATTGATCGTGATGGTACAGTCGACTTACAACCAGTCTTGGATGCAGATGGCAATGAAACACTACAAGATGTTTCACCATTCCAAAAGCAAGAGTTGTTAACACTAACCAATGTTCAAACAACATTGGAAGATTTGTTCAACAATAACCAAATCATTTACTAATCCCTATCACGAGAAAGCAGCTTCGGCTGCTTTCTGTATGGTTTTATCAGTTATTTTTGAGATTTATTTTTATGAAAAAAGCAGTATTGATGGGGGTGGGTGGAATCGTTATAAGTTTAAATGCTTATGCGAGTTCTGATTTAAACGGTCGCTACGCCCTAGATTGTAGTGAAGCAAAGGCACACAACCTATCTTATATTGTAGGTGAGAAAAGTATTATTCGCTTAATTTCTGCAAATCAAAAACAGGCGGAGCTTAAATCTGAAGGGATAGTTCCTAAGGAGTATCAGGACTATCAATATTTGAAGACTCGAAAGTATAAAGGATATACTATTGATTTTTATCAAAAAGATCTAATTAATTTTGCTCGTATAAAAAGTACGAGTTTAATCAACATGTTTGATTCAAAAGCAAAAGATTTACTTGTTCAATGTCTAGTTGAAATAAAAAGATAATTTAAAAAGACCAGCAAATGCTGGTCTTTTTATTTCTAGGTCAAAATATAGAATAAAACACTTCTGAAAACTTTATGAATAATAATGCTTAGGTTAAGATGAGCCATCTTATATTTGAAGTTTTTTGAATAGCTATGCAACCATTTGTTCTATATAACTCAGAGCAACGCAAGAAAGTAGAATTCGTACCGCGTAAAAAAGGTCATATTGATATGTATGTCTGTGGCATGACTGTTTACGACTACTGTCATATTGGGCATGCGCGTGTCATGGTTGCATTTGACTATATTATTCGCTTTCTGCGTAGTCAAGGCTGGAGCGTTAAATACGTTCGTAACATTACTGATATTGATGACAAGATCATTAAACGTGCCAATGAAAATGGCGAAAGCATCACTGAATTGACTGACCGCTTTATCGCTGCAATGAATGAAGATGCAGAAAGCTTGGGCTGTCTGGCACCAGATGAAGCACCGCGTGCTACAGACTATATTGATCAAATGCAAAACATGATTGGTACTCTGGTTGACAATGGCATAGCATATCCTGCCGACAATGGAGATGTATATTTCCAAGTGGAAAAGTTTGCCAAATATGGCCGCCTTTCTGGTCGTAAGCTCGATGAGATGCAGGCGGGTGCTTCTGAGCGTGTCGATGTTGAAGTAGAAAAGAAACATCCTTTTGACTTCGTGCTGTGGAAACACGCCAAAAAAAATGAACCTTCTTGGGCATCTCCTTGGGGCAATGGCCGTCCAGGCTGGCATATCGAATGTTCAGCGATGTCTACCTGCTGCCTAGGCAATCATTTCGATATTCATGGCGGTGGTTCGGACTTGACCTTCCCGCATCATGAAAATGAAATCGCACAATCTGAAGCATCGACAGGCGAGCAGTATGTTAATTACTGGATGCATGTGGGCTTTATCAATGTCGATGGCGAGAAAATGTCGAAGTCACTCGGCAACTTTTTTACCATCCGTGATGTGATGGATAAGTTTCATCCTGAAGTGATTCGTTACTTTATTGTGTCTTCGCATTATCGTAGCCCTGTAAACTTCTCTGATACTGCTTTAAAAGAAGCGAAAAATACGCTTTCCCGTTTCTATCATTCGTTTAAAACTTATCAGGCAGTGTATGGTGAAAAACTGGTAGATACTCTGGATGAAACCTTGGTCGAGCGTTTTAATGCAGCTATGCGCGATGACTTCAATACCTCTGAAGCCATTGCGGTTCTGTTTGAAATCAATAAAGCATTGAACAGTACTGTTAAAGAAGAACAGGCTGAGCAAGCAGCGGTTTATTATGCAACTTTACGTCATTTGACCAATATTCTTGGTTTGGTTCAATACAATGTCGACGAGTTCCTAAAGTCAGATATTGGTCAGGAAGCCTTGGACTTAACATCTGAACAAATTGAAGGTTTGATTCAACAGCGTCAAGATGCTAAAAAAGCTAAAGAATTTGCACGTGCCGATGAAATTCGCCAATCCTTGCTGGATCAAGGTGTAGTTCTGGAAGATACTCGTCAAGGTACAGTCTGGCGTCGTGCTGATTAATTAGGCAGTTGATATTATAGAGAGTTGACACTGCTGTGGAATTCTCTATAATTCACTTCATTGCGGGAATAGCTCAGTTGGTAGAGCATAACCTTGCCAAGGTTGGGGTCGGGAGTTCGAGTCTCCTTTCCCGCTCCAGAATACGAAAAACCCTTATCGAAAGATAAGGGTTTTTTTATTGTCTCTAAAAAATAAACATCGACTTACCTGATATCCTTACGATTTCAATACCGGCTGCATATAATTCAAAGCTTTGTGTTTGAGTTTTATAAAAACCTATACATTTAGAAAGCTTGCAATTGCATAGCTATGCTAAAATTGCGAAAATTGTGCCCATCAAATGAGAGTTTTTCTCTGTCCTTAACGTAGGTAAACAGGCTTTGAATTCACAAAAAACAGCGAATCAACTCGATTTTCAGAAAGTCGCACTTGAAACACTGCGCATCGAAGAAAATGCATTACAGATTTTAGCCACACAGATTGATGGCCGTTTTAGCCGGGCCTGTGAAGTTATTCTACAGTGTACTGGCCGTCTGGTAATTACCGGAATGGGCAAATCAGGTCATATTGGCCGTAAAATGGCGGCGACCTTTGCTTCGACCGGAACACCCTCATTCTTTATGCATCCGGGTGAAGCCGGTCATGGCGACTTGGGAATGCTGGTCGCGGGTGATGTGCTGATTGCGATTTCAAACTCAGGCAAGAGTGATGAGATCATGATGCTGATGCCACTCATCAAACATCTTGAAATTCCTTTAATTACCATTAGCGGCGATGAGCGTGGCCCAATGCCACAAAATGCCGATGTGGCTTTGACTCTGGGCAATATTCAGGAAGCCTGTCCGCTCGGGTTGGCACCCACCTCATCAACGACTGCCACCTTGGCCTTAGGCGATGCTTTGGCGGTGGCGTTACTGGATGCGCGTGGTTTTACTTCAGATGATTTCGCCCGCTCGCATCCCGCCGGAGCTTTGGGTAAGCGTCTGTTATTACATGTAAAACATCTGATGCGTACGGGTGATGATTTACCTAAAGTTTCACCAGATACCGCCATGAACAAAGTATTGTATGAAATTTCCAACAAACGTCTGGGATTGACCACGGTCGTAGATGCAAATGATGTCTTGCTGGGGATTTTTACCGATGGTGACTTGCGTCGTTTAATTGATAAACAGCAAGGTTTTGATGTCAATCTGGCGATTCAGGACGTGATGACCAAGAATCCGCTTACGATTTCTCAGGAAGCACGTGCAGTCGTGGCGCTGGAACGTATGAATGAACGTAAAATCAACCAGTTTGTAGTGGTTGATGAGGCCAATAAAGTGATTGGTGTGATTAGTATGCATGATCTGATTCAGGCTGGGGTAAATTAATAAATGGCATCTTATGTATTATTAGAGCAGGCACGTCATATTGCAGCATTAGTGCTTGATGTAGATGGTATTTTAAGTGATGGCTTTGTAACGCTGACCAATACTGGTGATGAAATCAAATCATTCGATATCCGCGATGGTCTGGGTATGAAACTGGTTCAGCAGGCTGGAATCAAGGTGATTATTATCACTGGCCGTAAAAGTAATATTGTCGAAAAACGGATGTCGGATCTGGGTGTGGATCTGGTCTATCAGGGCCGTGAAGATAAAGGCACAGCACTATGTGAAGCATGTGCACAGCTCAATATCGACCCTGAAGATTGCTTATATATGGGCGATGACTGGCCTGATTTATCAGCTTTTGCGATTGCTGGCATGAAAGTGACCGTACCGAATGGTCATGTCGAAGTTCGTCGCCGTGCAGACCTGGTGACTCAGGCGCTAGGTGGCCGTGGTGCAGTACGTGAAATCTGCGATATGCTGCTGATGTCCAAAGGCGTATACCAAGAGTTACTTGAAAAATATACTCGTGCGCCTTATTAATAAGTCATATCTTTTGGATTAAGTACACCGCTTATGGATACTAAAGTTTTATATATTACGGCTGTGATGATTGCCGCAATAAGTGGTGGTTATTATTATTACAGTGGCAAGGGCAATAAGCTGCAGACGGACTCCGCGCGCAGCATGACCTATTCCGCTCAAGATATTAACTTAACCCAGACAGATGAATCAGGTATGTTATCGGTTCGCGCCCAAGTGGATCGACTTGAGCAGAACCTACAGCAACAGACCTCCAAGCTGGAAAATCTGCAAGCTTCGACCTATGACAATGCTCAAGTCGATGCGACTTTCTCTGCCAAAATGGCGCATGGCTATGATGACAATACAAAAGTTGTACTCTCTCAAGAAGTGCTTGCCACCAAAATCATGCAAAATGGACAGTTAGAGTTCCGTACTGAGGAGCTGACGGCTTTTCCAAAAACACGTGAAATTGAAACTGATAAAACGGTGATCGTGGAGTCTCCACAGGCTGAATTTATCAGCCAGGGTCTTAAAGCCAATCTTAATGATGGTCAATACGAATTCTTTAATATTCGAGGAAAGTATGAACCAAATTCCTAAAGTCAAAATGATGCACACTTTCCTGAAGCGCACTGCGCTGGCGACTGTGATTGGACTTGCTTCAATCGCGGCCTTTGCCTTGCCATCTGACCGTAACCAGCCGATCACTTTACTGGCGGATCGCGCGACTTTTAATGAGCGTACTGGGGTGACGACCTATTCTGGCAATGTCATCATTGAACAGGGCACCATGAAGCTACAAGCCAATTCAATTGTGGCCAATCTGAACAATAAGCGCCAGATTAGCCTGATCACGGCTACCGGTAGCCCGACACAGTTCCAGCAAAAAGTAGATGCCTCCAAAGGTCTGACCAAAGGTCAGGCTCAGAAAATTGTCTACAATGCTGAAACCGGAATTATTACCCTGTCTGGTAATGCCTTATTGCAGCAGGATGGGGCCAGTATTCGTGGTGCGACTTTAAAATATAGTATGAATAAAGGTGATGTTGAAGCGATTGGTACACCGAATAAAACCGGTTCAGCTGAAGGTCGCGTAAAAATTGTGATTCCACCATCGGCTTCACAATCCTTTCCAGGAGCACGTGATTAATGGAACAATCGCAGCAGGTTCAAACCTTGACCATCAAACATCTGGCGAAAAATTATAATAAGCGCTGGGTGGTGAAAGATGTGTCTTTTAGTATGGAAAGTGGCCAGATTGTCGGATTGCTCGGACCTAATGGTGCAGGTAAAACCACCAGCTTCTATATGGTCGTCGGTCTGGTACGTATGGATAAAGGTGAAATCTATCTGGATGATCTGGATCTTTCTGATCTGGCCATGCATGAACGGGCACGCAAGGGAATTGGCTATTTGCCGCAAGAAGCATCGATTTTCCGCAAGCTGACAATTTCACAAAATATTATGGCGATTCTGGAAACCCGCAAGGATTTGACCAAGGCCCAACGTCAGCAACGTCTGGCGGAACTTTTGGCCGACTTTAAAATCACTCATATCAAAGATTCTTTAGGAATGAGTGTCTCCGGTGGTGAGCGACGCCGTGCCGAGATTGCACGTGCATTGGCGGCAGATCCAAAATTTATGCTACTCGATGAGCCTTTTGCTGGTGTCGACCCGATCTCGGTTGGTGATATTAAAGATATCATCACCACTTTGAAAGATCGTGGGATTGGGGTATTGATTACCGATCATAATGTGCGTGAAACGCTGGCGATTTGTGAACATGCTTATATTGTGAGTGAGGGAGCATTGCTTGCTGAAGGTACGCCAGCAGAAATTCTGGCCAATGAAACAGTAAGAAAAGTTTATTTAGGTGATGATTTTACCGTATAAACAGCTTTTATGTCTGTAAGATACCCACATCACGACACCAATTGTCGGATGAGGGTTTTTTTTCATCAAATCAACGTTAAAAAAGTATCTTTTACAACGATTTGATATATTGTTAGGCTAAAACACGAAACATTAATTATTATGCGATTTAGGGTACAGCACATAAAAAATGTTCAGGGGAAAACCGATAAAAAAAGGGGGATCTTCATGAGTCTTCTTTTGCCTTTATCTATTTCCTTGGCACATGCAGAAACTTCGCAAAACCATTTTGCAAATATTAAAAACGGTTTAAGTAAACTGATTGCACCAGAGCCAACAGGGTCAGCACATTCAGTTAATATTACGTCACTCAGTCGCTACTCATTAGATACTTCTCAGGTAGCTGAACTGCCACAGATTACCCAGCCACAACAGGGACAGTCTGCTACCGGCCCTATCGTGGCTCCTATTCCACAAAAGATGAATGTGGTGGAAGCGATCCATACCGCAGTTCAGCGACGTCCTGAAATTAGCCAGAGTATTTCTACCCTGTCTGCACAGGCGGCCAATATTGATGTGGCAAAAGCAGCCTATTATCCGCAGTTATCGGGCGGATTGGGGACCGGTGATCTGACCTCGGGTGAGCGTGGACGTCAAGTGGTTTCCTTAAATGCAACACAGATGCTGTATGACTTTGGCAAGATCAAAACCAATGTCAGTATCGAGGAAGCCAGATTGGCAGAAGAGCAGGCAAGGGTGCTGGTCAGTCTGGATCAGGTGGCTTTTGAAGTGGCAGATGCGATTGTTAATATCAAGCGTTATCAGGAAATTACCAAAATTGCCCAGCAACAGATTCAGGGCATTGGACGGATTGCAGAAATTGCCAATTTGCGTGCCCGTGCCGGTATCAGCAGTCAGGCCGATCCAATTCAGGCTCAGTCCAATCTGGAAGCGGCACAATCGAACCTGCTGGTGCAGCAGACCCAGCTCAGACAATATCAGCAACGTTTACGCACTTTGCTGGGGTTTGATGTGTCTGCGGTGGAATGGGAGATTCCAGAACGTATTGTGGCGCAGGCCGATCTGTATCAGGATCCGGAATTTACCCAGATTCCCAATATGATTCTGGCACAATCAGGTGTAGAGGTTGCACGCTTTCAAAAAGATCAGGCACGTTTAAGTCGTTATCCAAGCATTCATCTGAAAGGCAGTTTAAGTCAGGCTGTTAATGGGCGGAATCCGAATAATAATGAAGATGACGGCTTTTATAATTCAATCATGATTGAAGCCAGCAGTAATTTTTATCAGGGTGGCGCAGCACGCTCTCAGGCACGTTCTGCCAGTTATGCCGAAGAAGCTGCACGTGCACAGGTCAATACGGTTTATCTGGATGTACTGGATCAGGTTCGCTTGATTCGTGAGCAGATTGAGAATAAGCAAAAACAAATGGGAGTTTTATCCCAACGTCGTGCAACCACGGTACGAACCAAAGAGCTGTATCAAGAACAATATAAATTGGGTACCCGAACCGTGGTGGATTTGCTCAACGCAGAACAGGCTATTCATAGTGCAGCACAGGAAATTGAATCTGCGCGCTATGACATTTATTCGGCGATTGTGCAATATATTCAGGTCACCGGCCGTACACGGGATATTTACGCGCTTAACCGTATTTCTATTCAGGGGTTTGAAGTTCAGCCATGAGTACTACAATAAATTATCAACCGTGGCTTAAAGCGGTTTTGAATATTGCCAGACATTACCGGATTGAACCTTCTGAGGAGCGGATTCGTCTGCAACTGGACTGGAACCAGCATCATGACATCGACGAGATGCTCAAAATTGTTAGCCGGCAGATTGGTTTAAATGTCCGTAAAAATAAATTTGACAGCAGCTTGCTGAATCCGTGGCGTTTGCCTTTGCTGGTGGAGTTTGAGAGTGGGGATGTGGGTGTGATTGAACGCATCGACACCCAAGCTAACGTCAGTATACAGCTCAGTGGCGATGAAGGCTTGTCTCAAAGTTTCACGGTTGAACAGTTAGAGACGGGCGTAAAGCATCTGTATGTTCTGCGTCCCGAATCTTCTGTGCCGGATGCGCGGGTGGATGAATATATCAAGCCGTTCGAGAAAAACTGGTTCTGGTCAATTGTCTTGAATGACTGGAAACGTTATATCGATGTCATGTTCGCCTCTTTAATCGCGAATATTCTGGCACTGGCCACGATTGTTTTCTCGATGAACGTGTATGACCGCGTGATTCCATCACAATCGATTCCTACCTTATGGGTTTTGGCTGGCGGTGTGCTGATTGCGGCAATTTTCGAGTTTGTTTTACGCGTCTCCCGAATCTATCTGTCAGACATTATTGGTAAACGTGCTGATCTGAAAATTTCGGATCGGGTATTTGGCCATTCTTTGCGCATCAAAAATAGTGAACGTTCCAAATCGACCGGTACCTTTATCTCGCAGATTCGGGAACTGGAAGGGGTACGCGAACTGGTCACTTCAACCACAGTGACTGCGATTGCCGACCTGCCATTTTTCTTCCTGTTCTTAGGGATTTTCTGGGTGATTGGCGGCAACCTGTTCTGGGTGATGCTGCTGGTGGTGCCACTGATGATCCTGCCTGGCATTCTGGCGCAGAAAAAACTGGCAGAACTGGCTCAGCTGGGCATGCGTGAATCTGCCATCCGTAATGCCTTGCTGGTAGAAGCCGTGCAAGGGATTGAAGATATCAAGCTGCTCAGAGCTGAAACACGCTTCCAGAATCAGTGGAACCATATGAATGAAGTTTCAGCCGATGTCAGCATGCAGCAACGTAAGATTGTGGGTTTGATGACGGCCTGGACGCAAAAAATCCAAGGCTTGACCTTTGCCATTGTGGTATTGGTCGGTGCTTTTGCGGTGATGGACGGCGAGATGACCACAGGTGCATTGGTGGCCTGTTCGATTCTGTCTTCACGAATGCTGGCACCCATTTCACAAATTACTGGCGTGTTGGGTCGTCTGCAACAGGCCAAAGTGGCCAAAGCCGGTCTGGATGAGTTGATGAAAAAATCGGTCGATCAGCCGGATTATTCTCATCTGATTCATCGCCCAGCTCTGGATGGTCATTATGAACTCAGTGGTGTGGTATTCAAGTACGGCGAAGATGATCCAAAACCAAGCCTGATGATTCCAAAGCTTGAAATCAAACCGGGTGAAAAGATTGCGATTCTGGGCCGTAACGGTGCCGGGAAATCAACCTTGTTGCAGCTCTTGTCTGGTATGCAGACACCGTTACAGGGCAAGGTCAAGCTGGATGGTATTGACCTGACCCTGATTGATCCTTCAGATGTACGTCGTGATATGGGCTTGCTGAATCAGAACTCGCAGCTGTTTTATGGTTCGATTCGTGAAAATCTCAGCCTGGGTGCGCCCTTGGCCACCGATCAGCAAATTCTGGAAGCATTGCAAATCACCGGTGCATTCGCTTTTGTGCAGGAGAAAAAAGAAGGTCTGGATCATATCATTCTGGAAGGTGGTGTTGGTTTTTCTGGCGGTCAGCGTCAGGCGCTGTTGTTAACACGGTTATTGATCCGTCAACCGAAAATTCTACTGCTAGATGAACCTACTGCTGCGATTGATGATGTGTCAGAAAAGCAGTTGATTGATCATCTTAAAAGTTATTTGAGCCATCGTACCATGGTGGTTGCGACGCATCGCCGTGCGGTACTGGAGCTGGTGGATCGTATTATTGTGGTGAATGATGGGAAAATTGTCATGGATGGTCCACGAGATCAGATCCTGAATCAGTCACAGGGTAGCAATAAGCGGGTTGTTGGAGCAAGTGCATGAGTGAACTCAAAGAACTAAAACGTTCAAGCAAAGTCAGCTTTCAGGAACCACCTTTACCTAAATCGAGTGTCATTATCTGGATTGTCGGCATTGGTTTATTGGTATTGCTGATCTGGGCCTGGTTATTTAGCTTGGAAGAAGTCTCTACCGGTATGGGTAAAGTGATTCCATCTTCTAAAGAGCAGGTGGTTCAGTCTTTAGAAGGCGGTATTTTGACCACGCTCAATGTTAGAGAAGGTGAAATTGTAGAGCGCGGCCAAGTATTGGCTCAGCTCGACCCGACCCGTTTTGAATCCAATGTCGGTGAATCTGAATCCTTACTGATTTCATCACGTGCGACCTCAGCTCGCTTACGCGCGGAAGTGAGCGGTACGCCATTGGTATTTCCCGAAGAAGTCTTGAAATATCCAAAACTGGTGAAAGAAGAAACGGCACTGTATCAGTCACGTCGTGCCAATCTGGAGGAATCCGTGGCCGGTCTAGAACAGGCCTTGGTACTGGTACAGCAAGAGCTGGAAATGACAGCACCACTGGTGGCCAAAGGGGCAGCCAGTGAGGTTGAAGTACTGCGCTTAAAACGTGAAGCCAACGACCTGCGTAATCAAATGAATGATATTCGTAATCAATATTATGTGAGTGCGCGGGAAGAGCTGTCCAAAGCCAATACCGATGTGGAAACTCAGCAACAGGTGGTACGCGGCAAGTCAGATACGTTGAGCCGGACTATTTTTAAATCACCGGTACGCGGTATCGTAAAAGAAATTGATGTGATGACCTTGGGCGGCGTGATTCCACAAAATGGCAAGTTGATGACCATCGTGCCACTCGACGAAAAACTACTGGTTGAAGCGCGGATTTCACCACGTGATATTGCCTTTATTCGTCCAGATCAGGAGGCACTGGTTAAAATTACAGCCTATGATTATTCAATCTATGGTGGGTTAAATGGTAAAGTTGCGATGATTTCACCAGACACCATCCGTGATGAAGTCAAGCAGGATCAGTTCTATTACCGGGTCTATATCCGCACGGACAGTGACAAACTGAATAATAATGCGGGTCAGGAGTTTAATATCACCCCAGGTATGGTGGCCACGGTAGACATTCGCACCGGTTCAAAAACTGTCATGGATTATCTGATCAAGCCATTCAACAAGGCCAAAGAAGCGTTGCGGGAACGCTAATCCTTTCAGGCCATTGAGTCAAACAATCGAGTCAAATCAGGCCTCTCCATGGAGAGGCTTTTTATTTGTTGAAGTAAAGCAGGTATACTGCCAGGGTTCGATTTTAAAGCCCGAAGTTATGCCATATACGCTTGCCAGCCTGGTCAGTTTTGAGGAAGACATCAAAAAAAGCCGATTTCAGGCATTTGCGACCCCTGTAGAAAATGAACAGCAGGTCAAAGATTTTCTGGACGCTTATCGTGATCCAAGTACCACGCATCAATGCTGGGCCTGGAAAATTGGCCATCAGGTGCGCTTTAATGATGATGGTGAACCTTCAGGCACTGCGGGGCGCCCGATTCTCGCCACCATTGAAGGTAATGAATTGACTAATGTACTGGTGCTGGTCAATCGCTGGTATGGCGGGATTAAACTCGGCACCGGAGGTTTGGTTCGTGCCTATGGCGGCTGCGCTGGACAATGCTTGCTGCTGGCAGACAAAATTGAACTGATTGAAAAGAAAAAAGTGCAATTTTTCTGTCAGTTTAATGAATGGGCCATTTTTCAGTATGAACTGAATCAGCAGCAAATCGATTATCAGGAAGACTATAGTGCCGAAGGCGTTCAGGTTCAGGCGCAGTTGCAGAAGCATCAGATTGAAGCTTTTGCTTTAAAAATTCAGGATGTGACTCGTGGCCGTGAACAGCTCAAAATCATAGAAGAAGCAACAGATGACTGAAGCAGATCCATTACTGAAATATCGTGAGCAGCATAAACATCGCCTGAACTATATGCCTTGGCTATACTGGTCCTTAAAGGCGAAAAACCGTGGCTGGGCAGAAGCTTGGCAAAAAGAATATCAGGCTTATCTGATGGAAATGGAAACCGTCGAGATTGGTGAAAACTGTTTCATTTCGCCACTGGCACATATTTTTGCGGAACCGGGACGCAAGATCGTCATTGGCGATAAT
Source organism: Acinetobacter sp. 18QD2AZ41W (assembly GCF_009829025.1). Lineage (NCBI taxonomy): Bacteria > Pseudomonadati > Pseudomonadota > Gammaproteobacteria > Moraxellales > Moraxellaceae > Acinetobacter > Acinetobacter sp. 18QD2AZ41W. The sequence continues at coordinate 380,106 of NZ_WURP01000001.1, read as the reverse complement.
ACCTTTATCGCCGCAGATTGCACCCTGCATGGCCCACTGGACATTGGCAATGAAGTGGCGATCAATCATCACTGTATTCTGGATGGTGGCCGGCTGGGGATTAAACTGCATGATCAGGTGCGTATCGCAGCGTATTGTCATCTGTATGCATTTGATCACGGTATGCAGCTAGAACAGCCAATTTATCAGCAAGCGGTACGCTCACAAGGCATCGAAATTGGCCGGGATGTCTGGCTCGGCGCACATGTCGGTATTAAAGATGGCGTTAAAATCGCAGATCAGGCCATTGTCGGAATGGACAGTATGGTCACCAAAGATGTCGAAGCACGGGCTATCGTTGCTGGGAATCCTGCAAGCTTTATTCGATACCGCAAATAAAGCTTTACACTCGGTAGATCTCTTTCATCAATCAGAAAATGATGGTTCTATTGATATTTAAATCCACGAGATATTAAAAGCCCTTTCTTCCTTTCGGATGAGAAGCAGTGCTTCGCAAGGGCATGAGCGGATTTTATAAAGACCTCTTCCTTATGCAACAGTATTGCTGACTTCCTAACAGCAAGAGGGAATTTCGCTGGTATAAATTAGAAAATGATTTTAAACGCATTTTAATGATCTGAATTTAAGTGTTTGGCCTAATGGCTGAATTATTCTTCTAATTATCGGTCAATCATATAAAAGTTAACATATTTCAATTCAAGCCTTACAGATTTTGCTGCACATTTTATAAAGCTTATGCTAAGTTAAAAATAACAAAGAAATTTTTATCATAAATAGAGAGGCTAAACATGAAACGTGTCATCGCCTGCATCGACTCTTCACCATGTATAAACGCGCTGGCAGACGCGGCTGCATGGATTGCCAAACAGACTGGACGTGAACTGGTTTTGTTACAGGTCTTGGATTATTACCCGGCCAGTTATCATCTGGGCGAAATCAGTGGGGTAATCGGGTTTGAAAGCAATGCCATGTTGCTGAAGGAATTGGCCGAGCTTGAACAAAAACAAAGCGAAATTGCCTTGGATTATAGCAATAATCTGCTGCAACATATTTCCGAGCGGATTTTAGCCGAACATGGTATTCAAACCACACATATTCAGGAAAAAGGGGATTTTCTGGAGCAAAGTTTCCAGATTCTGCAGCCTGATGATATCGCCGTCATCGGATTGCTCGGTGAGCGCTCAGCTGAAAAGAATAAACCGATCGGCACCAATGTCGAGAATTTTATTCGTGGTGCCAATTGTACGGTCATGACCGTTGGGGAGCAGTTTAAACCGCCAACACGATTTATTTTTGCCTATGAATATTCTCCAACCTGTATCAAAATGATGAGACGGATTGCGGAAAGTGATCTGCTGCGTTTATTACAATGTCACCTGTTATATATTGGCGATCATGCCGAAATTTTAACTGAGCCGCTGCAATATCTGACTCAAGCGGGTCTAGATGTAGTGCCGCAATATCGCTATGGCGATGTCGCCGAGAATATTTTGACCTATCAACAGGAGATGGGTATTCAACTGATTGTTCTGGGCGCATTTAGTCACAGCAAAATCCATCAGTTTTTCCTCGGTAGTATTGCCACCACAATTTTCCGTAATTCCAAGGTGCCTTTACTGGTTGCAAAGTGAGGATTGCCTAAAAAGCAAACAAAATGAAAATTTAAACGTAAATTGTTACAGCTTGATTTAAAAATGATCAGAGTTATCCTCATATATTGTGGATAACTCTGTGGTTAATGTTTTTAAGTTAATGTTATATATAATAAATATGGCGCTGGGTAATTTTTGTTCTTCTGATTTTATTTGACAATCGCAAGTGCAAAACCATCATGTCCTTTACTGCCTACAGTCTGTAAAGCGGTACAAGACAAGATACGTGGATGATTTTGCAGCGCTTTAAACATGGCACGGATGCCTTCAATACTTGGCTTGTGATTGTCCGGATTGATAATCTCGCCTGCACGGATTACATTGTCCAGAAAAATAAGTGTACCTGAATGTGACAGATTTAAACTGAGTTCCAGATATTCCGGATAACTCTGTTTGTCTGCATCAATGAAGATAAAATCAAAAGCCTCGGTCTCTGCGGGTAGAGCTTTGAGTACATCTGCTGCACGACCACATTTCAGTTCAACAGTTTGCTTGAGCTGGGCACGGTCAATATTTTCCTGACCCATTGCCGCGTGGGTATCACGTCCTTCAATTGTCAGGATATAGCCATCATCGGGCAAAGCACGTGCCAACCACATGGTGCTGTATGCGGCAAATGTTCCGAGTTCCAGTACACGTTTACATTGATTCATCTGGATCAGCATCTGCAACAACATGCCTTGATTTGCTGCTACAGCCAGATGGTCTGGCAGACCGTGCGCAGCAGTATTTTCCAGCGTCTGGTTCAGGATGGGATCTTCAGGAATTAAATGTGACTCAATGTAGTTGTCAATGTCTGTCCACATGTGTTGCATAGTTTTAGCACCATCAATTGCGATGGGTGCATTTTAAACTTTTCGCGGCATAGCGCAATTTATTGTGCTATAGCTGCTGTTTTTTTAGGCTACATAAAGTCCTAAATGAACTTTGTATAGCCGTTGTCATGACTTAGTAATTACACATTGAGGAGTTTCGCCCCAGACTTGGCCCCCAGGTACGGTAACCTTGGGTATCGATGTGGATCTGACCAGAAGCATACATGCCGAGTCCCATATTCAGACTTTGACCATGTTGCGCCCAGAACTGGCACAGTTTGAACTTGGTATTTTCAATATAACTATAGTCTTGCGCTTGTGGATATTCTGGGCCAATACGAAAATCGATGGCAGAATTATACAGATGGCGTGAAGAATTGGCGCCACCGGCACACTGGTTTAAAGGCAGGTCACGATAGACGGAAGTGACTTCAAAATCAGTCAGGACATTGGCGGCTACTAAATATTTAAATACACGCAAGGTTGGAACCTGATTGGCCCATAATTCACGGCTTGGAATCATGTACTGTGAACGACCACATTTGGCCCAGTCTCGCGCGGTGCGCATTAATTCAAAACTGGGAATAATATTACCTACGCCATTGCGTTCCAGAAACACTTCGTACTCACGTACACGTGATAAATTATCCAGCGCAGAGACCCAGTGGGTATACAGATAAGGTACAGTTTTGGGTTGGACTTTGCGGTCGTATTGAACACGTTCTTGGGGAATATAAATCCGCTTTCCATCGGGCACGGTCTGTCCCGGTGGTTTTGGGGTCGTGGTACAACCCACAAAAACGAGAGGGATTACACACAGACTCAATAATCCCTTTGCAAAATTCTTCATTTATAGAAATCAGATATTTATAAATAGCGCCATTTTAGACTAAATATACGGAGAAATTTGGAGAATATTGCAATAAAATGTGTGGATTGAGTATAAAAAAGATCAGCATGTGCTGATCTTTTTTAACTGAAATTAATTACTTTTCAAGATATTGTAATTTGTCAGCTTTACCATTCCATTCTTCACGATCTGCTGGCTGGTCACCAATTTGTGTGATATTTGGCCATTTTTGCGACAGGTCAGCATTCAGTTCAATGAATACTTCTTGGCCTTCTGGTAATTCATCTTCAGAGAAAATTGCATTCGCCGGACATTCAGGTTCGCATAAGGCACAATCGATGCACTCGTCCGGGTTAATCACCAGGAAGTTAGGACCTTCATAGAAACAGTCTACAGGGCAAACTTCAACACAGTCTTGATATTTACATTTAATACAATTTTCAGTGACAACGAAGGTCATGGCGACAGCTACCTAAAAAATATGGTTCTATTTACGAATACTGTATTTTAGGCAAAAACAGGGGGAACTAACAATTCCTTTTATTGATATTTGTTATATATAGGGCTGTTAAATTTGAAAAAAGCCAGAATAGGGCTAAATTCAAGTATAAATCAGTGCTAGACCCCATGCGGGATGAGGTCTATGGCTCAGAGAATTACCCCGGCTGTTTGAGTAAATCTTTTAGTGTATATAATTGTGCTAAGGCTTCGCGTGGACTCAGGTTGTCTACATCGATGTCCTCAAGTAATTCGAGAGCTGGAGATTCTTTCTCAATTTCGACAATACGTTCCACTGGCTCTACAATTTCCGGCAGGGCAAATAGATCATGTTGTAAACTCTTTGGTTTGGCCAGTTGCTGCTTTTCCAGAATCTTTAAGCGGTTTTGTGCTTCTTTAATGACTGACGCCGGAATACCGGCAAGTTTCGCCACCTGTAAGCCATGACTCTGGCTGGCAGGGCCATGTTGTACCTTATGTAACAAAATCAGACTGCCATTCAGTTCTTTAGCCGTGACATGATAGTTATCAATGCCGCTTTCTTTATCGAGTTCGGTCAGCTCAAAATAATGGGTTGCGAATAGACACAGGCATTGAATGCGTTTGCTCAGATCCAGCACACAGGCCCAGGCCAGAGACAGGCCATCATAGGTACTGGTGCCACGACCGACTTCATCCATCAGTACCAGCGACTGACTGGTGGCATGATGCAGAATTTGCGAAGTCTCGGTCATTTCCACCATAAAGGTCGATTTGCCAGTCGATAAATCATCGGCAGAACCAATACGGGTGAAAACCCGGTCAATAGGCCCTAAAGTCGCAGCTTGTGCAGGAACATAAGCCCCGCAATACGCCAGCAAGACGATCAATGCGGTCTGGCGCATAAAGGTCGATTTACCGCCCATATTGGGTCCGGTAATAATCGCCATGCGATGGGAAAAGTCCAGTCGCGTATCGTTCGGTGTAAAAGCAGTTTTGCTTAAAGCTTCCACCACCGGATGACGGCCAGCAGTGATACTTACACCGACTTCAGGGCTGAATTTTGGCCGTGACCAGTTGCGTAAACGTGCCTGATGGGCAAAGTTTGCCACCAGATCAATCTGGGCAATGGCACTGCTCATCATCTGTAAATTGCCGATATCCTGACGTAATTCATCCAGCAACATTTCAAACAGCATTTTTTCACGCGCCAGAGCACGGGATTCACTGGATAAAACCTTATCTTCAAAGGCTTTCAGTTCAGGTGTGATATAGCGTTCGGCATTTTTCAGAGTCTGACGGCGGATATAGTGCTCGGGTGCCTGTTCGGCCTGAGCACGTGAGAGTTCAATATAATAACCACTCACTCGGTTATAACCAATTTTCAGTCCCGGAATTCCGCTGGCTTCACGTTCTTTAATTTCCAGATCAATCAGGAACTGGCTGGCGTGATCACGAATCTGACGTAATTCATCCAGTTCACTATCAAAGCCTTCGGCAATCACATTCCCATCACGCAGCAATACCGGCGGATTTTCTACGATGGCAGACATCAAGCGTTGATGCAGGCCATGGAAATCTCCGAGTTCTTCATTTAGCTGGATTAATAGCTCAGACTGTTGTTGACTGACAATCGGCTGTAGGGCATGGCGTAAAAATGGAATTTGTGCACAGGCCTGACGTAGTTGTACCAGATCCCGCGGTCGGGCACTGCCCAAAGCAATTCGGCTCAGGACACGTTCAATATCACTAATTTCCTTAAGTACCAAACGTACAGGTGCTTCATGGAAACCTTGTAGCAGGGACTGGATGGCATCTAAACGTTCATCCAGCAAGGCAGTGTCACGCAAAGGCTGCATCAGGGTGCGACTCAGCAAGCGTCCACCCATAGCCGTCTGGCAATCATTAATTAACTGAAACAGTGAAGTACCATGCTCAAATAAAGGCTCAATCAGTTCCAGATTGCGACGTGTCACTGGATCTAGGGCGATAAAGTCGGAACTCTGTTCTAGCTGAATCGAACGAATATGTGGTAAAGCGGTTTTCTGGGTTTCTTTGGCATAGTGAATCAGTGCCGCAGCGGCAGCTTTTGCCAACGGCAAATGATCAATCCCGAAACCGGAAAGTGTGCTGACGGCAAACTGGTCGCACAAGGTCTTTTGCGCATTGTTCAGGTTAAAGTCCACATTGGGACGCTTCGTCACGGAAATATCAAGTTGCTGCTTGAGTTGCTCGGTCAGCATCGGATCAGCGGTATTTTCATCCAGCAAAATTTCGCTTGGCATTAGGCGCGCCAGTTCAATCATGAGCTGGTTGAGATCATAATCCTGCTGCTGTACTTTAAATAGGCCGGCGCTGAGATCGAGCAGTGCAATCCCGATCTGATTTTGCTGAATACATAAAGCCACCAGATTAGAGCTTTGATGTGCACCGAGCATGGCATCATCGGTCAGGGTGCCCGGGGTGATAATCCTTACCACGCCGCGCTCCATGGGGGCCTTACCGCGAGTGCTTGTGCTCTCGCCCTCACCAATCTGTTCACAGATCACCACTGTTTCGCCTTTTTTGACCAGACGGGCCAGATAGCCTTCGGCTGCATGGTAAGGCACACCTGCCATCGGGATCGGCTGACCATTGGCTTTACCGCGATGGGTCAGGGTAATGCCTAAAATTTTGGCTGCCTTGTGTGCATCTTCAAAGAACAGTTCATAAAAATCACCCATACGATAAAACATCAATGAGTGTGGATGCTGCACTTTCACCGACATGTATTGCTGCATCATGGGCGTTAAGGTAGAAAGATCAGCCATAATTTCCGAACTGGTCATTAAAAATAAATCCTTTCAACAAGAGAGAAATGCAAATACTGATAAGCAGCGTATGCACAAAAAATTAAAGCACATCTAAACAGATCTATAAAAATATTTTATCGAGGATCTGCTCAGGAGCATAGTGAATGAGGTCGCTTATCTTAGGGTGCTTTAAATCAAGATTGAAACAAGTCTATCAAATTTAATTTTTAGAAAGAAATGAAATTCCAGATGAATGTTTAAGTCATGCGACAGATCTGTCGGTCTGAGTTTTTATTCAGCATGATTTCCAATTTTAAAAAACAAACCACTGTATGTGAACATGCAGTGGTTGATTTAAATTAAGGGAATTGCTTATTCGGGATCATAAAGACCAAGGTCAGACAGGTGTAATCTGAGAATCCGGCGCAATTCCAGTACGGCCTCAGGGGTTTCCTGAATGGAATGACCACCCTTAATTACTTTGTTAGATACTGCACCTTGCAAATAAGCACTTTCGTAGGAAACAATGCCATCACTCATCAGCTGAGGTTCTGCAGTATCTACGGTATTACCGATGATGGAGTGAAATTTGAAGCCGGTATAGGGCTGAATGTTTTTAGTCAGCGCATTGAATTTCGAATTTTCACTCAAATCACTCGGGCCATTTTGAATCAGGTCATGTCCCAGTTCTTTGACAAATTCTTTTAATCCGATTTCGCCTTGTAAAGTATCAGCAAAGGCACCTAAAAATGCACCTGGAACCCGGATAATTTTACGCGCCAGTTTGGTATGCCAGCGATTGGCATATTCTGTGCCACGATGCGGTGTGGCCAAGAAAATCGCCCGACTAAAATTTGGAATCGGCTGCATTTGCAGGCGTGCTTGAAACAGCGGTTTATCCTTAAACTGTTCAATACGGGTATTTTGTACCAGTTTAAAAGCATCTTGGCTGATATCGGCATTGCTGACCATCAAACGGGCAATCACGCCGCCCATACTATGTCCGACCAGTACTGCATCTTTTTTAGCTGCGGCATTGTTCGCGACCTGGGCAAATCCTTGCTGAACCAGTGCATTGATTTGAAAACGGCTTTCCAGAATCGGCATGTTGGTAGAATAAAACACCTGCCAGACCTGAAAGTTTTCTCTTAGAACCGGATCCCCCATAATATCGTTGGTCATACGAATCCAGGCTTCGGGGCTGCTGGCCAGACCATGGACCAATACCAGGATCTTCTTGTTCGGATTATAAGGTTCCAGCATATACAGGTGGGGCATGCTCAGACTATCATCCCGATCAATCAGGGTCAGATAGGCCAGACGCCCCAGATTGTTCTCGGCCAGCCATAAACCATAAGGTGCTGAAAAATTGGCTGCCAGAGCATATTCCTTAGAAGCGACCTTAATTTTTTCATATTTATAGGGATCATAGAGTTTCAGATGAAATTCGGAGGTCGATAAAATCTGTTCAGTACTATTGGCTGATTTAGGTACAGCGGTGATCGTGGTGGCCAGATATCGTGCTGCATGGATATTGGGATTGATACCATTCGGATATTTGTGATTGAGTGGGTCAGTAATATATTTTTTATCCTTTTCGGATGGTTGCTGCTCCGGTAGAACCACTAAAAACTCTGAACCAAAACCGTCACGACGGGTAATTGAACGCAGTCCAGAGAAGTTCATGTTGTAGGTGGACAGTAGTTGCTCAATGGGCTGGTTTTTCAGCTGCGGAAAATTTTCCAGATCAATGCTATACACACTGTTACCCACCTGAATCCGTTGGCCGGAACGCTTGGTTTCATAACGTTCAGCATAGCGTTGAATCAGATGGGCAATCGCCAGGTTGTAAAAATCACGAATCTGAACCTGACGGTTGTCGAAAATACGGTCTTGCGGGGCACGCTCGGTTTTAAACAGGTAAGCATAACTATAGCGAATGCTTTTATCCAGCATGCTGAGCTGCTGATCCAGACATTTCTGGATATTCTGTTTTTGCAGCTGTTGCTTTTCCTGAGATTGGGTCTTGCTCAAAACACTGGTGTTGCACTCGGCTGACTTGGCATTCTGTAAAGAATTGGCGAGATACAACTCACTTGCTGTAGAAAGTAATTGTTCATCTAAAATCTGAGGGATATTTTTAAGATCCTTTACACATTCTTCGGGCTGGTCAATACAGATCTGGGCTTCACGCCCCGTCATGGACAACACATTCAGACTGGCTTCGCTCAGTTTGTCGCGCGTCAAAATACTGTCACGCTCATTGCTGAGTGTGACATTAAGCGCCTGTTCCTTAACACTGACCACCTGACAGCCGCTCAGCACACTGGTGATGACTAAAGTGCACAGTATTAATCTTTTATTTATTTTTTCGTGCATAAAACCTTTCACTGAATTTAAGTTGTAAGTTTGGATAATGGTTTGTATTTTACTAATTTTTTCTCATAAAAATAGACTGCCGTAGCAGTCTATTTGTAATCAGAGAAAGAAGATAAATTCTGATTATGGCGTTTTAGGGGTTGCAGCAACTGGAGCTTGATTTGCGGTTTGCAGAACTTGCCAAACATTCCAGCGACCTTGTTTCTCAATTTCCTGAATGAGACGGTCTGCCACTTCAGCTTCTTGCGGGTATTTCACTTTATAGTTTGCCAAGGTTTGAGCCGCATTTTTTTTCTGTTCCAGCGCAATATAATTATTGGCTGCAGCAAGATAGGCTTCCTGAACGCCAGCTTTCATGGCTTTGTCCAGATAAGGGATCGCTTCACGTTGACCGCCACCTTCGGACAGGCCAAAGCCGAACCAGAAGTTCACTTCAGGATCATCTTGGTTGATCTTAAGAATTCGTTGTGCATAGGTCAGGGATTTGGTGGTATAGACTGAACCCAGATCCAGATTACGTGCCATGACACTGGCTTTAAATGCACGTACCAGAACATCGAAAGAGGCATTTTCACGTGCAGCTAAAGTATCCAGTTGTTGAGTGACTTCACGCAGTTTGGCTTCAAAGCCACGACGTTCCTGACGATCGCTAAAACGTGGTGGATAATGACGTGCTTTACCTTCCACCATTTGCAGGAAATCATCAATCTCGGTGATGTCGATTTCATTGGTATTTGCCAGAGCCGCATAACGCATTGAACGTGTATTGCTGTCTACAATGGGAATAATCAGTTTATTGACATCCAAGGTTAATTGCTTGGATGGATCATTTGGATGAGTCACGACCATTTTGGTCACGGGTTGAGCCGCAGCTTTTTGCAAATGCACCTCAAACGGAGGTGGTTCATTATAATTGAATGGATTTAATGCATAAAATGGCGGACTTAATTCAGGTTCTACAAAAACCACTTGATCCACAGGTTTCTCAGCAGACTTCTGAGAGACGGTCGAACATGCAGTCATTGTGAATGCTAAACAAGCAAGTGCCAAGGGCTTAAAGGTCATAATATTCATCCATTCGTGTTATTTTTTAAAACAGCTAGTACAAAAATCACATGACCGTCAGTCTATGAAAACTCTAACGATCATGCAAGTAAATGCATGTTACAGAATTGAACGCTCTATTCAGGCTTTAGACTGACTGGTTTGAGCTTCACATTCACGGCGCGCTTCTTCCAGAATCTGTAATTCTTTTTTGCTTAAAGGCTGACCATCTTGTTGCTGTTTATTAAAGGTCGGATCCAGCAAAGAAAGACGGTTGCACAAGTTGTTCATGCGTTTTTCATTTTGCTGAATACGGTCCAGCAGAATGCGCATACCCTCCAGAATTGGATCAGACTGGTCTTCAGTTGCAGCATAGGGCTGGAAGCCGATACTTTCTGCATAATCACGACGACGGGTTTCTGCATCATCCTTCGGTTTATTTTTGGTAATAAAGCGTGCAGGGTTACCCACAGCCGTCGTGTTTTCAGGAACTGCTTTAGTCACGACCGCATTAGAACCGACCTTGGCATTTTTACCGACAGTAAATGGCCCTAAAATCTTGGCACCAGCGCCAACCACCACGCCATCTTCTAAAGTTGGATGGCGTTTGCCTTTATTCCAGGTCGTTCCACCCAAAGTCACCCCATGATAGAGGGTAACATCATCGCCAATTTCTGCAGTTTCCCCAATTACGACACCCATACCGTGATCAATAAAGAAACGACGGCCTATCTTGGCGCCCGGATGTATTTCAATACCAGTCGCAAAACGGCTAAATGAAGACAATGCACGTGCAGTTCCCTTACAGTCTTTGTTCCATAGCTCATGTGCCATGCGATGCATGATCAGCGCATGGATGCCAGGGTAAGTGGTTAAGACTTCTAAGGTATTGCGTGCTGCAGGATCGCGCGCAAAGACAGCTTGTATATCTTCTTTGAGCTGTTTTAGCATTAGATTTGATCCTCGTCCTGTGATGATGTATTTGAAGATTTTTTCCAGGTGCCATTATTTAAGGCCTGAACGCGGCTGAAAATACCACGAAGTAAATGATATTCCATACGATCTAATTGTATACGTCCAAAAAGACGACGCAAGCGTAAAGGCAATAATCTTGGATTTTTTGGGTCCATAAATTCAATTTCGGCCAGCATTTTTTCCAAATGCGGATAGAACTGTTCCATCTGCGCATGATTCACCAAAGGCTCATCCCATTCCATTTCAATGCCATCAATGACTTGCATGGTTGCTTTAGCATCACGTGGTTGTTCAATCTGGCTCATGGCTGCCATGCGCATTTCATAGCAGATCACCTGAATGGCTTGAGCCACATTCAGTACGCCGTAATCGGTATTGACTGGAATGGTCAGGTGATAGTTGGCCATTGCCAGTTCTTCATTGGTCAGACCGCGGTCTTCACGGCCAAATAGAATTGCAACTTCTTGCTGCTCTTGTACCACGGCGCTCATAGCTTTTGTCGCAGCAGGGCGCACATCTAACAGCGGCCAGGGAATAGTACGGCTACGTGCGCTGGTACCGAATACAATCTGACAGTCTTTAATGGCATCTTCGAGCGTTTCTACAATCTCGATCTGCTCGATCAGGTCGGTTGCGCCTGCGGCCAGCGCATCAATATCCGGATGCGGATAGGTTTTTGGCGCCACCAGAACCAGCTTGGACAAGCCCATGGTTTTCATGGCGCGTAAAGCACTGCCGATGTTGGCAGGTAAAGTGGTATTGACCATGACAATACGCACATGGGAGAGATGTGCTGAAACAGCAGCATTGTCAATTTGACTCATGAGGATTCCAATTTAAAGGTTTTTTAAAGATCAGGATTTATGAATATTGTGGCTGGGATTCAGCCTGATACAGTTCCAGCGCATCGTCCATGCTCATGCCAGCAGGTGGTGGTGGAACATTGACCGGTTTGGCCTGTTCATAAGAAACAGCTTTGGCGGCTTTGGACTTGACCTGATATTCAATATGCAATGCTTCTTTACCAAAATAATCACGCAATTTAGCCAATAGTTCGTCCAGTGGTGCCACTTTCCAGTTGAGACCCAGATGAAGTTCAGTCGTAGCATAAGGATAGTCTAAATACAGAATTACCGGAATATGCGCTGACATGTCGATATTGGTATATGGTGTCAAAATCTGCTGCAAGTCACGACTCAGACTTTTACTGAAATGCTCGGCAGTTAGGGTGATTTTAATGCTGTTGGCACGCTTCTGGCGAATTTCATTCAGGCTAAAGGCTTTAGTAAGACGTCCCATTGGGCGGTCAAAGCCTTCACGCTCATAGATTTCACCTTCAATCACCACAACTTTATCCAGCTGGATAATCTCTTTAAAGCGGTTAAAACGTTCATGATTGGCTGAAATTTCAATACGCGCCGTACCATCATCCAGAGTCATCATCATCCGGTTCGGGAAATTGGCAATATCCACCACCAGTCCTGCAAATACGGTGGTCACGCCACGGCGGGTCGGCGTCAGCTCATTGATCTGACTAGGTACAAAGGATTTCAGTTCATTACGATAGACATCAATCGGGTGGCCGGTGAGGTACAGGCCGAGGGTGTCTTTTTCACCTTTCAGGCGAACTTCATCCGCCCATGGCTTGACCGGTTTAGAGGGTTTGCGCTGAACTTCTTCCACTTCACCAAACAGATCCATGATGCCGGTTTCACGGTTGGAGCGCGCCTGTTCCGCAGCTTGCACCGCTTCAGGCAGTTGTGCCATCAGGTCGGCACGATCAATGCCTAAACAATCCAGCGCACCGGAGCGAATCAATGCTTCCAGGGTACGTTTATTGATTTTTTTCAGGTCAATACGATGACAGAAATCAAACAGGTCACGGAAAGGACCTTCTTGTGTACGCGCGTCAATCACTGATTGCATCGCAGCTTCACCGACACCTTTAATCGCACCCAGACCATAGACAATGGTTTGTTCATCCGTGGCATGGAACTGATACAGCGACATATTCACGGAAGGTGGTAAAACTTCCAGGTTATTCTTGCGACAGTCATCAATCAGGAATACCACGTTGTCGGTGTTCTGCATCTCCGAGGTCAACACCGCAGACAGGAATTCCGCCGGATAATGCGCTTTTAGCCATGCAGTCTGATAGGCAACCAAAGCATAGGCCGCAGCATGTGATTTGTTAAAGCCATAGCCGGCAAACTTTTCCATATAGTCGAAAATATGGTTGGCAGTGGCTTCATCAATGTCTTTTTTCGATGCACCTTCAATAAAGATCTGGCGCTGTTTGACCATCTCTTCCGGTTTTTTCTTACCCATGGCACGACGTAACAAGTCCGCGCCACCGAGGGTATAGCCGGCACAGTACTGTGCAGCCTGCATGACCTGTTCCTGATAGACCATAATCCCGTAGGTGGGTTCTAGTACGCCTTCAAGCAAGGGATGCAGATATTCAAAATCGCCTCCATGCATCCGGTGGATAAAGTCAGGAATCAGATCCATCGGGCCCGGACGGTACAGCGACACGAAGGCAATAATTTCTTCAAATTTGCTTGGGCGTGCCTCTTTCAGCATCTTCTTCATGCCCACGGATTCAAACTGGAATACCGCGGTGGTGTTGGCATTGGCAAAAACCAGATACGCGTCTTTATCTTCAAGCGGGATATAGGCAATGTCTAAAGGCTTGTCAGATTTGATGCGTTTATTAATATTTTTAACTGCATCTTCAATTACGGTCAGGTTACGCAGACCCAAGAAGTCAAACTTGACCAGACCAGCAGATTCAACATCGTCTTTATCGAACTGTGCCACGCGTGAAGTACCATCAGCCTCACACATAACGGCAGAGAAATCGGTAATTTTGGTTGGCGAGATGACCACACCACCGGCATGTTTACCGGTATTTCGGGTAATGCCTTCCAGTTTTAGCGCCATTTCCCAGATTTCAGCCGCATCATCATTATCTGGGTTGGATGGATTGGTGACGATATCTTTAAGCTGTGGTTCGGCTTCTAAGGATTCCAGCAGACTCAGGCCTAAAGGCTTGGTCGGGATCATTTTCGAGATACGATCGGCCAGACCATAAGATTTACCCAAGACACGCGCCACATCACGAATCGCACCTTTGGCCGCCATGGTACCGAAGGTGGCAATTTGCGAAACTGCATCACGGCCATAAGTACGCGCCACATAGTCAATCACGCGGTCACGACCTGCGATACAGAAATCGACGTCGAAATCGGGCATCGACACACGTTCCGGGTTCAAGAAACGTTCGAAGAGTAATTCATAACGTAGCGGATCAAGATCGGTGATTTTTAAGCTATAAGCCACCAGTGAGCCTGCACCTGAACCACGCCCCGGGCCTACTGGAACGCCGTTACTTTTCGACCACTGAATGAAGTCCATCACGATCAGGAAGTAGCCCGGGAATCCCATCGAGTTAATGATGTTAATCTCGTATTCGATACGCTCATCATAAGGCTTGCGGATTTCTGGCCAGTCTTCATCACGTTGTTCAGGCGGATACAGGAAATTCAGGCGTTCTTCCAGACCTTCTTTGGACAAGTGTGCAAAGAAGGTATCAATGGTATGACCTTCAGGAATCGGATAATCAGGCAGGAAGTATTTGCCCAGTTGCAGCGTCACATTACAGCGTTTGGCAATGTGATAGGTGTTCTCAATCGCAGATGGAATATCCGAGAACAGCGCCGTCATTTCTTCAGCAGATTTGAAATATTGTTCAGGTGAATAGGTTTTAGGGCGGCGGTTATCCCCCAGTACATAACCATCGGCAATACACACCCGCGCTTCATGCGCTTCGTAATCTTCAAGGGTCATGAAATGCACATCATTATGTGCGACCACACCGATATTGTATTTTTTTGCCAGCTTAACGGCTTCCAGAATGAAGTTGTCTTCATCCGGACGGTTGGTGCGGGTCAGGGCGATATAAACGCGATTGCCGAATTTTTCGACCCATTCTTCCAGCAAGGGTTCAGCTTTTTGCGGATTTGAACTCATCAGCATCTTGCCGACATCGGAATGCATGCCGAGCAGGGCAATCATGTCCTCGGACTGGTTTAAAATCCATTGTTTTTGTACGCAGGGAATGTCTAATTGCTGACCACTGATAAAGCCTTCAGACACCAGTTCAGTCAGGTTACGCCAGCCTTTATTGGTCATCGCCAATAAGGTCATACGATGTTCGGCATCATTCAGGCGAATTTCAGAACCGAGGATCGGCTTGATGCCTTTGCCTAAGCATTTGCCATAGAACTTGACTGCGGCATGCAGGTTAGACAGATCCGTCAGCGCGAGGGCAGGCATCTGTTCTTTTTCGGCAGCTTTGACCAAGTCAGGTATCCGTACGATGGATTCAGTAATCGAAAATTCTGTATGAATACCAAGATGAACAAAGTGCATAGATGAGTCCCTGCTAAAACCATTGAATAGTTTAACATGGGATTTATTGTTTCAGTTTGAAAATGAGGGGAAATGGCTAACTTTTAGATTTTAATTAAATGTTGATTTGGGGCTTTGTCCATATCTATAACGAGATGGGATTGTTAACCGAAATTGAATTTCTGACTAGCGACATGGATGTCGCCAGTTGATCTGTGGCACAAGGAAGTATCATCAAGCCAACAGAAGATTTTTGTTACCTTGCATAGCAGTGCTTTCAAAAGTAAAAGAAGAATTTTAAATATTAGTAAGTTTATTCATGACATTATTTGAAAAATAGAATTTCGTTATTTTTACTTCAATTTTAACTTTGTAATATTTGTGCCTTACTTTTGACGGGGCAAAAGTAACAAAACCCCTTTGTTGATCTGATGGTACATCCCAGTACCACAGATCAACGGGCGACTTCCTGTCGCCATGGCACGTATCAAATAGTTGCAGGACTTTACTTTGAAATAATGAGAAAGGGTTCGTAAGTATTAAAAACAATAAAAACTAGATTAACGAAGTCGGGACAACCAGTCCCCCAGACTTTGTACAATCTGTACCAAAATCAATAACACAATCACCGTCATGATCACCACAGAGGTATCGAAACGCTGATAACCGTAAGAAATGGCCAGATCACCGATACCGCCGGCACCGACAGCACCCGCCATTGCTGTTGCACCAATCAAGCTGATGGTGGCAGTGGTCAGGTTCAGAATCAGTGAACTACGTGCTTCAGGTAAGACAAACTTGAAGATAATCTGCATTGGGGTTGCACCCATCGCTTGCGCAGATTCAATAATGCCTTCATTCACTTCCAGTAATGAGGTTTCAACCAAGCGACCAATATAAGGGCCGACATAAATAGTCAGTGGTACAATTGCGGCCCAAGTACCAATTGAAGTGCCGACCAAAAACTTGGTCAGCGGAATAACGGCAATCAGTAGAATAATAAATGGTAGTGAACGTAGCGCATTGACAATCGGATTGAGACCGTGATAAATCACACGATTTTGCAAGATGCCGTTAGGACGCGTCACCACTAAAGTAATTGCCTGAATAAAACCCCAGATACAGCCAAACAGCATTGCGAAGAACACCATATGAAAGGTTTCTTGCAGCGCTGTCACAAATTGATCCATCGACAGCGAGCTTTTCCAGAACGGCGCAGTAATTGTCGTCAGCCACTGTACAATTAAATCTCTCATGCCTGTACTCCTGCTTGATCTACCTGTACGCCGTTATCTTTCAGATATTGCACTGCAGCGCTAATCTCTGCGGAATCACCCAGGAGCTGAATAAACATCTGACCAATCACCGAACCATTAATTTCGGTCATGTTGGCAAACAGGATATTTAAACTGATATCAAACTGTTTAATCACGGCCTGAATCACCGTTTCCTGTGCCGAGCTACCAAGGAATTTTAAACAATAAATACTGTGATGATTCTGGTTTTCCAGATTATTCAGAATATTGACCGGCAAATGTTGCTGAAGCACGGTTTGAATAAAATTTTTGGTGGTCGGGTGTTGCGGCTGACTGAAGATCTGTAGCGTGCTGCCGGTTTCAATCACATCACCTTTTTCCATCACAGCGACATAATCACAGACGGTTTCAATTACATCCATTTCATGAGTGACCATGACAATGGTAATACCTTGCTCTTGATTGATTTTTTTGAGTAATTGCAGAACTGATTTGGTGGTTTGTGGATCGAGTGCCGAAGTCGCTTCATCACAAAGTAAAATCTTGGGATGGTTGGCAAGGGCACGGGCAATCCCGACGCGCTGTTTTTGACCACCAGACAATTCATCCGGAAAAGCCTGCCGTTTATGTTTCAGGTCAATAAAATCTAATAATTCTTCGAGGCGTTTTTCCCGTTCAGCCTTGCTCCAGCCCAGAAGCTTCATAGGCATTTCGATATTGGCCGCCACGGTTTTGGTTTGCATTAAATTAAAATGCTGGAAAATCATGCCGATATTGGCACGTTCTTGACGCAATGTTTTGGCATCGAGTGCGGTAAAATCTGTTCCATTAATGATAATCTGACCTGAGCTTGGACGCTCAAGTAAATTAATCAGACGGATGAGGGTACTTTTACCGGCACCACTATAACCGATGATGCCAAAAATACTGCCGGTTGGAATCGATAGATTAATCTGATTCAAGGCATGCAAGGTTTGACCCTTAAGCTCATACTGTTTTGAAATATCTTTAAATTCAATCATAGTGTCAAAAACTGCATCACGGATAAAAAAACAGGCAAGAAATCGTCCTTGCCTGTTCTAAAAGACTATTATAGTACTATTTTGATTCAGTTAAATACGTCACCGGCTTGTTTACTGCAACTTTAGTGCCACCAAAATTTTC
Organism: Acinetobacter sp. 18QD2AZ41W; assembly: GCF_009829025.1. Lineage (NCBI taxonomy): Bacteria > Pseudomonadati > Pseudomonadota > Gammaproteobacteria > Moraxellales > Moraxellaceae > Acinetobacter > Acinetobacter sp. 18QD2AZ41W. The sequence continues at coordinate 362,289 of NZ_WURP01000001.1, read as the reverse complement.
ATCGACATACGCTTGAACTGCTGGCGTATGATACAAGGCACCTACTTTTTGCAGTACAGGATCCGTTTGACGATCTGCTGCAACCGCTAATACGTTTACATTCATTTTTGTGCTTTGATCAATTGGCTCATAGTAAACCGCATCTTTTAATACGTTTAAACCGCCTTCCATTGCCAGCGTATTGCCTAGCACAATTGCATCAACTTCATCTTTTACACGTACTGCAGTTGCCATTTGAATAGGCTTAATCACGATTTGTTTTGCATTTTCAGCCACATCAGCTGTTGTGCCTTTTACATTGTCAAAGCCAGCTTTTAATTTGACCAGACCTGCCGATTGTAAAAGTAATAACGCGCGTGATTCATTTGCACCGTCGTTTGGAATGGCAATGGTTGCACCTGTTTTAAACTCATTCAAAGATTTTACTTTGCTTGAGTAAATTCCCATTGGTTCTAAATAGGTGGTAGACAATGGTGCAATTTTTGCTGTATTGGCATCGTTATACGCAACCATATAGGCATATGACTGGAATGCATTGACATCGATTTCTTTATTGGCAACGGCTGTGTTCATTGACACATAGTCAGTGAAATTTTTCACATCAAGTTTAATGCCGGCTGCTTTGGTTTCAGGTAATGTGGCGATATAGCGCCATACATCTGCATCTGAACCGGTCGATGCCATGGTTACGGTTTGAAGGCCATTCGCATCTTTGGCTTGTGCTGCATCATTGGCAGGCGCTTCTTGTTTGCCACACCCAGTCAAAGTTAATACAGAGGCACTCAATAAAACGCCAAGTAATTTTTTCATGAAATTTTCCTAATTTTAATCTTGCCTAGAGTATAAGCATTTTTAAATCGTGTTAAATAAGATTTTTATACGATCTAAGTATGTGTCCTGATCGTTGTTGGTGCTGGCCTTAAACTAAAAGATCCAAGCCTACAGCAATTGTTCTGGTGAACGCGATCAAGTCAGAAATGCCACAAACCTGATTGTAAATGATCTATTTTGGAGAGAAAAATAGATAGTTTATAAGCACATGAAGTAGTTTGAGCATTCTGGGATTGTCGATATCATAGCAATAAATCTATATTCGATATACTGGATAGCAAAGCCTTGTTTAGCTCTTTAATTGAATAAAAAACCAAGTTGTTTTATAAAAATATTAATTAAAACAATATTTTATTTATATTGGGGGTATGGTTTTTAGGGGGTTGTTTAAATAGTGAGCTTTATAAGATTTTATCCAATCTAAATCATAAAAATGGATATATATGATTTATTGATGGAATCAAAGTAGCGTTGCGCTGTTCTAGACATCAGAGTGTTATCTCGATTCAGCTTCTTTGGGAAATAGCACATAACTTCATCGTCTGTGCACATTTGGATAAATGGGTCGGTGTCGGAGTCTTTCCATTGGCGGAGGATCAGGCTAGGGGGCTGAATGCTTATGGATGGCATCGTGGTATTACACTATTATTGACGAATTAATTATAACAGAGATGTATTTGTGAAGAATTATCAGGATAAGGAAACAGGTCAGATTTATGCTTTTGAAGATGATTATGATCCCTTTCTTTCTGATAATCGTAATACTCCTAAGACACTAACTAAAAATATTAAAACAAGACCAACAGAAACATCAGTTTGGTATGATGGTGGTTGGATTGAGAGAACAGATGCGCCAATTGATTATATAGAGCCTACTTCTAGCGTACCATCATACAATCCTGCTTGGATGGTACATTTAAAACCCTATTCAGCAATAGTGAGTGATAAACAACCACAGTTTCAGTTCTCATTAGATCAAATCAATAACAATTCTTATGATGGAATGCAATTATCTAAAGTAATAGGAATACTTTCTTTAGAGGATAATTTAGATGTATTGATCAGCTATGATGGTGGAATAGCAATACCTCAAAGTGAAAAATTTTCAAAGAGAGTTGATGGTATTACTAAGTTAAATGAAATTCTCTGTCGTTTTTTATTAGGTGGAATTCATACAGAAGTATTGCATCCACATGAGTTAACAGTAGGGACTTTACATGAAAAAACGCACTTATTTTGTTATGCACCATCGCTTTATAATCAATTGAGATTCAATTGGGCATCTATTGCAGATAGGTTTCAGCCATTGATGGTTCCAAGAGTTTTACATTTAAATGATTTGCAAAAAGCTTATATGGATGGGCGAGAAATTCTTGAATCTATACCTACTTTCACGCCATTTTTTCTTTTAAATGGTTATACATCGTTAATCAATCAAAATATTAATGATGCTTTAAATAATCTTTGGATTGTTGTTGAACAACTTACAGAAATTTTATGGAAGCAAATTTATATTAGGCATAAAGATAATTATCCAAGACGAGTGCAAAAGTGTCATGCAAATTACAAAGAAAGTAATTATTTAAAGCATATTGCTACAAAACATAAGCTTTTGAGGTTGGCTAAAGTTATCACAAGGCAAAATTATAAAATACTAGAATGCGCTCGAAAATCTCGTAATAATTTAGCACATAGAGGAAGACAGCCAAATCGTGAAGTAGTTATTACGTTATGGGAACAATTGCCCGAACTTCTAGAGTCTGCTACGGATTATAAAAATATAGGTATGAGAGAAATAAAAATTGGACAAGAAATCAATTGGAATAATTCACATAATAATAATTTTGATGAATGGAAAGAATTAGTATCTCTGATGAAATAAATGTATTAAAAAACCCCGCACTCAGCGGGGTTTTTACTTAATCAAAATTAAGATTAAGTATTTTCACGTGCAATGGCACGGTAACCGATATCTTTACGATATTGAACGCCGTCGAATGTCACTTTTTTGCAAAGTTCCAAAGCTTTGGCTTGTGCTTCACCAATCGTATTACCAAGCGCAGTTACGCAAAGTACACGACCACCCGCAGTCACAATCTCGCCATTTTCATTGGCTTTCGTACCGGCATGGAAAACTTTTGCATCAGTCATTTCAGTGTCTAAACCAGAAATCACATCACCATTGCTTGATGTTTCTGGGTAGCCTTTTGATGCCAGTACGATACCGACAGTCTTGCGCTCATCCCATTCAGCTTCTTTCGGTAAATTACCGTCTAAGCCTGCTTGAACCAAATCCACTAAAGATGATTTTAAACGCATCATGATGGGTTGAGTTTCAGGGTCGCCAAAACGACAGTTGAACTCGATCACTTTCGGTTGACCTTGTTCATCAATCATCAAGCCAGCGTACAAGAAACCTGTATAAACGTGACCGTCTTTTTTCATACCTTCAACGGTAGGACGCATCACTTCATTCATGGTTTTTTCAAATACATCTGCAGTCACAACAGGTGCAGGAGAATAAGCACCCATACCGCCAGTGTTTGGACCTTGGTCGCCTTCAAAGATACGTTTGTGATCTTGTGAAGTCGCCATAGGCAAAATGTTGTCGCCATCAATCATACAAATGAAAGATGCTTCTTCGCCTGCAAGGAATTCTTCAATTACAACGCGAGAACCTGCATCACCAAATTTGTTGCCTGCAAGCATGTCATCGATCGCATCAAATGCTTCTTGATTAGTCATGGCAACGATCACGCCTTTACCTGCAGCAAGCCCGTCGGCCTTGATTACGATCGGCGCACCATTTTTTTCAACAAACGCTTTCGCAGCATCTACTTCTGTAAATACATCGTAGAACGCAGTTGGAATGTTGTGGCGTTTTAAGAAATGTTTCGCGAAAGCTTTAGAGCCTTCAAGCTGCGCAGCAAATTGAGTTGGACCCCAAATTTTTACACCCGCCTCACGGCAAGCATCAACGACACCGTTTACCAATGGAGCTTCTGGGCCGACAATGACAAGCTCAACTGCATTGTTTTTTGCGAAATCGATAATCGCAGCATTGTCTAAAATGCTTAAATTTACGTTTTCACATTTATTTTCAGTGGCTGTACCTGCGTTGCCCGGAGCAACAAAGACTTTTGCAACTTTGTCATCTTGTGCGATTTTCCATGCCAATGCATGTTCACGACCGCCATTACCCAAAACTAAAATATTCATCTAAAAATCCCTCAAAAGAATAGAATCCCACCTTGCGAAGCCATGCTTCTCACCCTGTAAAAAAGAAGGGCTTCACGAATAAAAATGTCCCTTTATTTGTGAAAAGTCCCCCTTTTGACAAAGGGGGATTTAGGGGGATTAATAAATACGACTTTGAATCAATTAGTGACGGAAGTGACGCATGCCAGTGAAGACCATTGCAATACCAGCTTCATCAGCCGCCGCAATGGTTTCTTCATCACGCATAGAACCGCCCGGCTGGATAATGCACTTGATACCTGCTTTTGCAGCGTTATCAATACCATCACGGAATGGGAAGAATGCATCAGATGCCATTACTGCACCTTCAACCACTAAACCTGCATGCTCAGCTTTGATCGCAGCAATACGTGCAGAGTTAACACGGCTCATTTGACCTGCGCCGACACCAATGGTTTGACGGTTTTTCGCATAAACAATCGCATTAGATTTCACGTATTTTGCGACTTTCCAAGCAAAGATCATGTCATCGATTTCTTGTTCAGTCGGAGCGCGCTTGGTCACCACTTTAAGATCAGCTTTAGTAATCATGCCCAAGTCTTGATCTTGTACTAACAAGCCGCCATTCACGCGTTTGTAATCAAGTTGCGATTGACGTGCATCGATTGCTGGAAGTTCACCGCAAACTAAAACACGTACGTTTTTCTTCGCACCAGTCACTTCAAGTACGCCATCAGCAATACTTGGTGCAATGATCACTTCAACGAATTGACGCTCCACAATCGCTTGTGCAGTTGCAACGTCTAATTCACGGTTGAATGCAATGATGCCGCCAAATGCAGATTCGGGATCTGTTGCATACGCAAGGTCATAAGCCGCTTGAATGCCGTCTAAAGACACTGCAACGCCACATGGGTTTGCGTGCTTAACGATTACACAAGCAGGTTTCGCAAAAGATTTAACACATTCAAGTGCAGCGTCTGTGTCTGCAATGTTGTTATAAGAGAGTTCTTTACCTTGTAGCTGTTTCGCAGTTGAAACTGAGGCTTCTGTCGCTGTGTCTTCAACGTAGAACGCAGCAGACTGGTGCGGGTTTTCACCGTAACGAAGATCTTGAACTTTGTTCAATTGTGTATTGAAGGTACGTGCAAACTTGTCCGCTTCACCTTCTTGTTTGCCTACGCGAGCGCCAAGGTAAGATGCGATCATGCCGTCATATTGTGCAGTATGTTCAAATGCTTTTACTGCAAGGTCGAAACGAGTTGCATGGCTCAATGAACCTTCAGCTTTAAGCTCAGCAACAACATTAGCATAGTCAGAAGCATTGACCACGATGCCTACAGATGCATGGTTTTTTGCCGCAGCGCGAACCATGGTAGGGCCACCGATGTCGATGTTTTCAATCGCATCAGCCAGTGAACAGTTTGGTTTTGCTACAGTTGCAGCAAATGGATAAAGGTTTACAACGACTAAATCAATAGCATCAATGTTGTGTTCAGCCATCACAGCTTCGTCTAGACCACGACGAGCCAGAATACCACCATGAATTTTAGGATGTAGCGTTTTTACACGGCCGTCCATCATCTCTGGGAAACCAGTATGCTCTGAAACTTCTACTACAGCGACACTATTGTCTTTCAACAATTTGTAGGTACCACCTGTAGATAAAATTTCTACCCCTAGAGCAGCAAGTTCTTGTGCAAATTCAACAATACCAGTCTTGTCAGACACAGAGATTAAAGCGCGTTTAATAGTCATGATCTTCGTCACAGTTTTCAAGGAACAGAATAAAACAAAATCAGCAATTTACAGGTTAAAAAAAATGCCTGCGGAAGCCGCAAGCATTTTATCATTTATTCACTCATTAAACCGTGAGCTTTTAACTTTTTACGTAAAGTACCACGGTTGAGTCCGAGAATCTCGGCAGCACGTGTTTGGTTACCACGTGTATATTCTAGAACTACAGATAGAAGAGGTTTCTCCATTTCTGCTAGCACCATGTCGTATACCTGAGATGGTTGCTCGCCCTGTAGTTGCGCAAAATAATGGCGAACTGCGCGATCTACGTGGATACGTAAAGCAACATCAGATTGTGCAGTAAAAATAGGAGATTTGCTATTCATGCGAATTAATCCGAAAAACAAATATCGCTTGGGTAAAGCGATATAAAAAGTGGTCTAAAATTGAAATGAACTCCGCTTTAGATCCTAAAACTGGAGTTCTAAAACTTAATCATTGCATTGAGCCAATAGCTTGACACATCTCAACGTTTTGGTCGAAAAATAAGCGTAACAATAGTTAAAGTTTTGTTACTGACCAAAATCAAAACAAAAAAATCTGCACGATACGCAATAAATTTTATAGCGCATTAGGCAAGACTGTATTTGTTGTGAAAAAGTAGCGAGGAGTTGCAGCACATAGCTTTCGTGGCGCGTATCATACCATTGTCTAAGCAAAAGTGAGCAAGAAAACTGCATTTTTTTTAACTTTTTTTAATTTTTTAATGCTTTCTATTCAGATTAAGGGCGAATTATTTCCAAACTATAGCGATCAAAGCTTTTACGATCGACAGGAAGCTCAAATTTGAATTTGAATGGACTGTTTTTCGGGATACGTTCAATATTGACCAGACTTTCAATCAGATACTCTTTGGCAGACAGGTTATAAGTCGCAACAACTTCACCGCGCTGTTCCAGATTGATTTTTAAAATCGGTAAAGCCAGGCTGCGGTCATGGAAGTTGATCAGCTCACCGCTAAATTCAGTTTTCTTGTGACTGGTTGCCTTGATCTTGACTTTATTGACCTGAATCAGCGTGTAGTATTTTTCCAGATTGGAACAATTAAACACCTCGCATACATTGTTAAAGGCTAGGCTCATGATATGACTATTTTTGATGTATTGCGGATTAAACCAGAAAAACTGGAACAGCAATATACCAAATAGCATCAGGTTTAAGATGCTCCAGCCAATATAGTACATTGGCCCGCGGTATATCTGTTTTTCTGTCTGATCTTCCCAATTCATGCTCGGCAGTACCGAGATAGGTTCGGTACTGAAATAGTTCAGATTGTTTAAATAGGTTTCCAGATCGATATTTGAATGTTCAACTTTCTGATCGAAAATATATAAAAGACTGTGCGTATTTTGCTGTTGATCGCGACCATATACAGGTGGGTTATATCGAGAATAGGTTTGATCCTGAGACGCTGAGGTAGTGACCGAGTTTTGGGCTTCGGCCACCAGATGCGATAAGGCATTAAATGAAGTGGTACATTTGGGACAGCAAACCATACCCTGCGCAATGGTGAGTTGAGCAACTGTGACCTTGTAGGTGGTGGAACAGGTAGGGCAATGGGTTCGTTTGTCACTCATAAACTATTTGTAGACTCATTCATTCTTATGGCGTTTACCCGAGATACGGCACCAGTGCTCGTCTCGTTTTTCTACGTCTAATATATCAAAATAATTTGAGTAAATGCTAGTAACATCAGCAACTTGCTCTTCGATAACTCCGGCAAGTGCGAACTGTCCCTCAGATTTAATTAAAGTTGCGAACTCAGGAGCCAACATCATTAGTGGCGCAGCCAAAATATTGGCAACAAATACGTCAGCCTTGGTAGTGCCGAGTTCATCTCTAAATTCTTCTGGCAGGCCGACATAAAGTTTGTCCAGTACACCATTCAGTTCAGCATTTTGCTGGGTGGCCAGAACTGCTTGTGGGTCAATATCAGTGGCATATGCTTTTTTAGCACCTAAGAGCAGGGCAGCTACCGCGAGAATGCCTGAACCACAGCCATAATCGATGACGATTTTGTCTTTAACGTCAATTTTGCCGAGCCATTGTAAGCACAAGAATGTAGAGGCGTGGTTCCCTGTACCGAATGCCAGACCCGGATCAAGCTTGATATTGACTGCATCGGCTTCAGGTGCTTGCATCCATTCCGGTACAATCCAGTATTTTTCAGCAATCTGGATTGGCTCATACGCATCCATCCAGGTGCGTTCCCAAGCCTGATCTTCAATGAATTCGTACTTGATCGGCGCTTCTGGCATTTGCGCACCAATAAAGGTTTCTAGTGCAGCAACGTCAATTTCTTCGCCTTCTTCCTGTGCATAAATACCAGTCACAATCACTTTATTCCAGAGTGGTGTTTCGCCTGGAAGTGGTTCCAGCAAATCCTGGTTTTCAGCATCATCCAGGGTCACACTCACTGCGCCTAGTGAGCTGAGTAATGTCTCAGTATAATCGACCTGAGCTTGTTCAACCGTAATATGAATTTGTAACCACTTCACAGAAATAACCTTTATACATTTTTCAAAAAGCTATTGTAACGGAAGTTCAGACACAACGCTGCTATCTTCTTGATGCATACCTAAAATAAAAAGGATGCCGAAGCACCCTATATAAAGCTCTATAAAGACTTATGAAGCCTTAGAGAGAAGAGGTGTTCTGTCTAATGGTGCAAAGCGGTTAAGCAGCAGACCAAAAATGGCAGCAAAAATATACATGAAGATTGAATAAACCGCGGCAGGCATGGCCACAGCAGTGCTGGACATCACGGTCAGGGCAATAGTCATGGCTAATGTGCTGTTGTGAATACCGATTTCAAAGGCACTGGCCCGTGCCTGAGCGGTATCTATATTCATTAAGCGGGGGACAAAATAGCCGATGGTCAGGCTGAAAATGCAGAACAATGCCGTGGCGACACCAACCTGAGTCAGATATTCGGCAATATTGGTGCGTTCACTATAGATGGCCCCGACAATAATCAGAATCAAGAATATGACTGCAAAAATACGCAGCGGTCTATTCAGTTTTTCAGTCAGGCGTGGTGCATGATGTCGAATCAGCATACCAATCGCGACAGGAATAATAATGATGCCAAACACCTGAAGAATTTTACCAAGCTGGAGTGTGATCTGCTGGCTGTCCTGCATGAAATGCATAATCGAAAAATTAACGATCAACGGTAAAGTTAAGGCTGCAATCACTGAATTAATCGCAGTCAGGGTGATGTTGAGTGCCAGATCACCTTTGAAAAGATAGCTAAACAGATTGGCCGTACTGCCGCCAGGTGAGGCAGCTAACAGCATCAGACCCACGGCAAGAAGTGGAGGCAGGGCCAAAACTTTACACAGGATAAATGCAATACCGACCAATAAGACCAGTTGGCAAAATAATGCGACTAAAACAGCTTTAGGATGTTGGGTGACCCGGGCGAAATCTTTGAGGGTAAGTTCGAGACCTAAACCCACCATAATAATCGCGAGCGCAAGCGGCAGTAAAATCGTAATAATGCCAGAATCCATCTGTCATGCTCCTTGTTAAAAATTATTTTAATACTTTTGCTTTTCTTGGGAAAAGCATACAGCTTTATCGCAGACTCAGCCAAATAAATTACAAATCTGATAAACGATTTTTATGGCGATAAGCGATATATTGGCGACTCATCATCACCCCGAAAATAGTCGCAAAACTATACATGACAATGGTGTAAATGCCGGCCGGAATCGCCATGGTGACATTGCCTAAGACCGAAATCGCAATGGTGATCGCAATCGCCGTATTATGAATGCCGATTTCAAAGGTACAGGCCCGTGCCATTTTTTCTGGAATACCCATCAGTAGCGGAATGCAATAACCAATAAACAGGCTGGAAAAACATAAAATCACAGTAGCTAAACCAATACTGGAAAAATATTCAAAGAGATTAAAACGATCTCTAAAAACGGCAAATATCAAGAGTATGCTTAAAAAACTAATTGAAACGAAGCGCATCGATTTGCTGACGGTAATGGATAAATGTGGAAATTTGGCTCGAAGCAGCATCCCGATGATCACGGGGATCAGGGTAATTAAAAACACCTGTATCATTTTTTCAACTGGAAATGTCACAGTCGAGTCGTGACTCATAAAGTATTGTAATGAGAGATTGATAATAAAGGGCAGGGTGAAAATAGAAATGATGGTATTGATGGCAGTCAGGGTGATATTCAGTGCGACATCGCCTTTATACAGATAGCTAAACAGGTTGGCGGTTGGGCCTCCTGGTGAAGCGGCCAGAAGCATTAAACCTACTGCGAGTAAAGGAGCTAAGTCCAGAATCAGGCAAATAAAGAAAGCAATACTGGTCAACAGCACGAGCTGTGTAAATAGGGCAATAAAAATGACTTTAGGATAGCGGCTTAAGCGCAGGAAATCCTTGATTTTTAATTCGAGTCCCAGCCCCATCATCATGATTGCCAATGTAATAGGCAAAAAAAAGTTAAAAAACCCCGAATCCATGAAAAATCCTTTTTATTATTGATTTTTAGATAGATTTTAAGTGTAGCGGAGCTGAATAAATAAGCAATATAAAACGGGCAAAATGTATTCACTTTGCCCGTCAAAGCTTTTACTTGAAATGTAAGCTATTTAGAGCTATGACAGCTTACATGCCTGGCTGAGTTTGCATTTGCGCATCAGGCGGAGTCTGTTGGTCATTCATTGGTTGCTGCATTTGCGGCTGGCTCATTTGTGGTTGCATTGGCTGACTGTGCATTTGGGATTGTCCCTGAGGGCGTGGCGGCATAAAGCCTAAAGCACATTTACCTTTGACTTCGGTTCCATTAATGGTGGCGGTGGTCGCGCTACTATTGCCACTACAGGTACTCATGAGTTCAGCTTCATCACCTTTGATTGAAGCATTTTTTGATGAAGCGAAAAACTGTGGCTCACAGGTTCCATTCCAGATAATGCCTCGATGGGCAAAACTGACTTGTGCACCTTGGGTTTTGCCTTTACAAACCTGTTGATACTTTTGCGCATTATAAGTGGTTTCGACCTTATCATTTGCTGAGGCTGCAAATGGCGCAAAACATAAACCACACAGAACAGTTGAGAGAAAAATATTCTTATTCATCAGTTATACCTTTGTTTGTAATGTAAGCAGTATATAGCTTAAAAAATACTCAAAATTAAACAGTGTAAATCGAGTAATTTTCTGAACTTATATGTTTAATTTATATAGTCCCTCTGCAAAGTTAAATTACAGTGCTTGATTCTTGTACAGGATGATTCATTTTTTATCTCAGGATAAATTCGACTGAATCTGTCTACTTTAGAATGAAATTTGCTATAATACTCAGCTATCCTTTTTTATCTCTCAATTACCACTATGCATTATCCTAAAGTATACGATGTCATTGTTATCGGTGGCGGTCACGCCGGTACAGAAGCAGCTCTGGCTGCAGCGCGTATGGGTCGACAGACTTTACTCTTAACTCATAACATTGAGACTTTAGGGCAGATGAGCTGTAACCCGGCCATCGGTGGTATTGGTAAATCGCACTTGGTGCGTGAAATTGATGCCTTGGGCGGTGCAATGGCACTGGCTGCCGACAAAGGCGGTATTCAGTTCCGTATTTTGAACTCGCGTAAAGGTGCAGCAGTTCGTGCAACACGTGCGCAGGCAGACCGTGTCCGTTTTAAAGCGGCAATTCGTGAAACCTTAGAGAATCAGGCGAACTTGGATATTTTCCAGCAAGCGGCTGATGACCTGATTGTTGAAGGCGATACCGTCAAAGGTGTGGTTACCCAAATGGGCATTCGTTTTGATGCCAAAACTGTGGTGTTGACTGCGGGTACATTCTTGGGCGGCGTAATTCACGTTGGTCTGGAAAAATCCAGTGGTGGTCGTGCCGGTGATCCGCCGTCGATTTCATTGGCAGCACGTTTGCGCGAATTGAATTTACCTGTGGGGCGTTTAAAAACCGGTACACCACCGCGTATCGATGCACGTTCGGTCGACTTTTCTGTAATGACACCGCAGCCGGGTGATTTCCCATCTCCAACCATGTCGTTTATGGGCGATGCGTCTATGCATCCGGAACAGGTGAACTGCTATATCACCCATACCAATGAACGTACGCATGAGATTATTCGCGGTGGTCTAGATCGCTCACCGATGTATACCGGTAAAATTGAAGGTGTAGGGCCGCGTTATTGCCCATCAATTGAAGACAAGATTCACCGTTTTGCCGATAAAGACTCGCATCAAGTATTCTTGGAACCGGAAGGTCTGGATACGCACGAGCTTTATCCAAATGGTATTTCAACTTCATTGCCATTTGATGTGCAGTTTGAGTTGGTTCGCTCAATCCGTGGTATGGAAAATGCGCATATTTTGCGTCCGGGCTACGCCATTGAATACGACTATTTCAACCCGCAAGCGTTGAAATTTACCCTTGAAACCAAAGCGATTAATAACCTGTATTTCGCTGGTCAAATTAATGGAACCACTGGTTATGAAGAAGCAGGTGCACAAGGTTTGCTGGCAGGTTTAAATGCTGCACGTCGTGCCTGGGATCAAGAGCAGTGGACACCAAAACGCGATGAAGCCTATATGGGTGTATTGGTAGATGACCTGATTACGTTAGGCACCAAAGAACCGTACCGTATGTTTACCTCACGTGCTGAATATCGTTTGATGTTACGTGAAGACAATGCCGACCAGCGTTTAACTGCGATCGGTCGTGAATTGGGTCTGGTCGATGATGCACGTTGGGCGGTTTACTGCGAAAAAATGGAAGCAGTTGAAAAAGAAACCGGTCGTTTGCAGCATCTTTGGGCGGCTCCAAACAATCCGATGGGCAAGAAATTCGTTGAGATGACTGGCGCAGATTTGTCTAAAGAATGTTCAGCGATCGATCTTTTGAAACGTCCAAATATTTCATTTGCACAAATTGCCGAGTTAACCGGTTCTGATGTGTCTGCGCAGGTCGGTGATCAGATTGAAATCGCAGTGAAATATGCGGGTTATATCAACCGTCAGCATGAAGATGTGGCACAAATGAAACGTCTTGAAGAAACCCGTATTCCAGGCGACTTCGATTATGACATCGTGTCAGGTCTGTCGCGTGAAATCACGTTGAAACTGAAGGATGTACGTCCTGAAACATTGGCGCAAGCCAGCCGTATTCCGGGTGTGACGCCTGCGGCTGTTCAATTGGTGATGATTACGATTCGTAAGAATGCACAAACGAAAAAATCTGCTTAAGAATACAGTGTGAAAAAGCCCGCGCAATGCGGGCTTTTTATCGGCTGATATTTTTGTATAAGTCTCGGCTATCATTCAATTATAAATAACTACTATTTAACTAAATGCCTTATTTATAAAGATAATAAAAATTATTAAGATGTAAAAAGTCTATAAATTTTAACTTTTAGGTCTAATGGAAAGGGTGTTGAGCCAAGTTGATGAACTTAAATCCGACTATTGTCGTGGTATTTCTCTGACCAGATTAGGATAAGAATAGGGGGAATAGGATCGTCAGGCTATCAAACGATTTATAGGTTATTGATGGAGATCAATCATGATACAGCCTTATAGTGAAAAATTACGAAAAATATTGACGATTTTCTTGTGCTTTTGGGTGGCATTTTTTGAGGGTTTCGATCTTCAGGCTCCTGGAATTGCAGCAAAAGGAATTGCGGCAAGCTTTGCTTTAGATCAGGTTCAGATGGGCTATGTGTTTAGTCTGGGCGTCTTTGGAATGCTCTTTGGTGCATTCTTTGGCGGACGTATCGCGGATTATTTGGGACAAAAGAAAGTCCTGATGTTGTCTGTGGCTATTTTTGGTGTGTTCATGTCGCTGACTGCAATTGCACCGAGCATCGAGGTTTTATATGCTGCGCGTTTCTTGACCGGTTTGGGTCTGGGTGCTGCAATGCCGACCATGATTTCCGTGGTTGGAGATGAAGCAACTGAAGCCAATCGCGGTAAGCTCAATAGCTTGATGTATTGTGGCCTGCCTGTCGGTGCTATTTTTGTCGCCGGTTTGGCTATGCTGCTTCCAGATATTCAATGGCAGACTTTATTTTTAATTGGTGGTTTAACGCCTTTAGCGCTTCTCCCTTTTATGACCTTTATTCTTAAAGATCAGTCTAAAGCAGCGGTAGCGCAAAAAAGATCTGGCGAAGCTGTACCGGGCATGGTCGAGGTTTTGTTCAAGCAGCAACAGTATAAAAATACAGTGCCGCTTTGGGTAGGTTTCTTTTTTACCTTGATGATCAACTATATTCTGATTAGCTGGTTGCCTAATTTGCTGATGGAACAAGGCTTGCAAAAACAGCAGGCATTTCTGGTGATGCTGGTGTTTCAGGTGGGTGCGGTGATAGGAACCTTGGGTTTGGGTTATTTGCTAGATCGTTTAAAATTGTGGCAAATGGCAGCCCTTATTTACAGCGGCTTATTTGTTGCCTTGGTTTTGTTGTTCACCAGTACCTCGATTCCGCTATTAATTTTAGCCGGGGTGATGGGTGGGATCTTTTCTACAGGTGGTCAATCTATTCTGTATGGCATCTCACCGATTTTTTATTCAGGTGCAGGTAAAGTTACAGGCGTAGGCAGCGCCATTTCTTTAGGTCGTTTAGGTGCCATGACCGGTCCGTTATTAACCGGGAAAATTTTGGCATTAGGTTTGGGAACTACAGGTATCCTTATGGCAAGTTTACCTGCGGTGGTTGTATCAGCGGTAGCAGTCACGGCACTGTCACGTTATAAGGCAGCTCATAAATAAGCCAGTTTTCTATTTTTATTGCTATTAAAAAGGAATCTACGGATTCCTTTGTTATGGCTCATATTTTAATTGAGTAAAATCGGCAGATAAAATTTGCTAAAATAGATGGATAGCAAACAGACTGGTTTTTATATGCCTTACCAATTGATCGAACTCGATATTCAGGCCACCGATAATATTGCCTGTCCACATTGCCAGCAGAACATTATTGACTGGACTGAAGAACAATATGTACAGCCATGTGAACATACTTTATTTATTGCCATGGATATTGGCTTTGAATATATGACCGATGAATTTGAGCACAGTATGCCGCGTTCGGTAGATGATCTGCATGCCAATGACGATCAGGTGAATATGTTTGATGAAATTACCGCCAGTACTTATTCAGACTATCTGATCTTAAAGTCAGACTTGGGCGCAGCAGGTTATTCGCGTTATATCGGCTTAACTGTTTAACTCATCTCAGTATAAAAAAGCACCCGAAGGTGCTTTTATAGATTAGCTTGGACTTTCGATTTCTTCTTCTACCTCATCATCGGCCGTATCCATACCGAGTTCTTTGAGCTTGCGGGTCAGCGTGTTACGGCCCCAGCCCAAAAGTTCAGCTGCATGACGTTTGCGACCACGGGTTTGTTGTAGCGCAGCATTAATCAGGGTGCGTTCAAACATCGGCGTCGCAACATCCAGAAGTTTCATCTCGCCATTTTTGAGTTTTTGCATGGCCCATTGACCCAGCAATTCATCCCAGTGCTGTGGACCCACTTGGTTTAAGTTTGGAATTGGTGAGCCTAAATCTAAATCTTGAATTGGGATTTGTTTCAGCTCAGGTGGTAGGTCTTCTGGATAGACTTCACGACCTGTGATCATCACGGTCAGCCAGCGACAGGTATTTTCAAGTTGACGCACATTACCTTGCCACGGCAGTTTTTGCATATATTCCTGGGTTTCAGGACGCAAAATTTTGGGATTAACGCCGAGTTCTTTACCAGCACGTGCCAGGAAGTGCTGCGCCAGCATCGGAATGTCTTCACTGCGATGTGCCAGTTTTGGAATGTGAATCCGAATCACATTCAGGCGGTGATACAAGTCTTCACGGAAACGGCCGTCATGTACCAGTTTTTCTAGATCCTGATGTGTCGCTGCCACGATACGCACATCGACCTTAACTGGAATATGACCGCCAACACGGTAGAACTCGCCATCGGCCAAAACACGCAATAAACGGGTTTGGGTTTCAAAAGGCATGTCGCCAATTTCATCCAGAAACAGCGTGCCGCCGTTGGCCTGTTCAAAACGACCTTGACGCTGGGTATTGGCACCGGTAAATGCACCTTTTTCGTGACCAAAAAGTTCGGTTTCGATCAGGTCTTTGGGAATGGCTGCCATATTCAGGGCAATAAAGGGCTTTGCACTACGCGGTGAATGGCGGTGCAAGGCATGTGCCACCAATTCTTTCCCTGTACCGGACTCACCATTAATGAGTACAGTAATATGCGATTGCGCTAAACGGCCGATGGCGCGAAACACTTCCTGCATGGCGGGAGATTCACCGATAATTTCAGTCGATTGAATCGGCGGGGCAACTTTTGCTGATTCTTGTTGTTGCAGCTTGGTAATATGCAAAATCGCACGATTGACCAGTGCCAGCGCTTCATCAATATCAAAAGGCTTTGGCAGATATTCAAAAGCACCAGTTTGATAACTTGATACAGCAGACTCTAGGTCTGAATGCGCCGTCATAATAATCACAGGCAGGTCAGGATAATTGTGTTTGACCTTACCCAAGAAGGTGAGTCCATCAATCCCCGGCATACGGATATCGGTCAGAATCACATCTGGTGCATCAACACTGAGTTGATCTAGTGCGGATTGTGCTTCTTCAAAGCTGGTCACGTCCAAGCCTTCTTCTTTAAAGGTTTTTTCCAGTACCCAGCGCATGGCACGATCGTCATCAATCACCCATATTTTATTTCGCGACATGATTCGACTCCCAAGGTAAATATAAGCTAAACACGGTTTTTCCAGCCACGGACTGACATTCAATCATGCCGTTATGCTGATGAATAATATTTTGAGCAATACTGAGACCCAGTCCGGTACCTTTGGCGCGACTGGTGACCAGTGGATAAAACACAGATTCGATAATGTCTTCGGGGACCCCAGGGCCATTGTCTTCAATATCAATGCGTACCACAGAGCGATGAATTGCCCCGTTAATGGTAAATAGGCGCTGAATCCGGGTTCTTAAAACCAGTTCAGGCTGGTGATCGACAAAAAACTCTTTGTTCTCGGTCATGGCCTGTACTGCATTGGCGCAAATATTCAAGATCACCTGAATCAGTTGATCACGGTCTGCCAGCACTTCAGGTAAGGACAGGTCATAATCCCGAATAATCTTGATTTTCTTTTTGCTTTGATTGGCGATGAGTGAGCGCACCCGCTCAAGTGGCTCATGTACATTTACCAGCTCATAGCTTGGCAGTTGGCGTGAACCGAGCATGGTGTCGGCCAGATTTCGGAGTCGATCGACTTCACTAATAATAATATCGGTAAATTCTTTGTATTGTGGATCATTCAGACTGCGAGCCAGAAGTTGTGTTGCCCCCCGAATTCCGCCGAGTGGGTTCTTGATTTCGTGCGCGACACCGCGAATCAGCTGGCGAGCCACTTGATGTTGCTGAATCAGGTTTTCTTCACGCGAAATTTTAAGCATACGGTCACGAGGATTGAGCTCGATTAACAACAGTGGGTGATAGGGCTTACCCAGATTTAGTTGAGAAACCGTGTAATCGACATGAATGTCCTTAAAGTTGACAATCAGTGTGGCTTCACGGCGCGTATAAGGTTGGCCTGTAGTTAAAGTGTTGTTCAGCGCTTCTTCAGTATTAAACTCATCGGTCGGATGTTGCAGAAGACCCAGTGCCGGACTTCCACTGGCGCGAAATAAGCTCACATCAAATAAGGCTTCGCAGGCAGAGTTGAGATAATAAATATTAAGATCGCGGTCTACCAATAAGATACACGTGGTCATATTGTCCACTAAAACACGATAGTCGATCGGAATAAGCTGATCCATTCGCGGTTTTTTTCCTGTATTAAAATGGCGCAATGGCATCTTCATAAAGCAATTTAATCAATTTTAAGTTCTGATTTGATGCAAGATGCACGCCAACTTTTATGACTAAAGCTTATTTATTGCGATGAAATGCAGAAATGTGCCACAGCGACACAATTCATCTTAGGTATAGCGGATTAAATTGAGGCTGTAAATCTAAAATGTTCTATTTTGGTGCGCGCGCAAATATGTTGTATATTTTATGGCGTTATTTTAGTGCATGATGCAAAGAGTCAGGTTTTCAACTATTTTTATGATGCGAAAAGACATACAATACGCGCATTCTAGTAGAGCGAAAATTCATGAAGTCCCCCAAAGTCGGTTTTGTATCTTTAGGTTGTCCTAAGGCATTGGTAGATTCTGAACGTATTTTAACCCAGTTAAAGACTGAAGGTTATGACGTCGCTTCGGATTATGACGGTGCTGATTTAGTTGTAGTAAATACCTGTGGTTTCATTGAATCCGCAGTGCAAGAATCGCTAGACGCGATTGGTGAGGCGATGAGCGCGAATGGTCGCGTCATCGTAACAGGCTGTCTAGGTAAAGACGAAGACAAGATTCGCCAGATGCATCCGAATGTCCTGAAAGTGACAGGTGCAGCGGCATATAAAGATGTTATGGATGCGGTTCATCAATACGTGCCTGAACCGCCAAAACACAATCCATTTATTGATTTAGTTCCAGAGCAAGGTATCCGCCTAACACCTAAACATTATGCCTATTTGAAAATATCGGAAGGCTGCAACCATCGTTGTACTTTCTGTATTATTCCAAGCATGCGTGGTGATTTGGTCTCCCGTCCAGTTGGTTCTGTGCTTGAAGAAGCCGCAGCGCTGAAACGTGCCGGTGTTAAAGAAGTACTCGTTATCTCCCAGGATACTTCTGCTTACGGTCTGGACACCAAATACAAGCTGGATTTCTGGAACGGCCAGCCGGTGAAAACCAAATTCTATGACATGTGTGAAGCACTCGGTCAGTTGGGAATCTGGGTGCGTTTGCACTATGTTTATCCATATCCGCATGTCGATGCCGTGATTGACCTGATGGCTCAAGGCAAAATCCTGCCTTATCTGGATATTCCATTTCAGCATGCGAGTCCAAAAATTCTCAAGCTGATGAAACGTCCTGCGCACAGTGAAAACACACTGGAGCGATTGAATATCTGGCGTGAAAAATGTCCTGATCTGGTTATCCGTTCAACATTTGTGGTGGGCTTCCCGGGTGAAACCGAAGAAGACTTCCAGATGCTGCTCGATTGGCTGAAACAAGCTCAATTGGATCGTGTAGGTTGCTTTACCTATTCACCAGTTGAAGGTGCGACAGCAAACGATTTGCCAGACCACGTTCCTGAAGAAATTAAACAAGAGCGTTATGAGCGTTTCATGCAGGTTCAGCAAGAAATTTCGGCAGCCAAACTCCAAAAACGTATTGGTCAGACCATGACCGTGCTGGTAGATGATCTGGAAGAAGAATTCCCGGTGGCAGTTGCGCGTTCTTATGCAGATGCACCTGAAATTGATGGCAATGTTTTTGTGGAAGATATTGATAAAAGCGTCATTAAGGCAGGGGATTTGCTTGAAGTCGAGATTACCGATGCAGACGAATATGATCTGTATGCAAAACTCATTTCAGTCAAATCTGCTTAAGATTTTGAATTAAAAAAATTTAAATTGAATACTTTGGAGTTTGATGATGTTGGATTCTAAAAAGCCACGCTTTGGTCGCATCCTGTTAAAGCTTTCTGGTGAAGCACTGGCAGGCAATAAAGACATGGGAATCGATGCACAAGTGCTCGACCAGATGTCGCTTTCTATTGCGCACCTTGTGGGTTTAGGCGTACAAGTAGGTATCGTGGTTGGTGGTGGTAACCTGTACCGCGGTAGCCAGCTGCAAAAAGACGGTCTGGTTGGCCGGGTCACTGGCGACCAGATGGGTATGCTGGCAACCGTGATGAACGGTCTGGCACTACGCGACGCTTTGGTGCGCCGTAATATTAAAACCCGTTTGATGTCTGCACTGCCAATTGGTGCAGTGGTTGAGTCTTACTCGAGCCGTGATGCGATCCGTCACCTGACTCAGGGTGAAGTGTGTGTATTCGTGGCAGGTACAGGTAATCCATTCTTTACCACAGATACCGCAGCATGTTTGCGTGGTATTGAAATCGAATCAGATTTGATTTTGAAAGCCACTAAAGTCGATGGCGTATATAACAAAGATCCAAGCAAATATGACGATGCGGTTAAATATGACACTTTAACCTTTGATCAGGTGCTGGATGAAAAACTGGGTGTCATGGACTTAACTGCGATCTGTTTATGTCGTGACCATAATGTGCCGCTACAAGTATTCGATATGAATAAATCTGGCGCATTACTTTCAGTGGTGATGGGCGAAAAAGAAGGGACTCACGTTACCAATTAATGACGTGAGCACCAAAGCACTTTATACTACGCGCTAATTTAGCAATTAACTTTTTTAGAATTAAGTAAGGAAGATCATATGATTAACGATCTTAAAAAAGACAGCGAAGACCGTATGAACAAAACTCTAGAATCTCTAGAGCATGGTTTTGCAAAAGTTCGTACCGGTCGCGCGCATCCATCTATTTTAAATAATGTGATGGTTTCTTACTATGGTTCAGACGTTCCATTGAACCAGGTGGCAAACGTTGGTGTTGAAGATTCACGCACCCTGTTGGTTCAACCATTTGAACGTTCAATGGTGGCTGCAATTGATAAAGCGATTCGTGAATCTGACTTGGGTCTTAACCCGATTTCAGCAGATGCGATCCGTGTACCTATGGCAGCACTCACTGAAGAAACACGTCGTGACATGCAGAAAGTTGCCCGTACTGAAGCAGAAAATGCGAAAGTGGCAATTCGTAACATTCGCCGTGATGTATTGGGTGATATCAAAGCTTTATTGAAAGAAAAAGAAATTTCTGAAGATGAAGAACGTCGTGCTGCTGATGAAATCCAGAAAATTACCGACAAATTTGTTGCTGAAGTTGACAAACGCTTGGCTGCGAAAGAAGCTGAATTGATGAAGGTCTAATTCATCGATGACCGCTGCTGAAGAAAACCCCTGTCTTCCGAAACATGTTGCCATCATTATGGATGGCAACAATCGTTTCGCCAAAAAAAATCAGATGCAGAAAGGTGATGGACACCGTGAAGGAAAAACGGTTCTGGATCCGATTGTAGAACACTGTAGAAAAAGAAATATCCAGGCTTTAACTGTTTTTGCCTTTTCTAGTGAAAACTGGAATCGTCCACAGTTTGAAGTCGAATTGCTCATGAAACTCCTGCTTGACACGATTCATGAGCAACTCCCCCGCATGGAAAAATTCAATATTGCCTTACGTTTTATCGGTGATCGCAGCCGTTTGTCCGCTGAATTGCAGGGACTCATGTTGCAAGCCGAACAAAGGACTGCTAATTTCAATAGTATGACACTCACTATTGCAATCAGTTATGGCGGTATGTGGGATATGGCACAAGCTGCAAAGCAAATTGCCAGTGATGTTTTAACAAATAAATTAGATCTTGATGCAATTGATACTGATGTATTTGGTCAATATGTCAGCCTCGGTGACTTACCAGCAGTTGATCTGCTGATTCGTACTGGCGGAGATTTCCGTCTGTCGAATTTTCTGTTATGGCAGGCAGCCTATGCAGAGCTTTATTTCACTGAGACGCTGTGGCCAGAATTTACCGTTGAAGAACTTGATGATGCACTTGCCGTATTTGGTGGGCGTGAACGTCGTTTCGGTAAAACATCAGAGCAGGTTCATCAGGAAAAACTTGAGAATTAATACATGTTTGAGCGGATTATAACCGCATTGGTGTTGGTAGCAGTTGTACTGAGCTGTATGTTTGCTACTGAATCACATTATCCAATGTTTGTATTGATGGTTCTTGCTGCCGGGGTTGCCGGTTATGAGTGGTTTAAACTCATGCCGCGAAAATTTAAGCAGGTCATCAAGCCCGTTGCATGGGGATATGGGGTGCTGACCGCGGCTCTATCAGCATTGGCATTGTATTTTGCTGAAGTCGCTTTGTTGTTATGGGTGGCTTCTATTATTACCTGGTTACTCAGTATTTACTGGGTCAAGTCTTATCCTGAGTATGACGGCTGGTACAATACAAGCCTAAATGGCATTGGTGTAGTGCTGATTTCTGCTGCTGTCACCGCAATTTTCTCGGTTTGGCAAAGTTCACCGTGGTGGTTGATGTACCTGTTTTTACTGGTATGGGGCGCAGACAGCGGTGCGTATTTTGTTGGCCGTAAATTCGGTAGGAAAAAACTTGCACCAAATGTCAGCCCAAACAAATCTGTAGAAGGGCTGTATGGTGGTGTGGTCACCTCAATGCTGATTGTGATTGCAGTTGCTTTGCTTTATCTGGAGATGACCTGGCCAGAACTTATTTTATTCCTGATCTTATCGGTGATCACGGTCTTCAGTTCAGTACTGGGAGATCTGTTTGAATCCATGATCAAACGACGTGCCGGTATTAAAGACTCGGGCCGTATTTTACCGGGTCATGGTGGGGTGCTGGATCGTATTGATTCTTTGCTTGCTGCAGCTCCAATCTTTGCGGCAGGTATTGCTGTTCTAAAACTTATTGGTGTAGATTTATAAATGTCACAAGCGGTTTGTATACTGGGTGCTACAGGTTCTATTGGTCAAAGTACTTTAAAAATCTTGCAGCGACATCCTGAAGCGTACTCGGTTTTTGCTGTAACCGCGCAAAGTCGTATTGATGAGCTGGTCAAGATTTGCCAGCAATACCGCCCTAAAGTGGCGGTGGTGCCTGCGGCAAAAGTGAAGGAGTTTTCAAAACTCCTTCAGCAACATGGTCTGGCTGATATTGAAATTCTGCAAGATGAAGCCGGTTTAATTGCTGTGGCTGAACATGCGGATGTCGATATTGTCATGGCTGCCATTGTCGGCGCTGCTGGATTGTTGCCGACACTGGCTGCAGTAAAAGCAGGCAAGCGCGTACTGCTGGCCAATAAAGAAGCTTTGGTGATGTCCGGTGACCTCATGATGCAGGCTGCACGCGATCATGGTGCATTGTTGCTTCCGGTGGATTCCGAACACAATGCGATTTTCCAGTGTTTACCACAGCACTATTTTGAGGCAGAGCGTCATGGCAAGCCCAAGCTGGGTGTCTCGCAAATTTTGTTAACTGCATCTGGTGGGCCGTTTCTCAATCATAGTCTACAACAGCTTGAAGATGTGACGCCTGCACAGGCCTGCAAGCATCCCAACTGGTCAATGGGCCAAAAAATTTCGGTCGATTCAGCGACTTTAATGAATAAAGGTCTGGAATTGATCGAAGCCTGTCATTTGTTTGCAGTTCAAGAACAATTTGTTACAGTCGTGGTGCATCCACAGAGTATTATTCACTCCATGGTTCAATATGTAGATGGTTCAACTTTGGCACAAATGGGTAATCCGGATATGGGCACACCTATTGCACATGCATTGGCATGGCCTGAGCGAATCAGTACGCATGTACCACCCTTAGATCTGTTTATGCACTCGCAGCTTAACTTTCAGGAACCGGATGTGATTCGGTTTCCTGCATTAAAGTTGGCGCGTCAGGCGATGCAGAGCGGCGGGATTGCACCCACGATTTTAAATGCGGCCAATGAAATTGCAGTTGACGCATTTTTACATCAGCAAATTAGGTTTACCCAAATCCCTCAAGTGGTTGAGCATGTCCTGAATCAGATGGATAATCAGCCGGCAAATGATCTGGAGGCTATCTTGCAGGCAGATCAAATGGCACGAGGTTTATCACAGCAGTATGTTGTGAATAAAGGAAGTTAAGACATGAACGCCTTGTTTATTATTGCAGCCGCAATCCTGTTACTCGGTCCCTTAATTGCGATTCATGAGTTTGGTCACTATATTGTGGCGCGTAAACTGGGCGTTAAAGTGTTGGTGTATTCGATTGGTTTTGGACCAACGCTGTTAAAGTGGACCTCAAAAAAATCCGGCATTCAATATCAGCTATCCGCCTTACCTTTAGGCGGTTATGTGAAAATGCTGGATGAACGTGAAGGCAATGTTGCTGAAGAAGACTTGCCCAAAGCATTTAACCGTCAGCATCCCTGGAAACGGATTGCCATTGTGGCAGCGGGACCATTGATCAACCTCATTCTTGCGGTGCTGTTATTCTGGGTGCTGTTTTTACCGGCACAAGAGCAGCTGAATACCCGCGTTGGTAAAGTTTTACCAGATACGCCGGCTGCAACAGTACAAATGCAGCCGGGTGACAAAATTGTTGCTGTGGACGGGACTCCAGTCGAAACCTGGGAAAAACTGAGTTATGCGCTGGTGGATCGTGTGGGTGAAACCGGTGTAGTGTCTATTCAGGCAGAACGTGCCGGGGAAAACAAGCTGTTCCAGTTACCGATTCGGGACTATTTAAAAGACCAGAGTCAATCTCCGTTAGACAGTCTGGGCTTCTTGCCTTATCGACCGGAAATTCCGGCTGTGATTAGCAAGCTGACTGAAGATGGTGCAGCAATTCGCCAAGGCCTGAAGCAAGGTGACAAAATTCTGGCCATTGATGGTGTCCAGATGAAAGACTGGTTTGATGTGGTACAAATTGTACAGGCATCACCAGAAAAATTACTGAAGATGGATGTATTGCGCGAAAACCAGGTGGTGCAACTTGAAGTGATGCCACAGGGCAAGCGTGACAATATGGGCAATGTCACGGGTATGCTCGGTGTACAAAGTGATCCGGGTAAAATCTCGATTCCCACAGAATATAAGCAGACCATTCACTACAATCCAGCTGAAGCACTGGTGATGGCATTTGATAAAACGGTGCACTTATCTTCGATGATTCTGAACTCGATTGTCAAAATGGTACGTGGCATGATTGGACTGGATAACTTATCTGGACCGATCACCATTGCCAAAGTCGCAGGACAAAGCGCAGAAATGGGTTGGGAAACTTTTATTTCCTTTATGGCGCTAATGAGTGTAAGTTTAGGAATATTAAATCTACTGCCGATTCCAATGCTTGATGGCGGACATCTGGTTTACTATTTTGTTGAATTAATTCGTGGTAAACCTGTTTCCGAACAAATACAATTGGTTGGACTAAAAATTGGTATGGTACTGCTCGGCAGTATGATGCTTCTGGCATTATTTAATGATTTTATGCGTTTATAACAACGTAGATGGAATAAATTAACAGCGGAAAAGACTGGCATGCAGCACACACATTTATTTATGCCTCTGGCACTCGTTAGTGCAATGGCAGTAGCACAACAAGTATATGCAGCAGATGAATTCATTGTACAAGATATAAAATTTGATGGATTAGTGCGTTTAACTCCTGAGAATGTATATGGCCTCGTGCCAATTAACAGTGGTGATCGGGTCAATGATCCGGTCATTGCCAATGCAATTCGCAGTTTATATGCATCAGGCTTATTTGATGACATCAAAGCTGTTCAGCAAGGCAATACTCTAGTTTTTCAGGTGGTAGAGCGCCCAGTCATTTCGAAAATCGAACTGAAAGGCAATAAGCTGATTCCAAAGGAAGCACTTGAAGATGGCCTGAAAAAAATGGGTCTGGCTGAAGGTGAAGTGCTGAAAAAATCTGCTTTACAGACAGTCGAAACCGAGCTTGAACAGCAATACATGCAGCAAGGTCGCTATGATGCGGATGTTACCGTCACGACGACAGCAAGACCGAATAACCGAGTTGAATTGCTGATTGATTTTATTGAAGGTAAAGCCGCAAAAGTTTTTGATATCAATATCATTGGCAATACTGTTTTCAAAGAATCAGATATTAAACAGGCATTTGCTGTTAAAGAAAGTAGCTGGAACTCGGTGATTTCACGTAATGACCGTTATGCACGTGAAAAAATGGCTGCAAGCCTTGAAGCACTGCGTGCTATGTATCTGAACCAGGGTTATATTAACTTTAATATTACCAATTCCAGTTTGAACTTGAGTGAAGATAAAAAGAATGTCTTTATTGAAGTGTCTGTAGATGAAGGCGAGCAATTTAAATTTGGTCAAACCAAATATTTAGGTGATGCACTTTATCAGACTGAAGAATTGCAAGCCTTACAGCTGTTTAAAGAAGGTGAAACTTATTCGCAAGAAAAAGTAAATGTGGTTAAGCAGCTATTACAGCGTAAATATGGTAATGCTGGTTATTATTATGCAGAAGTGAATATTGTTCCTCAAATTAATAATGAAACCAAACAGGTTGATTTAAATTACTATATCAATCCGGGTCAGCAAGTTACAGTACGACGTATTAATTTTACCGGTAATACCAAAACTGCAGATGAAGTGTTGCGTCGTGAAATGCGCCAGATGGAAGGTGCTTTAGCCAGTAATGAAAAAATTGACTTGTCTAAAGTCCGTCTGGAACGTACCGGGTTCTTTAAAACAGTCGATATCAAGCCTGCACGTATTCCGGGTTCACCGGATCAGGTCGATCTAAATGTCGCAGTAGAAGAACAGCATTCAGGTACCAGTACCTTGGCAGTGGGTTTCTCGCAAAGTGGCGGTGTGACGTTCCAGGCAGGTTTAAGTCAGACCAACTTCCTGGGCACTGGTAATAGTGTATCGATCGACTTGTCGCGTTCTGAAACCCAAGATTATTATAATCTGAGTGTGATGGACCCGTACTTTACCATTGATGGTGTACGTCGCGGTTATAACCTTTACTACCGTAAGACCAAACTCGATGATGACTATAACGTCAACAACTATGTGACAGACAGTCTAGGTGGCGGAATCAACTTCGGTTATCCAATTGATGAAAACCAGAGTGTTAGCTTAGGTCTAACGGTTGACCAGACTGATGTAACGACCGGACCTTATGTCTCTACTTATGTTGCGGATTATCTAGAACGAAATGGCGGTAGAGAGACACGAAGTGGTGAATATTGTCCAGCTCAAATTGAGACACAAACAGGTAATTGTGTAGATGCTGAGGGTAATCCAGTTAGTACAACTACGTATGGTCAAGAGTTTAAAGGTGAGTTCTTTACCTATAACCTGAATTTAGGCTGGTCATATAACACTTTAAACCGTCCAATGTTCCCGACACGGGGTATGTCACATCGAGTGAATGGTGAAATTGCATTACCGGGCAGTGATGTGGAATACCAGAAGCTAACTTATGATGCTCAGGCCTTCTTCCCGTTAGGCAAAGACTTTGTGCTGCGCGGTTATGGTAAGTTAGGCTATGGTAATGACCTGCCATTCTATAAGAACTTCTATGCCGGTGGTTTTGGTTCGGTACGTGGTTTTGAAAATAGTACCTTAGGACCTAAATATCCGGGCGTGTATTTCTCTGATATTGGTCAAAACGATCCGTCTCCGGAAGAAGTGGGTGGTAATGCATTGGTTCAGTTTGGTACTGAACTGGTACTGCCTGTACCATTTAAAGGCGATTGGGCACGTCAGGTTCGTCCGGTCATCTTTGCCGAAGGTGCTCAAGTTTTTGATACTCAGTGTGATGTGTCAAGTGAAAACATTTTCGTAAATGGTGCTTCAGTAAATGGAAAACAATACTGTAAAGACAACTTCGGTTTCGATGCAGACAATATGCGTTATAGCGTCGGTGCGGGTTTCACCTGGATTACCATGATTGGCCCATTGTCACTGAGCTATGCTTATCCGTTGAATAAGAAAGACGGTGATGAAACTAAAAATATCCAGTTCGAAATCGGCCGTACTTTCTAAGATTATTAGCTAATCCTGAATATAGATTTTGCTCATGAGGTTGCGAGGCTTTATGAGCAAATTTTTTTGAATGAGTAAGAATATGAAAAAAATGATCATGGCGATGAGCCTGGCTTTGGCAAGTGTTGCACCTTTGACTCAAGCAGCTGGTATTGGTGTGATTGACTTGGAGCGTGTAGTCGAAGGTAGTACTTATCTGAAACAGCAAAACACGGCATTTCAGCAAAAAATTCAGCCACAAACCAGCAAGATTGAACAACTCAGTAAAGAGCTGGAAGCTTTGCAGCAGCGTGCTCAGTCTAATACCAAACTGAGCGATGCTGAAAAGCAGAAGATGTCTACGCAATATCAGGCCAAATTTCAGGAATTGAATCAGTTGCAACAATCTGTGCAGAATAATGTTCAAAGTTCGATTCAGCAGATTCGGACGGTATTTGATGCACGTGTAAAGCAAATTGCTGAACAATTGCGTAAAGAAAATAACCTGGATGTGGTTTTAAATAAAAATTCAGCACTTGCTTATGATGCTAAATATGATTTAACTGATAAAATGATTCAAAAGGTTAATGCAATTAAGTAATCAATGAATCATCAACAGCTTCAGTTAGCTGACCTTGCTCGCCTGGTTCAAGGCGAGTGCGTAGGTCAGGCAGATTTGCGTTTGAGCGCTTTGGCCAGTCTTGAACAGGCGACCTCACAAGATCTTGCATTTGTGAATGCCGATAAATATGTAGAGCAGGCCAATCAAAGTCAGGCAGGTGCTTTAATTGTCACGGCTGAACTAAAACAACAGATAACGTCACATCAAAACTTTATTGTTGTGGCGAATCCCTATCTGGCTTTTGCGATTCTGACCCATGTATTTGAGAAAAAAAATACCCAGCGTGGTATCGAAAGTACTGCTCAAATTCATCCTTCAGCGATCATCGCCGATGATGCGTATATTGGACACTATGTGGTGATTGGCGAGCATTGTGTTGTGGGTGCCAATACCGTTATTCAGCCTCATGTATATGTCGATAATGATGTGGAAATCGGTCAGGACTGTTTTATTGATGCGCATGTGACGCTGACGGGTGGCGCCAAAATTGGCAATCGCGTTCGTATTCATGCCAATACCGTGATTGGCAGCGAAGGTTTTGGTTTTGCACCTTATCAAGGTAAATGGCATCGTATTGCCCAGCTTGGTTCTGTGCGTATTGCTGATGATGTGCGTATCGGGTCAAACTGTAGTATAGACCGCGGTGCATTGGATGATACGATTTTGCAACAGGGTGTGATTATTGATAATCTTGTGCAAATCGCGCATAACGTCAAGATTGGTGCCAATACCGCACTCGCAGCAAAATGCGGAATCGCCGGAAGCACTACAATTGGCAAAAACTGTGTATTTGCAGGTGCGGTGGGGGTAGTAGGCCACATTAATATCGCAGATAATGTCACAATTACTGGCATGTCAATGGTGACAAAAAATATTTCTGAGGCGGGCAGTTATTCTTCTGGCACACCTATGTTGGAAAGTTTGCACTGGAAACGTGCTGCTGTGCGTTTTAAACAATTAGCAGATGTGCCATTGACCCAGGTGATGAAACGACTAGATCATATGCAATCTCAAATTGAGTCCATTGAATCAACATTTAAGTTGCGTAAATAATTATGATGACAGAGTCGAATTTGCCTACATTCACGAAACCTGAATTGCCAATGAATATTCAAAAGATTCGTGAATATTTGCCCCATCGTTATCCATTTTTATTGGTTGATCGCGTGGTCGAGATTACCGAAAATGGCATTGTTGGTTATAAAAACGTCTCAATTAATGAAGAGTTTTTGCAAGGCCATTTTCCGAATTATCCAATTATGCCGGGTGTGCTGATTGTTGAAGCACTGGCACAAATCTCGGGAATCTTGGGTTTTGTGATGAACAATGAAACACCAAGTGCGGGTTCATTGTTCCTTTTTGCCGGTGCGGAGAAGGTTAGGTTTAAAAAACAGGTGGTTGCAGGCGATCAATTGGTATTAAAAGCTGAATTGGTGATGCAAAAGCGCGGCATTTACAAATATAATTGTATTGCCACTGTAGATGGCGTCGTCGCAACAACCGCGGAAATTATGGTTTCGCATCAAAAAGTCGAGCAGGCATGAGCAATAATCCCCTTATTCATCCAACTGCCATTATTGACGCATCAGCAGTCATCGCTGCTGATGTAGAAATTGGCCCATACTGTATTATTGGGCCAAACGTCACTATTGGTGCGGGTAGCAAACTTCATTCACATGTAGTGGTGGGTGGCTATACGCGTATAGGTGAATATAATGAAATTTTCCAGTTCGCCAGTGTAGGCGAGGTTTGTCAGGATCTTAAGTATGCCGGTGAAGAAACCTGGCTTGAGATTGGCGATCACAACAAGATCCGTGAGCATTGTAGTTTGCATCGTGGTACCGTTCAGGATCAGGGTTTAACCAAGATTGGCAGTCATAATCTTCTAATGGTCAACACGCATATTGCCCATGACTGCATGGTCGGTGATCACAATATCTTTGCCAATAATGTCGGTGTGGCTGGACATGTTCATGTCGGGGATTATGTGGTCATTGGTGGAAACTCAGGGATTCATCAATTCTGCAAGATTGACTCTTATAGCATGATTGGCGGAGCATCACTGATTTTGAAAGATGTGCCGGCCTATGTGATGGTGTCAGGTAATCCTGCGCACGCTTTTGCTATGAATATTGAGGGAATGCGTCGTAAGGGCTGGTCTAAGGCCATAATTGACGGTTTGCGTACTGCCTTTAAACTGATTTATAAATCAGGTTTAACCACTCAGGAAGCAATCGAGCAGATTCGTAAAGATATCTTGCCGGAAGTTGCCGAAGCACAACGTTTGATTGATTCTCTTGAACAATCCAAGCGTGGTATTGTGCGCTAAAATATTTCAAGTAAAAAAAGACACCTTTAAGGTGTCTTTTTTATTGCTGAATTAAGGGTTATCTAGAAGATTATTACTTAAAAAATTTAGCTTCTTCAGATTGCGGGTAATTACTGAGTAATTTGTTCTTGTACTGGGTGGCAATGGCCGGTTTTTGCTCGACGTCCTTGCTAATGTTATGCAGTTGATAAAGCGCACGCGAAGCACGGGTCGACTTTGGATAGCGGTCTGCCACAATGGTGTAATTGCGTTTTGCTTCTTCAAAATTTGGCGGATCGATGGCCAGATTGAATTCTGCTAACCAGAAATAGGCATTGCTGATATACACACTATTCGGATTGTTTTTAATAAAGTTCTGCATGGGTGCAATGGCTTTGGCTGCACCGCCATTTTTATAGGCATCTAAGGCTACTGTATAGGCTGCTTTGTCCAGCTCGGTGGGCTGTTGTCCGCTGCTCGCTGTATTGATCTCATTCGCATTTAAACTGGGAGAACTATCCTGTGGGTTGTCCTCCGTTGGGTTTTCTTCAGCCGGTTCAATTTTTTGCTGTAACAGTTCCAGGCGCTGATCGAGATCGGCATAGCGATTGGTCAGTTCGCTTTTCAGTTGGGCAATTTCATTTTCCTGTTCTTCCATTTTGCCGCGCAAGATCCGCAGATCACTTTCCAGTTGCTGGTTTTTTTGCATAATCTGCCAGCTGGTATTGGTTTGCACAGGTGTCGATACGCCGGCAGAACTCGCAGACTGGGTATTCATTGACGCTTGATTGGCAGTCTGGCTCAAGCCACGCGATTCAATTGGAATATTGGCAAATAGCGGTGTGGTAAAGAGTGCTGTCACTGCACACAATACGGTCTTTTTAAACATCATAAAATTTCCATAATTCTTTGTGAGATACGTATCCGCTGCTCATCTTTTAAAGAAGATCATTCATATACATTGCACACATTAAAAACGGCATTTTTAGAAATTGCAACAAGGTTTTACAAAGATCATGCGAATCTGGGTGTTGATGGATTGATTGTGAAGATCGCTTGAAAATCAGCAGAAATATCAATATTGTTTTTAAAATAATCAAACGGATAGCTTGATGGATTATTTTAAGGAACAAAGCTTGCAACTTGATTAAAAATCTCTATACTCTGTTTTTGTAATGGTAGCCCTGCTGGTTACTTCGCAATTGTACTCTATGAACCCCGCCAGGACCGGAAGGTAGCAACGGTAATAGAACTATGATGTGCCGGAGCTTTGCTGGTAGGGTTGCCACCATATTTTTCAATAATAAAAACATTTTATCCCAGCCTATTAATCTCAAAGCTAACTTCTAATATCAGCTAATTTTTAACATTTTATTATCCCAATAATTCGTTCTGCTAGCGAACTGATTTTCTCATTTTAAGATCAATATGCAAACACTTTTGTAGTGGGTCTATTAATGAATCTGAATACAAATTAATCTTCCACTTTACGGCTAATCGCCTTAATAATCGTATCCATTTCAAAACCACGGTACATCAGAAAACGGATCTGTTTGGCCTTGAGCTTCGGATCTTTAGTAACTTCCGCCCCATATTTTTTGACTTTCAGCGCATAGGCTTGCTGCACCCAGTCAGTTTCTTTCAGTTCTTCTGCGATTAAAGCCGTATCAACTTTCTTGTTTTTTAATTTCATTTTAATCTGATTGGGGCCTTTGCCTTTACGCTTTTGGCTCGACAGCATGGTTTCTGCGACACGCTGATCACTCTGATAATTCTCTCGTGATAATTCTTCAACTAATTCCAGCACTTCATCGCGATCCTCTGCATATAGGCATAGCTTCTCGATCAGTTCGGCTTTGGCATATTCCTTGCGGGTCAGTACGGCAAAGGCATGCGAACGCAAACGCGAGCCAGTTAAGCCCGGTTTTTTCTTTTCATCATCAGGGGTATCAAACAGGCGCTCTTCTGAGTCGAAAGTGGGTTTTTGTTTCAATGTGTTTTGCTGGGTCGCTTGATCATCAGCATCGCCAAATTGCTGTTTTAAAGTTTCATAATCGAGCAGTTTGCTGAATTTTGCCTCTGACATCTTTCTCTCGCATTTTATCATCTACCCATAATAACAAAACGCCCCGTAGGGCGCTGTGTCGTGATGTTTAAAGACTAGGCAAATAATAGATTAGGCATCTAAAAGATCTGCTTCTTCTTTATTATCTTCTTCAGTGATCACGGCTTTGGTCAGCAGTTGCTCGCGAATCAGCTTTTCAATGGTTTGTGCCATTTCTTTATGCTCTTCCAGATAACGGATGGTATTGTTCTTACCTTGGCCAATTTTGTCGCCTTGATAAGAATACCACGCACCGGCTTTCTGCACGATTTCTTGCTGTACAGCAAGATCGATCAATTCACCTAGATGGTTCACGCCTTTGCCGTACAGAATCTGGAACAGCGCTTCTCTAAATGGAGGTGCCATTTTGTTTTTCACGACTTTGACTTTGGTTTCAGAACCAACGATCTCGTCACCTTCTTTCACCTGACCAATACGACGGATGTCTAGACGTACAGATGCATAGAACTTCAATGCGTTACCGCCAGTCGTGGTTTCCGGGCTACCGAACATGACACCAATCTTCATACGAATCTGGTTAATGAAGATCACCATACAGTTGGAACGCTTGGCATTACCGGTGATTTTACGCAGTGCCTGGCTCATCAAACGGGCTTGCAGACCCATATGCGAGTCACCCATTTCGCCTTCAATTTCCGCACGTGGCGTTAGAGCAGCTACAGAATCGACCACGATCATGTCAATTGCACCAGAGCGTACCAGCATATCTGCGATTTCAAGCGCCTGTTCACCGTGATCGGGTTGCGATACCAGCAGGTTGTCGATATCTACGCCAAGCTTACGCGCATATTGCGGATCAAGTGCATGTTCGGCATCGATAAATGCGCACGTACCACCGGCTTTTTGACATTCTGCAATTGCTTGCAGGGTCATCGTGGTTTTACCTGATGATTCAGGACCATAAATCTCGACGATACGGCCCTTCGGTAGGCCACCAATACCGAGTGCGATATCCAGGGTTAAAGAACCTGTAGATACAGCTTCAACAGCCTGAACGGTATTGTCACCAAGACGCATGACTGTATTTTTACCAAACTGTTTTTCAATCTGGCTTAAGGCAGCATTAAGCGCCTTGTTTTTATTCTCATCCATCTTACAACCTCAATACGATGTCACTCAGTTAGTACTCAAGTGGATGTCTTAAATTAGAGCTTTGTTCCACAGGCGTATAGTGACAGAATTTTCCCTAGTGTTCTATCAATGTCAGCGCATGTACGACACATTCTGACGCTTGAATTTAATCGTCATTATACGACCATGACTGATCAAAACTCTGACTATTTTCATTTTTAAATTTACTGATATCCCGGCGATCTTTCTTGCTTGGACGATGATCGGGACGAGCTAGATTATGCAACTTTCTTTGTGAGGTAATCAATTCCCGTCGAGCAATACTGACTTCGGTTTCTTCATACAGTTTTTGTGCCACAGGTGCAGGGCCGCGAACATCAGAAAGTTCTTTAACCAGGACAGTTTTCTTGTCGATGCCTTGCTGAATCGTCAGTTCCATGCCAACACGGACTTCGCGTGATACTTTGACACGTTCACCATTGTGGTGGACTTTACCACCTTCAATTGCATGTTTGGCAATGGAACGGGTCTTGAAAAACCGTGCTGCCCAAAGCCATTTGTCTATACGCATGCCTACCGCATCTTCGGGTAAAGACGATTTACGCATATTTTTTCTCTACCTCAGCCTGATTTAAATAAGTGATTAAATCTGTTAATTGGTGCAGCATCGGATAATTGCAAGTCTCGCGTGCGACTTTGGCCGAGGAGGGGTGCTGGATACTGAGCAGGTTTTCAATCCCGTAGGCTTTGGCACCATTCAGGACTTTTTCGGTATCATCAATAAAATAAGCATGTTGCGGATCGAAGGGATGCATGGCATTCAAGCCTTGCCAGAATTCAACAAATTCTTTGGCATGCCCAATCGTTTCTGAACTGACAATCACATCAAAATAATGGCTTAAATTTAAGTGATCCAATTTAAAGGCCAGGCCGGCACAATCGGCATTGGTGGCCAGCCAGATCGGGTAGCCATTCGTTTTCAGATAATCCAGTAATTCGAGACAATACGGGCGTAAGGCGACTTTGTCTTTATGTTCAATCTGCATCGCCAGAACATCAACTTCGACTTTAGCCGTCCAGAAGCGTGAGGAGTACCAGTTTAGGGTATGATTATGTTCCTGATAGAATGCGGAGAGGGTCGCCTGACTGTGTTCCATGCTACAGCCATGTGTGGCAGCATAACGCACAGGCAGCAACTCATTCCAGATGAAATCATCGTAGGCAAGATCAAGTAAAGTTCCATCCATATCGAAAATTATAGTCGGCTTTTGCATTCAAGATTCTCCAAAGTTTTTCAAAGTTCAACAAAGCATATAGAAAAGCTTTAGATTCAATAGAATTAATCAATTTTCGCGTTTATTAACGGCAATCAAATAAATTCAAAGTTCAACAAAGTCATTTACCTTTCAAGAAAAAATATGTACATATGTGTGTACATAATTTCGCTCTGCCTAAATATGTACAGAGTATAGAACATTTGGACTGGAAAATTTAAATGGCTTTAAGTGATAGTTGGCTCAAATCCAACAATGGGAAACCGCGTGAAAAAGTTGAGGTGGTGACGGATCGGGATGGCCTGTCAGTTCGAATTACACCTAAAGGCAAGATTGTCTTTCAATATCGCTATCGTTTTAGCGGCAAGGCGAAAAGACTGGACTTGGGTACTTACCCTTTACTTAGCCTAAAAGATGCCCGGGTACAGGTACATAAATATAAAGCTGAACTCGACCAGGGCAAGGATCCAATGCAGCTTAAACTGAAAGGGGAAAGCGACTATCTGAAACAGCTCACAGTCAAAGACATTTGCGATCTTTGGTTTAATACCGTTGCCATTCATAAAGTCTCATACAAGGATGATTATCGAGCCTTTGAATTGCATGTTTACCCGCGTATAGGTAGACGGATCTGTGATGATGTGTCGCTGCAGGAGTGGTCGCAATTGCTCTTTGATATTGCTGCGGATGCTAAAACCGTATCGATCAAGGTGCTGGGAAATTTAAGAATGATCATGCGCTGGGGATGCATTCACGGAAAATTACAGCATCAGCCTATTCAGCACTTAAGAGCAGTGGATCTAAACGTGAAGAAAGTGAAGCGGTCACGCTATCTTTCAGAACAGGAAATATTCTGGGTAGTGCATGCTTCACTGAGATCCAACGCCATATCACCGAAAAACAAAGCCATTATCATCATGCTGCTGTTTTTCGGATGTCGTGTATCAGAATTAAGGCTGGCCAAGAAGTCTGACTTTGATTTTCAGGAAATGATCTGGCACGTACCACCAGAGAATCACAAAATGGGGGATCGTACCCATAAGCCGATTATCCGGCCCATCATTCCGCAAATTGTGCCATTCATTAAGTATGTGTTTTCACTCTCACCTGATAGCTGTGAATACGCTTTCCCGAACTTAAAAGGCAAAGCCTATACCATGCTGGCCAAAAGCTTTCAGACGACTATACCTCTATATGTGAATGAGAATGTGCGTAAACGTTTTGGGGTGGATATCCAGCACTGGACCACACATGATTTACGCAGGACCATGAGAACGCATATATCAGAACTGGCACCACCGCATATTTGTGAAATTATGCTTGGCCATGGTTTACCTGCAGTGTGGGGAACTTATGATTTACACGAATATTTAGATGATCAGGCGCAGGCATATGAAAAGTGGTTCTTCAAGCTCTGCGCCATATTGGACAATTACGAGCGCTTTGATATCAAAGGCTGTATTTCAAGTGATTCAAGCAATCCGTTGTCTCTTTCCCAAGCATCCACGGCCTTAATACCATAACGGCTGCTTGAGCGCCCATGTGCTTTGATCACTGGTTCAGGAAAATCCTTTTTATTGCGCCAGTTGATCAAAGTGCCTTTTGTTACCCCATAACGCTTCAGTAACTCAGGCGTTGAGATATATAAAACCATTAAGACACCTCCTTTGAAACCTTCAAATATTCCGCTTTAGCAGCTGCCCAATTCGCTGCATCGTATGGGCTTAAACCTTGTGCTTTGCACCAGTTGGTGCACCAGAGGAATTGAGCATCATCAAAGTTCATTGGCTGGCTCTCCACGAATAATTTTCACAGTAGCCGATCTACCATCAACGCAATTAAGGGTGATGTTTAGATCATTTTTTCCGTCATCCTCCCAGGTGAAAGTTTTAATTTCAGCACCCGTTGGCTCTACGCCCAAGGCTTCCAGTCCGGCCTTAAATTCAGCCATGTGATCAGCCATTTCCTGCAAGCAAACATGGATGCGATCAGATGGGATTTTCAAGAAGTCGCCAATCGACTCAATTTTGTAGATGTTAGTCATTGGCTGGCTCCTGTGGCGCATCCGGTAAAGGCATCCAGTGTGTTACGCCTTTTAAAATTGTGAAATTGTCATCCAAGATAAAACAAGGCTCGTCATCTGGCTCAACTGAATAAAAGCCTATACAACTAAATGGCTTACCACGTCTTCGAGCAACTACATTTAAGAGGACGTTTGCATTTTTCTTAGGAAGACTATCCTCAACAGAAATCCATTCCGGCACCGCTTGGGCTTTTGCTGCTTGCCATTGCTCTCTAACTTCTGTACCAGCTTCAAACATGCTGTACATATGCTGAATATCAGAATCCGAATAAGAGCCTTCTTCATCTTTCTCCAAAAGGCTTTCATCAAAGTCAGGGTTTGCTAAAAGTAAATCTTCAAATTTTTCTTGAATTTCCCGAATATCCATCACGCCAATTCCTCTAAAAATTCTTTTAAGCGCCACACCCGAAGGTGTGGCCATATCTGGTTTAGTTGTTGTTGAACATATCGTTTTGATCTTCAAGAATGGCCTTGCGTGCAGCATAGGCATGCAATAATTCTTGATGATGCTCATTGGTCAGCTTTGGCTTGGCTTCTGTGATCTGCGGTGCTAATACCTCAAGACGCTCTAAGTCTCTTGAATCTTCAATCGAACGGAGCATGCCATTTTTGAATGCATTACTCTTGGTTGGATCTACAGCTGGCACTCGTGACGTTTCAAACTTGGCGCGCACTTCTTCAATGTTGCCTACTAAATACTGAGCATCACCTTGATTTAAAGCACCGTCATTTTCGATCTGCTCTTCGATATCGAGTACATCGGCCAAGGATTTAGCTGTATTCAGAGCCTTGGCATAAGCACGTCTAAGATCACTAGATCCCGGTTGTTTCTTTTGCTGTACCAATGCTTCAGCTTCTTGCTGTAGGCGCTTTAATTCATCTACGCTTAGTTCGCCTTCGGCCGCCTCATTTGATGTTTGATTTTGGACATTCTCAGCCTGTTCAACTGGTGCTTCTTCTACAGCCTTAGGCTGACGTGAGCGCTTTGGCTTTTCTTCTGCAGGTGCATCGGTAACAACTTCTTTCACAACATTCTGCTTAATGCTGTCCAAAGTTTGTGGTGCTGTATTCACTGGCTCAGGCGTTACATCAATGATTGATTCAAGTTCTTCTTCCTGTGTACGGATACCCATCAACACTTCTGGTGCATAGATCCGGCCAAAGAATGATGCAGCACGATAGCGAAGCATCTGCTCAGGCATGGTTTGCCATTTAGATCCGTTCTTCTGGTACCAGCCTTCTTTAACTGCCATTTCCATCGATATTTCTGCAGATTCAAGACGCTCACCTGTACCGGCTTCAATTGCCCAGGCTTTACATACGATGTTGCGCAGTTTAATCGTGTGAACTTTTTCCTCTGGCAAGCTCTTGCGAGCACGCTCATTCCATTTCCAGTCTTTAGTGGTATAGGTCACTTCAATTTCACCACGATCTTCCATTTCAAAGCGAAGCGGTGAATATTTGCCAGAAGTATTAATAGCACCAATAACAAACTGAGATGACCAGGCTGGACGACCTTCAACAATGTAAAGGTTTTGCATAATCATCAGCGGATCTGCACCCATGCGATTAGCCATGTTCAGTGCAATTACACAGTTGGCCAAGCCGTTTGGATTTGGTTCTGAACGATATAACCAGTTGCCGTTCTGGTCTTTACCATCTTTGATTTTCAATGTATCGCGGTAAACTTCCGGCACCATGGTTGAGGCTGCAAGCATCTTGGCAATACGCTGTGCCAGTTCAAAGCCTTCAAGTGAAGTAAGGCCCACTTCAACCGGTTTAGGTGCAGCATGAGCAGCTTGGCGAGAAGTACGAAGTTGTTCAGTTGTCATTACTTGAGAAGTCATTGTGTTATTCCTTATATTTTAAAAATTAATTACTTACGAAATTTGCAGGTAGCGTACGCAGGGCAGAACTTTTCATTGCAGAGCATTGATTTAGAGTTGCCGTAAAACGTACCGTGTTTAATAATTTTGGCCGCATGGTGCAGTAGTCCTGGATCTTCTTCAGTACCCAGCAGTACTTCTGCAGGTGATTCAATTTCACCGATACCCACGTGCTGACCTTTATCTGTTTTGCCAGTCGTCAGGCCATAAATACGGGCAGGGGCTGTTACTGGTTCCTGTAGAGCATGTGCAGCAAGTACGGTATAAATTCCCATCTGTGGAGCATGGCCAACGGTTTTCACTACGCCGTCACTGGCTACAGCAGCCTTACCGGTTTTGATATCAGAGATACCCAATTCACCATCTTCATTTTCATAAATGCGGTCGATGGTTCCAGTAAGTTCAATGCCTAGATCTGCAAGGATTAATGATTCACAACGCACTTCCACACCGATAAATTTCTGAGTAGGTGCAATGTGGGTGATGTACTTGTGCATTAATGACTGGCCAATTGATTCAGCATCGTTCTGGTTCAGATCCGACCAATCCACTTCTTCATTTGGTTGCCAGATCTGGTGATG
This sequence comes from Acinetobacter sp. 18QD2AZ41W, assembly GCF_009829025.1. Taxonomy (NCBI): domain Bacteria; kingdom Pseudomonadati; phylum Pseudomonadota; class Gammaproteobacteria; order Moraxellales; family Moraxellaceae; genus Acinetobacter; species Acinetobacter sp. 18QD2AZ41W. Next base: position 322,909 of record NZ_WURP01000001.1, on the reverse strand, counting down.
CAAAATTTCTTCACATTCTTCCAGGCTAACTTCTTCACCGATTAAGTTTAGGTGATCCCACTGGGTTACGGCTTCATGAATTGCGGTACCCAAGCGAGTGCGTGCACCAGCTGGATTGCGTTTGTTTAAAAGATTCTTTGCTTCCCAGCGTGCAGGGCAATCAAACAGATCGCCTAGCGATGAAGCGCGGATCGGGATAATCCGGGTAGGATTAACATAGGCATTCATAAGCTTTCACCTTTAATCACGACATGAACAGGTGCTTCACGAAAGGTCTCAATGCACGTAATTGTTCCGTCCAGCTGCTGACGCTCTTTTGGAGAAAGGTTGCGCCATTTAGCAATTATCCAGTCGCCTTTAAGCAGCCCAATTGGCGCTCTAGCTTGCATAGATCCATGGCTATAACCATTCTCTTTGCACCATGCGCATGCTGCGTAGTAGGCTTGAAATTCACCTTCTTGGGTGAATGTAATCACTTGATCAGCCATTACTTCGCACCCCCAACAGCATTCGCAATCGCTTCCGCCTGGTAAGCAGACTGCTTTTCCGCTGCATGCAGAATCATGACTGACAGACCAAAGAAGATTGAAAATAGGAGCATCCAAGCAGCGACATTTGAAGCAACTTCTTTCGCTACTGATTTCGGTTCTGGGTGCTGGTACAAACGCTCAGAAGTCATGCTTGATGCATCAAACTCTGGCAGGTTGCTTTGAATAGGATTTTGTTTCATACTTATCTCGCATATTTGCAAGCCCGCTAGATTTCCAGTCCATCGCGGGCTTTTTATTGGGTACGAAATAAGGATATTACAAAAATGTATTTATTTGCAATACATAAATGTAATATTTTCTATGATTATTTTTATATTTAGGATTTAATAGACAAAAGAAAACCCATCACAGGGATGGGTTGTTTGGAGTTTGTTATGGATAAAAATCAATTGAAATTTTTAGAAGAACTAACCGATTTATCGCATAAACATGGAATTTATTTAACTAATATCTTAGATGAAGCCAGTAACACAGAAGATGATATCTATATGGCCGAGATAGAAGGTCATATGAATTCAGCTGGCTATGAGCTGCAAGAAAATGGATCTTTAGTATTTACTTGGTATTAAACTAATTTAACACTTAATCCTGAATTAACCCCGCCAGGAAGCCCTAGAAAAGTATCAATTCCAATGTTTTTTCTTAGATCGGCTAGTAGGTCGTTTGGATTAACTGTGATTCCAATTTTTTGGATTGATTCACTTCGCGCATTAGACACTTCTTTTGCGCGATATACTTCTAATTCTTTATTTTCGTTAATAGCAATACGTGCTAATGCACGAATATAAAAACGATTAAATTCACCTTCTGCAAGTGTTTCATGTGCATTACTTGGTGTTCTAGATGCTCTACCATTTTTATCTACTGAAGAGGCATTAAACATATCGTCTTTACGAATTGCATTAGCAAGAGTTTGTTCATTACCCCCCTTAATGCTCTCAATTAAAATGTTTGGATAACTATCAATCCCATGTTGATTAAATCTTTTACTGTAATACAGGGTGTTGCTGGAGATGTCTAAATTCACCTCTTCAAGCATTGCATTCCGTACATTGTCATTTAAGTCTAAAAAATTAAAACCCATGTTCTTCTCCACCCGATCCAAGAGCCGCTCGGGTATGCGGCTTATTTTTATAGTTGACTAACAGCATGCTTAAGCATGATATTTTTTACTTTTTCAACTTCTGGGGTCATTTCAAATTCGTATTTAAGTTCACCCTTTATTAATTTTTTCATTGTAATAGCATTAAAATCTGTAAGGAGCTGTAAATCATATAATTGCTTAAATACACTAGGTTTTCTTCCATAAAACCTTTGGCCCTTAATGATATCTTTTGAAATTTCTTGAGTAAGTGCGTCTGGTATAACTGCTAGATTTACACCATATTTTTTTAGTGTTCCACGTAAAGCGTGATTGGCTAATTTGTAGGGGAAAAACCAATAAGCAAATGGCAACCACAGCATGTGAAGTATTCTCATTAATTTTCCCCTAAGGCTTTAATCCAAAATTCTAAGATGCGTTTTCTTTTTGGTTGGGCTTGATCCTTCTCGCAACCATTTCATTAATAGTCCTAATAGCATTATCAAACACAATATTAATGTCATCTAAATCACTATCAGATAATAATTTATTCTCTTGCAAAGTATCTAAAGACTGGCATAGATCGATAAGCCTATCGTATCTCTTGCTTAATATACTTTGCGTCTTGGACTCACTAACAACGACATCCTTTCCATCTAAATACATAGCAGGAATATCGGTTTGCTCTTCTAGCTTTCTAGCCTTCCTCTCCCCAAGAACTCTTTTCTTTTGAATTAGGTTGGATATTTCACCCTGATTTAACCCAAATTTTTCGACAAATTCTCTCTGGTTCTTGTAGTGAGTCTTCACCCAAGAATCCAATTTATCTGCGCGAGCATCAGAAGACGCTTTATTTAAATCATGATCTTTAGACATGTTTTCGATTCTATCAATGTATTACAAAAATGTATAAACACAAAAATGTATTTATCCTTGCTAATAAAAATACAAAAATGTAATATTCTCGTATTAATAAGGAGTTTCTTTAATGAGTAGTAAATTCGTGACCTATTTTAGAGGTCTAAATTCAGATCAAAAAAAAGAGCTGGCTGAATCTTGCAAAACATCTGTCGAATATCTTTCCAAGCAGGCAGCACTTATGAATAAAGATAAAACCACCAGTCTTTTTAAGCCTGCGACTTGTGCTGCCATTGAGATTTTTTCGAATAAAGAAGTAACGAGAAAGGATCTTAGACCAGATGACTGGATGGATATCTGGATCGAACTGCGCGATAAGGCTGTGTGAGGTAGAAGGCATGTCTGAAAAATTAACTGAAAGTATCACGTTCAAATGCACGTATGACGAAAAGCGCGACTTGGAAGCAATTGCTAGATCTGAAAACAAAACTCTGTCTGAGCATATAAGAAGCTTGGGCATATCAAATATTTCTGAAGTTCGGGAACGTTTAAATAATCTCGCATCTCTTATGCGTCTGACCACAGATACCGTAGACACGCCTATTTTTGAATTAACACCTGAACCATTGATAAAACCTACCGGCACAAAAAATGCCCATCTGCGCGAACAGATGAGCATCTTTGCCATTCACTCAGAAAGTAAATGAGGCATGCAACAAATGTTGAATTTAACACGTATCGGGGAGGTTGTGAAGAAATGAATACTGCACAAGTAATTCCGTTTAAGAAGCCTTCACAACCAGCACAAGGGGCTGGAAAAAGCATGTATAGCGATAAGTTCGATCAGGGCTATGTTATGTCTAGTCGCTTGTATCGAAAAGAAGTGTGGCCATTCATTAGTGATGCTGCACGTAACGTTTATGCGGAGCTGGAAAACCGTATTAACGGACATAACAAGGAGTCTGATTTTGTTAGCTACTCGCAGTTACAGGGTGGCGACTTACTAGGTGCACGTAAATTAAGCCGTGAAACTGTCAGAAATGGCATAGATGAGCTATTAAAACTCAAGGTTGTTTCAATTGCTGGTACTGGTTCAAGGGGCGTAAAAAAATACGTTTTAAATGAGATATCCCTAAAAGATCAGTTCACTAACAAGACTAGTTCGACTACCGAACCAGTTCGGAAAGTGAACCGTACTAGTTCGACTACCGAACCAGTAACTAGTTCGGAAACCGAACACACAATAGATACACCTATAGAATCTTTAGAAAATAATAAGAATAAAGCGCCGGCTGAATTTGTTCCTCAGGATCGTGGTGCTTTGAATTTTATTGACTACCACTCTGACGATCCAAAGCTGTACACGCTGAAAGATTTATCCGGAACCTACCCAATCAAAAAAGATTTCATGGCTCAAGCAGCTGTGAGTTTTCCAAAGCTGTCACAAGACATCGTACTTGAACAACTCAAAGAGCTGGCGCAATGGTCAGTTGGTCAACCTGAACGTATTTCTCAAAAGTGGATGACCACCTGGTTGAACTGGTTACGCAATTACCAACCTGCAAAACCGAAGACTGAAAAACCAAAAGCCAGCAAGAAACCTAACGCAAATCTGAACGTGAATGATGCATGGAAAGATCAGGCAACTTATCACGCACCTGTTGAAAACTTCCAAGTGGATATCCCGGAGGACTTCGTATGAACGCAATGTCATCGTTTTCATTTGAACTCAAAAAAGTTCAAGAGATCTGCAATAAGCATCAAGTCGCTATGGTTCAAGCCGGGCCATATCACAAGTGCCCAAAATGCGCCGTAGAGTTCCATGAAGAACAACTCGCACAAGCACAGGCCGAAGTGGATCGCCAGGTACGTGAAAAGCACTTTGCAGGTGCTCAACTTCCAGAGCGTCATGCTCAGTCAGGTTTTAAAAATTACCTGGTGAAACATGCAGGACACCAGAACGCTTTAAATCAGGTTGTTTCCTTCGCCAAGAACATGATCAACGGCGACAAGAATAACTTTGTGATGGTTGGGCCGACTGGTACAGGAAAAACCCATCTGAGCTGTGCTACGGCACGAACACTACTCAACAAGGGTAAGCATGCACGCTACATCACCAGTGAAGATCTGGCACAACGAATCATGCACGCATGGGATGCACCAGACGCTACAGAGAAATCTGTAATCCATGATTTCACTCAATACGATTTATTAATTCTGGATGAATACGGATTGCATGACCGTGATAAGCGCCGGGAGCTGGTCCACAAAGTTTTATATGCACGCTATGACCGCATGAAGCCGACCATGCTGATTTCAAATTTAACCCTGGAGGAACTGCAAAAAGACTTAGGTGATCGTCTTTGGTCTCGATTCCAGCAAGGTGGTTTAAGCGTAGTCGAATGCAATTGGAATGATCAGCGTACAGGTGGTGCAGCATGATTAGTAAATCTCATAGCCATATGTTTGAGCAAACCCTTGAAATCATGCTGTTCATCACGTTCCGGACAAATAAAACCTATGTGATAGATGTTCTGGAGCAAGTGGTTTCAGGTGTAAGCGAAAGAACTGTGTGTAGGTATTTATCCTCGCTTGAGGATCTTGGCTATGTCACAGGCGATAAAAAGAGTCCGCAAGGCTTCCTGCCAACTGAAAAATCAAAACAACTGTTTGGGGCTTGTACATGACTGGAGCCCGTTGGAGCGAAAAACAGTTAGAAGTTCACTTGAATAAGCACAATTTGCGCAAGGAATGCGCGACAGTGCAATTTAAAAACAAAATTGAAGCAAAGACACATGAAGCAGAACAAAACGCCGTAGACGCGAAACTAGAGCGAAATAGCGCAGGGGGTGAAAAAGTCATTTTAGATTTTAATTTGCCGGCCATTCCTCCATCGGTAAACCACTACTGGAAGAAATCTGGACGCGGTTTCAAGTTAAGTGATGAGGCAAGAGATTTTCACGATCTGGTCAGCATGTTGGTACCGCCAACCAGAACAGCAGCACGGTTAAAACTGGAGGTGACGTTTCATTTTCCAAATCGGTTAAGACGGGATATCGATAATTACTTGAAAGCAACGATTGATAGCCTGGTGAAGTGTGAATTTTGCGTAGATGACGAACAGTTTGATGAGCTGATAGTACGCCGGGGCAATGTGGTTAAAGGCGGATTACTCAAAATAAAAGTGATGGAAATTTAAAGTGAATATAGGGGTTGCTATGGGAAGTTCTATGGGGCTGCAACTAGTCGGTGGTGAGTGTGGAGAGGGGGTATATACGAACTCTCCTCGCGCGCGCGCGCGTTTTATCAATCTGCATACCAAAAAGAAGGTCAAAGAGTTCAAGTTAAAACTTCGAAATTACAAGCGTCCGGACTTCAATCGCATGATTCTGGACTTGGGCAAATGTGGCTGGACACACGAAAAGATTGCGGACGTTCTGCCTGTATCTGGTGCTTCAACTGTGAGTGAATGGGCGCGTGGTGGCGTTCCTAATTACGACAACGGCCATGCGTTCATTATGCTTTGGCAAACGGAGACGGGCATTGTGCGCTACCCACTGGAAGGTGAATGGATGACATACAAGTACAAGATTGGCCAGATGGATATTTTTGAAGACGGCGGCCTGTGCGATCAGGTCATTGAGGAACTGGATCGGGAGTTAGGGTTGTGAGTGAATTTAAAGAGTTCTGCTTGATTGAAAATTTAAGCCCAGTGCAAATCATTGGTGCTCGTAAAGCATGGCAACACCAGGAAGCTGGCCAGCATTCAATGAAGGCGCATATTGATGAATTGCAAGAAACAAACCTAAACCTTGAGGGGGAGTGTGTGCAGTTGCAGAAACGTCTTGATGCTGTAAAAGCAATCATGAATGAATATTACACTGGGAGTTATGAAGAATCGGCAGAAATGGCAGGATTAATCAGTGCTGCGCTGGAAGGTGACCATGCCACCTGACTACACCCACATAGAGAATGACGGCACGCCGTGGAAGGAATCCAACGGCGATTGGTTTTACTGGCGTGATGTATGGAGATGGATTCAGTATGTCGGGCCGAAGAATAGTAATTTTTTTAATAAGTTTAGGTAGAATGAGGGCAATTTATAATAAGGATTTATTTTATGTGGGAATGTATTGTCAATGCATGGGCTTGGTTGGGGAGCAATTCGGGACAAGTGCAAATTATCATTGCATTGATAGCTGTCTATTATGTCTATTATCAAATTAAGCTTTTCAAGAAACAAAGATATTTTGAATTAAGACTTCAACTTATTGAGTTTATTTATCAACAGCTGAATGTCGTTAATGCAATAAAATTAAAAACACTAAAAATAAAAATATTTTCTAAGCATGCATGTGATTTAACCAAGGTAGAAAGAGAGTTAATTGATGGGTTTTTGGAAATTTCAGACTCAACAGAAGATACTCTGGTTGAGATGAAAGAGTGTTTAGAAATTATGCTGGATTCAGTGAATGATGATTGTGATGTATTTACCATAAAGGAGCTAGAAGTAGAGCTAAAAGAGGCAATGGAGCGTATTAAAGATATAAGAGATTTTCATGATAGGTATGACAAGTTGATAGTAATGCTTGATAAAGATAATCCTCTTAAATAACACACAACAAACCCCAACACCCATACCCCCACAGTAACCCTATCAACCAACGATAGGGTTTTTTTATGGCAGCTCGCAAAGTAAATACACCAGGTGCAACAGAGAAGGCACCGACCACAGCAGAACAGGCCGATGCAGCGTTAGAGCGCATCACTGGCCAAGATGCTGAATCACAAGACCAGTCTACTAATGAAACCAGTTCACTAGGTACACCAGTTGAACCAACTGCAGAAGAACAGGCAGCCAAAAAGGAATATGAAGAATTCCTTCAATGGCGCAAAAACAAAGGTGAATCAGTACAACCACCTACACAACATGCACCTACATCCAATGCATCTACCGACCCAACAGCAAAGCGCACGCGCCAAGTTGTAGGCCCTAACGGTTGGATCACCGAGGAGTACTAACCATGTGTGGTGGATTCGTAGGCAAGGCCATTAGCACTGTGACTGATGCCATTGGTCTGACTGATACCAAGGCAGCATCTAAGGGCTATGACGCTCAGGCAGCGGAAGCCAAAGCCCGAGCAGAGGCACAGACAGCGGAAAACGAACAGGTGGCACAGCGTAAAAAGCGTAAGGCATCTGAAGTTCTTTCTTCTGGATCTTCTCAGGACGAGAAGAAAAATACATTAGGAGGTTGATATGTGCGGAGGATCAATCGGCAAGTTGTTTCAAAACAGTGGGAAGCTTTTTGGACTCGACATCGTTGGTACGAAAGAGCGTGCAGCGAATAAAGCAGCTGAAAACTCACCAGAAGCCCAGCAATCTAAACAGGACAATGCACAGGCTGCGATGAAAAAGCGTCGAGCATCGGAAGTCCTGAGTGCTGGTGATAGCAATAAGAAATCAACACTAGGTGGATAAGGCATGAGTGATCGAGCAAGTCAAATCTGCAAACGGTTGGGTGAACTTCGGGCAGAACGTGCCAAATACGAAGCGCACTGGACTGAATGCTATAAGTACGGAGCACCTGAGCGCCAACAGTGTTTTAACGGTGGTTCAGGTTCCGAAGGCACCAGAGAGAAACAGCGTGCTGATTTGCTGGATTCTACTGCTGCCGAATCAATCCTGATCTTTGTATCTAACCTGATAGCAGGTACCACACCTGCAAACGCGATCTGGTTTAAGGCTGTACCGGATGGTATGGACGATCAAGCCGAACTCACACCAGGTGAACACTGGCTTGAACAGGTCGCACAGTTCTTATTTCGCAATATCCACGGCGCTAACTTTGACAGTGAAATCTACGACATGATCATTGATTTCGCCGTTGCTGGTTGGGGTGTGATCTATCAAGACATTGACCGTGAAAAAGGTGGTGGCTTCACATACCAGTGTTGGCCAATCGGTGAGTGCTTTATTGCTTCTACACGTCCAGACGGGCAAGTAGATACGATTTACCGCGAGTACACCAAAACCGCTGCACAGTTGGTCAGTGAATTTGGTGAACACAAAGTAAGTGATGCCGTGCGTAACACTTATCAGACTCGACCAGATGACCGTTTCAAGATTGTGCATGTGATTGAGCCGCGTAAGGTCAAAGCATCAATGACCAGCCGTGTATTGCTGCCAAAGAACATGCCGTTCGCTTCATATCATGTGGAAGTGGATGGCAAAAATATTCTAAAGGAGTCTGGCTATAACGAGTTTCCTTGTGCGGTACCGCGCTTTAGAAAGATCCCGGGCAGTGTGTACGGCATCGGCATTATGTCTACGGCGTTACCAGATGCTAAATCAGCCAATGCTTTGATGCGTGACACCTTGCGCAGTGCTGAGATTGATGTACTCGGTTTCTGGATTGCTGAAGATGACGGCATTTTAAACCCACGTACTGTACGTATCGGTGGCGGCAAGATCGTTACTGCAGGAAAGGTAGATTCAATGAAGCGCCTGGATAGTGGAAAAGGCTTTCAGGTCGCAGATCCGCTGTTAGATCGGATTCAGTCCAGCATCCGCCGTAAGTTGATGGCGGACAGCCTGCAGCAGCATTACAACACACCACCGACAGCAGCAGAGATTTATGCACGTGTCGATATGATCCGGCAGCAGCTTGGTCCCCTATATGGCCGTGCACAGGCTGAGTTACTGGTTCCTATCCTTGATCGTGCTTTTGGTCTGGCATACCGGGCAGAAGCATTAGGCGAAGCACCAGAGGATCTACAGGGCCGTAATCTTTCATTCAAGTTTATTTCACCACTGGCACGTGCTCAGAAGCTTGAGGAAGTGGCCAGTATTGAACGTCTAATGGCTTCACTTGGGGCAATTATCGAAGTCGCTCCGGATTCATTGGACAACATCAATCTTGATGCAGTACCGCAAGTGCTGGCAGCTGGTCTAGGTGCACCAACTTCAATCATGCGTACCACTGATGAACTTCAGGCGTACCGTGAACAGAAAGCACAGGCACAACAGCAGGCAGCAGCACAGGAACAAGAAGCAGCTATGGCACAACAGATGACAGGTGCCATTACTCAAGGCATGGGTAAAGGCTTGGAAGCACAAATGGTCAGTGAGGTAATGCAATGATTTTAGGTTTTGCAGTAATGGCCATTCTTGCGCTGATTGCCTGCGCTTTGCTTTATGCAGCTGAAAACAAGGCAAAAGCATTAGGCAATGAGTTGTTTAAGGAAAGAACCATATCCAGCACTTTACGCAATGAAAAGCACCATGAATGGGAACGTGCAGAAGTACTGCAAGGGCAAGTTTTCGCACTGAAGCAGGATATTGCCGATCTTAAGGCCCAGCCTGATCAGGAATTTAAAGAACTGATTCAGGAGCAAGAGGACGAATTAGGCTTTGGCCACCACGTTAAATGGCGTTCACATCGAAAGCCAACGGCGCTGACCTATCAGATGCATTTCGATATGGACGTTAATGGCCAACGAATTTTAGAAGAACTCACCGTGCGATTTAAGCGCAATGCTTTCACTGAAAACGAACGTGAGACATGCCGCCGTTTAGGTCGTGCCGAAGTCGTGGACTTCATTATCAACCGAATTAACACAGCAAACGACCCTCGCTATGACGAGAGCCTAGAACTAGCACACATGGAGCAAGACAATGGATGAACAACAGAACCCAAACCCAGAGAACGTACCAGCAGTTGAACCAGTTCCAACTCCAGCACCAACTCCGGGAGCAGAACCACAACCGACTCCGGGCACTCCGCCAGCAGATCCAGCACCAGGTGAACCAAACGCGGCACCAGTTGAAACAGATCCAGCAAAAGCGGTACCAGAATCTGCCGATGCCTATAGCGTTTCAATTGATGGCTTCGATTTTGATGCTTTTAAAGCGGATAACACTGAAGTGTTGGAATCATTCCATGCTGAAGGCATGACCAATAAGCAAGTTGAAGCAGTCGTTAAAGCCTATGAACAGCATCAATCCGTTCAAATGGAAGCCTTACAGGAAGAATGGGGCAATGACTTTGGCGCAAATGTGAACTTGGCCAAACAAGCCATTGAAGCATTAGGTTTTCAGGCTTCGGATCTAGACTCGCCAATCGGTGCGTTAAAGCTAGCGGCCGCTATTGGTAAGCATATTCAGGAAGATTTACCACCCTCTAACACACAGCAAAACGTTGGTGAATCAGTTCAACAATTAATGATGTCGGAAGCCTACTTGAACGACAAGCATCCAGACCATAAACGCGTCTATGCACAGGTTGAACAGGCTTATGCGAAGCAATATCAATAAGGGGGATTTAGCCAATGGCTAACCAAAACAAAATCACAGCGGCGTTTGTTCAACAGTTCCATGACACATACGACGTTGCGGCACAGCAAAACGAATCACGACTGCTTAAAACCGTTGTGAACCGTGGAAAAATTGAAGGTGAGTCATTCACCATCAATGACATGGGATCTGTAGAAATGCAGGCTTCTGGTGCTCGCTATGGTGACACTCAGTGGACTCATCCAGATGTGGGTGTACGTACTGCGTTAATGTCTGATTGGGATCTATTTATTCCAATTGAACCGCGTGACCTGCCTAAGCTAAAAGCAATGCCACAAGACAAATATATGAAGTTATTGATCAGCGCACGTGAGCGCAAGATTGACGACATTATTTATACAGCGCTTGTTGGTCCAGTGACTCGCAAAGTAGTAGACGATGCCGGTACAGCAACTGTTTCCACGGTGAACCTACCAGCAGGTCAAATCATCGCACCGGCTTTCGGTACGCTGAAGCAGCAAATCACCAAAGCAAAATCACTATTCCGTGCGAACGAATGTGATGAGCAGAACGGTGAAGAAATCTTTATCACGTACACATCGGATGTTCTTAACGCATTCCTGAATGACACCATCTTGACCAACTCGGATCATGTCAACGTTCAGATGTTGCAGAACGGTGCAGTAGGTCACAAGTGGTTAGGTGTGACTTGGGTTGCTTATGAAAAAGTAGGTCAAGGCGCTACAGCCGGAACCAAGCGTCTAGCAATGTACTGTAAGTCTGCCGTTCACTTCGGTGATGCAGATATTACTAGCTTCGATATCTCGACTCGTCCGGATAAGAAGAACGTAAAACAGGTTGGTGGTGTTCATTCATTTGGTGCTGGTCGTGCCAATGAGAAGAAAGTTGTAGCGATTGACTACACACCGGCTTAATTAAAGGGGCTTTGGCTCGACATCTTGGGCATGGGGTGTCGGGTCTTTTTTATACCCAACAAACCCACTTTTAAAAGCCTTCAAGATCATAAAAACTTGAGGGCTTTTTTATGTCTATTTCGACCAGAACATCTATCGTTAATCATGCTTTAAGCTTGATCGGTGACAGCAACATTGCTTCATTTGACGAGAACACTGCACGTGCTGAACGTTGCCGTAGTATCTATGACCAGGTGCGTAAATCCATCCTGCGTGATCATCCTTGGTCATGTGCAAAGAAACGTACCATTCTTGCACCGGTGACAACTTATCCGGCCTTTGGTTATAGCAATTCTTTCCCATTGCCGCGTGACTTCATCCGGATCATCAGCGCCAATACAGAAAAATACGAAGTCGAGAATCACTACATTCTGGCCAATACCAATCGGATCAATCTTGAATATATCTTTGACAACGATAACGAAGATTCTTGGGATTCAATGCTGGTGGAAGCCATGTCACTCAAGATGGCCGCAAAGCTATGTAAACCGAATACTGGTAGTGATGCAGCAGGGCAATCGGCAGAAGCGCAATATCGTGATCTGATCAAGCGTGCACGTTCAATCAATGCGCAAGAACGACCATCAGAAGACATCGTGTATGAGGAATCACGCTATATCGGGAGTCGCTACTAATGAAGCAATGGCTACTTAAAAACAACCTGTCCAGTGGTGAGCTATCACCATTACTGCACACCCGAACTGATGTACAGCAGTATGCCAACGGCGCTAAAAAACTGCTTAATGCAATCCCACTGGTAGAGGGGGGAGCAAAGAAACGTCCGGGTACTAAATATCGGGGCATCTTCGCTGGTGCATTGCGCCTGATTCCTTTTGTTCCGAACTCAGATAATCCATTTCTATTGATCTTGGGGATTAATACTCTGCAGGTGTATGACCCTTTAACGCAATCCGTGGTTCATACAGGAAGTACGCCGTATAACACAGTGGCCAAAGTTGCACAGATCCAAGTGGCACACTCACGCTATCGCATGTTCTTTGTTCAGGGTGATCATCCGGTGCATCGTCTGGTCTGTAGTAAGGACTTTGATAACTGGAACTTTGATCAATTCACTTTTGTCACCGCACCGGTGGATGAAATCAATACCACACCGAACGTGGCATTAACGCCGACTGGCGTGGAAGTGGGCAAAACCATTTCACTGAATGCAGCTGCTTTTCCGAACTGGAGTTCAACAGAAAACTACATCATTGGTGAGCGTGTTATTTATCTTGGCCAGACATGGCGTGCAATAGCAGATAGCACTGGTAAGGTGCCAGCAGTCGATAGTACCGATTGGGAATCTGTGACTGCAGGTGATGCGTCTGTATTCATTCCTGCGCATGTGGGGGCAATCATTTCGATTAATGGTGGCCAAGTCAAAATTACTTCTTATGTTTCTCCAACGGGTGTGCTGGGAGAAGTCATTGTTAAGCTGAATGCTCAAGTACAGGCAATTGCCAAATCATGGACCTTGAATACTGCAGCGTTTACAGCAGCGACTGGCTACCCATCCACGGTGACATTCTTCAAACAGCGCCTGGTCTTTGCCAACACAAAGAACAACCCGAACCAGTTATGGGTTAGTGCAATCGGGAATGATGGTGATTTCCTAGAAGCAACGGACGATGCCAGCGCATTTAGTATGGCTTCATCTTCTGCACAGGCTGATAACATTTTGCACCTGGCACAACGTGGCGGTGTGGTGGCGCTTACTGGTGGTTCTGAGTTTCTGATCAGTTCAACCGGTGCATTTACGCCTGCATCTGCCCAGATCGAACAGCATACAACCTACGGCGCGCAATCCAATGTTCGTCCGTGTCTGGTCGGCAATGAGCTGCTATTTGTTCAGCGTGGCGGTAACCGTTTGCGTGCTTTGTCTTATCGCTACGAGGTAGACGGTCTGGTCAGTCCTGAGCTGTCAGCCATTGCACCACACATTGCTGAAGACCATGGCGGTATCAAGGAACTAACCTATCAGCAAACGCCGTATAGCTTGGTCTGGATGGTGCTGAATGATGGCATGGTGGCCAGTATCACTTTAAACCGCGATCAGGAAATGAATGCCTGGGCACAGCATGACTTTGGTGGATCTGTACGCTCAATCTGTGCATTGCCACAAGCCGCCGGCAATGATCTGTGTTTCATGCTGATTCAGCGTAAAACCTCGGTTGTGCTTGAGCAGCTGGACGAAACATCATTCATGGATTGTGAGATTGCACATAACGGCGCATTGGCAAATAGAAACTTGCATAACACTACCCTGTATCGATTCCAGAATGCAGATGGCTATTTCTACGATGACAATCAGCCAACCTCGGGCACATGGTTTGCCGGTCAGCCGTTCAATATGGAAGTTGAGTTTTTGCCACCGGATCACAGCCAAGTTCCCAATACAGCAATGTTTCATAAGATCCAGGCGCATGAAACGGTTTTGTATGTCCGCAATTCAATTGGTGGCCAGTGCAATCAGTATGACCTTGAGCATAAGTCATTTAACCAGTCTGCATTTCAGAACCTGACCTATACAGGGCCAGTCAGTGTCAGCATGAATGGCTGGTCGACCTTGCACGAAATGGAATTAAAAATAACACACAACAAACCGCTGCCTTTCCACGTCCAAAGTGTAGCTATGTTGGTATCAATGAATGAGAGATAAAGATGCTTGTACGTGCAGCAACACTAGAAGATTTAGACACGCTTGTTGACTGGGGCAAGCGTCTGACCAATGAATCACCACGGTTTAAAAAGCAGGGCTTTGATGAGAAGCGCGCTAGAAATGTATTTACGCATTTGATTAATGAGCTTGAGTCCATCTTGATCGTGATAGACGAGTACTCGAATCCGGTAGGTACATTGATCGGTGCGATTGATATTGATTGGCGAACAGGCCAGAAACTTGCTTATGAGCAGGGGCTTTATGTCCTGCCTGAATATCGTAAATCAGGTGCAGCCAGTGATCTGATTGAAACATTTAAAGTATGGGCAGAGATGAATAAAGCAGATCGTATTCAAGTCGGTACCATCACCGGCATTTATGCTGAACGTACTGTGAAGCTGTATGAATCTCTAGGCTTTGAACTGGTCGGCTATGTTCTGGAAATGGAGGTCTAATCATGTGCAATCCAGGCGGAATCATGCAAGGCGTTCAAAACATGGCAAATGCTCAAATGGCGGATGCTGTGTCCAAAGGTAATGCTAAAACTATCAACTCAGTCGCACGTGCAGAAGCCGAAAAAATGAAGCGGCAAGGCAAAAGTAATGCTTCAACGGCGCGTGCACAGGCTGCGGAAAATGGTGTGAACGTTGACTTGGGTGCAGCAGCAATGCTTCAGGACGAGCATATTTCTGATGCAGCCTATAACGCATCACTCAATATTTCGGATGCAGGTTATCAGGCTAAACAGGTTCGCATGCAGGGCAAAATGCAACGTAACAATTATGCGATGCAAGCCGCCTCTGACTTTATGGGTGCAGCATCAACAGGAGGGTGGAAATAATGGCGTTAATTCCAAAATCTCAAGGTCGGGATGTGTCTCGACCAGTGATGCAGCAGCATACGCCGATGACCGGACTCGGAAGTATTGGTAAGACAATTGACGGCATCATTGATGAACGCAGACGAAAATCTGATGAAGCCGATGTATCTGCCAAACGTGCAGAGCTTTATCATAATGATCTGGCAGAGAAAGAAGCCAAAGTTAAGCTAGATGATGTACTGACCACCGAGCTATCAGAGCAGGTTACATTGCTTAAAAACGATGTGGCCAACGGCGCAATGAATGCAGATGTAGCCAATAAAACATTACAGCAATGGTCTGAAAAGCGTTTCAAAGATATGGAAGGTGAGCTGCCCGGACATGCTCACCAGGCATTAAGTCAGCACTGGTCCAGTAATGTTAGCCGCAATGCTACTGCATTCCTGCCTTTGCAATTAAGCGCAGATTCTAAGAAAGACACTGTACTGGCTGACCGTGTGACTGAGATCGGCACACGTATGGATCGCAAAGCTGGCCGTGAGTATCTTGAATCAAATCTGGCCACATTGAATCTGTCCGAAGCAGAAAAACAGGCACGTATTTATGGCTATGAATCCACACGTGATGTGCTGGATATCGAAGGGCGTATTACTGCAGCAATTGAGAGTAAGAATACTGCAGATCTGCAAGCACTAATCACAGATATGGATAGCGGTAAATACGGCTATATCGACGGTCCACAAGTACAGCAGAAGAAAGCACAGGCACAGAGTCGCATTGAATCAATTGAGAAATACCATGAAGTCAAAAATAAAGAGCGTGAGCAACTATCAGGTAAGCTGATGAGCGAACTTGAGGCTCAAGTAATGACTGGTCGTGCGTTAGACAGCGACTACCTCAATGAGATGGAAAACTCTTTCAAGGGAACAACACAAGAGGACAAATTTAATTTCTATAAATCGCAGTCAAATAGGTTTCAACGCTTCGCAAACTTATCAACGCCCGAGCAGCTCAAGGGGATTAATGAGCAAAAGGCATTGATGGCGAATAGCAAAACATCTAATGCTGTGCTTGAGGGAAAGATTCTTTCTGTATATGAATCCATTTATAACAAAAAGAAAGCTACCCTAACTGAAAATCCAAATCAGGCCGTCCGAGAAGCTGGCTTGGAAGCGCATAGCCTGAATGCGGTTGAGCTGAAATCCAACCCTCAATCATTTGCTGTAAAGGTCTTTGAAAATGGGGTGAGACAGTTTGCACTAGATGATGACAATCTCAAGGTCAAACCTATTTCAATGGAGGATCTGCCTGCCGCAAAGCAAGCCTTCTACGATATGGGAGTGAATCAAAAATTAGACTTCATTGGCAGTCTTATTTCTGAATCCAAAGGTGTGCCAAAGGGTAATCAAATTTGGGCTGCCACGATTAAGCAATTAGGCGGTGATGATAATTCCTATCTTATGGCTGGTGTGGCGCGTGCTAATAATTACCGCTCTGAAAACGGCGAAGATGTTGCAGCCTCAATCATATCAGGCACACAGGCGCTGAAAAATAAACAGATGATCATGCCTGGCGATGATTTGCTCCGATCTGAATTTGCCAAGTATGTTGGAAATACAGTGTCAGGGGGTACAGCAAATATGACATTTGATGCATTTAAATCGATCTACGCGCATTTAACTGAGCGTAATAATTACCAGCACAAAGACAATAAAGACATTGACACCTCCTTAGCTAACACAGCTCTAAGCATGGCTACCGGTGGTGTATATGAGCAAGACTTGAAATACGGAAGTAAGAGTGGTGGAACTCAGGTCAAATGGAAAGTATCTAAACCATACGGCATGAAAGATGAACGCTTTGAAGCCATCTTGGATACACGCTTTGCTGCGATTGCTCAGAAGTACAAGATGTCGGAAAGCGAAGTGCGTGATCTGCGCTTGCGTCGTGAAGCTGCAAGAGGGCCGAATGGTGTAATTCGCTATTCCCTAATTGATGAACGTGGTAAGCCAATGTTCTATCTCAACATGCCGGACGGAGTCACCAAGTAATGAGTAACTGGTTATCTGAATACTCACCTGAAGACCAGAAGCAGGTCGATGAACTGAATGCCGGAGGCATCCAGCATAAATCTCAGGTGAAAAAGGAAGTTGGTCTGTT
This sequence comes from Acinetobacter sp. 18QD2AZ41W, assembly GCF_009829025.1. Taxonomy (NCBI): domain Bacteria; kingdom Pseudomonadati; phylum Pseudomonadota; class Gammaproteobacteria; order Moraxellales; family Moraxellaceae; genus Acinetobacter; species Acinetobacter sp. 18QD2AZ41W. The sequence continues at coordinate 305,511 of NZ_WURP01000001.1, read as the reverse complement.
TGATGGTGCACCTAGCGCTATTCCTCGCGGTATTGTAGCTGGTGGTGTAAAGCTAGCAGACACAGCCGTAAAGCCGTTTGAGCGAGTTAAAGACCATCTGGAATACAGTATTAAAGATACTTTGGATGGTGGGCTTGAAGGCTCCTTAGATGTACGTGAACCATCATTCACAGAGGTGCATGAGGCTAAAAACAAGGATCGCCGCAGTCAATTAGTCATGGAGATTGAGCAGCTAGAAGATGCAGAGAACTCCGGCGCCGTTGGTAATTTCCTGTTTAGTGCATCTGATATGTTGACTCGTGCTATTGGTGGCGGCCTTGTTGCAGGTCCACTTGGTGCGGCAGCGACTACTGGTGCATCAGAGGGTGTTTACAGTTATGAGGAGTTGGTACACAAAGGTGTTGATTCTGAAACAGCAATGAAAGTAGCTGGTGTGGATGCTGCCGTTGCTAGTGTGTCTACTGCTATCCCGGCATCATTTGGTTGGAAGGGGTATAGCGGCCTTATTCGAGATGGCATAGTATCCACAGGCTTGGCTTCAGGTATATCTATTGGTGGACAGGCAGCATCAGGTGGCATCCTTAAATCGGAAGGCTACGACAAGCAGGCAAAAAAGTACGAAATCACAGGCGAAAGTGTGGCGACTGATGTGCTAATTAATATGGCTTTCTTCGGTGCTGCACGTGGTGCTTCACGTTTTCTCAATGTGTCAGATGCCACCCCAGAACATTTAGAGACATTAAACGACTTGCGACGGGCAACCCTATTGCTTAATGAAATGGAGTTTGAGGAAACTCTCGCTCCAGTAAACCCAGCCGATCCGATCCAACACAACAACCATTTAAAAAACTTGGATTCTTCAGTTGAAGCAATCCGTATGGGTCGACCGGTAAACGTGGTGCATCCAGTAAAGGGTGAGGAAAAGCAGAAGCCTGTACGTATTGCACCAAGTGAATACAGTAAGATTCGTTATGATGATCCGCGCCTGGATTCCATGTTGCATTCAAAAGCCAAAGAAATGGATATGGATTGGGCGGTACCGCTATTGCTTTCAATTCGTCGTGCTGGTGAGAAATCGCATAACTGGCAAGTATCACCGGTGGGTGCGCAGTCGATCATGCAAATCATGCCTGACACCAAAGCAGGGCTTGAGCGTAACTATAAAAAGAAATGGGATGTTAATAATCCTGAACACGCTACTGAAATGGCGCTGTATCTTGTCCGGGAAATGTCACAGCAGTATAAAACCAAAGACCCTTTGGTATTGGCTGCTCACTACAATGGTGGCTTTGTAAATGGTAAGGCCATGCAGAAAAATGGTAAACCCAAAGCGCAAGAAACCATTAATTACGTCAATCGTGTAAAGGATTTTATCGGTACTGGTAAATATAAAAATTACACTGGTAATAATATTTCCACTGCAACCGGCATGGATGGTAGTACTTATCAGTTTGCTGATGAAATTAAATCACTGGATGAATTAATCGCATCTAATGATCTGGCCTATGGGGTAAATCCACTTTATCCATCTGAACTACAACCGCGTGACCGTACCCGGGAAGCGTCACGCCAGCAGATTGAACGTATGGCTGAGAACTTGAAGCCTGAATGGTTAGGTGAGTCAAACATGTTATCTAATGGCGCTCCCATTATCAGCATGGATAATGTGGTTGAGTCTGGCAACGGACGTACGCTGGCTATTGCAAAGGCTTATGAATCGGGCCGTGCTGAAGAATATCGGGCATTCCTCGATCAGTATGCAGCAGAGCGCGGCATTGATATAGCGGGTATCAATAATCCTGTTTTAGTCCGGACACGTTTAACTGATACTGACCGTGTGCAATTTACTCAACTTGCCAATCAAGCCGATGTGGCGCAGTACTCCGCAACCGAACGTGCTGTGAGCGACTCAGATCGTCTGCCTGATGCTTCTTTGCTGAAGATCAACAATGATGGCTCAATTAATTTAGATGGCTCTATGGACTTTGTACGCGGTTTTGTGGGGTCATTGCCAAAGTCAGAACAGGGCACAGTGATTACCGGTGACGGACGTTTAAGCCAGGAAGGGAAACGCCGTATTGAATCCGCCATCATGCAGCGTGCTTATGATGATTCGTCACTGATTGGCCGTATGGCTGAGAATCTGGATGATGACAGCAAGACTGTATTGAATGCCTTGTTACGTGCTGCACCACAATTGGCACAAATGGATAGCCTGGTGAAACAGGGTGGCCGCCATCAAAACACTTTGGCCAAGGATCTGGCACAGGCAGCGCAAAAGCTCAGTGATCTGAAAGCCAATGGCCAGACCGTACCGGATTATCTCAATCAAGGTCAGCTTATTGATGATGGGCTTTCACCTGGTGCGCGTGACTTCCTGAATGTCTTTGATCAAAACAAGCGTAGTACAAAAGCCATTGGTGAGAACATCCAAAGCAGGATTGATGAAATTGATTCCATGGGCGATCCGCGTCAGGGTTCATTGTTTGGTGATTCGCCCGATGAGCAAGAGGCACTTAAGCTGGCATTTGAAAACCCAGATCAATCTATTTCTGTAAGTCGGGAAGGTGCTAATGGAGAGCCTGAAGCAATTACGATGACTTTGAAGGATTACATTGATGAATTAAACAATGATGCAAAAGCAGCACAAGAGCAAGGCGTAGCCGCTGAAGCTGCTGCACGTTGCTTCTTGAGTCATGGGGCTTAAATCCTTACCCAACAAACCCTATTCTTATTAATGCTCAGATGATGGAAATTATCTGGGCATTTTTATTATGAAACCACAATGCATACAGGCTGTGGAAACAGCAATTGGACGTAAATTAAAAGCAAATGAATCAGCTGATATTGATGCAAATATTAAAAAAGCCATGGTTGATCTGGCTCGTCAGGATATAGATCGATGGCGTAATCTCAGCGAATATGAAAAGACCTTAGAAGCCAGTCAGCATGTAGGAAAGATGCTTGAAGCTGAAGTTAAGCGTAAAAACAAAATCGCTGCTATGGATATTATTAAGCAGAGTAAAAACCTAGAAACCATTCTAAACCATAATAAATTGTCTTCTATGGAATCGCTGGATCGGATGATTGCTTTTCATGGGGATATGTCTGGCATTCAATCAGTTAGTGCTAAATCGAAAGCCATATCAGCCTTGTATAAAGGACGGCTGCATGATTTATATTCCAAGGTGGATGGTTCACTAGGTTTAATCCAAGATAAAAAATATGTTAAAGATTTTGTCAAAGAGGCATTTGGTGAGGATTCTGGAAATCCATCGGCTAAAAAAAATGCTGCCGACTTTGCTGATGTGGCAGCAGACCTAAAGGATCGCTTTAATCGTAATGGCGGAAATATTGGAACTTTAGAAAATTGGGGTTTATGGACTTCATGGAGTCCAGGTAAAGCATTAGAGAAAGGCTTAGATAAGTGGCTGGAACTAGGTTTAAAAAACTTTGACCGCAGCAAGGCGGTTCATGAGGATGGTCGAGCATTTACTGAAGATGAGCTTGTAGAGTTATTAACCGCATCCTACAAAACCATTAAAAGCGATGGTGCAAATAAAATAGAAGTTGGCAAGGCTAACTATTCAGGCAACTCAAAAGTTACTAATCGACATGCTGAAAGCCGTGTTTTGCATTGGAAGGATGCGGATGCATGGATAGAAATGCAGAGTGAGTTTGGTGACATGCCACTGATAGATATCCTTGATAGCAATATTGAACGCATGTCTAAAGAAATTGCTCTAGTTGAAACCTTTGGCAGTAATCCACGCGAGGCATTAAAAATATTAAAAGATGCTGCAACCAGTAAGGATAAGGATGAGAGAAATATCCCAAGCGGTAAAGTTGATGAAACAGCAAGCCGTATAGATGACATGTTCGACGATTTCACGGGTAGCAATATCGGCAGTGAATTTTGGGCGAATGTTGGGCTGGCGTATAGATCAATAAATACCGCTGCAATGCTAGGGGGTACAACACTTTCATCTGTTACTGATCAGGCGATGATTGCCAAAACAGCACATGTGCATGGACTGTCTTACTGGAAAACCTTTGGAGAGATGGTGAGTCAGTTAAATCCCAAAAACAAGGAGGATCGAGAGTTTGGGTATTATCTAGGCATTGGAGTGGAGGAGCTTACAGGCTCAATTTCTCGCTGGACGGATGATGGTTTAAGTAGTGTGCATGGTCGAGCTGCAAAGATTGCAAACGGTGCAAATAATATCGCGAATCAAGTATTACGTTTATCGGGGCTGCAAGCACTGACCCGAGCCAGTAAGGTAGCCTTTGACACCATGCTCATGGCCAAATATGGGGATATGACGCGCAATAAGGCATGGAATGATTTGCATGCGAATGACAAGGAGTTGCTTGAAGGTACAGGCTTAAACGAGCGTGCTTGGCAGGTGATGCAATTGGCTGAGCCTCATGTGGATCGTAAGGGGCGAAAGCTTATGTCTGCACGTGCAATTTATGCGATTCCAGATGAGAAATTAAAAGGTTTCGGTGACCCACAACGTATCCGTGATGAAGTAGCTACCCAATTCCAAACTCATCTACTCGATGAGCAAGGTATGGCCGTCATTGAAGCAGGCTTACGAGAGAAAACAAAAGTTACAGGTGGTACTAAGCGAGGAACTTTGGGAGGGGAAGTTTTGCGTCTTACCACTCAGTTCAAGTCCTTCCCTTTATCCTTCCTAATGCGTCACGGTAGTCGCACATTGTCTAAAGGGGGGTGGAAAGGAAAGGCAGGGTATGCACTTCCATTGGTGGCTATGACAACCGTGCTGGGTGGACTGGTGGTGCAGCTCAAAGAGTTAGCCAATGGTAACGATCCATTAGAAATGTGGGATGGCGAAAAGTGGTACACGGCAGGGATTGATTCCGACTTCTTAAAGCGTTCTTTTGTGGCAGGTGGTGGCTTACCAATTTTGGGTGATATTTTAATTGCCGGTACTGATACCAGTGGGCGTGATGCAGGTGATTTTTTAAGTGGTCCATTTGGTTCAGACTTTTCTGCAATATTATCCTTAACAGTTGGCAATCCTACACAGGCATTAAATGGCGTAGAAACTAATTGGGAGAGCGAAGCTTTCCGATTTGCTAAAAATAAAATACCTGGTCAAAACCTTTGGTACACCAAAGCTGCAACCAATCGAATGATATTTGATGAGATGCAAGATATTATCTCCCCGGGGTACAGAGAAAAACTTTTACGTAAAGCTGAGCGTGATCATGATCGTACGCGCTGGCTAGGTGATGACTGGGGAGATATCCAAATGCCAGATTTTGAGAAGGTGATAGAGTGATAAAAAAACTATGGGAAAAGGTAGTAAACTTTTATATTTATTCGTTATTTGCCGGACCTATTGCCCTAGTTTTATTAATGAGTGGTGATCAGGACTATATAGTAAATAAGATTTTAACTGTTTATTTTATGGGTGCTCTGGCTTTAGCAATTGTTCTTTGGCCAATCTTAGCCTTTATAGGTAGAAAGAAACGATCATAAAAATAAGGCTGCAATTGCAGCCTTTGTCTTATTACAATAATTTACTTTCACCTATTGCATGAACGTTTTAATTATTCAATAATACCGTCAGAAACTGACGGTGCGCATATGGAACAACCCGACAATATAATAATGTTTTCAGATCTCTCTGAAGCTGCTGCCAGGTCAAAGCTTAGAGAGTTAGCAAAAGATTCAAGTAAGGTGTTTTACACTGATCATGCTCGTAAGCGCATGAAGCAGAGAAAGATTACACCTTCTCAAATACTTTGCTGTATGGAGCATGGTCAGTTTGAAGAAGGTCCTTATAGAGAAACTAATGGATCTTGGAAAATGAAATTATCTGTTATTTCAGCAGGTGATGTCATTAGTGTAGTTGTAGTGCTGGACTACGATGATATAACCAAGGATCACAGTATTGTGATCACGGTAATTAGAGGTTAATTATGTACCATTACACCGAAAGCGGTTTACGCGATGTTTGGTTGGTAAATGGTTACATCGCAAAAGACACACCCTATGGAAAGGTTGTTTCTTTTGAAGATGTAGAAGGCTTACATCGTGTGATTGGAATTAACTTAGTAACTCATAAGCCTCGTCTATCAGGTGCAGAGGTTCGTTTTTTACGCAAAGAAATGAATCTTTCCCAAAATGGTTTAGCTGAAATTTTAGGTGTTTCTGAATCAAGTGTTCGAGCTTGGGAAACTCACCGCTCTAAAATCCCTAAACCTAGTGACCGCCTTTTGCGAGTTATGTATAAGGGTAGTGTTGAGAAAGGTAGTGATATTAGAAACATGCTTGACAAGATTGCGCATCTTGATCGGCAAATGGGCGAAAAGAAAGCTAGCTTTTCCCACCAGAAACAAGGCGGATGGTCTGAACAGGCTATTGCATAATATAAAGTTTGTAAGAAAAGGGCTGCATTAGGCAGCCCTTTTCTTTGATAGAAAGAATTATTTACCACCTGGGCGACGGTCAGCAGCACGGTCGCCACAAGATGAACCATCTTTTGCAGATTGCCAGCTATGGTCACATGAACCAGCAAAAGTCATAGTTGTAGGCAGTGCTAAGATTGCAGCAAGAATTAAAGTTTTCATTTGAATTACCCCTTATTGTAGTTTGCAAATTTGCTCGGGCAGCATACCTTCTAAACCATTAAGATTCTATGACTACCAAAGTAGAACACCCAACAAAGCTGCTTTAGATCCTCTGTATATATGGCTTATATACGGGGGATTTTTTTATGCGTGATGACCAGATAGAGCGAATCAAATTACTTTCTGAGGAAATTGCAGACGACATGGTAAGCACTGCGGAAGCTGCGATTGACACCAACATTGCAACAAAAGTAGGGCGTGGCGATAAAGCCTTTTTGTATGGCATCGTAAAAAACCAAGCTGGCGTTATGGCGACCCTGCAACGTGTTTTAGATGTTAAATCCGGCAAGATCCCACCAATTAGCGCAACAGCAGCAACACAGGAGAAATACGAGCAGCAACTGATTAAAAAAGCCGAAGAAGCAGCCGCAAAACTTAAACAACGTCTTAGCTAATGACCAAACCAAAGATTTCATTCTTAGCGTTCTTTCTGCTTTGGGCTGAGCTGCAAGGCTGGAAGGTTCCGCTATTCCATGTTCAGGTCTGTATTTTCCTTGAAGAATTCTATCTTAAAGGTCGTACAGGCTTGCTTATGCTTCCGCGTGGGCATTCCAAGTCAAGTATTCTGGATGTGTTTAACGCCTGGGTGATTTATTGCTGGCCACATACACAGATTCTGCACCAGGGAACAACTGATTCAGATGCATATAAGTGTTCAAAAGGCACACGTGATGTATTAGAAAAACATCCGCTGTGTATTGATAATCATAATGTCAGCATCCGTCAGGGCGAGATTGAGCGCTGGTTTGTAAATGGCACGTTAGATGTTCGATACGGTACCATGTTGGCCAAAGGCATTCTTTCAGGTGTCACAGGCCACCGTGCGCACTTCATTCAAAATGATGACGTTGAGACACCACAGACCACAGCCAATCCGGAGCAACGTGAAAAGCTACCGAAAAAACTATCTGAGCAGACACACATTGCCATACCAGGTGCAAAAAAGCTTTGGATCGGCACACCACATACCCACGATTCACTTTATGAAAAAATCAAAAAACAAAGAAAGGTAGATAAATTAATTCTCAAAATGTTTGAGCATGAAAAACGTTTTGAGGATACCCAAAAGGGTCAGAAGGTCTTACTTGATTTTGAGCCTGTTCATGGCTTCTCGGGTATTGGTGTTGGTGCAAAGTACCTGCATAAAGGTGAGCACTATGAATACCGAAAGCTAAAAAATGTCTGGGAAATTACATTCCTTGAATCAAACTATGTGGTGGATTTCTATTCTGAAGGGCTTTGGGAGGAACGATTCACACCTGAAGAAATGGAATTCCGTCGCGAAGAATGTAAAACCCTGAATGAATGGGATTCACAGTATCAGATGCATGCTAAGCCAATTGGTGATGTGCGTCTTGATCCAGATAAGATTCTGGCCTATGACTGTGAGCCGGTGCTAAAACGTGCCAATGGCGAATATTTCATGATGCTAGGTGAACGCCGTATTGTGGGAATGTCTGCTAAGTGGGATCCATCCAGCGGTAAGCTTAAATCAGATATCTCATCTACAGCATTGGTTCTGCATGACGACCTGGGGAACAAGTATTGGCATAGATCGATTGCCTTGACTGGCCCCGATATTATTACCAATGAAAATGGTGAAATTATTGGCGGTCAGGTATGGCAATTATGTGACCTGATTGAAGAATTTCATATTCCGAAGATTGTGATTGAGACCAATGGTATTGGTGGTTTTGCTGGTTCATCACTTAAAGCAGCTTTGAAGAAGCGAAAACTTCGCTGTGGTGTGGAAGAACGACATGCATCACAGAATAAGAATAAGCGCATTCTTGAAAGTTTTGAAGGGCCGCTTATGTCCGGTCTGCTTTGGGCGCATATCTCTGTCCTTGTGGTTGCCAATCCAGATGGTAGTGAAGAAGATGCACCAGCAGCTAAACAGATGCGTGAATGGAATCCAGCCGTGGCCAATCAACCAGATGATTACATGGACTCAGCAGCAGGTGCAATCGTAGACCAGCCGGAACGCGTAGGTAAAATACACAGAAATAACGAGGTCAATGAAGGCCCTAATTGGAGAACAAACGGTGGTGTTGTTGAAGCCACCTTAGATTTTGAAAATTAGGGGGCATTATGTCTGTACCTGAACAAGTTCCATACAAGGAATACCGGGCAACTGGATCAAGCAATACATTTGAAATTACATTCTATTTGCCAGACCCAAAAGATCTGGTTGTGATGGTGAATAAAGAAATTCCACTGGTGGGTGCATATAGCATCCAAGGTAATACCGTGGTCTTTAGTACGCCACCAAACGAGGGGGATCTGGTCGAGATTACCCGTGATACTCAGATGGATCGTGAGACTAACTTTAAAAGTTACGACAATTCATTCCGACCAGAAACTATTAACTTTGACCTAGATAAAATCTGGCTGGTACTACAAGAATCTAATCTTATAGATGCAAAAATTCTTGCTCGATTAAAACAGGAAATCGAATGGCGCCGTACTCATGATTTTAATTATGATGAATTGGCGCAAGTGCGTGAAAAGCAGTTATTTGATGCCTTAAAAGGCTATACAGACACACTCTTAGCATCAACAAATCCGGGGGTGTTTCAGGGTGTGATTGCAGGCGTTGTCTTTGCGCGTGATGGTAAGAGCATTCAAACCCATCTTGAAGAAATTCTGGACAATCTGGCACTAAGCCGAAGTTACGTCGATGAGCAACTTAGTTTGAAAGCACCGCAGGCTACCACTTACAACAAGATTGAAGTAGATACAAAGATTGGCGCAGAAACCACACGCGCCAAGGCTGCTGAGCTAGTGCTGCAGAATCAAGTCAATGCTGTAGGCGTGGGCAATAAAGCGTATTTAACATACGCTGAAATGGATGCCGATAAAGCCAATAATCCAATCAACTCTAAGTTAGAAGTAACCAATGATGGCGAAAACAACGGCACATACCAGTGGAATGGAACAGCTTTAACAAAGAGTGCTTATGATCCGCTGACACAAGCAAAAGCATATAGCGATTCACTTGCACAAATTGAGCCACAAATTAATTTATATACTGGTGTAAACACCTCAGGTTTCTATGTGCGACCAGCTGACGGCTTTATTTCAGGAGCCATTGGTAACGAAATAAGTGTTTTTGCTGTTGAGGCAGGTAAAACCTACGCAATGTACGCTACAGATGTTCGCCCTGCGTATTTAATTTTGAGCTACAGCACAACAAGTACAGTATCTGGGGGTAAGCAAAACACACTTGCTACCATAAATAGCACCGCCGACCCTAATATAAAAACATTCACCGTGCCCACCGGCATGAAGTATGCATTTGTGAATACAGTGTGGCCGAATTTTAATTTTGATATTCGAAACTCCCTAGTTGTTCAAGAGGGAGTGTCTCTAATTAAAGTTGTAAAAAAGATCCGTGGCGTCGATGTTTATGACGAGTCAGCACATATAGAAATTGAATTATTATCAAAAGAAGCATTTAAAAAATCAGAAGTTATACCAGATGATGATGTTGGTACAGTATTATCGACAACTTCTCATGACAACTTGAATGTAGCGCCGAGCACAGGGGCAATTCGATCAACAGCGGGTTGTGAAATAGCACGATTCGACATTGTCGCAGGCAAGCGATATAAAATTAAAGCACCGGACTTACGTGCTGCTTATGTTACTGTATCTGTAAGCGCAACAAGTGACGTTTTTGGTGGAAAAGCTCAAACACTCGTAACACTTGCTGAGATTGATTCAATCACGAAAGTGTTCACAGCACCGTCTGGCATGATATCAGCGTGTATTAATACTGTTTGGCCGAACTTTTCTCTTGATATTTCAGCAACTTTGATTATTGAAGAATATCCAGAGCTTGTCATTGACAACCTTGCCTCTATTCCAATTCGAGATAATTTAGCTCATCAAAAAATTGAAGAATTAGAAAATGGAGGTGGTGGTTCAAGTGGCTATGTGTCTGTTTTAAAAAACAAGAAATGGGTGTTTATTGGTGACTCGATCACTGCTTCAAACAACGCGTGGGCTACAAAACGCTATCACGACTATGTAGTTGAAGCAGTTGGCGGTATGACAACTCAAAATCTCGGCATCAGTTCAACAGGTTACGGAGATCGAACTTTAACAGCGAACACAATCACGCTCGAAAATCCTGATTACATTACTATTTTTATGGGGACGAATGATTTTGGCGTGATTAATGATAATCGAAATGCTGCAAATAAACCTTACCCAATGGGCGAGTTTTTAAGTCTGACGAATTTAACTGTTAGTGGCGCAATCAATACCACATTGACTAATATTTTTAATGCGTTCCCGAATGCCAAAGTTGCAATTATTACACCTTTGCCGCGCGGGACTTTAGCTGTAAATCGCCCCAATTATGGTGAAAATCCAACTCCGAATGTAGATGATGTGAGCTTAGAAGACATTGCAAACGAGTTGATTCGTTATGCAAAGCATTACAGCTTACCAGTGCTTGATTTGTATCATCATTCTAATTTCAAAGCGTTTAGCACAGCATTTCAGAATACTTACATGACCGACGGTGTACATCCGAATGATGCTGGTCATGCAATTATTGGGCAGAAAGTACTTAAATTCATGGAATCGCTCTAACACCCAACAAACCACCACCGACCCTGATCTTTAATTAGATCAGGGTTTTTTAATGTCAAAAATTGGGGGCGGCATGTCCGATCAGAAAACAGCAGTAATGGAAATGGCAGCGACCGTTTCTTCCGCTGCATCAAAAACAACGTATGCAGGGGCCGCTTCTGGTTTTGTGGCATGGCTTGCTTCAGTCGATGTCCTGGCGTGGATGGGTATCGCACTTGCTTTGGCTGGTTTCGTTGTGAACTGGTATTACAAGCGACTTGAGAACAAACGAGCCGATGAGATCCACAAGCTAAAAGTAGAGCAATGGGAGAAATATTACGATGTCAAACAAGACTAAATACTATGTGATTGGTTCTTCTCTGGTACTTGCTGCAGGAATGTGGATTACAGGCCCAAGTGAAGAACAGGTGCAAGCCACAGCAATAAAAGAGGGCTATACATCCAAGCCAGTGATTCCGGTTAAAGGAGATGTACCGACCATTGGTCACGGCACCACGGTCTATCCAAACGGTGTGCGCGTCAAAATGACCGATCCAGCGATTGACCGTAAACAGGCGCTTGAATATCTCAAATTACACATGGATAAAGATGCACAGCGATTCAATAAAACCGTTTTGAACATTCCAATCTCTCAGCCTGAATATGATTTGTATTTAGATTTTACTTATCAGTACGGCACTGGTGCGTGGTCTGGATCGTCAATGCTTCGTCATTTAAAGGCGCGTGAATATGTCCAGGCGTGTAAATCACTTTTGAAATGGAAGTATGTCGCCAAACGTGACTGCAGTATTCGTTCTAACAATTGCTATGGCGTGTGGACTCGACAAGTTGAACGCTACAACAAATGCATGGGAGTGAACTAAATGCCACTCCTAATGCTGATCTGGAACAACAAACGCTGGTCCCTGATTGTTGTGCTTTGCATCGTAATCCTTTGCCAGCTCTTTCAGGCCAATCGTTTAGCCGGGGATTTACGCAAAGCTGAAACGACATGCCAGGACAAAATCAATAAAAAGTTAAAACCATATCTTGATGCTGAAAAAAAAGCACAGGAGCTGGCCAACAAAGCAGGTGAACAATATGAAGAATCAAAAGAAGTTGAGCGCGTCAAAACCGAAGTTATTACACGTGAAGTGCAAAAGATCGTGGAACGTCCTGTTTATATCAACACTTGTATTGACGATGACGGGGTGCGTCTCATCAACGAAGCTGGTAATACCGGCTAATTTGAAAACTGAATGTCCGGATCTGATGAAATTGGAATCTGGTCAAGGAAAAGAAATTATCCAGGTGATGATTGATGACCGACGAAAGTATGTAGATTGTAAGCAGCGCCATGCGGCTATAATTGAAATTGTAGCAAAGTCCTCCAAATGAGGGCTTTTTGCTTATAATGAATCAGGTATGTTTTTGAATGTGTACAGTAATGTGTACATAAATATTTATAAAATTAAATATTAAATAAAAAATATATCTAAATTAAAGGCTTATGTTCTTAACCATCCATATCGAAAATTATGGTAGGTTTTTCAGAGCATTTTGACATATTTAGGTTTTCTATGTTTAAAGCAATAGCAGCACCACAAGATCCGATGATTTTGCAGTTTGTGCCCATTTTGACACAAGCCTGTGAAATTTTGCGAGAAGAATATCAGCGTTATTGTTCTGGTGCGGCTTTTGATGTCATCCAAAAAAATGATAATTCTCCGGTAACTCAGGCAGACTTGAGGGTCAATACTTTTCTAACTCAGGCTTTGGCAGATATTTCAGACTTGCCTTTATTGTCAGAAGAAGGAAAAGAACATGAGCGTCGTTCATGGCCAGAATTCTGGTTATTAGATCCGCTAGACGGCACCAAGGAGTTTTTGCATCAGCGGCCTGAATTCACCATCAATTTGAGTTTGGTTCGTGGAAGTTTGACGACTTTTGCCATATTGGCAGTACCAGAACAGCAAATGATTTATTTCTGTGCAGAGCAGGGGCTACCTTATAAATATGACCTTCAGCGAGATACGTGGTTTGGCTATGAAGCAGCGCCAACAGACCAAAGAATTGCGATTGGTCTGAGTCAAAGTAGCCAGCAGAAACCGAAATATGTCGACTATTTACAGCATCTGGCCAAACTTACCGAATATACAGAGTTCAAAGCGGGCAGCGCCTACAAGTTTTGTATGATGCTGGAAGATCAGGTGGATATCTATCCACGTTTTCATCCGACTTCGGAATGGGACACCAGTGCTGGTCAATGTATGCTCGAACGGATTGGTGGTGGCTTGGTCGATTTAAAAGGGCGGCCATTTATTTATAATCATCGCGATACCTTGCTCAATGGCGGATTTATTGCTTATAAAAATAATAATATGAAAAATATTGCATTACAGGCGGTGGCTGACATGCAGGCTGAGCATTGAGCAAAATCCTGAGCATGGTATAGTGATGATTAACTCATTACCAATCCAGTTGGCTGTCACGTGTCCCTGAAACTGCTTCCACCGAGTATGTTAAGTGCAATTGATTTATTGCCTGATGTACAGACGCCTGTCACCTTATTCACACGCCATTCGGTTCGTGAAGATGTTCCGGGTCAAGGTCTGGCAGGTTATGACCTGCAATTGACTGGTCAGGGGCGGGATCTGGCACAGGAATGGGGCGCTTATCTGGCTGATCAGACAGATCGTGTAATTCATCACTGTATTTCGAGCCCGATCCAGCGCTGTATTGATACTGCTGCGCTCATGATTGAAGGTGCGGATGCGGTTACCCCTGAGCAGAATACCCATCGTATTGAAATTATCGAACAGGGATTGCTGGTCGAGCCGGGCAGTTTTGTGCTGGATATTCAAAAAGCCGGTCCTTATTTTGCCAAGCAGGGCGCTCTCGGTTTTGTGAACAGTTTTGTGAATAATGCCTTGCCGGGGATGAAACAGCCGATTCATGGTGTGGTGGATGTGCTGGAACTGATTTATAACACCCATCCGCAAAATAAGTATGGGCTGAGTCTGGCGGTCAGTCATGACACGATTCTGGCAGCGATGATTGCCGTAATGTCCGGGCGTCAGGACATCAGCCGAGAAGACTGGCCCAAAATGATGGAAGGTCTGTTTGTCTGGTTCGAGGGCGATGTTTTTCTGGAATCAAAACTGAAATGGATCTGGCGTGGTCAGGTACATGAGCTAGATATTGCTGATTTTAAGCGTTCCCAGTAATTTTAATTTAATAGGTCATTCATTTATCATATAAAAAGCCCAATCGCAGATATGATTGGGCTTTTTACATATAGGTCTGTTTTTTCTAAATGTTGGCTTTTAAGCGCTGAGGATAGGCATTGAGATTAAGCAGGTCACCTGTATCATTCAGCGGCCAAAGAGGACTATTGACTGGAACCTGTTGCTGATGAATGCGACTATATTTGTCGGCGGCGATCAGTGTTGCGATGTCATGTTCCGGAAGGCTGTAAGCTGCAACGACTTGTTGGGGATAGCGGGTGCGTATATAAAAATCTACTTCATTTTCACCCTTATATCGGGCAAAGATATATTCTACTGCGGGCAAATACACACCATAGCCTAACCAGGCATCTACGCCTTGAGATGCCTGAAGTTCAGCAGTGCCTTTCATATTGGAAATCACCCGGCCTAAAATGTCTTTTTCACCTTGGGTCTTAAAGTATTCAATATATTGCTGTTCGATTGCTAGAAACTTCTCTAAAGATGGTAAATATTTTGTAATCATGGTTTTTATTCCCTTCACAGCCAGCAAAATAGTGACAAGCTTAAAATTATAGTGATGTAAGCAATATGATTTAGAATACCATAATTTTTATATGGGATTGTATCAGAGTAAAAAATTGAAAATAAAAATGAGAAAAATACAGAATCAGTTTTTAGCAGACACAAAAAAAGCCCTAAAAAGGGCTTTTTTCATTGCAACAAATTAGTTAGCTAATGCTTTAACTTGTGCGTTCAAGCGGCTCTTGTGACGAGCTGCTTTGTTTTTATGGATGATGCCTTTGTCAGCCATGCGGTCGATTACTGGAACAAGCGTTTTGTACGCTTCAGTAGCAACAGCATAGTCATTAGTGCCGATAGCAGCTAATGTACGTTTAAGATAGGTACGAACCATAGAACGCAAGCTTGCGTTGTGTTTGCGTGCTTTAACGTTTTGACGAGCACGTTTTTTAGCTTGAGCAGAGTTTGCCACTCGTGCACTCCTTGAAATAGATTGGTCTGGGCGGGCTGAAACTCAACTGAAAACCATCATCAGAGGAATTATCACCAGCCCGTAAACAAGTGCCATATTTTGATTAAACTGAGCACCGAAGTCAAGTCTTGACATGCTTTGACAACATTTTAGATGCAGAAAAATTCTAAAGAAAACGTTAGATTAGTATTCTACCTAGGAGATCGTATAAAAAATGACTAAATCGCTGATTCATCCCATCGTCATAGGTGCCACCGGTTTGGTGGGAAAACAACTCTTAAAACGTCTGCAAGACGAGCCAACTTGCCAGCATATTACTGCAGTGGTCAGAAAATATCAAAATGATCTGGATAGTTTGGATAAAGTCCAGCAATTGGTACTTGAAGATTTTCTGATGCTGAATGATCAGGATGTCAGCGAGCACAGTCACGGTTTTAGCTGTTTGGGCAGTACCATGAAACAAGCCGGATCCAAGCAGGCCTTTTATAATATTGATTATACTATTAATGCCCATTTTGCTGAATTGCTGCAACAGACTTCAGCGCATTACTTGCTGTTGAGTGCGATGGGCGCCAACTCCCAGTCTCATTTTTATTATAATCAGGTTAAAGGCCAGCTAGAAGAATATGTACAGACCTTGAGTCTGGATAAAATCAGCCTGATTCGGCCTTCATTATTAATTGGCGAACGTCCCGAGCAGCGTTTTTTGGAGGATGCCGCACAGCAGGTTTATCATAAAATATCGCGTTTTATTCCGGATGGTTTTGCTTATAAGCCAGTGACAGCCGAGCAGGTAGCTCATACTATGGTCGAGGCCGCGCTGACTCAGACGGTAAAATTTGAAATTTATGATAATTTACGCATACAAAAAATGAAATGAGGGGAAACACCGTGTCTACAGCAGCATTTGTCACCTGTGACTTACTAGATGATCATCCGGAATTAGAGCTTCAAGTGGTGACGCCTTGTCTGGACGGTAAATTTTTTAAGAGTTATGGCGCCCGTAAAACCTTTGGCGGTCAGATTGTGACGGTGAAATGTTTTGAAGATAACTCCCGGGTGAAAGAGTTACTGGCCACAGATGGAACAGGCAAGGTACTGGTGGTCGATGGCGGTGCATCGATGCGCTGTGCCTTGATGGGTGACCTGATTGCGGAATCTGCGGTCAAAAATCACTGGAATGGTGTGATTATTTATGGTTGTGTGCGTGATGTCGATGCGATTGCTGAATTAGACCTTGGTGTACATGCATTGGCGGCTATTCCACAGAAGAGCAATCGCAAGGGCGTGGGTGAGGTGGATATCACCCTCTGTTTTGGTGGAGTCACGTTTAATGCTGGCGATTATGTCTATGCAGACAATAATGGCATTGTGGTCTCTAAAACAGCCTTAGTGGCTTAATTGGCCAAGTGCTACATTAAAGAATAACAACAAAACTGATCTATACCGCGAAAGACAGGATGCTTAGATTCTGTCTTTCAGTTGAATAAAACAAAAACAGGAAAATATTATGTTGGGTCATCAAATTAAAGTTGCACAAGCTTTGGCCTCTGCA
The DNA here is from genome assembly GCF_009829025.1 of Acinetobacter sp. 18QD2AZ41W. NCBI lineage: Bacteria > Pseudomonadati > Pseudomonadota > Gammaproteobacteria > Moraxellales > Moraxellaceae > Acinetobacter > Acinetobacter sp. 18QD2AZ41W. The sequence continues at coordinate 288,491 of NZ_WURP01000001.1, read as the reverse complement.
GTCGCTCAAGGTGGACGTGGCATGGTCGGTACACCATTTCCGAATCAGCCTGAAAAAGCCTTAAAGCTCTATGAATATGAGGGTTCGCCATTTTGTCGCCGGGTGCGTGAAGTCATGACTTTGCTGAATCTGGATTATGAAGTCTATCCATGTCCACGGGGTGGTACTCATTTTCGTCCCGAAGTTCAGCAATTAGGCGGAAAACTCCAGTTTCCATTTCTGGTAGATGAAAATACGGGCGATCGACTTTATGAATCGCAAGATATTATTCATCATCTGTTCAAGCACTATGGCAAAACAGGCAAGACACCCAAAAAATATGCTCACTATCCCAAAATTCCGGTGGCTGCAATTGCTGGCACAGTCATCAACGGTTTACGCGGAGGAATGGTGAATCCCAAGATTAAGGATCGGCCAACACCTGAACAGTTACTAGAATTATGGGGTTTTGAGGCCAGTCCTTATACCCGGATCGTACGCGCCGTGTTGAGTGAGCTGGAAGTTCCCTTTATTTTTCACAATGTCGCCAAAGAACGCTGGCAGGATTATGGGCCAGCCAAGTTGCGCTTAAGACCGGGGAAATATGAACCACTACCAGGCGGGAAGCGTGAACATTTATTTGAAATGATGGGAAATAATATTCAGGTTCCTTATCTGGTCGATCCAAATACAGGCGTGAATATGTTTGAATCAGCTGAGATTGTAAAATATTTAAAACAGCAATACGGCGCCGCTTAAAATATTCAGCCTATTAAAACTCTAAAATTGTGCTTAAGAAATGCCATTCACTGCGTAGATGGCATTTTTTTATGCTGGTTTTAAGCAGACGGTATTTGGAATATCCCTATGAGGCTAGAAAGAAATAGCATAAAAATGAAATAAATCATGATTTTTAGAGTTTTTTTGGTTATATTTTACTCTTCAAGGTGACATAACAATAAATATAAGGGGCGTGCTTATGACAGCACTAGAGGCAGTCTTGCCAGTACCTGTATTAATCGTTGAAGATGAGTGTGTCATTCAACGACGTTTAAAAATTATATTAACCAATTTGGGCTATAGCGAAGATGTTCTGCTCTTTGCCAATAATCTTAAAGAAGCATATTTCATTTTAAAACAACAGCCGATTTCACTGGCATTGGTCGATTTGGGGCTGCCGGATGGAAGTGGGATTTCGATTATTGAAAAAATTCGCGAAAATGACGCACAAACTCTGATTTTGGTGGTTTCGGCCTGGAGTACGCAGAACAGTTTATTTACCGCAATTCAGGCGGGTGCCACCGGTTATGTATTAAAAGAACGCGATGATGTGGAGGTCACTTTGGCGATCCGCAGTATTTTACGGGGTGGCGCGCCAATTGATCCTTTTATTGCGCGGGAAATTCTCAAGCAGATTTCTATACCTGCCTCATCACCACCAGTCGAACGCAACCACTCGGATGCCGAGCAGGAAGTGCTGACCCATCGGGAAAAAGAAATTCTGTCACTGGTCGCACAAGGCCTGAGTAATCGAGAGATTGCCGAGCAACTTTGTGTGTCACGTTATACCGTGGAAAGTCATATCAAGCATATTTACCGGAAACTGTCCGTTAGTCGGCGTACCAAGGCAGTCAGTACCGCACGGCATTTAGGAATTCTGTGATGCATCCAGCTCGTTCTGGAAGCAGGCAGCGACAGAGATTGCAATGGATCGGTATTTTGCTCTTTTGCTGCTGGCTGTGTCTGTTAAGTGGTATGAGTCAGGCGCAAGACCATTTTCAGGTCAATGATCTCTGTGACGTGAAGATTGACTACATTCAAAAGGTTCAGGTGCAGAATCCTAGCCAGATGCCTGCATCCGGCTGGCAAAGTGTCAGTTTGCCGGATAACTGGCAGCGTAACTGGAAAGATTATCATGGTGGGGCCTGGTATAAAATTGTTTGGAACTGGTCATGCCAAGACAATATTCGTCTTGCAGAACCGATTGCCTTTTCCATTGATTATATTAATTCGGCCGGCGCCGTGTTCCTGAATGGTGATTTACTCTGGTCAGATCAACACCTGCAAGAGCCATTGTCAAAAAGTTGGAATATGCCGCGTTACTGGATTTTGCCCATCAGTGGCTTAAACAAGGGCAGTAATGAAATTCTGGTTTATGTACAGGGTTACAGTTTTCAGAACGCCGGACTGGGTAAAATTGAATTTAATAATGTGCTGGTCAATAGCCAGAAGCATTTAGGCGAAATCTGGGATCGTCGCACGCTGTTTCAGATGAATATGATTTTCTCTGCAATGATTGGGATCATCTGCTTCATTGTCTGGCAATTTCGACGTTCAGAAACCACCTTTGGCTGGCTGGCACTCAGTTCATTCCTATGGATTCTGTTTATTTCCAATGTGCTGACCACAGAAAGCTTTCCATTTCGCTCCAGCATCGCGGCCAGCAAAGCCAATATGCTTTGTTTTATTGCCTATATCCACTGTTTTAGTCTGTATTTGATCCGCTTTTTAAAACAGAGATTTAAGTATGTGGAGCGGGGATTTATCCTGATCACGCTTTTATTTGCTCTGCTGATTGTGATGAGTTCCTTGGATTATCTGGGGCAGATACTGGGTACAGCATTTATTTTCTATGTAGGATTATTTATAAGCTGTATTATTTATGTGAGCTATCAGGCACTGAAAACCCGCAATGGGGAATATCTTTTCCTGATGCTGTGTCTGTGGGGGATTTTGTTATGTGTAATCGTAGATCTGATCATTTTAAGTCAAACGGCAATTAGTGATTTTTCACCTTTATCACCCTATACCTCACCAATTATTACCCTGTTTGTGGTACTGATTATGGCCACGCGGTTGAATCGTAATGTCAGGAAAATCGAAAAATTTAATAGCCAGCTAGAACGTAAAGTCCAGCAGGTCGGCGCTGATCTGAATAAAAGCCTGAACGATAAACATCAACTGGAGCTGGATAATGTCCGCTTACAGGAGCGGATTAACTTATCGCATGAACTGCATGACGGGCTAGGAGGCTCGATTGTGCGCTCTATGATTCTGGTCGATCAGAGTACTGACAGCATTCCCAACCGACAGTTTCTTTCCATGCTGAAATTGCTCAGAGATGATCTCAGACAAATCATTGATAGTGGTTCGTCTATCGAAAATAAAGTACCGGAAACCCCACTACTCTGGATTGCCCCGGTACGTTATCGTTTTACCCAGTTGCTGGAAGAGATAAATATTGAGGTTGAATGGTTATTTCCAAAAGTCTGGCAGCGTGAACCGACCGCATTGCAATGTTTGACCCTGATTCGGGTGGTCGAAGAAAGTCTGACCAATATCATTAAGCACAGTCAGGCCAGTCAGGCGAAAGTCAGTCTGGAATATTTTCTGCCACATCAACTCACCTTAAGTATTCAGGACAATGGCGTTGGGTTTGATGCTGAAATAGTGCAAAAAAATGGTCTGAGTATTGGGATGCGCAGCATGAAAATGCGGGTCGAACGTATGGGAGGCGTGTTTCAGATTGAGTCTGAGAAAGGGCATACAGTGATTCAGGTCGTATTGGAGCTCTATCAACCCTAATCTTTGCAAATAAAAAGAGGATTATTTAATCCTCTTTTTATTTGGCTTTAGCTTAGAATTAGTCTTGTTCTGCTGGCGGAACCAGCATCAGTACCGCATCATTTAATAATGCCGCGACATCTTCCAGAATATCTTCATCAGCGAAGTTTTCATCCAGCAATATGATTTCACCGTCTGCAAGCTGCTTGAGTTTTGTGGTAAATGCCTCAGAGATCTCAATCCCTTCAGCATTGGCCCAGAACAGAACATCGCCGTCTGCTTCAGTGTAGAGCAAGCGTGAAGCCGGTTCGAGCATCAGGCTATAACCCTGATCCAGTGCTTCTTCCAGATCACCTGTGCCGATTTCTTCCGCTTCCGGAAGGTTCTCTGGATATTTGGGTTCTGACATTAAAGTCATAATGGCATCTTCTAAAACATTCGAATTATGCAGTTGCTGCATGATCTGTTCTTTTAGATATTCCAGCTCATTGCCGCTGACTTCACCAATGGCTCCGACTTGGTCACGAATAATATCAACCAGCGGATTGCGTAAACTTTCATTCTCAGAAAATTTATCACCGACACGATCCATCATATCGCTCACATTTGGCATACGGAAGCCAAAGGAAAAGGTTAGACAATCATCTTCTGCAACGCCGTAATGCGCCAAACCAGGTGGCACATACAGCAAGTCGCCAGGTGCCAGAACTTCGTCAAAATTCACCTCAATTTCAGGCAATAATTTCAGTGGCTGACCCGGAACCAATGCAGTTTCGGCATCACACATTTGTCCGAGCTGCCAGCGACGATGCCCGTAGCCTTGTACCAGAAAGACATCGTAAAAATCAAAGTGCTTTCCTACAGAGCCGCCTTGAGGTGCATAAGACACCATGATGTCATCGCGGCGCCACTGTGGAATAAACGGGAACTTTTTCCACATTTCCGACAGGTCAAATGAATAATGATCTACCGCCTGAACCAAAAGTGTCCAGAGCTTGGGCATTTTCTGAAAATCAGCTTTAAGTAAAGGCGAAGATTTCACGCTCCACTGATTCGGATCACGGTCTTTTTGCTTGATTAAACGCGCAGTGACGTGTTCTTCAAGCGCAAGTTCCATCACGTCGTCAGGTTCAAGCAGATTGGCAATTTCAGGCATCGCATTACGCACCAGTAACGGTTTTTTTTGCCAGTATTCACTCAAAAATTGTTCAGCGGTGATTCCGCCTAAAACGTCTAAAGATTGAGACATAGATTACAGCCTGAATTAAGGGGAGATTAAGGAACTAAAATTTTCAATTCACGAAGAATGTGACACAGCTTGATCATCGGCATGCCCATCAAAGTGGTCTGGTCTTGCCCGATCATTTCTTCAAACAGGCTGATGCCGAGGCTTTCACATTTGAAACTGCCGGCACAATGCAGTGGCTGTTCAATCGTGACATAGCGTTCAATTTCGGCTTTGGACAGTTTACGGAACTTGACTTTATAGTGCTCGACCAGCGTTCGTTCATAACCAGTAGCCTGCTGTTGCACACTGAGTGCAGTACTGAAATAGACAATCTTGTCCGAATTGGCCTGTAACTGGCGAATGGCTTTTTCAGGGGTTAAAGGTTTGCCAATAAAAATATCTGGTGCGCCTTCACGCCATGCCACCTGATCCGAACCAATCACAATCGCTTCAGGATTTTTCTCAGCAATATATTTGGCTTTCTCAAAAGCCAGACGCTTGGCCAAATCATCTGCGTGATTTTCACCGCGAGGAGATTCATCGATATCCGGTACTAGAGAAATATAATCAATATGCAGGCGATCCATCAACTCTTTACGGGTTTGGCTGGAGGATGCCAAAATAATCTGTACAGCATTCATTAGACAGCATATTCCTCAAGAATATTTAAAGGTACATAAGACAGCACCGCTTTATGGCAGGCTTGCAGCTTGATCGGGGGCGCTTGACCTGCTTCATAGGCTTCGACCCAGCGTGTCACGCAGAGGCACCAGAAATCACCGGGTTGCAGGCCAGGGAAGTCCAGCTCTGGCAAAGGTGTGATCAGGTCATTGCCCACTTTTTGCGAGAAATTGAGAAATTCCGACGTCATCTGCGCGCATACCGTATGCTGCCCCAGATCAGTGGTCGCAGTATGGCAAAAGCCATTGCGGAAATAACCGGTAATCGGATCGAAGCAGCAGCTTGATAAAGGCTCACCTAACACATTCAAACGGTTAAGATTTGGATCAGGATGTATCGACATAGGCACTGAATCTAAAAGAAGCTTTTTTCTATCATAACAAAACTTTGGCATTCAGAATGTTTTCTGCAAAAGATGCTAACCTTTTTCTGCATAATCATTTAAAATCGGCTGGTTTTAATATCTATAAAGTGAGCTCTACATGAACTTTCAGCGTATGACTGACCTCGATTTAGCAGGTAAACGTGTTCTGATCCGTGAAGATTTAAACGTTCCTGTTAAAAATGGTGTGATCACCAGCGATGCGCGTCTTCGTGCAGCATTGCCAACCATTCAAGCAGCAGTTGAAAAAGGCGCTGCAGTGATGGTGTATTCTCACCTTGGTCGTCCGGTTGAAGGTGAGCCTAAAGCTGAACAATCGCTTGCACCTGTAGCGGCTTACTTGACTGAAGCTTTGGGTCAAGACGTAAAATTATTTACCGACTACCTAGATGGCGTTGAGGTTCAGCCGGGTCAAGTTGTGTTACTTGAGAACTGCCGTTTTAACGTTGGTGAGAAGAAAAACAATCCTGAACTTGCTGCAAAATATGCAGCGCTGTGTGATGTATTCGTGATGGATGCATTCGGTACAGCGCACCGTGCAGAAGCATCGACTGAAGGCGTAGCGCGTCTTGCTAAAGTTGCATCAGCAGGTCCTTTATTGGCAGCTGAACTTGATGCACTAGGCCGTGCACTTAAGACACCTGAAAAGCCAATGGTGGCAATTGTTGCGGGTTCTAAAGTATCGACTAAACTTGATGTGTTGACTTCACTGTCTGACATCTGCGATCAATTGATCGTGGGTGGTGGTATTGCCAATACTTTCCTTGCTGCGGCAGGCTATAACGTTGGTAAGTCACTGTGTGAAAAAGATCTGATCGATACTGCAAAAGCCATTGCTGCAAAAGTATCAGTGCCACTTCCAACTGACGTTGTGGTTGCCGATGCTTCTGAAATCAACTTTGAAGATTTCCTGGGTTCATTGGCTGCTGCGAAAGCAACTGTGAAAAATGTTGCCGATGTTGCTGATAACGACATGATTCTGGATGTGGGTCCAGAAACTGCAAAAGCATTTGCAGAAATCCTGAAAACCTCTAAAACCATTCTCTGGAATGGCCCGGTGGGTGTGTTTGAAGTCGATCAATTCGGTGAAGGTACCAAAACTTTATCTTTAGCGATTGCTGAATCTGCCGGTTTCTCGATCGCGGGTGGTGGTGACACATTGGCTGCAATCGACAAGTACGAAGTAGCAGATAAAATTGGCTATATTTCTACGGGTGGTGGTGCATTCCTCGAATTCGTTGAAGGTAAAACCCTTCCTGCAGTTGCGGTACTCTTAGAACGTGCTTGATTGCATGTCCTAAGCTAAAAAGCTGGCCAAGTGCCAGCTTTTTTATGTCATTTTTTTGACAATGAAAACTTACCCTTCATGGCTTCGTCATGAAAATGCAATAAATCTGTCATAAGATGCAGTCATTAAATCACCAAATGATGAGATCACGTGATGAAAAAACAGTTAACTTTGGCAGCTTTATTCGCTGCATCATTGGCATTGACTGCATGTGCGAAACAGGAAAATGCACCGGTCGCTGAAACAGAAAGCTCGGCAGCAGTGGCCAATGAGACTATAACGCCAGAACAGCAAGCAGCGATTGATGCCATTGACCAGCCAGTTTTAGATGAAAAAAATACCGATATTCCAGCTGAAATTGCCAATGCGCCAGCAGATGAAGCAACTGCAGACCAGTCAGTTACAGCGACTTCTGAGCCTGTAGCACCTTAATCCAGTGCATGTGAGACAAAATCCCTGCAAAAGCAGGGATTTTTTTTAAATAGTGTTATTTGTTGCTGAATTGAAACCTTTGAACATGTAGAATATGTGGCATTCACTGGGAGGATATTATGGCTCTTATTTCATTGCGCCAGCTCTTGGATCACGCCGGCGAACATGCTTACGGCGTACCAGCATTTAACGTAAACAACTTAGAACAAATGCGTGCAATTATGCTTGCAGCAGATGCAACCAATTCACCTGTTATCGTACAAGCATCTGCGGGTGCGCGTAAATATGCAGGCGCTCCGTTCTTGCGTCACCTGATTTTGGCTGCAATTGAAGAATGGCCACATATTCCAGTGGTAATGCACCAAGACCACGGAACCAGCCCTGACATTTGCCAACGTTCAATCCAGCTCGGCTTTTCATCAGTGATGATGGACGGCTCGCTTGGTGAAGATGGCAAAACCCCAACTTCATACGAATACAACGTTGATGTGACTCGTCGTACGGTTCAAATGGCACATGCATGTGGCGTTTCTGTAGAAGGTGAGATCGGTTGTTTGGGTAGCCTTGAAACAGGTATGGCGGGTGAAGAAGATGGCGTGGGCGCAGAAGGCGTACTCGATCATTCTCAACTTCTGACTTCAGTTGAAGAAGCACGTAGTTTCGTTGCAGATACCAATGTGGATGCGCTGGCGATTGCTGTAGGTACTTCACACGGTGCGTACAAATTTACGCGTCCACCTACAGGCGATATTCTGGCGATTGACCGCATTAAAGAAATTCATGCGGCACTTCCAAATACGCATTTGGTTATGCACGGTTCAAGCTCTGTGCCACAAGAGTGGTTGGCAGTAATTAACCAGTATGGCGGCGACATCAAGGAAACTTATGGCGTTCCGGTTGAGCAGCTGGTTGAAGCGATCAAACACGGTGTACGCAAAATCAACATCGATACTGACTTGCGTTTAGCGTCTACTGGTGCAATGCGTCGTATGATGGCTGAAAAGCCAAGCGAATTCGATCCACGTAAATTCTTCAGCGCAACAGTTGATGCCATGAAGCAAATCTGTGTAGACCGTTATGAAGCATTTGGTACTGCGGGTAATGCAGACAAGATTCGCCCAATTTCTTTAGAGAAAATGGTGTCGTACTATAATAAATAATTCCCAGTGAATCATTTATAGAAAAAGCCCACAGCGAATGTGGGCTTTTTTGTAGACTGATAAAGAGCAAGAATAAGAGCAGCATATGGAACTGATTTTCGCAGCAGCGCTGTGTAGCGTTGTGGTCTCAATATTATTAAAAGTCGCCAAAAACAGAGGGCTGAGTCCGATCTACATGATTAGCTGGAATTATGCCACCGCCAGCTTGTTGTGCTTTTTCTGGTTCAAGCCGGATATCCAGCATATTTCACCAAGCCAGACACCATGGTTCCTCATTCTGGCATTAGGTATTTTACTTCCAAGTGTATTCCTGTTTCTGGCTAAAGCCTTGGAAACCGCTGGAATTTTAAAAACAGAAATCGCCCAGCGACTTTCTGTAGTCTTGTCACTGGCTGCGGCCTATTTTATTTTTCAGGAACAGTTTAATCAGCTGAAAATACTCGGGATCGCTTTAGGTATTGGCGCAGTGCTGTGCATCCTGTTTTCACATCGACAGAGTACAGGACAGGGCAGTCAGGGCATGTTGTATCTGGGCTTGGTCTGGGTCGGTTATGCATTGATTGATGTATTGTTGAAATATACGACCAGTCTAGGTTTGCAATTCGCCGTGGCGCTGAATCTGATGTTTGTTTGTGCCCTGATCATTTCGATGGGCTATCTGTTAATCAAATATAAAAGCTTGGGCTCGATGCAGAATATCGGCGCTGGTCTGTTATTGGGTTTCCTGAATTTTGCCAATATTGCTTTCTATGTCAAAGCCCATATGCTGCTTAAGGATTCACCTGCGATCGTCTTTGCTGGCATGAATATTCTGGTGGTGGTATTTGGTGTGATAGCAGGTCTGGTATTCTTTAAAGAACGGCTCAAACCTGCAAGTACTCTAGGATTACTGCTAGGCTTGACTAGTGTGATTTGCCTAGCTTATGCAATGTCTGCTTGACATAAGAGGATGCAAATTCAATCGGATGTCGGAGCAGGTCACCTGCTTCGGCCAGTCCAAGCAATAAACCGGCCTGTTGGCAGTCTGGACAGTGCGGATAACGATGCTGTTGCTCTTTATAGTGCTGGAGATAAATTTTATCGCAATGATGGCATTCAAATTTCAGGGATTTGGATGTAAGGAGCGACATAGATGACCTCTATTGTTATTCTATTAGATGTAAATTAAATAAAGCAAAAAATAGGCCCGAATTGATATGGAAAGGGGCACTTGGCCCCTTTTATAACATAATTTAATTACAGTTTGGTGAAAATATCTTCGGCAGGTAGGCGTGATTTAGGTAGCTTGGCATTGAAGTCATTTTCACTGCGATAACCCAAAGTCAGCAAGACAGAGGGAATTAAACCCTGTTCTGCGAGTTGTAATTCTTCACTAATTATCTCTTCATCAAAGCCGCCAATTGGTGTGGCATCGACACCTTCAATTCCGGCAGCCAACAGCATCTGACCGAGCGCAATAAAGGTCTGATTTTCAGCCCAGCGCTGAATATCACCTTTTTCATTACGATAATAATGAATATAGCCTGCACGGGTGTTTTTCTGGCCTTCTTTGGCCGACTCATCTTTAAAACGCCCGCTGAGATCATCGCGATTCAGTAAGTTTTCCAGATGCAGCTCATTAATATCGGCTTTGGTGCAAAATAAAATAGTATGTGAAGAATCCAGAACTTTGGGTGCATTGTAGGCATAAGTACCGATCAAAGCTTTGGCAATGCGCTGTTTGGCTGCCTCATGATCGGCAATAAAAAAATGCCAAGGCTGAATATTGATCGAAGAAGGTGCAAAACGCAAAACTTCTAATAAACGTTCAAACTGGGCTGCCGGGATTTTCTTGCTAGGATCATAGGCTTTGGTGGCATAGCGGGTCTGTGTGATCTTGAGTAAATCCATCAATGGACTCCAATTTTTTAAATAAAATGAGGGTAGATGCTCTGGATCTATAAAATTTTCAGATCTGGAGATTATTACAATAAAACAGCATCAGGCAAAGTCTGTTGTTTAATGATCTTGATATAGATTCAAGCAAAACTTAGTGTTGAATCAGATGAAAACCCGGTTTTTGTCTATTGGCATTTTTTAGCAAGAAGCGTGGAAGAGTAAGTATCGCCAGTAACATGCAAATAGGTCCGTAAATGCAATTTACCAATTATTTTAAACACAAACTTAAAACCCAGCAGCAAATCGGGTTGTGGATTGGGCTGGCAGATGCCTATGGTACCGAGATTGCAGCAAATGCCGGCTATGACTGGTTACTGATTGATGGTGAGCATGCTCCCAGCGATTTGAGAATCACATTGTCGCAACTGCAAAGTATTGCCGCTTATCCGTCGCAAGCGGTGGTACGACCTCCGGTTGGCAGTGTACAGCTGATCAAGCAGCTGCTCGATATCGGTGCGCAGACTTTATTGATTCCGATGGTCGAAACAGTGGAACAGGCGGAACTGATGGTTAAGGCAGTGCGTTATCCACCGGAAGGGATTCGTGGCGTTGGTGCTGCGCTGGCACGTGCCACGCGCTGGAACAGCATTCCGAATTATTATCAGACTGCGCATGAAGAAATCTGTTTGCTGATCCAGATTGAGTCGGTTACCGGATTGGAAAATCTGGATGCTATTCTTCAGATTGATGGAATTGACGGGGTATTTATTGGCGCCGTAGACCTGTCTGCTACCATGGGCTATCAGGGTGATCCAAATCATCCAGAGGTGCAAGCCGCGGTTGTGGATGCAATTCAGCGGATTCGTGTTGCAGGTAAAGCCGCTGGTATTCTGTCAACTCAGCATGAAGTCACACAAAAGTATCTGGAACTTGGCACTGAATTTGTTGCAGTAGGCGTTGATACCAGCGTTCTGATGAATTCATTGCGGGATTTGTTGGGAAAATATAAAACAGATATAAATGTAATTAAAACAAATACGGGATATTAATCATTTATCAGGTCTGAATGAATGGATTAGATAAGATTCTGAATGATTTTTAATCAGAACTTGTCTGCAATGATCTATTCATTCAAATCTAACAAGATGATTGTCTGTTTTTTGGCCTAACATAAGGCGTAATATGCTTCTTTCCTGAATGATGAGAAGAGCAGAACTGGACTTTTGATGTCTGCTATCTGTTTTAATGGCCTTGTAGCAGCTGTGAATCATTTATAAAAGTGATATCTATCAAAGACAATTACCTTCATAAAATTTCTGCACAATCATTGTTTTAAAAATCAGGCAGGCATTATTTGTAATGACAATGTATGTTTGCTTTCTATTAAATAAGCATGTATACTTATAGATACTTCGAGCGGGTATAGTTCCCGCTTTTATTATTTCTAGCTAATTGTGATTCACTTTTGGTTCAAGCTTGAGCTTGAATAACATCTAGTAACTACAGAATTATTATACAAATTTGGTTTTCTTAATCTCTTTGTACAGTCACAAAAAGCTCATTTTATGAGTAAATATTTTGAATATATTAAATGAATGGCATACCGCTACAGCCGTAAATGGTGGCGAAATTAATGTTAAACTGGTTCCTTTAAAGCGTAAGCAAAATACTCAGGATGGTTTTATCTGGGTAGAAGTTGGAAAAATGATCCAGCTACAAACAGGTGAAGAAATTCTGTTTAACCTTGATGGTAAAAGTTTCTATACCGGTGTGAATAAGCTTTATCGTCTGTGCTAAGCAAACACATATCTTAAAAAAAGTGGCCGATTAATATCGCCACTTTTTTAGTTTTAGGGTCTCGAAATCTTGGTTTTCCTGAATTTCCAGTATCTCGGCACTGTCTTCCTTCCAGTCACCCAGTACGATTCTTTTTTTCTGACCTAGCGGATGAATGGCTGCGCGATGCGTATGGCCATGGATCAATACGTCAACGTCTTGTAATGCCAGCTCAACGGCCTGATCATTAACATCCATCACTTCATAGCTTTTAAACTGCTGCGCCTGATGACTTTGCTGACGAAAGCCATTGGCTAATTTTTTACGGAAAGACAGCGGTGTACGCTTTAATAAGCCTAGCAGAAGTGGATGCCGGATAATCTTTTTAAAGCGCTGATAAGCGATGTCATCGGTACACAGTGCATCACCATGTTCCAGGCGAAAACGTGTTCTTGCAATGTTCAGTTGGTCTATCTCAGGAAGCAGCTTTCCGCCAAATTGAGCTAAAAACTTGCTGCCGAGAACAAAATCCCGGTTGCCTGCCTGAAAATATACCTGATTGCCAGCCTGAATAAACTGTTTTAAGGCAGTGATAATTTCGTCCAGCCATGGGGCTGTATAGTCATCACCGATCCAGGCATTGAACCAGTCACCCAAAATATACAATCGGGTATTTTGATCTTGATATTCGGTCAATAAATCTAAAAACCCCCGAACAAGTCGAGGGTGATCAGGTGACAAATGTAAATCTGAGATAAACAGATAGGTCACGAATCTTTTCCTTTTATTCCTCTCTAGATCCCTCATTTATATGAGGGATTTTCCATTACACTGTTTTAAAGCATCGCTTTAAAACTCATAAAGAACGGAGAGGACGTTTTTTATTCAGAAATGATTTTTGCAGACTCAATAACTACATTTTCTAGTGGAACATCAGCGTGGTAGCCACGGTTGCCAGTACGAACGCCTTTAATTTCGTTGACAATGTCCATGCCGTCAGTCACTTTACCAAATACTGCATAACCCCAACCTTGTGCTGTTTTACCAGAATGGTTAAGGAATGCGTTGTTGCCAACGTTAATGAAGAATTGAGCAGATGCAGAATGTGGAGCTTGCGTACGCGCCATGGCAATTGTGCCCAAATCGTTAGTTAAGCCATTGTCTGCTTCATTTTCGATTGCATCACGGGTCGCTTTTTCTTTGAAGTTTTCATCCATACCACCACCCTGGATCATGAAACCATCAATCACACGGTGGAAAATTACGCCGTCATAAAAACCGTCACGCACATATTCTAAAAAGTTAGCTACTGTTTTAGGTGCTTTTTCAGCATTGAGTTCAAGAACAATACGACCTTTATTGGTGTTTAATTCGACTTGAGGAAAACTCATTGTGTAATCTCCTAATCATGGACGAGTGCCATGGTTTTTTCTGAATGAGTGAAGCATAAGCAAACTACAATCGACTAGGCAAGTAAAAACATTATTTTCTTTGTTAAAAGCATAAAAATAGTACCTTATTTATACGTTGATTTATCAAGGCATTTCAGATATTGCCCTATCAGGCACCCTATTTTGAATTGGCGTAAATTAATGATTTTACTGCTTGTACAGGCACTGATATTTTAGTTTCAGGCAACTCGCCGTATTTTCATTTTTTAAAATGGGTGAATTGAAATCAAATACCATAGTTAGCGGTTGAGAGATTATTCACCTCTAGTTAAACTAAGGAACTTTGATAATGAATATGCGTACAACCTGTGCGATTAAATATTCGTTAATCCCTTTTTAACTTTAGAAGTGAATGATTGATCATGAAGCCAAATGATGTTGTGACATCTCTGCCCGAGAACCCGACCCAAAAGAACAATGCAGTCGATTCAGTGCAGCAGCAAGAACAACAACCGGGCTTGGACTTTGTACGTCAGGTCATTACGGATGATTTAGCCGCTGGTCGTACCCAACAGATCGTCACGCGTTTTCCGCCTGAGCCAAATGGCTACTTACATATTGGCCATGTGAAAGCAATTTGCTTGAACTTTGGGATTGCTGAAGAATTCCAGGGGGTGTGTAATCTTCGTTTTGATGATACCAATCCGGATGCTGAAGAACAGGAATATGTTGATGGTATTGCCAATGATGTGAAATGGTTGGGCTTCCAGTGGGAGGGCGAGCCGCGCTATGCATCGAGCTATTTTGATCAACTTTATACATGGGCGGTTCAGCTGATTGAACAGGGTGATGCCTATGTGGATTTACAAAGCCCCGAAGACATCCGTTTAAACCGCGGTAATTTTGTCGAGCCGGGTAAGAACTCGCCACAACGTGATGCAACTGTTGCAGAGAATCTGGAACGTTTTGAGAAGATGCGTAGCGGCGAATATGCTGAAGGTCAGGCTGTTTTACGCGCTAAAATCGATATGACCTCACCGAACGTACATATGCGTGATCCGATCTTGTATCGTATTTTGCATTCAGCGCACCATCAGACGGGCGATACATGGAAAATTTATCCAATGTACGACTATGCGCATCCATTGTCTGATGCGATTGAAGGCATTACCCACTCGCTTTGTACATTAGAGTTCCAGGATCACCGTCCGTTCTATGACTGGGTGGTGGCAAAGGTTAAATCACCATCTGTGCCACGTCAGTACGAATCTAGCCGTTTGAATGTGGATTACACTATCACCTCGAAACGTAAATTACGTAAACTGGTTGAAGGTGCTCATGTGAATGGTTGGGACGATCCACGTATGCCAACTGTAGTCGGTATGCGTCGCCGTGGTTTTACACCTGAAGGTCTGCGTGATTTCTGCCAGCGTGTCGGTGTATCGAAAGTGGATGGTAGTATTGTCGATGTCGCGATGCTGGAATATTGCATCCGCCAGTCTCTGGAAAATACCGCAGCGCGTGGTATGGCCGTGTTAAATCCACTGAAAGTGACCTTAAGCAACTTGCCAGCCGATATGGATCTGACCCATTCACGTCATCCGAACGTGGACATGGGCGAACGCGTGATTCCTTTAACCACTGAGCTGTTTATTGACCGTAAAGACTTTGAGGAAGAACCACCAAAAGGCTTTAAACGTCTGATTCCAGGTGGTGAAGTACGTTTACGTCATGCCTATGTGATCAAATGTGATGAAGTCATTAAAGATGAAAATGGTGAAGTGGTTGAGCTGAAATGTTCGATTGATCCTGAAACTTTGGGTAAGAACCCTGAAGGCCGCAAGGTGAAAGGCGTGGTTCACTGGGTATCTGCGACTAAAGGTGTGCCTGCCGAAGTCCGTATTTATGAACGTCTGTTCACTGAGTCGGATCCTGAAGTGGGTGATGACTTCCTGGCCAACCTGAACCCTGAATCATTAAAGGTGGTTCAAGCCGTGATTGAGCCGGCATTGGCGCAAGCTCAACCGGAAGATCGCTTCCAGTTTGAGCGTGAAGGTTACTTCGTTGCCGATCAATACGATCATAATAGCAAGAAACCAGTATTTAACCGTATTCTTGACTTGAAAGACAGTTTCAAGCCAGGCAAATAATCAGGTTTAAATCAGATATTAAAAGCCCAACTTCGGTTGGGCTTTTTCAATACAGCAGGGAAAATGCCATGATTGTGCGTGATAAAAACAATAGTATCGGTTTACTGTTTGCCTGGCAGGGCACAATTTTGCCTAAGGTATTGCCGGCTTTAGTCTTGGTGGTCTTTATTTCCGGCCTACTGGTCTATTTGAGTCAGGCACATTTTGTGAATCTTCCTGCCGTACCCGCAATCGGCTTTACCATTTTTGGTGTGATTCTTTCGATCTTTCTCAGCTTTAGAAATACGGCATGTTATGAGCGCTGGTGGGAAGGGCGCAAGCTCTGGGGAGCGCTAATCGCCACCACACGTCATTTATGCCGGGACAGCCATGTGCTGGATGATCAGACCCGCGAGGTCTTGTTATATCGCATGATGCTGTTTAGCCATCTGTTGCGTGACCGGCTCAGACAGCAAGTACAAAGTATTCAGCATTACCAAACAACCACGCATTTTGAAAATATGGCATTCGATCAGTTGCTCGTGCAAATCAATCCTTCACAATGGGTGCTGGAACAGATGCAAAAGGAGTTGGTTCAGCAATATAAGCAGGGCAACATCAGCGATATTATTTATAACAATTTGAATCAGCATACTGTGGCCTTGGGCAATATTCAGGCCGGTTGTGACCGGATACTGTCGACGCCATTGCCATTTTCTTATTCGGTACTGTTACATCGTGCAGTGTATTCGTTCTGTTTTATTTTGCCTTTTAGTTTGCAGGCCAATCTGGGCCTGTGGACGCCGATTCTGGTCGGGTTGATTGCTTATATGCTCTTAGGCCTAGATGAGCTCAGTGCTGAGCTAGAAGAGCCTTTTGGGCTACAGGATAATGATCTGCCACTCGATTCAATGGTACGACTGGTAGAACGGGAAACCTTAAGCTCTTTGGGTAAAGGTTTACCTGAAGCGATTCAGGCCAAAAAAGGTTATTTAACCTGATCTGTTCCTTTTAATATCAAAGTTTAAACCCGAACTCAAAATTTCTTACTAACAAAAAATCATCGGCAGGCTGAGCTTTAAATTAACGATGTTTAAGATTAGTCAGGTCTGACACTTTCGTTTTAGCCTGATCTTGCAATTCACGGTATTGTTGCAAACGCAGATTGGCTTTATCTCTAAGCTTCTTCTTGATGTACAAGGCCAAGGCAAAACTCGTCGTGGTCAGGGTCAGGAACATGCTGTTCATGAAGCTCATCATCGAGCTGATATAACCAATCGTGGTCAGGCGATTCATCATATAGATCACTTGCGGGCTGCTTTCTACGCCAGTAATCGCCCAAGTACACAGATGTTCGCAATTATTGATAATCAGATGATAATTATTTTCATGCATTCTGGAACGCATGCGACGCACAACTTTACGGCCTTTATATTTCGCCGAGTCATAATGTTGCACATGAATCGCTTTGCCATGACTGAATTTTTCAATAGAGGTTATTTCAATGGGGCGTTTCTTAAATAAATGTGCAAAGCCCGAATAATGAATAACACGACCACGTCCAGCGTATATCCCATGATGGGTATAACCGAAATGTTTAACCATAAGATGTGCTCCTATGGGAAACCGTTTAGTCTGTTGCATATCAGAATTAAGCCATTTAAAAAAGCATTGTAGTTTAATAGCAAGTGTACTGCCTTTTGCTAAATTAATCGACGCTTTGCTTGAGTTTAGGCAGACAAGCAATAGGCGTATGCAGCAAGTGACTTGATCACCTGTATGGCAGAATTCAGATGAACATCTGTTCAGCAACACCCATAAATAGCCTAAGCTAACTTTTACATTTCAATAAAATCAGAAAAAGTGAGAGGAAGAAGTGTTCAGATTTATTACCAATTACTCAATAGAAGGCAGAAGGTTGTGTAGTCGGATTTATACAATTGAACTCTCTAAGTTTGGTTCTTCTTCAATGTAATTAAAGCGACAGATATAAAAAAAAGCACCTGATTAGACAAGTGCTTTTTTTGATCAGGCTAGAGCCTTTGCCGATTACTGCAAGGGCAAGTGTTGAAGTTCATTCAGTTCCTTACGACTATAGCCGCGTGATACAAGAACCTTTTTGATTCCGATGATGATCTCTTCATCAGTTGCTTTAGACAAAGCTTCAAGAAGCTGTTCATTTGTCTTGAAAGAGCAATCATTTTCTACACAAGCAATCTGATTCTTGTGTTCATTGTGTTGTTCCACAGAAAACAACTTTTGCCAAAAACTCATAGAGCCTTCATACAACAACCTAACATAGAGTGAAATATAGCCAATTAAATAAATAAAGCAATAGGACCTATGTGATAAAAGCAGCAGTTGGTCTTTAAAATTTCCGATTGAAGCTCAAAGAGCTAACGATATTTTTAGCTGTACAAATGATAATTTGTTATTAAGTTAATGATTTAAGATATAAAAAAAGGAATTTCGAAAAACTCCTTTTTTGTAACAAGAAAATAAATTGAAACAAATTCTTTATATTCTTTCTAACAATACGCCCGTTTCTACATGGTGCGTATATGGAAATTGGTCAAACATGGCGAATTTGCTGATTTTATGGGTTTGAGACAACTGTTTCAGATTGTCATGCAATGTGTCTGGATTGCAAGAAATGTAAATAATGCGTTGGAAGCGCTGTAATAGTTTAAGCGTTTCATCATCAATACCGGCACGCGGTGGATCGACAAAGACTGTATCAAAATCATAAGTCGCAAGATCAATATTGGCTTCTTGCAGGCGGCGGAAAACACGCTCGCCGTTGTAAGCTTGGGTGAACTCTTCTGCAGAAAGACGCGCGACCTGAATATTCCCAATCTGGTTTTGCTCAATATTCCACTCAGCCGCATAGACTGAAGATTTGGCTAACTCGGTTGCCAGAACACGGCGGAACTTGGTCGAGAGTGGCAGGGTAAAGTTACCATTACCACAATATAATTCCAGCAAATCTTGATCAGATTGCTCTGCTGCATCACATGCCCATTCCAGCATGTTTTGGCAGACTTGGGCATTCGGCTGGGTAAAGCTGCTCTCGATCTGTTTGTATTGATAGGTACGATCAAAAACAGAAAGTTCTTCCACCACATATTCATCAGACAGGACAAACTTCTGTCCACGGCTGCGGCCAATTAACTTGATATTTAACTGTTCTGCCAGTGCTTTGGCTGCCGGTTCCCAGCTTTCATCCAATTTACGATGATAAATCAGAGAAACCAGAACCTGACCACTTAAGGTCGCCAGAAAATGTACTTCAAACAGACGTGTCGATAATACTGGATCTGCTTTGAGCGCTTGCAGTAATTTAGGCATCAACTGATTGATACTGAGGTCTGCAACCGGAAATTCATCAATGCGGATGACTTTTTTCTGTTGATCTTCATTGCGCTCGAACATGGCATAGAACATGTCATCCTCAGTATGCCAGATCCGAAATTCAGCACGCATGCGGAAATATTTTTCAGGAGACTGGAATACTTCGAGGGCAGGTGGTTGATATTCGGCAAACTGAGCGCTGATGCGTTCAATTTTGGCATCGAGTTGTTGCTGATAAGATGAAGTCATATGCAGTAAGAAGTCGCAAATATTTTAAAGCGCAAATGGTAGCAAATAATTGCTGATCTGCCTAAGCCTATTGTGGCTGAGCGGCTTTAAAAACTGCATAAAAAAGACCAAACCCTCTGAGGAGAAAAATTTGGCCGTAAAGAGGAAATCATGAACAGAAAAATGACAAGATGATTCGATTAATTTAGAGATGACTCATCGTCATCAAACTGGCATTGCCACCGGCTGCTGCCGTATTGATGCTAATGGCCCGTTCAAGCACCAATCGCTCCACCGGAATGTCATGATTGCCTGAGTTTAAATGCGTGATTCCTACAATGGGGCCTTTTCGAGCCGCAATACGCTTCTGTAAATCAATCAATTCCGCAGCATCACCATGATGTAATACAGCATCAAATTCCCCACTTTCAATGTCTTGAATCACTTTGAATCGGGCAGCAACTGCTTTTGGCATTGTTTGTAGATATTTCAGCACAAAAGTATTTTCAGCCAATACTGCAGGGCGACTGCCGACCGATAAAATCGCCAAAATTTGCTGAATCTGGTCTTGCTCGGTGTGCGCCAAAGATAGAACACTTTCACGTGGCAAGATCATGTACTGGTTTTCTTCGCCGGTTGGACCTTGCAAACTAAAGCTTTGTCCGGTCGCAATCTGGCTGGGTGCTTTTAAGGAGATTGTGGGTAAAGTTTTAGAGGCCCAAGCCTTAAATTCCTGGACTGGTTTGTGTTCAATAGGGGCTTGATCAGATCGCATGGCATAAGGCTGCGCCAGTTTCTTCTCGGAAAGCTGCTGCATTAAACGGTAGATGTAAAGCGGCCCACCAGCTTTAGGGCCAGTACCGGACAAGCCTTCACCACCGAAAGGCTGAACACCCACAACTGCACCGACGATATTACGGTTGATATACAAGTTACCGACTTCTGCTCGCGCAATCACGGTTTGTATGGTTTCATCAATACGTGTGTGTAAGCCCATGGTCAGACCATAGCCTTTGCTGTTGATCTGTTCCAATAACTGTTCCAGTTCACCATATTTATAGCTGATCAGATGCAGCACCGGACCAAAGACTTCACGCTCCAGATCGTTCAGGTTTGGAAGTTCAATCAATGTTGGCGGAATAAAGGTGCCTTGGGTTAATTCAGTCTCATCTTGGTCAAACATCAGTTGATGGACTTTGTGACCTTTGCTGCGCATCTGCTGAATATGCGTCTGAATATTTTGCTGGGCTTCCGCGTCAATCACCGGACCAATATCGGTTTTTAATAAAATCGGATTGCCGACTCTTAACTGCTGCATGGCACCTTTGAGCATCGTGCGCACAGCATCCAGGTTATCTTCTTGCACACAGAGCACACGCAAAGCAGAACAACGCTGGCCGGCACTGTCATAGGCAGAATTAACCACATCAAGCACCACTTGCTCAGTTAATGCAGATGAATCGACAATCATGGCATTTTGACCGCCGGTTTCAGCAATCAGGGTCACAATTTCGCCAAACTGGTTCAGACGTTCCGCTACAGTTTTTTGCAGAATATGGGCGACCTCGGTTGAGCCGGTAAACATGATACCCTGAATGCGTGAATCTGCACTGAGCTGCGCACCAATGCTTTCACCTTGACCCGGCAAGAGCTGTAAGACGTCTTGCGGAATGCCAGCTTCCCATAAAATCTGCACCGCTTGTGCAGCAATCAGCGGGGTCTGTTCTGCCGGTTTGGCAATAACGGTATTGCCCGCGACCAGCGCTGCTGAAATCTGGCCGGTAAAAATTGCCAACGGGAAGTTCCATGGACTGATACACAGCACGGTACCCAAAGGTTGAATCTGTGTATTTTCAGCTAAATCCAACATCTGACCGGCATAGTAGCGCAAGAAATCTACCGCCTCCCGGACCTCGGCAATGGCATTGGCATAGGTTTTGCCAGCTTCACGGGACAGAATCACCATCAGTGTCAGCAAACGCTGTTCCATCAGATCCGCGGCTTTATTCAGGCAGGCTGCTCGCTCATTTTTTGGCAAATTGGCCCAGAAACCTTGTGCATTGACAGCTTGCGTTAAGGCAATTTCAGCCTGTTCCTGAGTCGCTTCATAGACTGTACCGACTACATCCTGATGTTGTGCCGGATTGATGATTTGCACTGCGTTACTTGTGTCGGTCCCTGTAAATGCCGTTCCCATGGCTGCTGCCTGAAATTGTGTGTTTTTCAGGCTGGCAGCGACTTCATTTAAGGCGCTCAGCTCTGCATCATTGGCGAGATCCAGACCCGATGAGTTAATACGTGTGCCATACAGATCTTGCGGATAAGGAATATGCGGATGCTTGGCACCGATCATGACTTCCTGCTGTGCAGCTTTTAAAATCGTTTGTTGTGGATTCTCAATCAAATCTTCGATATTTAGGGTTTTGTCGGCAATCCGGTTGACAAAAGACGTATTTGCGCCATTTTCCAGCAAACGACGCACCAGATAAGCCAATAAGGTTTCATGATTGCCGACTGGCGCATAAATACGACAAGGTACACCGAGCTTATTCGCTGACTTGTCGCCCACCACATTTTCATACAAGGGTTCGCCCATGCCATGCAGACACTGGAATTCATATTGACCCGCATAATACTGCTCAGGTTGCGCCAGTTGGTAAATCGTGGCCACGGTTTGTGCATTATGCGTGGCAAATTGCGGATAGATATAATCCGGTTCAGCCAATAATTTACGCGCACAGGCGATATAAGACAGATCGGTATGCACCTTACGAGTGAATACCGGATAGTCCGACATGCCTTCAATCTGTGCTTTCTTGATCTCGCTGTCCCAATAGGCACCTTTGACCAGACGAATCATCAGGCGTTTCTGACTACGTTTGGCCAGATCAACAATATAATCTACCACATAGAAACAGCGTTTTTGATAGGCTTGAATCACAAAGCCAATGCCTTTCCAGTCTTGTAATTGCGGCTCAAAACACAGGCGTTCAAGCAGTTGCAAGGAAATTTCCAGACGATCAGTTTCTTCGGCATCAATGTTTAAACCGATATTGTACTGTTTCGCCAAGACCGCGAGTTTAAGCATTTTTCCATACAGTTCATCATGTACCCGATCGACCTGCGCGCGCTGATAACGCGGATGCAGGGCAGAGAGTTTGATGGAAATGCCCGGGCCATCATAAACGTCTTTATCCTGCGAGGCTTGCCCGATGGCATGAATCGCTTGCTGATAATCCTGATAATAGCGTTCCGCATCCGGATCGGTCAGTGCTGCTTCACCAAGCATGTCATAGGAATAACGAAAGCCTTTTTCTTCCAGACGTTCTGCATTTTTCAGCGCCTCATCAATGGTTTCACCCGTCACAAACTGTTCGCCCATCATGCGCATGGCAACATCGACGGCTTTGCGAATAATCCCACGACCACTGCGCGCCAAAATGCCGGTTAACAGACTGGACAGGCTTTTTTGCTGTGGGGTTTCCATCAGTTTGCCGGTCAGCATCAAGCCCCAGGCTGCAGCATTGACAAACATCAGCTGGCTTTGGCCGAGATGTTCTTTCCAGTTGCCCTGATTGATCTTGTCGCGGATCAACAGGTCACGCGTGGCTTTGTCCGGAATCCGCAATAAGGCTTCTGCCAGACACATCAGGGCAATGCCTTCTTGGGAAGATAAAGAAAATTCCTGCAATAATCCCTGTACGATGCCGGCCTTGCCGCCTGAGCTTTTACGTTCACGCAGTGAATGTGCCAGATCAAAGGCGAGTGCCTGAATCTTGTCGCTGAGTTCGGAGGAAATTTCACTATGCGCCAATAGCTCTTCGACGCATTCGGTCTCTGCACGACGCCATGCAGTATTGATGCGTTGTTCGTATTTATTTTTGTCTTCAAATTCAGTGACGTAATTTGGCTGCTTCATGGCATCTGAACCATAGGTTGGGCTTAGTGTGGTCGGCATAGTGACATCCTGTACTGCTGCAATCAGATCTAGCGGGGCTAACGAGTTTTAATCTATAATCACAGAATATTTGACGAATATCTCACTATAGTTTTTATATTTTTTAGAGAATAATTCTAATGCAGCGTCCTTCTTTGAGCCTAGACCGTATAGATATCCGTATCCTGAGTTTATTACAATCCGATGCCAAATTATCCAATATTAAACTGGCTGAACTGGTGAATTTGTCACCGACCGCGGCACTTGCGCGGGTGCAGAAACTGACCAAGGAAGGTTATATTCTGGGTTATGAAGCCCGCCTGAATCCAGGCCTGCTCAATAACGCCTTTGTGGTTTTTGTAGAGATTTTACTTGATAAAACTACGCCGAATGTTTTAGAAGAATTTTCCCATGCAGTACGACAAATTCCGGAAATTATCGAATGCCATATGATCAGTGGCGGTTTCGATTTTGTGGTAAAAATCCGCTGTGCCAATATGGATGAGTTTCGCAAAATTTCCGGTCAGATCTTGTGGCAATTGCCTGGAATCAAGGAGACGCGCAGTTATCCGGTGATGGAGGTGATTAAAGAAAGTCAGCAGATCCATCTAAAAATACCGGGAAAATCTAAATAATTTGTAGCGTATTAACGACTAATCTAAAAAACACAAAAGGGACTCGAAAGTCCCTTTTATTGTATTGAATATCCAGACTATTTTTTCATTTCAGCCATTTCTTTTTGATATTCAGCTTTGGCCATTTCAAAACGATGTACCACATCATCACTCGGTGCCTTATCCAGTAAGCTGACAATCACGATACTCAGGGTAGCCAGAATAAAACCGGGAATAATCTCGTACAGGCCGGTATCACCCATATAGTTTTTCCAGACGATTACCGTCACCGCACCGACCAGCATGCCGACAATCGCGCCGTTGAGGGTCATACGCTTCCAGAACAGAGACAAGATAATCAAGGGGCCAAATGCTGCACCAAAGCCTGCCCAGGCATAAGCCACCAGACCTAAAACCTTGCTGTTCGGATTAATCGCCAAGGCAATCGCAATTAACGCAATTACTAAAACCATAGCACGACCGACCCAGATCAGTTCTTTTTGCGAGGCATTTTTGCGCAGGAAGCTCTTGTATAAATCTTCAGTCAGGGTGGTTGAACAGACCAGAAGCTGACAGCTCAAGGTGCTCATAATCGCCGCCAAGATAGCTGCAAGTACGATGCCAGCGATCCATGGATTAAACAGGATTTTAGTCAATTCCATAAACACGGTTTCAGGGTTCTGGTTCACCACCGAGGCGAATGTTGGATTAACGGTGAAATAGGCAATCCCGATATAACCAGCTGCCACTGCGCCGCCTAGACACAGAATCATCCAGGTCATGCCAATACGGCGTGCAGCAGGAATGGTCTTCACTGAATCTGCTGCCATGAAGCGCACTAAAATATGTGGTTGACCAAAATAACCCAAACCCCAGGCCAGACTGGAAATAATCGCCACCAGGCTTAAGCCTTCAAGCATACTGGACGCATGTGGACGGGCAGATTCAAGGATGACACTCACTTGCTGGCTATTGTCACCCAAGGCCAGGAAGGTAATGATCGGGGTCAGCAACAGTGCGAAGATCATCAAACCGGCCTGAAAAGTATCCGTCCAGCTGATTGCCAGAAAACCACCAATACACACATATAAAATTGTCGCCATCGCACCGATGATAAGCGCTGTGGTGTAATTCCAGCCGAACAGGCTTTCAAACAGGCGTGCACCTGCGACCATGCCCGAGGCACAATAAATTGCAAAGAACACCAGAATCACCAAGGCAGACAAGACCCGTAAAATGCGTTTGCGGTCGGAAAAACGGCTGGTGAAATAATCTGGCAGGGTCAGGGCGTTATTCTGGTATTCGGTATGCGCCCGTAGACGACCTGCCACCAGTAACCAGTTTAGCCACGCTCCGATAATCAGGCCGATGGCAATCCAGGCTTCTGACAGGCCAGACAGGTAAATTGCGCCCGGAAGACCCATCAGCAGCCAGCCACTCATATCTGATGCACCTGCGGAAAGAGCTGTAACGACACTGCCCAGACTACGTCCACCTAAAATATATTCATCAAAATTGGAGGTTGAACGGTAAGCATATAAACCGATTGCAATCATGGCCATAATATAAAACATGAAGGTAATCAGGGTCGGATTTAAATAAGTCATAGGCAGGGCATCCTGTAAATATGGAAACCATCGTTCCAGATGATTTTTTGTACGGAGATCACAAGGCAGTGATTCAAGCACGGTTTAAAAATTACACTCTGTAACATTTACACGGCTTTTATGTATGTTTATTGTAAATACCAATTTAACTAGATGGAACTTAAGGAAAGTTAAGCCACTTAACAGCGAGAGATAAAGTATTGGATTGAGGAAAAACAAGCTAATTCAGGATAAGCGATTAAAAGATTTAAATTTTAGCTTTTTATTTACATGATCTTACAAAACTCACAGCTTTACTGTATTGGTAATAAATCGTAGCAAATTTAGGTTAAAGTCCTCCTATTCGCTCTGTATTTGTTTGCTCATATTGAGACCACACCAAATACGGTGCATCGCCAAGGTATTTTTTAGTGGACAATATGCTGCAAATCGAACCGACCCGCATTGAACGTGACTTATTGGGGGAAAAACAGATCCCGTTGCATAGCTATTATGGGATTCACACTTTACGTGCCATCGAAAATTTCCAGATTTCAGGATTGGCGATAGGGCAACAATCACATTTTATTTGTGCATTGGCCCAGGTCAAAAAAGCTTCGGCACAGACCAACCTGCATTTTCAAAAAATATCCGAGCAAACCAGTACTGCGATTCAAAAAGCATGTAATGAATTGATTCAGCATCCTGAAAACTGGCAAGCAGCCTTTCCACTTGATCCTTATCAGGGCGGTGCTGGTACGTCAATTAATATGAATGCCAATGAAGTCATTGCCAATATCGCCTTAGAGCTCTTGGGGCATCATAAAGGTGAGTATCACATCCTGCATCCGAATGATCATGTGAATACTTCGCAATCGACTAATGATGTCTATCCAACTGCTTTGCGTTTGGCAACTTATAGCAGCCTGAATGAATTATTGGCAGTGTTAAAAGCACTGATTGACTGTTTATATATGAAGGCAGCCGAATTTCAGTATGTGATCAAGATGGGACGTACCCAGTTGCAAGATGCAGTCCCGATGACCATGGAGCAGGAATTCCGGGCTTTTGCGACTTTATTAAAGGAAGATTTAAAACTGATTGAGCAGATGCGCCAGTTATTGCTGGAAGTGAATTTAGGTGCAACGGCGATCGGGACTGGGGTAAACACACCGCCAGGTTATGCGACGCGAGTCGTCGAAACTTTGGCGCACCTGACGGGGCTGCCTTTAAAAGGTGCAGAAGATTATGTGGAGGCCACCAGTGATTGTGGTGTCTTTATTATCTTGTCGAGCAGTTTAAAACGCCTGGCAGTGAAACTGTCCAAAATCTGTAATGACTTGCGCTTGCTTAGCTCGGGACCACGTACAGGTCTGGCTGAAATTCGCTTACCGGAATTGCAAGCAGGCTCATCAATTATGCCGGCAAAAATCAATCCTGTGATTCCGGAAGTGGTCAATCAGATTGCCTTCCGGGTCATCGGTAATGATTTGACCATTACTATGGCAGCGGAAGCTGGGCAGTTACAACTGAATGTGATGGAACCTGTGATTGCCCTGACCATGAATGAGTCGATTCAATTGTTGACTCAAGGCATGCAAACCCTGAATCAGAAATGTATTGCTGGCATTCAGGCCAATGAAGAAATCTGTTTAAGTTCGGTCATGCGCAGTGTCGGGATTGTGACCTTACTTGAGCCGATTCTGGGGCATGCCAAATGTGATGAAATTGGTAAACAATGTATGCGTGAAAATAAAACCGTGCCGCAAGTGGTATTGGAACTCGGTTTATTAAGCGAAACACAATTAGAAGAAATCTTTGCATTTGAAAATCTGGTGTCTGAAATACCTGTAGCAGAGAGTCAGCTCGAACAGGTTTCTTGATAGCATAAATTGTCTTGAAACAGCTCAACTCAACTGATTGTTGTGATTTTGACAATTTGCCTCAAGTTCGATATGTGGATTTGAGGCATTTTCATCTAGACTAGGGTCTGAACTTTATTTGGCTGGGTAAATGGCGATGTTTGATAAAATCAGTGCATTATTTAAAACTAATAAACCGACTGCTGTACAGTTATATTTAGACGAGCAGAATATCCAGTATACAGAAGATACAGGGTATATCGTGGATGGTATTGATTTAAATCAGGAACTGGCCGCACGCTTAGAATATTTGTCCAATCGCCGTTTAAAACAGTTTGATGATTTAAAAGCGTTATACGACACCGCGATGCTGATCAATGAAAAGATTGATCTGGAAATTGCCCATCAGCGTTTTAATGTGACTTTGGGAAATACCGAAGAAAACCTGCTGCAATTTAAAATGATCCTCAAGAAGTTAAATGATTATTATCGTAACTTTCTGCGAGAGAAAAAATAAGTGTTAAAAGTGGCTTGAAATCGAAGCGTATGGATGTGGCAAGACTGCATAAAAATAACAAAATATCCTGAGATCATCGTGCTAGTATAAGCCTCAGGTTATTTAGACTTTAAAGCTATATCCATGTTCCAACAAGAAATTTCTCAACTCAATTTACCACAACTCAAAGCAGGCGAGAAACGCTGGTTAGGCAATCTGCAAGGTTCCTCGACGGCATTGTTGCTCAAAGAAATCGTGCAGCAGCAATCGCGTTTATTTATTGTGATTGCACGCAATAACCAGCATTTGGGTCAACTGGAAAGTGAACTGGAATTTTATGGGATTAAACCCACGATTTTTCCAGATTGGGAAATTTTGCCTTATGACCGCCTGTCTCCGCACCAGGATATTGTCTCGGAACGTCTGGCGATTTTATCCAATATGCCAAAAACTGGCGTGCTGTTACTTTCTGCCTCAACCTTGGCACAGCGTGTCGCACCGACTTCATGGATTTTGGGTGAACATTTTGATATTCACGTCGGACAGAAATTCGATCTGGAACAACAGAAGAAAAAGCTGATTCAGGCCGGTTATCATCTGGTCGATACGGTTTATGATCCGGGTGAGTTTGCGGTACGCGGCAGTATCATGGATATTTATGCCTCGGGGCAGGAAGCACCGATTCGGATTGACCTGTTTGATGATGAAATTGAAAGCCTGAAATTTTTTGATTCCGAAACTCAGCGCACCACACAAAGTTTGCAACAGTTTACCGTATTGCCGGCACAGGAATTTCCGCTCAAGGAAGGCCGTGCGACGTTCCGTGACCGCTATGCCGAATTTTTCCCGACTGCCAATCCGAAGAAAAACCCGATCTATCTAGATGTGATCGAGGGCATTGTTTCACCGGGAATCGAGTTTTATTTGCCCTTGTTTTTCAGTGCTGAGGCCATGCAAGACCAAAGCTCACTTATTTCGTACTTACCAAAGAATGGCATTGTCATTACAGATCGGGCTTTAGACGAGAGTTTGACCCAATTCTGGCAAGATGTGGTGCGCCGTTATGAAGATCGCCGTCACAATGTTGATCAGCCGATCCTACCCCCAGACAGCCTGTTCTTTCAAACCAATCAGGTTCTGGAGCAGCTGAATCAATTTGCACGTATTATTGCCGCCCAAACGCCTTTTGACCAAAAAGCCGGCGTGTTGAACCTCGATACCCAGTTGCCACCACGTCTGCCTGTCGATCCAAAACGTGAAAAACCATTTATTGAAGTCAAAAAATATATCGATCAGGCCAATCATCCGGTGCTGCTGGTGGCCGAGAGTGCCGGACGCCGTGAAAGCTTAAAAGATGCGTTACGACCAAGTCTGGGTGATATTCCGACGGTTGATAACTTTGAGAGCTTTATCACCTCCCTGTATGCGATTGCGATTACCAATGCGCCTTTAGAGCGTGGTCTGGTGCTGACCGATCGTGTCAGCATTATTTCTGAAAACCAGCTCTATGAACATCGCGTGGTACAACGCCGCCGTAAACGTCAGCAGGAAGTTTCAGAAGAATTTCTGATCCGCAGTCTGACTGAACTGACCATGGGCGCGCCTGTGGTGCATATCGATTATGGAGTGGGGCGTTATGCCGGTCTGGTCACCTTAAGTATTGATGATCAGGATCATGAATTCTTGCAGCTGGATTATGCCGATGCGGCCAAAGTCTATGTGCCGGTGACCAATCTGCATTTAATCAGCCGATATAGCGGTGGTGATCCGGATCTGGCACCATTGCATAAGCTCGGGACAGATGCATGGAATAAAGCCAAACATAAAGCGCTGGAACAGATTCATGATGTTGCGGCCGAGTTGCTGCATATTCAGGCACGCCGTGTCTCTAAACCCGGCATCAGTTTTGAAATTGATCAAAGTCTGTATATGCAGTTTGCCAGTGGCTTTGCCTATGAAGAAACGCTGGATCAGGCCAATGCGATTGAAGCCACGCTGCATGACATGCAACAAGCCAAGCCGATGGATCGTCTGGTCTGTGGTGATGTCGGCTTTGGTAAAACGGAAGTGGCGATGCGTGCTGCATTTGTTGCGGTACAGAATAACCGGCAGGTGGCGATTCTGGTGCCGACCACCTTGCTGGCACAACAGCACTATGATTCATTCAAAGACCGCTTTGCCGACTGGCCGGTCCGGATTGAAGTGCTGTCACGTTTCGGTTCTTCCAAAGCACATACCAAGACCATTGACGACCTGATTGAAGGCAAAGTGGATATCGTGATTGGTACGCATAAAATTTTACAGGAAAATGTCCAGTTTAAAAATCTTGGCCTGATGATTGTCGATGAAGAACATCGCTTCGGAGTACGTGACAAGGAGCGGATCAAGGCGATGCGTGCCGATGTCGATATGTTGACCCTGACAGCCACTCCAATTCCGCGTACACTAAATATGGCCTTTAGTGGCATGCGTGATCTATCGATTATTGCCACACCGCCGGCACGCCGTCTTGCGGTGAAAACCTTTGTGCAAGAACATACCGATGACACCATTAAAGAAGCGATTCTGCGTGAACTGTTGCGTGGTGGTCAGGTCTATTTCCTGCACAATGAAGTCGATACGATTGACCGTGCCGCAGCGCATATTCGTACATTGGTGCCGGAAGCCCGGGTGATTGTGGCACATGGCCAGATGCGTGAACGTGAACTGGAGCAGGTGATGCAGCAGTTCTATCACAAGGAATACAATGTTCTGGTCTGTTCGACCATTATTGAAACCGGGATTGATGTCCCAAATGCCAATACCATTTTGATTGAACGTGCTGACAAACTGGGCCTGGCACAATTACATCAGCTCCGTGGCCGAGTCGGGCGCTCGCATCATCAGGCCTATGCCTATTTAATGGTGCCGTCTTTAAAAGCCTTAAAAGGCGATGCCGAAAAACGTCTGGATGCGATCCAGCGTGCTTCGACCTTGGGGGCCGGATTTATGCTGGCCACCGAAGATCTGGAAATTCGCGGGGCAGGTGAATTACTCGGTGAACAGCAGAGCGGTTCAATGCAGGCGATTGGTTATAGCCTATATATGGAAATGCTGGAAAAAGCCACCAAAGCCATTCAAAAAGGTAAAACCCCAAACTTCGATGCACCCTTGTCATTGACCGCAGAAATTACCCTGCATATGCCAGCGCTCATTCCGGATGATTATCTCGGAGATGTGCATCAGCGTCTGTTGTTCTATAAGCGTATCAGTAATACTGATACTCAGGAAAAACTGGACAATATCCGGATGGAATTGATCGACCGTTTTGGCATACCGCCACAACCGGTCAAACAGCTCTTTGCCGTACATCAGATTCGTCTCAAAGCCGAGCAGCTTGGCATCACCAAAATTGATATTAGTACTCAAGGTGGGCATGTGGAATTCGCGCCAGATACCCCGGTTCAGGCCATGACCATTATCCAGATGATGCAGAAACATCCAACCTATTTCCGTATGAATGGCGGGCAACGTCTTAAGGTCATGGTCATGCTGGAAGATTACCAAAAGCGGATTCAGTTTATTCAGGATTTGCTGGACAGTCTATTGAAAGAAGTGGGCTAATTTGATTTAGACTAAATCAGTTTGAAAGTTCATGATACATTTCATTTTCATTGAAATTTTCAGGAACGATAAACCAGCTTTTCTTAATGAAATGTTCGAACAAATTCTCGTGATGCGCCTTGCAACAAATCATGAGAATTTGTCTTTAAACCCATTGCTTTCAATATTCAGCTTCGGTTGGATATGTTAGTATTAGCCATCATTCTAATTTTGCATCATTTATAAAGATATGTTTAGTTTGCATCCACAACTTGCTCAAGATACTTTTTTTGTAGGCGACTTTCCTTTGTCAACATGTCGTTTGATGAATGATATGCAATTTCCCTGGCTGATCCTGATTCCACGTGTGCCGGGTGTCTCTGAATTATATGAATTGAGCCAAGCTGACCAAGAGCAGTTTTTACGTGAATCAAGCTGGTTATCAAGCCAGCTGGCACGTGTTTTCCGTGCGGATAAAATGAATGTCGCGGCATTGGGCAATATGGTTCCGCAATTGCATTTTCATCATGTGGTTCGTTATCAGAACGATGTAGCATGGCCGAAGCCTGTTTGGGGTACACCAGCTGTTCCTTATAGCAGTGAAGTATTGGCACATATGCGTCAAACACTCATGCTGGCGCTACGTGGTCAAGGCGATATGCCATTTGACTGGCGTATGGACTGATTAGCCCCAAGTATTCCGAGATCTATGAACAATTGCGGATTTCAGGGAGTGACTGAATGCAATTAGGCGACTGGATTCAAAAAGAACCACAACAGTTTGAATATTTTCATCGCTTGATGGGCTATATCATGCTGTCTCTGGTTCTGGTCGTCTTTCATTACACTGAACCGGATACCCAGTATCAGCTCTTTGTTCCTGTATTTTTATTCCTGATTTTATTGATTAGCTCGAAACTGTCGCGCTGGTTAATCTATCGCCATGATTATCGTATTCGGCGCAATGTTCTTTTTCTGATTGATGTTATTGTCATTGTAGTGGTTTTGGCCGCAGTACAGCTGGATCTGGTATTGTCCTTGCTGGGTTTGGTGGCAATACTCTATACCGCAATCAGTAATAAAATTTCATTGATGATGGCTTCTCTGGCCAGTCTGGTCGGGATCACCGTTTTTTATCTGGCCAATATTCTGGTCTTTGGTTTTGGGACTTATTTTGAACCGACCAGCAGTGAACTGACGGTTTTAGGCTTCATCTGCCTGATTACCTATTTTGGTGTCGGAAGTTTTTATCAAAGTGGTCGTGTGCAATATATGACCCAGAAGAAAAATCATTATTTTGAACAGATGAACCGTTATATGGAATTTGCCAATCAGCTGAGTCGTTATGCGCCTGTGCAGTTGTGGCAATCCATCATGAAAGGTGAATCTGAAGCGAAAATTGAATATAAACGTAAAAAGTTAACAATTTTCTTCTCGGATATTCAAGGCTTTACAGAACTGTCTGAAACGCTTATTCCAGATGATTTAGCATTCTTGCTCAATGATTATTTGCGGCATATGACCGAAATCGCCAAAAATTATGAAGCGACTGTCGATAAATTTATGGGTGATGCCATCCTGATTTTCTTTGGTGATCCAAACTCTGAAGGCGTAGAGCAGGATGCCAAGAACTGTATGGAAATGGCGATTGCCATGCGTCAGCAAATGAAACTGCTGCGTGAGCGCTGGATTAAAATGGGTTATCCGCCACTGCATATCCGTATGGGTATTTCGACCGGTTATTGCCACGTCGGGAATTATGGTGCGACGCATCGGATGGCCTATACCATTGTAGGACGGGATGCCAACTTGGCAGCGCGCTTACAGAGCGCAGCTGAAGTGGATGAAATCCTGATTTCAGAAGATACTCATAATCTGATCAAAAATGATTATTTATGTGCGCCGAAGAAACCAATTTTCTTGAAAGGCATTAAAGCACCAGTAAGAACCTGGCAGCTAATGGAAAAATATGCATCGCAGAAAGTTGAGTATCAACGTTGGTTCGACTATGAATATAAAGGCTTTCATTTACTGCTCAATCTGGACGAAGTACAAAACTTTGAATATCCAGAATTGATTCATGTACTGGAAAAAATGATTAAACGCATTGAAACTCAGCAGAAATTGACCAACTCTCAGGGCATCGTCAAGCTTAAACTTGAAGATGAAGTGATTGAGCATCTCCAGCCACAAGACGAATTTGAATCACTCAAAGACTCCAAAATAATTTAATCATTCTCATAAATATAAAAAACCACGTCTAAGCGTGGTTTTTTATATGATCTTTTAAGAAAAATCTTAATGATTTTCCGAAGCGTGATTGATGGTGTATTTTGGAATTTCAATTTCCAGATCTTCATCGACCAGTGTGACCTGACAAGAAAGACGCGAATCAGGTTCCAGACCCCAAGCGCGATCCAGTAAATCTGCTTCTACATCATCCATTTCTTCGAGGCTATCGAAGCCTTGACGTACCACAACATGGCACGTTGTACATGCAGCTGACATATCGCAGGCATGTTCGATTTTAATGCCATTTTTGAGCAGGCTTTCGCACAGGTTGGCATTGTGTTCGACTTCAAACTCAGCACCTTCGGGGCAAATCTGCGCATGTGGAAGAACTTTAATACGTGGCATAGTCGTTACCTTAAATTAGTTTGAGTTTGACCAGTCGTCGAGTTTAGTGCCCTTAAGAGCGGCATCAATATGTTGGTTCATACGTGCTGCTGCAAAAGCATCACTATGTATTTTAAGCTGTTCAACTGCAGATTCAATCGCTTTGATGTCTGAACCTTGAAGCTCGGTTTCAAGTTGTGCCTGTGCAGTTTGCAGTGCTGCCAGTTGCTCTTCAGTCAACAGAGCGGCATCTACTTTTAGTGCCTGAACCAGTGCTTCCAGCTCACGCTGGGCTTCAACTTTGGTTTCATTCAAATGACGCAGATTTTTATCTTCCTCGGCAAATTTATAACCGTCAAGCAACAGGCGCTCGGTATCTTCACCAGATAAGCCATAAGATGGCTTAATATCAATTTGCGCATGCACGCCAGATGTTGTTTCTTTGGCAGATACCGTCAACAAACCATCAGCATCGACCTGGAAAGTTACTTCGATACGTGCCTGACCGGCTGTCATTGGTGGAATGCCATGCAAGACAAAACGACCCAGACTACGACAATGTTCAACCAGATCACGTTCACCTTGAACCACATGGATCAACATGGCAGTCTGGCCATCTTGATAGGTAGTAAATTCCTGACGACGTGCTACAGGAATGGCAGTATTACGTGAAATCAGACGTTCCACCAGTCCGCCCATGGTTTCTAAACCTAAAGACAGTGGGGTAACATCCAGTAATAAGGAACCATCAGTCGAGTTGCCTATCAGTTGGTTTGCTGTAATCGATGCGCCAATGGCAACCACTTCATCCGGGTTAATGGTGCACAGCGGTTCTTGGCTAAATACGTCACCAACTGCTTTTTGTACGGCATAAGAACGGGTTGAGCCACCCACCAGAACCACATTTTGAATGTCATCCAGTTCAAGCTTGGCATCACGCATCACACGTTTACATACGCTGATGGTTTTGTCCAAAGCAACTTTAATGATTTCTTCAAAGGTTGGACGGTCAAGGTTTAAAACTTGATCGAGTAATTTGAGTTGAACTGAATCTGCATCAGACAAAGCTTCTTTGGCCTTACGTGCTGCCACAATAAAATGTGCATATTCAGCATCATCTAAAGTTTCGATGTTTAGCTGTTTCTTGGCCCATTTCAAAATTAAACGGTCCAGGTCATCACCACCGAGGGCAGTGTGGCCACCAGTCGCAAGCACTTCAAACACGCCTTGCGAAAAACGCAAAATCGAAACGTCGAAAGTACCGCCACCCAAGTCATAAATCACATAGTTGCGATCTGTACTCAAGTTGCTTTCCTGATCGAGGCCATAAGCCACAGCAGCAGCGGTTGGCTCATTCAATAAACGTAAAACATTCAAACCGGCAAGCTGGGCAGCATCTCGGGTTGCCTGACGCTGTGCTTCATCAAAATACGCTGGAACGGTAATCACTGCACCATTCACCGGATTTTTCAGACTTGCTTCAGCACGATCTTTGAGCTGCTTTAAAATTTCTGCAGAAATTTCAACCGGAGTTTTACGACCTTGTGCGGTTTCAAAAGCCGGCATTTCATTCGCTTCGCCGACCAAGGCATAAGGATGCTGGAATTTGATATCCGCTTGAGAGCGACCCATGAAACGCTTGACTGAAACGATGGTATTTTTAGGATCGCTGGTAATAAAAGGCGCGGCTTCATTACCATATTGAGTCTGCTGTTCTGCATAATGCACGATAGAAGGAAGTAGCACACGACCTTGTTCGTCATTCAGCACTTTGGCTTTACCTGAAAGAACCGTGGCAACCAAAGAGTGGGTGGTGCCTAAATCGATACCAATCGCAATGCGGTGTTCATGTGGTGCACTTGATTGACCTGGTTCTGCAATTTGCAAGAGAGCCATAGTGTTACATCCTTTGCACGTTAAATATTAAAAATTAGAAATCATCATCAAGGTCAAAGCTGTCATCGTCCAGGAAGCGGTCTTCCGCCTTGTCGATATCTGCCATGACTTTAACAAAGAAGCGTAGTTTACGCACTGTATCGCGTGCTTCAGCCCAGTCTTCATCGGTATAGTCAATTTTAAACTCACGAACCAGACCGTCAATCCATTGCTGTACTTCAACTTTCAGTGAAGTTAAATCTTCAGCAGAGGTGGCATCGTCGAGTTGTTCACGAATTTCCAGAGCGTCCTGCAAGAATTCAAAATCACTGATCGATTGATCTAAGTGATAATCCTGTTTCTTGAGGGACAATAAATACGCTGCACGGCTATCGACCGCTGACAAAACTTTAAAAGCCTGATTGATATCACTTGATTTAATCAGGGCCTGATCTTTGTCTTCAGCTTTATCGGGATGATATTGTTGCTGTAACTTTAAAAATTCAGTTTTTAAAGTTGCCAAATCAATATCGAGTGCTACTGGAAGATTGAACAGCTCAAAATGATTCATGGGAGATGGGGTCCGCGATTAATGTGCAAAAATAACTGTATAAATGCAATTAAAACAGTGTGAAACACACTGTTTTAATGTCAAAAGAGAATAACTGCCGGGTTTATACAGTGAAGGATTCACCACAACCGCATTCGCCTTTTTTGTTGGGGTTGTTAAATTCAAAGCCTTCGTTCAAGCCGTTTTTAACATAGTCCATCTCCATACCTTCAAGATAAACCAGACTTTTCGGATCAATGAATACTTTAACCCCAAACTGCTCAAATGCTTGGTCATGTGTATCGACTTCGTCAACGAACTCGAGTACATAAGCCAGACCAGAACAGCCTGAAGTTTTCACACCAACGCGAATGCCTTCACCCTTACCGCGATTTTTTAAATAATTGCTGATATGAGTTGCAGCATTTTCAGTTAAATGGATCATGAAAACTCCGTTAAAATTTAAAAACGTGGAACAATTAAGCTTTAACTTTCTTGTTACGGTAGTCTTCTACAGCTGCTTTGATTGCATCTTCTGCAAGAACAGAGCAGTGTACTTTTACTGGTGGAAGTGCCAGTTCAGTTGCAATATCGATATTCTTGATTGCTTGAGCTTGATCCAAAGTTTTACCTTTAAGCCATTCAGTCACCAAAGAACTTGATGCGATTGCTGAACCACAACCATAAGTTTTAAAACGTGCTTCTTCAATTACGCCTGCATCGTTGACTTGAATCTGTAAACGCATCACGTCACCACATGCGGGTGCACCAACCATACCCGTACCAACGTTTTCAGCATTTTTATCTAAAACGCCAACATTACGAGGGTTTTCGTAATGATCAATTACTTTTTCGCTATAAGCCATGTTGCTTCTCCAAACCTCGGGGTCAGCCTTAGTATTATTAAATATGGGGGTTAAAAAACTTTTCTCAATGAGATAGCAACCGATTGGTCACTATCTCAGAATGAAGATTAGTGCTCAGCCCATTCAACTTTAGAAAGGTCGATACCTTCTTTAAACATATCCCAAAGCGGAGAAAGTTCACGTAACTTCTCAACAGCAGCTTTAGTGATACTCAATACATGGTCGATATCTTCTTCAGTGGTGTATTTACCAAAGCTGAAGCGGATCGAACTGTGTGCAAGCTCGTCTGAAAGACCCAATGCACGAAGTACATAAGAGGGTTCCAGTGTTGCAGAGGTACATGCTGAACCTGAAGATACCGCAGCATCTTTCAAGGCCATCATCAGTGATTCACCTTCAACAAAGTTGAAGCTGATATTCAAGTAGTTCGCTACGTTTTGTGTAGGATGACCATTCAAGAACACCTGTTCAAGGTCTTGTACGCCATTCCAAAGCTTGTCGCGAAGTACACGTAAGCGGGTTTGTTCAGCTTCCAGATTCTTGCCTGCAAGTTCGAATGCTTCACCCATCCCCACGATTTGATGCGTTGCCAGCGTACCTGAACGCATACCACGTTCATGACCGCCACCATGCATTTCAGCTTTAAGGCGTACACGTGGGCTACGACGTACAAACAGGGCACCAATACCTTTGGGGCCGTAGATCTTGTGCGCAGAGAAGCTCATCAGGTCTACTTTTAAAGTTGAAAGATCAATTTCAACTTTACCTGCCGCTTGTGCTGCATCGACATGGAAGAAAATTTTGTTGGCCCGAGTGATTTCACCAATCGCTGCAACATCAGTAACCGTACCGATTTCGTTGTTCACCATCATCAGTGAAACCAGAATCGTATCTGGACGAATTTCTGCTTGAACCATTTCCGGAGTAATTAAACCGGTTTGAGGTTGTGGTTCAATATAGGTAATCTCAAAACCTTCAGACTCTAACTCACGGCACGTATCTAAAATTGCCTTGTGTTCGATTTTAGAGGTAATGATATGTTTACCTTTCGATGCATAGAAATGAGCCACACCTTTAAGCGCAAGGTTGTCTGATTCGGTTGCACCTGAAGTCCATACGATTTCACGTGGATCAGCTTTAATTAAATTAGCGACCTGTTCACGTGCATATTCAACTTTTTCTTCTGCTTGCCAGCCATAAGCATGTGAACGAGATGCAGCATTACCGAAGGTACCTTCGAATGTTAAACATTCCATCATACGTTCAGCAACCTGAGGATCTACCGGAGTCGTAGCTGCATAATCAAGATAAATCGGACGTTTCATGTCAAATACCTGTAACCGATAAAAGGGCTGAATCAAAGGGTGCTGAATTTTGGCGTAATGACACTGTTTGTACATTGTCACGTGCAACCAGATCAGCAAGCGAGATTTTTGCTAAATAATCGGCAATGTGGTGGGAGAGTTCCTGCCATAAATCATGAGTCAAGCACATCGCACCATTCTGGCAGTTGCCTTTATGGTCACAGCGAGTCGCATCAACTGTTTCGTTTACAGCTTCGATAATTGCTAACACAGTAATTTCATCTGCATTACGTGCTAAATGGTATCCACCATTTGCTCCACGAACACTTGAAACTAAGCCATGGCGCTTGAGTTTCGCAAATAACTGCTCAAGATAGGCAACAGAAATAGTTTGACGTGCCGCAATTTCGGCGAGCGTAATCGTTTTTTCAGAAGGCTGCAAAGCTAGATCAAGTAGAGCAGTCACAGCGTAGCGACCGCGAGTGGTTAGGCGCATGATTCGATACACATGGTTAGACTAGATGTGTCGATTTTAAGAATCCCGACTAAATTAGTCAAGTTATTTTTAGTAGACCTTAGTGGGATTTAATTTTTTCATAATGAAAGATTTAGATACTGAGCCAATTATACACTAATAACGTAATCAAAAGTATGCTACTCAGGCCAAAAACAATATTAATGCGCTTTTGACGGCGTTCGATCCGTTTCAGGCGGTTTTTATACTGTTTGACTTCTACCTGCAAGGTATTGATCTTGGAACGCTGCTCTTCAATTTTCTTTAAGAGTGGTGCTATACGCTTTTTGGACGCAATAATTTCCGTTTCATCAGTGGGTGTTTCAGACAGCCAGTGTTTCCAGTCGGCTAATACTTTTGGCAAGCTGAATACTGTTAATAAATCACGAAATTCGTCTTTCAAAACCTGATGACCATCAATGCGCATACTACGAATGCTACGACGATTGCCAAAAATAAAAATTTTGATCAGATCGGGAAGTGTGGTACGCACATCCAGATCTACAATGCGACCCGGTGCTTTATGGTCAAATAAAAGACCATTTGTGGTGAATTGCACATAAAAGTCGAAATATGGAATATAGCTATTGATTTTAATCGAGATATTTTCATCTACAAACTTCTTGGCTTGTAATGCAACGACACGATCATGCTTGAGAATGAAGGTAAATATTGTTTCTAAAACAATTAACGTCATCGTAAGCAACAAATGCGGTTGATTTTGACTTTGTTGCGATTCGCTCATATACAACCAATCCTTACCTGAAATATAAAGTGAAAAAGCTTCCTGCCTGTGAAGAGATTTCAGGGTTAAATCAAATTAGACTTGAAATAAATTGCTTTGTAGAACAGTTTAGCAAATCTATCAAGTACTAAATTTGCTATTATGCAGTGATTTTGTAGAATAATTTATAATAATTGCGCAGAAAACAAACAGGAGCCGTGCACATGGACAAGTCAAAAACAGCACAAGACTCAGCTGAAGCTTTAAACCAGAAAACAATGAAAGCCAAGTCCAAATCTGCCTCGGAGCGCAAATCGGCTCTTGATTTTCGTAAATATACCAAACAGATCTGGCTGGCTGGACTGGGAGCATTTTCACGTGCCGAAGAAGAAGGCAATAAACTGTTTGACTCACTGGTCAAGGTTGGAGAAGAACTGGAGTCTAAAACTGCAGATATTGCAGATCAAACTGTAGAAAAGGTCTCAGAAAAGGCCAAAGAGTCGGTCACAGAGACCAAAGATAAAGTAGAAAAGCTGATCGACAACTCTGTTCATCACTCATTGAATCGTATAGGATTAGTCACACTCAAGGATGTACAACATTTGGAACGTTTAATCCTTCAGTTACATGCCAAGGTTGATCAGTTGACTGCGGAACAAGAAAAAATGCAGGAAGAATTGTCGAAAAAAACACAAATAAAATGACTTTATTTATTATTCAATGTTTTTTTCGCATATTTTTTGAAAAAAAAGAGGTTCTTAAGTATTGCGTTTATACCTAAAGCATTGCTATAAAGGCGTTATGGCATGTTAAACAAATTCTTGAACCTTAAATAAACGATATTAAGAGGACGTAATCTTCATGAATAAATCAGAATTAATTGATGCAATTGCAGAGAAAGGGGGATTATCTAAGGCTGACGCAGGTAAAGCTTTAGATGCTACAATTGCTTCTGTTACTGAAGCTTTAAAAGCGGGTGATACAGTTACTTTGGTCGGTTTTGGTACTTTCGGTGTAAAAGAACGTGCTGCACGTACTGGCCGTAACCCACAGACTGGCGCTACTCTTGAGATCAAAGCAAGCAAAGTGCCTAGCTTCAAAGCGGGTAAAGGCTTAAAAGACGCTGTAGCTTAAGCTTACCCAGCGATGAAACGCGCCTTCTTTGGCGCGTTTTTTATTGATAAAATAAATTGTGATGATTAACACATTCATTCAATGGGTATTTTCGGTTAAAATCCTTTGCAAATAAAATATTGGAATACTTATGGAAGCTTTTCGTAAAGTTATTAAGGGTTGGTTGGGTAAAGTTTTACTCGTTCTGTTTTTGACCCCGTTAGCGCTTGTAGGTATTGAAGGATATTTTAGCGGCGGGAGCTCTGATGCGGCAAAATCCGTGAACGGAACTGAAATATCTCAAAAAGAATTAGAGTCACTGACGAAATCATTTAAAGAACAATATCTCAGTTATGCCAATGGCGATGAAACCTTGCTGAATCAAAGCTTCATTGACCAGAAAGCCATGGATACTTTGGTTTCACGTACCTTATTGCTACAACAGGCAGAAGAATTAGGCATCAGCCTGAGTGACCAGCAAATTGTACAGATGATTGCCCAGCAGCCGACTTTCCAGCAAGATGGTAAGTTCTCTGATGCTTTATATGAGAACTATCTTAAATCAATTGGCATGACCAATCGTGCTTTAGTCGAAAGTTTGCGTAAAGATCATGCGCTGAAAATGCTGTCTTCGACATTCCTGGACTATCCACTGGTGAGTCCGGTCGAAATGCAGCAAATTGCCGATTTACAGACTGAACAACGTCATATTCATATTTCCAGTATTAATCTGGACAGTTATAAACAAGATGTCAAAGTCAGCGATGCTGAAGTCGCTGCCTATTATGAACAGCACAAGGCATCGTTTACACAGCCGACCAGTGTAGATGTGGACTATGTGGTGTTGAAGCCAAGTGATATTCAAGCACAGGGTTTGGCAG
The DNA here is from genome assembly GCF_009829025.1 of Acinetobacter sp. 18QD2AZ41W. Taxonomy (NCBI): domain Bacteria; kingdom Pseudomonadati; phylum Pseudomonadota; class Gammaproteobacteria; order Moraxellales; family Moraxellaceae; genus Acinetobacter; species Acinetobacter sp. 18QD2AZ41W. The sequence continues at coordinate 246,504 of NZ_WURP01000001.1, read as the reverse complement.
TGACAGATGCTGAGCTTCAGGAAGCGTATACAGCCTTTGTTGCGACACAAAAACAGGCAGTTAAACCAGAGGTGAAGCATATTTTGATTACGGCGGACAGTCGTAGTGATGCTGAAGCACAAAAACTGGCTGCAGAAGTGGCAGCGAAAATTAAAGCCGGTAACACTTTTGCACAGGCTGCAGCACAATATTCTGAAGATCCTGAATCCAAGTCTAAAGGCGGAGCAATTGCAGTCTATGAAACTGGCGTATTTGGTAGCACATTTGACCAGACTGTTAGCTCTTTAAAATCAGGTCAGGTCTCTGCTCCTGTGAAAACAGATTATGGCTATCATATTATTTCTGTGCAATCACCTGATGTGGCTGTGCCATCTTTTGAGTCACAAAAAGCACGTTTATCTGAAGAGGTTTTGGCTGCTAAAAAATCCAATGCATTCTCCGATACGGTGAATAGCTTGAATGATATGGTGGTGGGAAGTGATTCTCTGGAGGTTGTTACACAAGAAGTGAAAGGCGTGCAGGTTCAGAAAGCCCAAGGAGTAAAACTTTCAACCCGTGACCCAGTGTTGAGCGATGCCAACCTTAAAGTCAAACTGTTTAATGATGATGTCAAAAATGGTGATCGTAATGCTTCATCAAGCATTCAGTTGGCCAATGGTGATGTGGCCTGGATCAAGGTGCGTGACTATCATGCAGCTGGTGAACAAACACTGGCAGAAGCGAAACCGCGTGTTCAGGCTCAATTGATTGAAGACAAAGCCGCTGCTTTGGCAAAAGCAAAAATTCAGAAAGCTCTGGATGAGTTCAAAACCAAACCTGCTGCATCAGTCGCCAAAGGTGCTTTGATTTTTGAAGATGCTGGCGTGTATACCCGTGCTGAAGGTTTGCTAAAACGTGATGTACAACGTGCCGCTTTTAGTCTTCCGACACCAAAAGCAGGCCATTGGTCAGTGACCACAGCGAAAATGCCAAATGAGCTGGTCGTGGTTGCGGTATCAGAAGTAAAGAAAAACCCGGTGGATGTATTGAGTGCAGAGCAACGTAGTGAGTTGGTGAAGTTGTATCAGCAACTTCGTGGTCAGCAAGAATTTGATGACTATACGCGCTACCTGAAATCTCAGGCAAAAATCAAATAAGACGATCTTGAATAAAAAAACCAGCCTGCGGGCTGGTTTTTTATGCTCTAGCCAAATGAGGGTTTAAGCACGAATAATCAGTTCATAACCGGTATATTTACGCATATTGATTACACCGGTATCCAGAATTAAATACTGACCTTTAATACCCTGTAATTTGCCACGAATCACCGGAGTTTTATCCAGATTATGTGATTTAATCTTTTCTGGATATTGCTCGACCGGATAAATAAACTCGCGTGCCAATTCCTGCTCAAGCACTTCAATATTTTCATTAAACTCAAGATTCTGATTAAATTCTTCACGAATGCTTTGAATTTTAGGTGCAAATTCTTCTAACAGCTGTTCACGGACTTCAATCAGATTCAGTGGTTCTGCTTCACCTTTGAGCAGCTTGCGCCAGTCTGTTTTGTCTGCGACCTGCGTACCAAACATGACTTCCAATTTGCCAGAGAGGCGACGTGAGCCAACTTTCATAATCGGCAGGGCTTGGGTTGCGCCCTGATCCAGCCAGCGGGTCGGCATTTGGCTGGTACGGGTAATCCCGACCTTTAATGCACTGGAATTGGCTAGATAGACAATATGCGGTTGAAAGCAGACATTCTGGGCAAATTCATCTTCGCGGCAAGTGCCTAAATGATAATGACAGGTTTCTGGCTTCATGATGCACATATCACATGAAGCATTGGTCTTAAAACATTTAAAACAGTGACCTTGCGAGAAAGATTTTGAGGTTTTATTGCCACAAGATACGCAATAAATTTTCCCTGTCCATTCAATCTCGATGTCTTGGCCCAAATTAAATGGAAGATCGATTTCTGCACGATCCAGAATTAATTTATACTCAACATTTGCCCGCTGTATCTGTTGATCAGTTACACTAAGGTCTTTGAGGCCGACATGCATTTTATGGCAAATGCCCTGAAGTTCCATAAAGATTACTCACTTAAATCATAAGGATGCAGTTATGGCTGAGCAGAATGTCATTACTTCAATGCTAGACGATTTCGCACAGGAACAGCCAATTCATACTGCTATTTGTATTGGGCAGGACTTAAGGCAAGTCCAGTTTCAGCCATCTATTCAATGGCACTATTTTAGCGTATCTGGCTTTTTAAATCTGCCTTTTCAGCAGCGTTATGACCTGGCTGTGGTAATGCTGGATACGATAGAAACAGAAAACTTGTCTGAACAGATCATGAGTCAAATCTTGGTGAAATTGCGTGATTTATTTGCTAAACGTCTGGTGGTGATCAGTCGGCTGCAAGATGAAAAACTATTGAGAGCTTTGGGATTTACCCAGCTGATTGACAAGACCACGCACGGGGCGGATTTTGCGCTGTGGCAGTTTAATATTTTAACCTATAAGCATGTGCCCGACTGGTTTAATTCCAAGTTCTGGGCCAATCCGGAAAACTGGGATAAATTTCGCTGGTAAGCCTATGCCTGCTTAATTGCAAATATTAACACAATCCTGCCTAGACAATATGAGGACAGACCGTATTCTGTAACTATGATGCATACAGGATATAGAGCATGACGAATCTGAGTAATATCGTGGAAATATTGGCTAAGCAGGCATTGGGTGGCGGGCAGTCTCAAAAGCAATCTTCACAGCAGGGTGGTCTGGCAGATATCCTGGGATCGGTACTAGGTCATTTGAATAAATCTCAGACTCAACAAGATCAGAGTCAACACAATCAGAATCAGCAGAATCAAGCCGGCCAGCAGACCCGACAAAATGGTTTGGGTGCAATTTTAGGTTCAGTTCTCAGTCAGTTAGGTGGGGTAAATCGTCAAAGTACTGCTCAACCCCGTTCAGGATTGGGAGGAGGTTCGACTGGCAAAACCTTATTGATTGCGGTGCTACCTCTGGTACTGGCCTGGATTCAAAAACAGGGTGGTTTACAGGGTGCATTGGATAAGCTTAAAGGACAGGGGTTGAATAGTCAGGTTGATGACTGGGTGTCGACTGGCCCGGGTGAAAATGCCAATGTCGATCCGCAGCAGGTACAAAATCTGTTTGATGATCAGGAAATTGAAGAAGTTGCACAGCAAACTCATGCGCCTAAACAGGATGTGTATAGTGCAATTTCACAAGTTTTGCCGCAGATTATTGACTCACTTACGCCACAGGGTGAACAGACCAGTAAGCAGGAAGCCAATAATGATATTCAAAATGTCTTGAATATGGTCTCAGGGCTTCTCAAAAAATAAATTCCATCATTAAAAAATCCCGATTTGAGTCGGGATTTTTTAATGCTATGCAGACTTTAAAATCGCTAATCTAGGTTCAGGCTAAACAGCTGGTTAGAGTCGCAGATTTTTTTGGCAATATAATGAGATTTTCGGGTACGAATTAAAATAATTTGCGATTGAAAACCCAGTTCACCAAATTCCGGTTCTACCTGTACATAATGCAGTTGCCCATATTCATCTCGAACCCGCGCTTGAGCAGAAAATCCAGGGCGGGCATTGCCACTTGAAATCGTTGCCAGACGGCCGAGCAAATTGACATTATTCTTTTTATATTTGGGTGGAATGACCTGATCCAGGCAATGAATCATGAAAATCGTAAAAAAAGTGGCAATAATTAAAGCTGGAATAATCAGATAATAAGCGGGCAGAAACTCAAACTCCTGAGAATAGATCAGGAATTGTAAAACATAGCCAGCAAAGCTGAAATTCATCAGAAAGAAAAATACAATTAGGGTTTTGGAGAATTTGACATTCAACAGGTCTAATTGTTGAAAATTATAAGGTGAAATTTTTTGCAAAAATTTGCTGGATCTGAGTCCAAAATAGAAACCAATGGTTTTCACCACGCCGAATAAAATAATCGCCAATAAACTGAGATGAAAAGGCATCAGATTATAGTCTAGAAAAAATGCAGGCATGGTGAAGTCCGTTTTAGGTCTTATTCTGTGAGGTAAATTCCACCATCAGAATGCACGGTAATTTCTACTTTTTCAAGTGACTGACCTTGGCAAGGCCCGGAAATACATTCACCGCTTTCTACCAAAAATAGTGCACCATGCGTTGAACATTCAATAAATTCCTGATCACGATCCAAAAACTGGTTTTCCAGAAATTCCAGCTCGACTTGCAAATGCGGACACAGGTTTTGATAGGCATAAAAAGCTCCATCGCGCTGGGTAATAAAAATAATATCCCCATTGTCCAGTTCAAAAGAGCGTGCTTCACGCTCTGGAACATCTTCGGTCATACAAATTTTAAACATTAAGCACATTCCTTCTGAAAGTCTTGTAATAATGCCGCATAGTCTTCAATCGCTAAACGTGGGCCAAATTGCGAAACCACCTGACTGGAAATTAAAATCGCCAGTTCAGCCGCAGTTTTAAGACCTAGGTTGGCATTCAAGGCATACAGGAAAGCCCCGGCAAATGCATCACCGGCACCATTCGCATCTACTGCAGTAACTTTGCGGCCAGGCACTTTAAATGTATTGTCGTGATCCGAAATAAGTGCACCCTCGGCTGACAATGTAATGACAACGTGTTGACTGAGTGTTTTTAATTTAACTAGAGCCGCGTCAATATTATCGGTCTCTGTATACATCAGGGCTTCTTGCTGGTTACACAGCAACAGGTCGACACCTTCTGCAATCATTTCATCCAGACCGGCACGCGCATATTGCACCATGGCAGGATCCGATAAAGTTAAAGCAATTTTAACTCCGTTAGCGCGGGCAATTGCACGTGCCTGTTTGACGGCATGGCGTGCTGTTTCAGAAGTCGATAAATAACCTTCGATATATAGCCATTTCGCAGTATTTAGCGCACTAAAATCAATTTGTTGATCCGTGAGTTCAGCAGTAATACCTAGATAAGTATGCATGGTACGTTCAGAATCAGGACTCACCAGAACCATACAAGTTCCCGTTACACCTTCGCTGATCGACTGGATTGTGGTCTGAATGCCTGCATCATTTAAACCTTTCAGATAGATTTGCCCCAGTTCATCATTACCAACACGGCAACCATAAAATGCAGAACCGCCAAGTGCAGAAAATGCCACGGTAGTGTTGGCTGCTGAACCGCCTGAAGCCTGACCCTTATAAACTTGAGTCGCTTGAAGATTTTGATAAAGTCTGGCCTGAGTATCACCATCTGTCAGCTGCATGGTGCCTTTTTGCAAGTGATGTGCAGTTAAAAAGTCGTCAGACACTTTAAATTCTTGGTCAATCAGCGCATTACCAATTGCAAAAAGATCAACATTTGCCATGTTCAAATATCACATTAAAAATGAAAGTGCCAAGTTTACACGATTGCTTGGGATTGCTGTAGTTTGCTGAATCATTTTCAAATATTTTCCAAAAATGCTGTATTTTATTCAGTGACTATCTTTGGTCTAAGATTTGACTTATTTTTATGCACTACGTTGCTGTAGCATTGATTTAAGCATCAAATTTTATTTATAAGGATATATCGCGTTCGACATGATACTTTAAAGTCGTTCTGCGAAGATCATTCTTCACAATCATTTCAAATAGTGTGCGTATATGGATATTAAAATTGTAAAAGTTGAACAACTTCCTGACCAAGTCGAAACGCTAGCGACCCTTGCGCGTAAAGAAGGCTTAGATGTGTTGGATAAGTTAATTGAAGAATATCGCACCGGTAAAAACTGCTTTGCTCAAGCCAATGAACATTTACTGGTCGCGCATGATGGCAAAAAACTGATTGCCTGTGGTGGCCTAAACCAGCAATGGGGCGATAATGGCATTGAAGAGCGGATTGGTCGTGTGCGCCGTTTTTATGTCCATCCAAAATACCGGCTGCATGGGGTCGGTAAACAGCTTCTGGCTTATCTGGAACAGTTGGCAGCTCCGCATTATTCGGCCTTATGTCTGCAAACAGATACCCGACTGGCTGCCAGCTTCTATCAAAAACAGAATTATGTATTTGTGGAAAATAATCCAAGTTATAACTACTTCAAATATTTGATTTCGTGATCTTGCGGCTGTTGAGCCAGACTTAGCCAGTAAATTTGATGATTTAATTTTCAAATGATCAAGTTTACTTAATTCGATCAAAATCCTCGGTTTTCAACGTGAATAATTCAGATAACTAAAGCTATAATGTCCTTAGTTATTTTAATTAAAGCATTAGGAGATCGCATGACTGTAGATGTCACTGAAACCATTTCTCAAACTGTACATCCTGCGTTTCAGTTGTTACGTCAACAACATGTTGAAGCTTTAGACATTTTTGTGTCTGAATATAAACATAAAGTGACTGGTGCCACACATTATCACCTGGCGACCAATCACGATGAAAATGTCTTTCTGGTGGCGTTTCGTACCCAGCCGATGGATTCTAAAGGCGAAGCACATATTCTGGAACATACGGCACTTTGTGGTTCAGAAAAGTTCCCGGTGCGCGATCCATTCTTCCTGATGATCCGCCGTTCATTGAACACCTTCATGAATGCCTTTACTGCGGCAGACTGGACGGCTTATCCATTTGCAACGCAAAACAGCAAAGATTTTCAAAACCTGCTTGAAGTGTATATGGACGCGGCATTTGCTGCAAACCTGAATCCACTGGATTTTGCTCAGGAAGGCATTCGCATTGAGCTGGAAAATGGCGAGCCAGTCTATAAAGGCGTGGTCTTTAATGAAATGAAAGGGGCGATGAGTTCGCCTTCAGACCAGCTTTATCATACGCTGGCGCATCATTTATATCCGCATACCACTTATCATTATAATTCTGGCGGTGATCCTAAAGATATTCCTGACTTAACTTACCAAGAGTTAGTCGATTTCTATAAGTCACATTATCATCCAAGTAATGCAGTCTTCATGACTTTTGGTAATCAATCTGCATTTGAACTGCAAGAACAGTTTGAAAAACTGGCATTGTCCAAATTCGAGCAGGGTCAGACCTTATATCCAACGCCTGAAACCCGTTTGACTGCACCATTGACTGTGACAGACAGCTATGCGGTCGATGCTGAAGATTTGCAGGACAAAACCTATCATGTGCTGTCATGGTTATTGCCAGAAGCCAGCAATATTAAACTGCGTTTGGGTATGCGTTTAGTCGAAGGGATTCTGCTGGAAGATTCAGCATCACCACTGCGTCATTATCTGGAAACCTGTGATTATGCACAGTCTAGTGGTCCATTTATGGGCGTGGATGATTCTAATTTTGAAATGACTTTTTACTGTGCGGTGCAGGGTTCAAATCCTGAACATGCGGAAGAATTTAAAAATGGCGTGTTTAAAGTTTTAGAAAATGTCGCCTCTAAACCGGTCGATCAGAACATGGTCGATGCAATTTTACATCAAATTGAATTGCATCAGCGTGAAATCAATGGGGATGGCACGCCTTATGGTCTGAGCCTGATTCTGAGCGGTTTGGGCAGTGCGATTCATCACCGTGATCCGGTCGAAGTCTGGGATGTGGATTCCGCGATTGCTGCGGTGAAAGAAGAACTGCAAGATCCAATGTGGTTATCCAACCTGATTCAAGAGCATCTGCTGGATAATCCGCATCGTGTACAACTGACCCTGGTTCCTGATGCGACCAAATCTGCCAAAGAAGCGGCCGATGAAAAAGCCCGTCTGGCTGAAATTGGCAAGAATCTGACCGAAGAGCAGAAAGCAGACATTATTGCCCAGACTGAAGCATTGAATGTGCGTCAGGATACTCCGGATGACTTGAATTTATTGCCAAAAGTCGGTCTGGAAGATGTACCTGCGGAATTACAGATTGTTCAGGGCCAGTTACGCGAGATTATCTGTAATCAGGTCGATACGCCGTTGAACCTGTATCATGCCGGTACCAATGGTATTTATTATCAACAGGTTTTAGTGAATATTCCAGATGACGTGGTGCAGTCGCCATACTTCAATCTGCTTTCGATTTTGATGGGTGAAGTCGGTGCGGGTGAATATGATTATCTGGAATTCCAGCAACTGCAAACTGCAGTAAGTGGCGGTCTGGGTATGGGCGCATCGCTGCGCTCTAAAGTCGATGACAAAAACAAGATCACGGCTTGGCTGACACTGACCACCAAATCGCTGGTGAATCATTTAGATGCCATTCGTCTGTTAAAGATCGGTTTTGAACAGCTGCGTTTTGATGAAAAAGACCGTATTATTGAACTGTTACAACAGCGTAAAACACGTTGGCAGTCACGTGTTTCCGGTTCGGGGCATAGCTATGCGATGCAATCTGCATCTCGTCAGCACAGTGCCTTGGCATTGCGTGATTATCACAATACTGGTTTGGGTGCATTAAACTGGCTGATCGAGCTGGTCTCTAAAATTGAAAAAGATCCGGCTGAATATGATCTGCTGATTGACGAGTTAAAACGAATTCATCGTGTCTTGTTGCAAGCCCCGAAGCAGTTCCTGCTGGTGTGTGAAGAGCCGCAATCTGATAGCTTGATTGAAGAAATCCAGAATGTCTGGGACAAACTGGCGGTTGATCCTGCACCGGTTGCACTGACTCAAATCGAAAAAGTGACGCATGATCAGCATGAAGCCTGGTTAATTCAGGCCAATGTCCAGTTCTGCGCGGCTGCTTATCCGGCGGTCGAAGTGGCGCATCCTGATGCTGCTGCCTTGATGGTGCTGGCGGGTTATTTACGTAATGGCTTCCTGCACAGTGCAATCCGTGAAAAAGGTGGTGCTTATGGCGGTGGTGCCAGCTATGACGGCAATGCCTGTTCATTCCGTTTCTACAGCTACCGTGACCCGCGTCTGGCAGAAACCTTTCAGGACTTTGATGCCAGTATTCAGTGGTTACTCAATGCGCCGCAACAGCCGCATCAACTGGAAGAAGCGATTCTGGGTCTGATTGCCAGTATGGATAAACCGGGTTCACCAGCGGGCGAGGCAATCACTGCATGTTATGCCTATCTGCATCAGCGTACACCAGTATTCCGTAAGAAATTACGTGAACGTCTGTTAAATGTCACACTGGATGATTTAAAGCGTGTTGCACAAACTTATCTGCTTGAGCAGCAGGCCACTAAGGCAGTCGTGGCGCCAGTGGCAAAACGTGAAACGCTGGAGCAGCTTGGTTTTGTAATTCAACAAGTTCTATAAATAAAAAAATGAGGATAAGGGATGGCGCTTAATTCGTTTAGGCGCTCAACTCTGCAGCTGAGCGTTGTGCTGGGCTGTACAGTTGGGACGCAAGTGAATGCGGAAGAAAAAATAGTGGTGAATAGTCCCATGCCGGCAACGGCTGAAGCCTGTGCAGCACTGGAAATCAGTGCAGAACGTCTGGCCTGTTATGATAGCTTGTTTAAAATAGCGGTTACCGATAAGCCGGTGATCGTTTCTGAACGTCGTGCAGCAGCAGAAATTGCGCCTGAACCGAATAATTTTAAAGCCAGAATTGGACAAACCGTTTCTAATATTTATGCTTCTGAAGGATCAAAGCTGACACCAAATCTGTCTTTGCTGGATAGTCGCTGGGAATTGTCTCCGGAAAGTAAACTGGGTACCTGGAACATCCGTTCTTATCAGCCAATTTACCTGATGCCCGGTTTTTGGACTTCAAAGAAAAACGAATTTCCACAGAGTGAAAACCCACAAAATACGGTAGAAGAGGATCAAAATCTCACCTCAATCGAAGCAAAGTTTCAACTGTCTCTAAAAACCAAGGCCGTTGAAAATATTCTGGGGAATAATGGGGATCTCTGGCTCGGTTATACTCAGTCTTCACGTTGGCAGGTCTATAACTCGGAAGAGTCACGTCCGTTTCGTGAAACCAATTATGAACCCGAAGCAAGTTTTGTTTTGCGTACCAATTATGACCTTTTTGGTCTTAACTGGCGTATGTTGGGACTAACCATTAATCATCAGTCTAATGGCCGTTCTGACCCGTTGTCGCGTAGCTGGAACCGCGTCATGCTGAATCTGGGCTTTGAAAAAGACAATTTTGCCCTGATGGTTCGCCCTTGGTATCGCTTTGAAGAGAATCGTGACGACGATAACAATCCCGAGATCAAGAACTATATTGGACGCGGCGACATGACGGCTTTTTATCGTCATAACGAGCATGATTTTTCCTTGATGCTGCGTCATACCTTAAAAGGCGGAGATGACAATCGTGGTGCAGTCCAGTTCGACTGGTCATTCCCAATCAGTGGGCGCTTACGTGGTCAATTCCAGCTTTTTGATGGCTATGGCGAAAGTCTGATTGATTATAACCATCGTGCCACTTATGTGGGCTTGGGTGTTTCCTTAATGAACTGGTTCTAAGTTTCCAGGTTTCATCATTTTAGAATTAATATAAAAAAACCATGCTGTGGCATGGTTTTTTATTGGGTGGTTTAACCAATCTGGATTTCTGAAGGCGGATGTTTGATTCGGCTCTTTTTCGGGGTAGCAATGAAATAAGCTAAAGTCAGTGGCCCTAAACGCCCTGCAAACATTAACAGCATCAAAATAATCAAACTGGCAGGTTGCAGCTCTTCGGTTATTCCTCGGGTCAAGCCGACCGTGCAGGCTGCTGACACGGCTTCAAACAACAGATCGAGAAAGTCATGTTCAGGTTCCAGAATTAATAAACTCATAAAGCCCATCACAATTAAGGCCGCTGTAATACAGACCACGGCCAGTGCCTTAAACGTGGTTTTTTCGGGAATAGAATGATTAAACAGACGGATTTCATCTTCGCGTCTTAAAAAACTGATCACGCTAATCAATACAATAATAAACGTGCCGACTTTAATTCCGCCCGCCGTACTTAAGGAGCCGCCGCCAATAAACATCAGAAACATGGTGACGAGGGTCGATGCATCACTCATTTGCTCCATCGGTAAGCTATTAAAGCCTGAAGAGCGGGGAACAGTGGCATGGAACCAGGCATTTACGGCTTGATCGCTTAGACTCATCAGGCCCAGAGTTTGCGGATTAGAGGCTTCGAGTAGCCATAGTACAATAAACGCACTCAGATTGAGCCCCAGAATCGTCGAAAGAATGAGCTTGCTATTGGTACTTAACTTGCGCCAGCGTTTATGTTGCTTGACATCCATCAGCACCAGAAAGCCGATACCACCAATGATATACAGCATACTGATAGTAAAGGTGATCAGATACTGCCCTGAAAAGCTCATCAAGCTATTGGGAAAAAGTGAAAATCCACCATTATTGAACGCTGACACACTATAAAAGGCAGCATAAAAGAGCGCTTCACTGAACGGATATTCCCTGAGCCAGGACAAGGTCAGAATCAGCGTACCGATAGCTTCAAAAAACAGGGAATATAAAAATACCGCTTTAATGGTAAAACTGACTTTTTTCAGGCTGGTCTGGCCAATCGATTCCTGTGCCATGACTTGCTGTTTGAGCCCCATCTTGGGTGCCAGACTCATCACTGCCAGAATGGCAAAAGTCATAAAACCCAATCCACCGCATTGCAGCAGAAACATAATGACAACCTGGCCAAATACCGTATAGGCTTCACCGACATTCACTACGGACAGTCCGGTAATGGTCACCGCAGAAGTAGCCGTGAAAATGGCTTGCAACCAGCTGATATCACCCTGATGGGCAATAGGTAACATCAGTAGCAGTGAACCGATCAGGATTAATCCGAGAAAACCCAAGGCCAATAAACTCGGCGGGCTGAGATTAATGGTTCTATGTTGCTTTAAGTCAGAACTTCTCATAGCGCTTTAAAATATCTGGCGAGATGGCGTAAAGGCTCCAGTAATCCTTCAACCACAAGAATATCGCCTTCCTGCAGAATCAGGTCGGATGCGACCTGGTATTGCACCACTGATCCGCGCTTATGTAATAAGGTGGTGATTTCAGGGGCGTGCTTCATCAGCTGGTTGAGCGGCGTAGCATGATGATCGGCATGAATCTGAATTTTGACAATATAATGATCATCTTCCAGTGCCATATAACGACTGACCATTGGGTAGCTTAAAGACTGAGCCACACGCACGCCCATATCTTCTTCAGGATGAATGATTTTCTCGACATTGAGATGGGTCAGAATCATGTGATGAGATTTGGATTTGGCTTTTACCCAGATTTTTTTGACGCCCATATTTTTCAGGTGCAATACACACAAAATACTGGCTTCAATATCTTCTCCGATCGCCACGACTACGGCATCACAACGCTGTACATTCAGTTCATCCAGCACATGCTCATCGGTTGCATCGGCAATTACAGCATGGGTCAGTTGATCAGAAATATTTTCTACATATTTTTTATTCAGATCGATTCCGATCACTTCATGATTCAGACTGATCAGTTGCGTGGCCACAGTCGCACCAAAACTACCCAGCCCAATCACTGCAAATAATGCCATGAATATTGTCCTAACTACTTTTATTACATCTCAATTTTAGTGTAAGAGAATTTCGTAAAAATTGCGCTGCTATTCAGCAAGCTATGCCGAGATAAATAGTATGATCATGATTTTGAGTTGCACATAAAAAACCGCCTCGAAAGGCGGTCTATATTTTAACAATTACTTCAGGAAGCGCTGATAGCCCAGATTATTGGTAATTTCCTGATATGGATAGGTAATGGTTTCAAGGGTTTCAATCAAGCCATCCGGATTCTGCTGCGCATCGGTCGCCTCCAGACCCACCAGAACACGCCCTTCCGCAGCGCCGTGGTTACGGTAATGGAACAGGGTAATGTTATGCGTTGGGCCAAGACGTTCCAGGAACATTAATAAAGCACCAGGACGTTCTGGAAATTCCACCCGGAACAGGCGTTCATTTTCAATATCGGCATGACCACCAATCAGGTAACGAATATGCAGTTTTGCCACTTCATCATCAGACAGGTCATCGACGTCATACTGGAATTTTAGCGTTTCATAAATTTCCTGACGTTCTTTTTCACCATTTTTTAAGCTGATCCCAACAAATACTTGAGCAGCAGAGACATCACTGGCACGGTAATTAAATTCGGTAATATTGCGACCTTGCAAAGCGCGACAGAAGTTGAGGAATGAACCTTTCTGTTCCGGAATCGTCACGGCAAAAATCGCTTCTTTACGTTCACCGAGTTCGGTACGTTCGGCGATATAACGCAAACGGTCGAAGTTCATATTGGCACCGCATACAATCGACACCATATTTTTGCCTTCGATTTTATGTTCTTCGACATATTTTTTAATGCCGGCCAATGCCATAGCACCTGAGGGTTCGACAATGCTGCGGCATTCGTCATAAGTATCTTTAATGGCTGCACAAATTTCGTCGGTATTGACCAGTACCACATGTGGTTCTACGATCGGGCCAGAATTATCTGACTTTTGCAGGCGAATCACTTCAAATGGTTTTTCACCAATTTGTGCAACGGCTGTACCGTCAGCGAATAAACCCACAGAAGGTAAAATGACACGTTCATTGGCCTCTAAAGCTGCTTTTAAGCATGCCGATTCGTCATATTCCACCGGAATGACTTTGACATGCGGGGCAACATCACCCAGGTAGGCTGCCACACCTGCGATCAGGCCACCGCCACCTACCGCTACAAATACATAATCGACATCACGCCATTGACGCAGAATTTCATTGGCAATGGTACCTTGACCCGCCATCACCAGCTCATCATCATAAGGCGGAATAAAAGTCATGCCATCTTCTTGAGCACGTTGAATTGCATATTTGTTGGCAACGTCGAATGAGTCACCATGTAAAACAACTTCACCCCCAAGGCGTTTTACCGCTTGGACTTTAATATCTGGTGTTGTTTTTGGCATTACAATAATGGCGCGAATACCCAATTTTTTACCCGATAATGCCACGCCTTGCGCATGGTTGCCTGCTGAAGCTGTGATGACACCACGTTCCAGTTGAGATTTCGGCAATTGACTAATGCGGTTATAAGCACCACGTAATTTGAATGAAAAAACCGGTTGTAAATCTTCACGTTTAAAGCGGATGTTATTATTGAGTCGTTCGCTAATTCGTGGTGCTGCTTCGAGTGGAGTTTCGATTGCAACATCGTAGACCGTTGCTTGTAATATTTGTCGAACCAAACGAGACAGCATGTTAATTTTCCATCTAACAGTTTAAAATAGGCGCTTATTGTAACAAACCATACGGCTTTGCGGTTCGAAAATACTGCAAAAGTCCAAAATAGTTGAGTGAAGCCATGAGTCTATATGCAACCCAAGATGAGAAAAAACAAGCAGCGGCCCGTGCTGCTCTGAAACACTTACCAAAAGGCGGCATTTTAGGCGTAGGTACCGGAAGTACGGTTAACTTTTTAATCGATTTATTGCCAGAACTTCAGTTAGAAGCGGCTGTGGCAAGTTCTGAAGCAACGGCGCAACGTCTTAAGAAGTTAGGCATTGAAGTGGTCGATATGAACTCTGTCGGCGGACTAGATGCTTATGTCGACGGCGCAGATGAAATTGATCGTCATTTGCATATGATCAAAGGTGGTGGTGCAGCACTGACACGTGAAAAAATTGTGGCATCGATTGCGAAAAAATTTGTGTGTATTGTCGATGATTCAAAATGGGTCGGACAATTGGGACACGATTTCCCGCTGCCAGTTGAAGTGATTCCTATGGCACGTTCTGCGGTTGCACGTAAAATTGTCTCTTTGGGCGGTGATCCTGCATATCGTGAAGGTGTCGTGACTGACAATGGTAATGTGATTTTAGATGTGCATAATCTGAATATCTTAAATGCACTTGAGCTTGAAAAAACGCTCAACAACATTCCTGGCGTGGTCTGTAACGGAATTTTTGCGATTAATAAAGCGGACATCGCAATTGTGGCAACCAATGACGGTATTGAAGAACGTACTGCGGTTTAATCCTTTAATTTTATAAATTAAATTCCCCTAAATCTCCCTGAGCGAAGTTTTAAAGCACTGCTTTAAAACAAGTGCAAGAAGGGAGACTTTTAAAAGCCCCTCTTTGAAAAAGGAGGGTTAGGGAGGATTAAAAATAAAATCAATAAAATATGACCCCAAACCTCCCTGAAATCCAAATTACTCGAAAATTACGCGCAACACGCTTGAGACTGCGTGTAGAGCCGACGCAAATTAAATTAACTGTGCCGCAGTTTTGCACACAGCGCCAAGTTCAAGAATTTTTAAAACAATCAGAACAATGGCTGATTAAAACCTGGCAATCGCAGCAGGAAAAATTCCAAAAAATAGACCGAACGCTACCAACTGAGCTGCAGCTGTTTAATTTAAACGTACCAGTTCAGATTCATTATCAAAGCCAGAAACATAACTTTGTTTTCGATTCTGAGAAGTTACAGCTCTGTGTCAGTGATCGACATCCTGAAGAATATTTAAAAGCCTTTGTCATCAGCTATGCCAAAGAACAGCTTCCCCTATATTTAAATCTTGTCTCACAGCAATGCAATCTGCCTTTTAAAAAGTGCAATATTCGACAGCCCAAAACCCGCTGGGGCAGTTGTTCTGCTCAGCATGACATTATGCTGAATAGTGCTTTGGTGCTATTTCCCGAAGAAATTACCCGTTATGTCGCGGTACATGAACTGGCACATACCCAATATTTTGATCATAGTTCACTTTTTTGGGCGGAAGTTCAGAAACATGATGCAAATTTTCAACAGCATCGGAAAATGCTAAAAAATACGCCGTTGCCATATTGGTGGGAAGCTTAAAATTGAACTGAATAGAGAATGAGAGGGAGATAAGGGCTTAAAATAGCCTAAGCAATATAGATATTACTTTTCCATCTCTCTTTAATTTTGAAATTGTGTTCAGTACTTATAAAAAACCAGTAATCCCCGCTGAAACAGTTTAGAAAACCTCAACTTCCTGTCATACTACGCAGTTACGAAATGGAAACTTTGATTTGAGGTAGTGATCGTGATTACTGTTGGTATTGTCGGTGGTACAGGTTATACAGGCGTTGAATTGTTGCGTCTTTTACTACGACACCCAAATGTACAGGTGAATGTACTAACATCACGTACCGAAAATGGTCGCCGTGTAGATGACATGTTCCCAAGTTTACGCGGACATACCGATCTTCAATATTCAGATTTAAATATCGATGAACTTAAAAAATGTGATGTCGTGTTTTTTGCAACGCCGCATGGTGTTGCCATGAAACATGCCGAAGCGCTTGTGGCTGCAAAGACCAAAGTCATTGACCTGGCTGCAGATTTCCGTTTACAAGATCTGCAACAGTTTGAAAAATGGTATGGCATGCAACATGCTTGTCCAGAACTGTTAAAAGACTCTGTTTACGGTTTATCTGAATTGAATCGTGAACAAATTAAACAGGCCAATGTAGTTGGAAACCCGGGTTGTTATCCAACCACGGTTCAGTTGGGTCTGGCGCCAGTATTAACATCAAGTGACGCATTAGTGAAACCTGAAAGCATTATTATTGATGCGAAATCAGGTGTGTCGGGTGCAGGTCGTAAAGCAAGCTTGGGCGGCATCTATACTGAAAATGCCGATAACTTTAAAGCCTATGGCGTAGCAGGTCACCGCCATCATCCTGAAATTGTCGAAGCTCTGGAAAATATCTCAGGTCAAAAAGATGTGTTTGATCACATTTTATTTGTTCCGCATTTGGTGCCAATGATCCGTGGTATGTTGTCGACCATCTACATCGATCTCACTGAAGCAGGACAAGCAGCAGATTTACAGGCATTGTATGAACAGTTCTATGCCAATGAAACTTTTGTCGATGTCATGCCAGCAGGCAGCTCACCAGAAACCCGTTCAGTGCGTGGCGCCAATCAGTTGCGTATAGCCTTGTACAAGCCGCAACCGACCAAGCTGGTAGTCCTGGTTGTACAGGATAACTTGGTGAAAGGTGCAGCAGGTCAGGCCGTACAAAACATGAACCTGATGTTCGGATTTGCCGAAGATGCTGGCTTAAATAATATTGGTTTATTACCATAAGAAACGTATTAGAACTTCACACACATTTAGATTTGGATTTAAATGTGTGTCTTGAATAAAGCAAACAAGAGATCAAAATGCCGAATAACGAGTCAAATACGACCATTCCTCAGGAACCAGCTGCAAAAAAATCTTTGATGAAAGGCAATACGCCCTTGGTCATTGGTGCGGCTGTATTGATCTTGAGCAGTGGTGTGCTCGGATATACCGTAGGACACCGTCAGGGTTTGACTGCGGCGGGTTATGATGCAGATGCAGAGCAACTGGTCGATGTGGTACAGACACAAAAAGCCAGTCTGGAAACATTAAATAAGAATCTGAATACTGCGGTTCAGGAGCGTGATCTGGCGGTGAGTAATGCCAATGATCTCTATCTGGCCATGACCAAGGCGCGTGATGAACAGGTGCAGGCTGAAAGTGTCGGAACCATTTATCGCGAGGTCTTACGTCAGCGTGGCGGTTTGGCTTTGGCCGTGCAAAACCTGTCGATTAAGCCTTTGCCTGAAAATGCCTTTGAATATCAGATTGATCTGGTTCAAGTTAGTCCGGGCAAAAGTCGTGCCTCCGGGAGTATTGAATTACGCTTGATTAAAGGGACTGAAATTCTGGTGGTGCCACTGGAAGACAAAAACTTTAATTTTGAAAATTATGAGCGTTTAACAGGTCGCTGGAGCATGCCAAAAGGCTTTAAGCCAGAATTTATTGAGATACGTCTCAGCGGTGCCAAACCGGTGATCCGTCGTTTTAGCTGGGAACAGGGCAAAGCAGTTGAAAATCAGTCTGCCGCCTTGTCAGAAATTCCGAAAACCGAAGCAAATGCAAATTAAGTGTGAAATATAAATCTTATGCCAAGCAATAAACGTCAAATGTGTTTAAGTGATATCAAAAATTCTTTTTATGAATCTGGAATTGTTGATTGGCATATCAGCCCGCGTTTAGCAAATGAACCTCTGGAAGGTGATGATTCTGACCTTGCTGTGCAGACTGCACCGCCAGAACTGAAACGTCCGCCCTTATATGCTGTCGTTTTAATGAACGACGACTATACCCCGATGGAATTTGTAATTGAAATTTTACAACAATACTTTGCAATGAATCTTGACCAAGCTACACAAGTAATGCTAACTGTACATTATGAAGGAAAGGGTGTAGCTGGGGTCTATCCTCGAGACATTGCGGAAACCAAAGCGAACCAAGTCAATAATTATGCTCGATCACAAGGTCATCCATTACTTTGCCAAATAGAGCCTAAAGATTAAGGGGGTTACATGCTCAGTCGTCAATTAGAAGTATCACTACGTTTGGCTGTCAGCATGGCTCGTCAAAAGAGACATGAGTTCCTGACCGTAGAACATTTATTATTAGCCTTGCTTGACAATGACTCTGCCGTAAATGCGCTTAAAGCATGTGGCGCAGACATTATCGTGTTGCGCAAGGAATTAGAAGAATACGTAGAACAGCATACCCCTAAGCTTGGTGAAAATAGTGATCAGGCACCACACCCAACAGAAAGTTTTGACCGGATCTTGCAGCGCGCGATTTTTCACGTGCAATCTAGCGGTGGTGATCGGACTGTAGAAGGTGCTGATATTCTGGTTGCGATGTATTCTGAGCGTGACTCATTTGCCGTCTATCTATTGAAACGTCATCAAATTAATCGCCTTACGCTAACTCAGTACCTGTCTCATGGTACGCGTAAAGAAGAAGTACAGGGTGAAGAAGAAATTGAAGACCTCGATGGTGAGTCTGCATCTTCAGCCAGTTCAGGTCCGCTTGAACTGTATACGACTAATCTCAATATCGAAGCGCAAAAGGGCAAGACCGATCCACTGATTGGTCGTGAAAAAGAAATTGAACGTGCCGCTCAAATTCTGTGCCGCCGCCGTAAAAATAACCCACTTCTTGTCGGTGATCCGGGGGTCGGTAAAACCTCGATTGCAGAAGGTTTGGCATGGTTGATCGTTAATGGTAAAGCGCCAAAACCACTCGAAAATGCTGAAATTTTCAGTCTGGATATTGGAGCATTAGTTGCCGGAACAAAATACCGTGGTGACTTTGAAAAACGCTTGAAACAGCTTTTAAATGCGCTGAAAAAGAAACCTGAAGCTGTGCTGTTTATTGATGAAATTCACATGATTATTGGTGCAGGCTCCAGTATGGGCAGCACCATGGATGCATCGAATCTGATCAAGCCTGCATTGGCCAATGGCACTTTACGTTGCATTGGTTCAACCACTTTTCAGGAATACCGTCAGGTCTTTGAGAAAGATCATGCTTTGTCACGCCGTTTCCAGAAAATCGATGTGAATGAGCCATCTATTTCTGAAACCATTGATATCCTACGTGGCCTGAAATCCAAGTTTGAAGATTTCCATCATGTGCAATATGACGATCAGGCATTGGTATCTGCGGTTGAACTTTCTGCGAAGTTCATCAATGACCGTTTCTTGCCAGATAAAGCCATTGACGTGATTGATGAAGCAGGTGCGCAGCGCCGTTTAAAAGCTGAACAAGATGACAGTTTGATCACGGTAGAAAATATCGAAGATATCGTGTCGAAAATTGCGCGTATACCACCAAAAACGGTCTCTAAAGATGACAAGAGCGTACTGGAAAATCTTGAGCGCGATCTGAAACGGGTGGTCTTTGGTCAGGATGAAGCGATCGAAGCTTTAGCGTCTGCCATTAAACTGTCTCGTGCCGGTTTGAAATCTCCAGATAAACCTGTGGGCAGCTTTGTTTTTGCTGGCCCAACCGGTGTCGGTAAAACCGAAGTGACCAAGCAGCTGGCTAAGCAGATGGGCGTAGAGCTGGTTCGCTTTGATATGTCCGAGTACATGGAACGCCACGCAGTGTCGCGTTTAATCGGTGCACCTCCGGGCTATGTCGGTTTTGATCAGGGTGGTTTGTTGACTGATGCGATTCATAAAAATCCACATTGTGTGCTATTGCTTGATGAGATCGAAAAAGCGCATCCAGATGTCTTTAACCTGTTATTGCAGATTATGGATCATGGTTCCTTGACCGACAATAACGGACGTAAATCGGATTTCCGTAACGTGGTCTTGGTACTCACCACCAATATTGGTGCTGAAAGTATTTCACGTATTAGCATTGGCTTTATGGAACAGGACAATAGCAACGATAACCAGGAAGCGATGAAGAAAGCCTTCTCTCCGGAATTCCGTAACCGTCTTGACGGCGTGATTCAGTTCAAGGCATTGCCAAGCAGCATCATTGAAAATGTCGTGGATAAATTCCTGACCGAACTTCAAGCGCAACTGGATGATAAGAAAGTCATGCTGGAAGTGGATCAGAGTGCGCGTGAATGGATGTCAGAGCAAGGCTATGACCGTTTAATGGGCGCACGCCCAATGCAGCGTCTGATTCAGGAACACCTGAAAAAACCATTGGCAGAAATGATCCTGTTTGGTGAACTGGCTGAAAATGGCGGTAATGTTGCAGTGTCGGTGAAGAAAGAAAATGGTAAAGCTGTTGGCTTAAAACTTGAAGTCTTTGAAGACCAGACTGCTGAACCTGCTTAATCAATATGAAAAAAATAAAACCCGTGCAAGCACGGGTTTTTTCATGCACTCATATTTTAAATCATCACATTCATTCATACAGTTCAAAAGATAAATCATGGATATTCAAATTACCAAGCTGCTCACCACTTTTTGCCTGTTTCTGGTCACGGCATTGATGGAAATTTTAGGCTGTTATTTTCCCTACCTGATTTTAAATCAGGGAAGAAGTCACTGGTTGTGGATTCCGACAGCTCTGGCTTTGGCGGCTTTCGTCTGGCTACTCACCTTGCATCCGGCTGCTTCTGGACGGATTTATGCCGCTTATGGTGGGATCTATATTTTTTCGGCGCTAATGTGGTTGCGCTTCGTTGATCAAGTAACGCTGTCACGTTGGGATTTACTTGGCGGGATGGTGGTAATACTGGGGGCACTGATTATAATTCTACAGCCGCAAGGTTTGGTGCGTTAGCAGGATATAACAGCAAACCTCATCAAAAAGAGGTAGCTATAGCGACCTCTTTGTTTTCTTGATGTTTTAATCCTGAATAAAAGCCAATATCTTATTTCTTTAGACTATTTCAATTTGCAATCTTTCTGGGAAATGTCAGTTTTATAGGTTTGTGTTTGCGAGCTCAGGCTGAGCTCGACCTTGTATGGGTTTTCAATCTGATAGCGATGCTCAAAGAAAATCTCGCAATTATTGAGCAGATTATTACGGATCATTTTCATCACTTCTTTGCGGCCCAGATCTTTTTCAAATTGGCTAAAATCCGGTGTGGTGATTAAACCTTTTAATGTGGTTTTATTGGCACTTAACTGTAATTGTTCAATAATTGTATTCTGGTCGATCTGTAAAGGTAAAGTTCTGGAATCTTCTGCACTGAGTACCGCGAGTAATTCATTCAGTTCAGCTTTTTTCTGAATTTTAAATTTGCTGTCAATAATATTTTTTTCCTGAAGATATTGATCAAATTCAGAAGCATGAACAGAGAAGGTGGCACTGCTAAAACCTGCCAATAGTGCCAGGGCCCAATATTTATTTTGCATTGTATAACATCACTTTTTATTCCATTTCAATCATGATTATAAGAGCTGAGACAAAAAAAGCACCAGAGATTGGTGCTTAATTTGTGAAGATTCAGCTTTTAATTTAGTCTTTTTTCAGATTTTCATTAATCAGGAATTCAACCAGAGCTTTTTGCGCGTGCAAGCGATTTTCAGCTTCATCCCAAACCACGGCATTTTTATGGTCAAGCAAGTTTTCTGAAATTTCTTCGCCGCGGTGCGCAGGTAAGCAGTGCATAAACAAACAATCCGGATGCGCAAGATCCATCAGGCGTTCATTCACTTGATAGTCTGCAAAGGCTTTCTCACGGATTTTTTGTTCTTCTTCCTGGCCCATGCTTGCCCAAACGTCAGTCACAATCAGGTCAGCATTCACGGCTGCATCTTCCGCGGTATCGACCAGTTCAACACAATGCGCAAATTCAGACAGGAATTTTTCTTGTGGTTCATAACCTTTTGGCGCTGCAATTTTCAGATTAAAGCCCCACATGTGTGCTGCTTCAATATATGAATTACACATGTTGTTGCCATCACCGATCCAGGCAACAGTTTTACCTTCGATTGAGCCGCGTTGCTCTACATAGGTCTGCATGTCAGCAAGTAACTGGCAAGGATGGTGATCATCTGTTAAAGCATTAATCACAGGAACTTTTGAATAAGATGCAAAACGTTCCACGATATCATGACCGAAAGTACGGATCATCACGATATCTAGCATGCTTGAAATCACGCGTGCAGAATCTTCAATCGGTTCACCGCGGCCTAACTGGGTATCGCGAGAAGACAGGAAAATTGCGCTACCACCAAATTGGCTCATGCCAGCTTCAAACGAAACACGCGTACGGGTACTCGATTTCTCAAAAATCATGCCCATCACTTTACCAACAAATGGT
This sequence comes from Acinetobacter sp. 18QD2AZ41W, assembly GCF_009829025.1. Classification (NCBI taxonomy): domain Bacteria; kingdom Pseudomonadati; phylum Pseudomonadota; class Gammaproteobacteria; order Moraxellales; family Moraxellaceae; genus Acinetobacter; species Acinetobacter sp. 18QD2AZ41W. Next base: position 224,012 of record NZ_WURP01000001.1, on the reverse strand, counting down.
TGGAACACTTCATTGTTATGCTGTTTGCGCTTAAGCTCAATTGCGCGTTGCAAAATCTGGTTAAGTTCTAAAGTTGATAAATCGCGTAAGGTGAGAAAGTGACGGAGAGCCATTCGTTACTCCACAATAATTGCCGAAAAACTCGATCAACAATCAGTTGTTGGTTAGTTTAAGAAAAAATACGGAATCGGCTAATATACTATAAGCAATGAAAAATGCAAAAAAACTAGACTTTTTGATGACCGTCTAAAAAGCGATCCACACAATAACTGATGTATTTGTCGATTTCCTGATCATCTTCTTGTATGGAAATTCCCATCAGGATGCGCCATTCCAGATTACGCAAAATACCAAAATATAGCTGAGCCGAATATTGCGGATTTTCACAATGCAATAAGCCTTGTGCATCTGCCTGTTCTAATGCAGTGGCAATCGCACTCTGGACATGTACAGGACCGTGTTCATGAATATGCTGAGCCAGTTCTGGATTACGCTGACTCTGTTCCAGAACCAGACGCATGAAGGCCGAGTTTTCAGGTTGCATGATCTGATGATAAAAATTCAGCAAGGTGTGAACCAGATAACTACGAAAATCCAGTGCCATCAGTTCGATCGGAATGCTGATATCTTCAAAAAACTTGATACGACGATAATCACAGATGGCTTTAAACAAGCCTTCTTTATTGCCAAAGTACTTATAAATGGAGGCTTTGGAGCCACCTGCATGCTGAACAATATCATCGAGAGACACAGCATCATAACCCCGTTCCAGAAACAGCTCGGTTGCACTGTTCAGCAGCGCAATACAGCGCTCATGACCACGTTTGGTCTGCGGCAGGTCTTTGGCGAGCGGTTCTAGGACGAGGTCTTGCATAGGAGATAATACATCAACATGTCAATAAAGATTGAAATGCCATCATAGCAAATATATGTACATATTTCATAATTGCACCGCATAAGCGCAGTATTTGCCGGATTAGGTAAAGTAAAACTTAAAAATTTGACTAAAGTTTTAGAGTATTTGTTCTATCAGATTGTGGAATGAGCAAGCCAAATGAGTATACTCGAGTTTCAATAATTATAGCCAAGACTGTGGAAAAGGAAGATGACAGAACAAATGTCTGCAGGTCTAAGATTTAGACAAGCACTTGAAGTCGAGAAACCATTGCAAATTATGGGTACGGTAAATGCCTATGCTGCCATGATGGCCAAACAAGTCGGTTATAAAGCCATTTATTTATCAGGTGCGGGTGTCGCGAATTATTCTTATGGTTTGCCTGACCTGGGCATGACCAGTCTGGATAATGTTCTGGAAGATGTACGCAGGATTACAGAACGTGTTGATACACCTTTATTGGTCGATATCGATACCGGTTGGGGCGGCGCATTAAATATTGCCCGCACGATCAAACAGATGATTGCAGCTGGTGCAGCCGCAGTGCATATTGAAGATCAGGTGGCACAAAAGCGTTGTGGTCATCGTCCAAATAAAGAAATTGTGTCACAGCAGGAAATGGTCGATCGTATTAAAGCGGCGGTCGATGCGAAAACCGATGCAAACTTTGTGATCATGGCGCGTACCGATGCGCTACAAAAAGAAGGCCTGCAAGCGGTGATTGATCGTGCTTGTGCCTGTGTTGAAGCGGGTGCAGATGCAATTTTTGCCGAAGCGATGACCGATATCACCATGTATCGCACCGTATGCGATGCAGTTGGTGTGCCAGTCTTGGCAAATATTACCGAATTTGGTGATACACCGTATTATACGGTAAATGAGTTGGCAGAGCAGGGTATTGGCATGGTGCTGTATCCATTATCAGCGACACGTGCCATGCAAAAGGCAGCCCTTGAAGTGATGCGTTCGGTGCGTGAACACGGCACTCAGGTGAATGTGCTGGATATTATGCAGCAACGCAAAGAACTCTACGAATTTTTAGATTATCACAGCTTCGAAGACACATTAGATAAACTGTTTAAACAGGAGAATTAAAAAAATGGCTGAAGGAAAAGTACTCACCGGCGCAGGATTGCGTGGACAAGTGGCAGGGAAAACTTCACTCTCAACTGTAGGCAAAAGTGGCGCAGGTCTGACCTATCGCGGTTATGACGTACAGGATCTGGCTGAACATTGCCAGTTTGAAGAAGTGGCTTATCTGATTTTCTTTGGCGAACTGCCAACTTCAGAGCAGTTAGTTGCCTATAAAGCCAAATTAAAATCTTTGCGCACGCTACCTCAAGCCTTAAAAGAAGTGCTAGAGCGTATTCCTGCCGATTCTCATCCGATGGATGTGATGCGTACTGGCGTATCGATGCTGGGCAATCTTGAAACTGAACTGTCTTTTGAACAGCAACAGGATATTGCAGACCGTATTCTTGCCACTTTACCGGCAATTATCTGTTACTGGTATCGTTATAGTCATGACGGTGTACGTATTGAAGAAAATACGGATGATGATTCAATCGGTGCACAGTTCCTGCATTTATTACGTGGCGAAAAGCCAAATCAACTGCATGAACAGGTGATGAATGTTTCTCTGATTCTATATGCAGAGCATGAATTTAATGCTTCGACCTTTACGGCGCGTGTATGTGCATCGACTTTATCTGACATGCATTCTTGTATTACCGGTGCAATCGGTTCCTTGCGTGGCCCTCTACATGGCGGTGCTAACGAAGCTGCAATGGATATGATCGAAAACTGGACTTCGCCTGAAGAAGCTGAACGTGAAATGCTGGGCATGCTGGAACGTAAAGAAAAAATTATGGGCTTCGGTCATGCGATTTATAAAGACAATGATCCGCGTAATGGCATCATCAAAATCTGGTCTGAGCGTTTAGCCAAAGATGTCGGTGATACGGTACTGTATCCGGTCTCAGTGCGCTGCGAAGAAGTGATGTGGCGTGAGAAGAAATTATTCTGTAATGCCGATTTCTTCCATGCTTCGGCTTATCACTTTATGGGCATTCCAACCAAGCTGTTTACCCCGATTTTTGTCATGTCACGTGTCACAGGTTGGGCAGCACATGTGATGGAACAGCGTGCAGACAACCGTATTATCCGTCCAAGCGCGGATTATACTGGGCCTGAACTGCGTAAAGTAGTACCGATCGCCGAGCGTTCTACAGCGGCTTAATATTTATTAATATCTTGAATAAAAAATAAGGTCTCAATCGAGACCTTATTTTTTATCGACTTAACAGGACTGGATCTTCAATGCTATAGCCTGTTTCAAAAGGAATCCCCAAATACTTGACTGTCACCAGCGTTTTATTCTGTTTAGGAACTTTATAGGCCTGGCTAATTTTTAGACCTTGCTGATAACTGATCGCTTGATGAGTCGGACTTTTTTGTGAGCCAGATTTGACTTGATATTGATAAGTCCATTTTGGCACTTTTTCTTGTGGATCGTACCAGGCAGCTGCCGTCCCTGTTGTGGTTTTTAACATTTTAAGTTGTGGCTTTGAACTTTGAATCGGACTCAGCGGAACTAAACGCTTTTTGATTTTGGCAATGTCCTGATCAAACTTGCGACTGTCTTGGTCATAATCAATACGTTTGGTTTTTGGATTGATATATAAGGAGTTGACCTGAATCAACTGATTCGGTTTTGCGGATTTAAAATTATAATAATACAGCTGTGGTAAGCGCCCACGACCATCAAGGTAATGACGCATGACATAGAGCTTTTGCTCTTTGACTTCATAGCCTAGAATTTCAATATTTTGTGGGCCACCGACCGTAGCAAAAGCCAGACTGGGCAAGCCAAGAGGGAGCAGAAACAGCGCAGTTTTAATATTCATGGTTATTCTACCCGCAAAAAATAGATTAGCATTTGATCATGCTAATCTATCTTAAAATACAGTAGAAATAATGAAGCTTGTTGCGGCGTAATTATAAAACTAGATTAATGATTGAGTAGATTAATCATATCGTGTGCAACCACGGCAGACAGTTTATTCAGACGTTCGAGTGGAGTACCTTTCAAATAATACTGGAATTGATGCACTTGAGTACCATCATTAATTGCTACAAAAAAAGTCCCTTCCGGTTTCTCTGGTGTCGCACTACCACCGGGTTTAAGCAAACCTGTACAGGCAATAATCCAGTCTGCATCCCGGAACATCTTTTTACCCGCGTCTGCCAGGGCAACAGTAACTGGCATGGATTCGGCAGTGTAACTATTGATCAAAGCCTGGGGAATGTTTAATACCGAAGTTTTCACACCAACATCGTAGCAGACCAATCCACCGGCCAGAATTTCGGCGCCGTCAGCTTTACAGATGGAAAACTGGCTACATAGATATCCAGAGCTTGCACTTTCGATAAAGGCAATTTTTATATTTTTCTCTTCGAGTAAGTTACAACAGGTCTTTATCATAGTCTCTATATTTTCTTTATGATCCGAGTGGTTTTAGCTTAATTTAGACAGATTTTTTCTGTCGTTCAACTCCGAGTATATTTATATTTTTATGAAAGTTAAAATTTTTCATGGATTAGTACAATTTGATACTGATTTGATCACAAAACCTGAGTGGTTAAAGCTTAGACTATTTTTTCAAATAGAGGTTTCTTCTCAAGCTGAACAGTGGTAAAAATAAAAATAAAGTGCTTAGTGAAAGTAGGGCGTTAGAATGAAAACCACAGTAAAATATGTAGTCTTAAAAAGTCTTGACTACCAATTGGGTACACCATTATTTCAGGAAGAAATTGATGCTGATGGTCAATATTTTGATCAGATTCCAAGCACGATTTCTTATCAGAATTTACAGTTCAAAGTAAAAAGCAAAGAGCTTAAACGTTTACATCTGGCTGAAGAGCAGGAAGATACCCAAACGATTATTGTTAAAGTTGTGAATATCTAAGATAAACCTTAAAGTGAATAAGCCTCTTTTTTTAAGAGGCTTATTATTTGGCTAACATTAAGTTAATAAAAGCTTTTTAAAAATAAAAAATTACCAAAATTAATGTCAGTCTGATTGATAAATATCTTTTATTAAAGTCAAGATAAATTGGAAACAACTTAGTCGTTATACGTGATTCAATGTTACGTATCGTATATTCGTTTATTAAAAAACTGTTTAGAAAAATTACCTTTTGCATGTTTTATTCCATTTTTAAAAATATTAATACTTAGGCTGAGTTATTGAATTTAATCATAAATATCATGAGCATAGATTTTTAATATATTTTACTTGATAATATATTGTTATTTTTTAAAATATTTTAAATGTCTTTTTTATATATTTTACTCAGGTTAAGTTATTCCTTTTATTGAATAATAAAAATTTCGAAACATATTATCTTTCATCATGTGTCTATTTTATTGGATAAAGTAATTTATGTTGCTTATTAATCTTGATTTCAACTACTTGGCTTACCATTTTTTACATTGAATTAATCTGTAACAGGTTATAGGTTGGAGAATTCTGAAAAATGCATAGAGTAGATATTAAGTCGAAACTCTATCGGCTTTTAATTAATTTAAAGCAAATAGTAAGGAGTTACACCATGGCTAATAATCAACAGCAAGACCAACAGAAACAGCAACAACAGCAAAACCAACAAGGCACGCAAGATCAACAGCGTCAGCAAAACAACCAGCAAAACCCAAACCAGCAACAAAATAACCAGCAGCAACAACAGCCGCAGGGACAGAATAACCAACAACAGCGCGATCAGCAGCAACAACAGCAGCCACAGCGTAATCAGCAAAAAAACCAGCAATCTCAACAAGATCTGGAATAATCAACAGAACTAGCAGCCATAATAGAATTAACCAGCAGCGTGGGTATGATTCATAAGATCTGCCAAAACTGTAGCGTTAATTCTGTTTAAGCTGTACGTTCATAAAAAAACCGCCTGAATCAGGCGGTTTTTTTAGGGTAAAAATTTGGTTATAGACGTTAATCAGTATGAATTAACACTGGATATTGGCTTTCTGCTTATAAAAGCTTAACGCATTGTCTAAATCTGTAAGCAGTCCTTTTTCTGTATATTCCTGAGGCATAAGTTTTAATAAAGCCGGCATATAACGAGTTTTATATTCTTTAGGATATTGTTCACAGAGTATGTGTGTTCTTTCTTCTGGACTAATACTGGAAGAATCTAGTTTGTCCAGATAAGCACTGAGTTGATTATCTGATTGTTCAAATTGGGCTTTGAGGGCTTGATCAGGTTCCGCTGAACTGTCGGCTTGCTGCTTTTGGCAGCCACTTATTGTCAGACTTATCAATAAAGTAATCAGTATACGATTTATCATGATGTCAAAATCTTGTTATTTGTCATATCAAAAATTATAGAGAGAAATAGCCAAAAAGAAAGCAGTCATCGACCAACTTTAGAAGAAGTCAAAAATTCCTGATATTCACATACAGTACAGCAACAGGGAATTTTATCCTAAAAAATGAACAAATTTATTGTTATGCATATTGATCTAAAGTGTCCATCTGTTTTCTCTTAAGCATAAAATTTAACGAATAAAATATATTTTGCCTAAATTAAAGCCATTCAATTAAGAAAAGTAACGCTTATTGCACATTTAGAAACATAGCCTCTATATATCACACACAGATTGACTGCTGGGCCAGTGATATCTTGGCTTCATTCCAAGAACTTAATGAAAATAATTAGAAAATCAGCACATTATAAAGCCTGCTTAATTTAGGAGAGTTAAGCAGGCTTTTTCTTGTTTATAAACACGGATTGCTCAATGAGAGCTTTTTACTTTAATTATTCTCTTTCACATAAGTTTTCATATACAACATAAAGCCTGAAAATTCTCTCAAGAGTGAAACATGAATAGATGGTATTTATATATCTCTTTTTATAAAAAGACAGGGCAAAGCTATGATGAGATGTATATGTGCATTTGGCATGGGCGTGATGGTAGGTTGTTGTTTTAAATCTTGCAAAGAAAAAATGTGTCATATGATGGGCAATGATCATTGTAAGAAGGATCAAAAGACTAAAAGTGAAGAGCCTGCACGAACTTAAATGCCAAAAACTTAACTTTGCTTGAATTGTGAAATGTATTCAGGCGGTTAAGTTATTACTCAGGTCGTGATCCGATTATTCCGTATCGAGTTATTGAGTCTTAAAATCAATACAAGCTTAATCACTGATTAAGCTTGTTACATTCAGGAGAAAAGCATGATCCAGTTTATATTTTGTTTATTTGGCCTTCATGGTGCGACTGAAATCAATTACACCTGTGATCATGAAGAGGTGAAAGAGTGTCGTGATTGCTTGAAAGATATTGAATAATGTTCCAATTCACCGGATGTATTAATGAAGCTCAATCCCCGTTCAATCATCAGTTGGCGGGGGTTTTGTTTGTGGGTGAAATTTTTATAATAAAAATCCAAGATAACGATTGAACTCAACTGGATTTAAATGATACGGGTCACAATCTATACTTTATAAGATTATGATTTAAATAGGATTACATGACGATAAATGATTAAAATTGAGAACTAAAATAGTCGGATAAGAATATATTGCAAAATGCGATAATTTATATATACTAGAAATATAGCAAAATGCGATAAAATATATGCATGTGATCACCCACGCTCGAATTCTTGAAGCAACGCAAAAGTGGCCACAGGCTGGAACGGCATTAGATGGTTGGTATCGACTGATGAAGGCCAATCATCCTAAGGATTTTGCTGAAATGAAGAGACTCTTTCCAGCAGTAGATAAGGTTGGAAAGTTTCATGTATTCGATATCGGTGGAAACAAGATTCGGCTGATTGCTGTGGTGATGTATCAGGCAAAACGCGTTTATATTCGCCATGTCTTGTCTCACCATGAATATGATAAAGGTCATTGGAAGGAAGGTTAGAATGAATGCAATGATTAAACAGGCCGTTGATCACTGGCGTTATGTTGCACCATTGCTCAGCAAGCCGGAAAATGAGGATGACTTTCATACACTAACTGAAGCCCTAGATGAGCTTTTGGATATTGTCGGTGATGATGAATCACATCCTTTAATGGGGCTTATTCATCAACTGGGTGATCTGGTTTCGGCGTATGAGCATGAACATCTACCCATGCCAGAAGGTGATGGACGAACGGCCTTGGCCTTGTTGATGGAGCAACACGGGCTTAGTCAAGCAGACTTGTCTGATGTCGCGACACAATCAGTAATTTCAGAAATATTGAATGGCAAACGTCAGCTGAATATCCGTCATATCAAGGCCTTGTCTGAGCGCTTTGATGTATCGGCAGATACTTTCTTTTAATCGATGCCCGCCTAAGCTGATATTTCCATGCTGTGCTGTCTAATCAGGTAGCGCTGCTCATTTGATTATTTAAATTTCAAGTGTCGTGAAAGGTGAGAGCGCCTCCAGAAAAGTTTGCTTTTCTAAAAAGTGAATGTGAAACATAAATAATATTGATGTTTAGGATCAGATGTCATATTTATTTCTTAATGGATCGATAAAGGAGATACACATGACCAATAAATCAGAGCAAGAATCAAATCCGCAAAAAGAATCTAATGATGATAAAGGCAATCAGGATTCGTATAAGGGCGTGAAGCCAGAGAAAAAACCCAATGCAGAACCGGAAAATCCATTGAGAGAACAAAAATAGCTCTTTCACATTTTAAAAGCCCTAACTTGCTTTAGGGCTTTTAGTTTTTCGACAACCGGTGATCTCTGGGTTTCGCTCTAAACTCATCTCTCATTTCAAAGAAAAACTCATGAGCTTGTTCATGATCGCAGCATAACCAATCATGGCGTGATTCTTCAGGAATCACAATAATCGAGCGCTTCTCGTCATCTGGATGGTGGAACTGTTTCATCAATAGGTATTGATCGGAATTTATAGTCAGCATCGAAAATGATCTGATTTTTTCACCCTCAATGAGCACATCATCATAAATGGCTGCAACGGTAAAAGGGTTGCCATCTTCACGTGAAATACCAAACCAGTGCGGTTTTCCATCGATATATTTAGGTTCATAGAAAGTATCCACGGGCACTAAAGCAAACTGGTTATTTTTCCAGGCATGTCGAAAACTTGGCTTGGACGCTATTGTTTCAGTTCGGGCATTGTAAGTATGTCGACCATATTTTAATTCTTTCGCCCAAAAGGGAATCAGTCCGAAACGTGCAATATCTAACTCAAACCCCTCAGCACCTCGCATCATGATAGGAGCAGGTGCTAAGGGGTAAACATGTGATTTCATGTTCAATTCAAGTTGTTCTGCATGAAGATCTAATAAAGAGAGCTGACTTTTTGAGGGGAATTCATAGTTTGAACACATGACCGACCTCTTTGCTTAGCATTCTGATCTGCGATAACAATTAAACTATAAGAATGATGACCTCAAAACAATTCGAAATCGTAAATGTAGTTGGGTCTGGAAACGGAATTTTTATGGTGAATATGAATGTAATTATTTCGCCAATGGATGAAAAATAATCTTCGATAAAATGAGCGCCCAGATTCCATTGCTATAGTTTTATTTCCAGTTTTGCCTCCTTTGCCTGAAGGAGCTATCTTTTGCGGAGAAAGATCATGCTGCATTTTATCTTTTGTTTATTCGGTCTTCATGGTGTCACAGAAATCGAATGCCAAGCGGATGGTAAAGAAGTGAAAGTATGTCGTGACTGCTTGAAAGAAGAAAGGGTTACATAAACGGTAAGAAAAGCTTAAACATTCTTATCACTATTAATTCAGAATAGGCATTCACAATAAAACTCATAATTTTAGAGAATACAGAATGCCTAGAAATAATTATTTACCCGCTCTAGAACAAGTTTATGAGTTTTTAAAAGAACGTCCTAGCTTTAAAGAGAAAAGTGAGTTTGATAAGTCAGTAGAGTATTTTAGAACGCTGCACGAAGGAGAGCCTCAGGAATTTAGAGTCCAAGCATTCCATAACATTAGTGGTAAATTTGGAAATAAAGAAATACTGAGCATAAGTTCTGCACCTAAATTTACGGATAAAAACAGCTTCCTTAATTGGGTTGATATGCACATCAACAATTAGACTTTGACGTTCAAACAGCTTATCTAATGGTCAGCTTTGTTATTTTCTACCCATACATTAATTAACATGGAGTACAAAAAACACTCTAAATTGGGTTGGAAAACTACACATTTGAATGCTAATTTTTGTATTCAAATCTGACAGTTAATGAGGTGAGCAATGAAGTTGTTGACTTTGTTTGGTGTAGGCGTAGCCGCAAGCTATTGTTATAAATCTATGAAAAATGGCAAGCTCGCTCTTTCCAGACCAAATTTTGATGAAAGTGTAAAACGATTTGTACTGCAAGAATTCGCAGCTTCGTAAGAATTAGATCTATTGGATTAAAGAGCTCATCATAGGATGGGCTTTTTTATTTCTCAGGCTTTTATGGAAAATGGTTATCTTTTGAATGCAAAAAGCCTATCAGGGAGATTAATGCCAGTCAGTTAAGAAATTGACTGGCATTTTCTTGGATATTTTTGTGCTTTAATTTTCACTACTCGCGGACATTGCCTTTGCCTTTTTTCAGGTAATACAAATATTTTAGATTGTTCAAATAATTGCGCTAAATGTTTGGGTAGGTTTCCTGCTGATTCTAAAGGTGTGTGCCTTAAGATATTGATAATACTCATGGATGCAATATGGAAACTGATCCTTAAAGGACTCACCTTTGCATGTTCAGCGATAAACCTCATCTGTCTTCTTAAGATATTATAAGCAATAAATACTCCCCACAATTCTTGATAGACCAAATCAGGTTGTTTGCTTCTTAAAATCCTTGCATCCTGTAAATCACTTTTAATTTCCCGATAACACATTTCTATTTCCCAACGCTGGATATAAAGCATTGCAAGGTCTTTGAATGGATAAACTTTAGAATCTGTTAATGATGTAATGTAACGTCTTATTTTCCCTGCATATTCAACTTCAATTAAACGTGCTTCCCAATAGTCACCCAATGACGGATTTATCTTTTTTGCTCTTACTGAAACAGGCATTTTGATCTGAAAGTCATGGGCCGCATTATGATGAATCACTTCATAACGCAGGTTGTCCTTTGCTCGCATCAACCAATGACTCTCTTCTGCCTGAGATTGCCAGCTCACTAAAAAATCAGCAGCAATCATTTCATGAGTATTGGTATTCACCAGGCAAGTCGCTCTGACTTGTGGGTAAGGTGCAGTTGCTGTTTTGCCTTTGGATGAACCAAAGTGCTTAAAGTTTTCTTCTGTATGAGGCATAGACCAAACCACACCATCTACAGCACAAACGCATAGACCGTGAAAGCTGCTATATTGTTGTTGTGAGTCTTTAAACCATGCCTGACTTAATGTCGAAAATAAAGCACTCATGGGTTCTAAGCCTAAGCGCTATCTTGCTTGTACGGATGCACTCGGTACACAGTATTCTGCCGTACCGAAAACAAGTTGCAATTATTGAACCACATACCAAATCGGTTGATTTCGAAATAGAGCAAGTCCGATTACCAGCCAAACAACATGTTCAGCAGGCAGTTTTCTTTTTCGAATTGATGCTTTACCTGTTTGGTTTAAGCAATCTTCAATCCAGTTTAAATCAATCAATTCACTGAATTGTGAAAGTGAAGGTAGGGTTTGTTTTAATGTTAAATCTAGATTCTGAGATAAATTCATAAAAAAAGAGCGTATGTAAATACGCTCTTTTTACAGCATTTTAACTTTTTTTGCTTAACTGACTGGCATTATATCAGGGAGATAGGCTTCTTTTATTAATTCAACATAATATTATGAGTTTTTCTTATCCGCCTGATTTTTTTGATCATTTTGCTCTTTGGTTATAGGAGCTGGCTCTCCTTGATTCGGTTTTTGCTCTTGCTCATTTGGCTTGGGTTTGTTCTCAGTCGCATTATTAGAAAATTGATTGAAAGACGCTTTTTGAGCAGTATTTGTATTAACTAACATAAGTTTCTCAATTTTAATTGTCGAAGATTCGACCTGCCTAGAGTGGCATATTAAAAGCACTTACAATGAGATGATTTAGAGATGCGAGTGTAGCGATATGTAGGATTTCGAGATTTATATCTTATTTATATTTCGGCATATTTTTGAATTATGGTGCAGGTAGATGATTTGTCTACTAAAGTGCGAAGTCAGTGGAATTATCGGATATTGCTTCGATACCTAAACTCCACAATGAGTATTTTAGTTCTAAAAATAGGCCTCTTAAATAGAGGATTGAAGATTTTAAATCAGTGGCTTAGCTATTTGGAGAGAAGATTTAAAGCGTGTTTTTATTTCAAAAGTATTCAATATTCCCGTAACTTTGCTTTATTAAGTATCAAAGGTGAATTGAAATAACTTCTTCTTAAAAATATTCCCATTTTTATCCGAGGTTGCTCTATAAAATTAGATTCATGTTTTTATGATTGTAAATGCCTTTCAATATTGATTTTTTACTTTAGCCACATTTAGCCATAAACTTACGAAAATTTCGTGCCTTAGGGTGCAGTCTACAAATTTTTTTAAAATATATTTTCTGTGGATTTGTAGACCTTTGAACTGCAATGAAGGCAAAACAAATGCAATATGACGCAACTATTAGTATTTATAAGCCATTGAAGATGCAAAGGAATACAATCTAATGCAAGCACTTGCAATCAGTACCAGACTGGGAGGATTCTATTTTTTCTACTATGCGATTGTGGGCGCATTCATGCCGTTCTGGAGTCTGTATCTGGAAGACCAAGGCTTTAACTATCAGGAAATCGGTGTTTTATCTTCTATTGCGATTCTCACTCGGTTTTTTGCGCCTTTTATTTGGGGCTGGATTGCAGATAAATCTGGTAAGCGCATGTTGCTGGTACGGATTGCCACCTGGATGGAAGCCTGTATCTGGTTGATGATGTTTATCATTCCTAACAGCTTTCAGTCAGTGGCTTTACTGATGCTGATTTTCAGCTTTTTTCAAAATGCGATTTTGGCACAATTTGAAGGCGTGACTCTATTCTGGCTCGGGGAAAAAAGAGCAGAACTTTATGGCAAAGTCCGGAAATGGGGTTCGGTTGGATTTATTATCGGTGTATTCGGCTTGGGCGCCATCTTTGAAATTATCAGCATTAGCATGCTTCCAGTTTTATTGCTGTGTATTTCATTTCTGGCTTTTCTCTGGTCTTTTAGCATTAAAGAACCTACGGCGGCGCCTACTGCACAGAAAAAGCTGGAAGCCCTCTGGCCGATTTTCAAGCGCCCGGTTGTATACAGCTTTTTTCTGATTGAACTGATCATGCTGTTTTCACATTCGCCGTTTTATAGTTTTTATAGTAATTATCTTAGTCAGGCGGGATTTAGTAGCAGTCAGATCGGATTGCTTTGGTCCATTGGGGTTATTGCCGAAATTATTATGTTTGCTTATGCTACCTTCTTTCTGACACGCTGGTCATGGCGTCATCTGGTGATACTTTGCCTGTTGATGACTGGCTTCAGATGGCTGATTGTAGGCGTATTTCCATCTGCATTTGTGGCACAATTTTTTGCCCAAACGATTCATGCCTTGAGTTTTGGTTTATTTCACATGATCGCCATGCGGGTTATTTTTCAGAACTTCTCTGCTGCACAGCAAGGCCGTGGACAGGCTTTATATAGCACCATGTGGGGCTTAGGCGTAGCAAGTGGCAGCATTCTGGCGGGCTATTATTGGGATAAAATTGGCGGAGAAACCATCTTTATGTTTGCCGCCGCATCGACTTTGTTTGGTTTGTTATTGATTTTTGGGTTGCCCAATACAGTTGAGCAATCAAAGATATCTTCATGATGTCTCTGATGCTTAAAATTTAGATCCGAATTTTGGCGTACTGATGAACCCAAGGCTGTGCCTGTTCCAGTTGAGCAGCTAATTGCAATAGCAGGTCTTCACGGGCAAAGGGTGCAATAAACTGCGAACCGAGCGGCAGGTTTTGTTCATTCCAGTACAACGGCACTGACATGGCTGGAAGCCCGGTAATATTGGCAAGTTGAGTAAAAGGTACCCATTTCAGGTTTTCTTTGACAATCTGATCGACCAGTTTACCTTGTGCCAGCAGATGGGCCTTACCTACACCCAATAAAGCCTTTAAAATTGGCTTCTGCCATGCAGGTGTTTTGACTTCGCCATTTTTCGGTGCGACGGTTGCGGTTGCAGGCGTCAGATACAGATCATAATCATCAAAGAAATGATTCATCTGGGTCACGTACTGGCCCCAGTTATTCAGGTTCTGGATATAATCAAGTGCGCTGGTTTTAGCTCCAAAAGCCGCCAATGCTAAAGAGTCCAGTTCAAAATCCTTCGCTTTAGACGGGTAGCCTTTCTGGATTTCATCCAGCATAAATGAAAACTGGCTAAACCAGGTGGTAATAAAATCCTTGGCCAGTTGCATGCCATCGATGGCCGGACGGTCTTCAACCACCTCATGTCCCAAAGATTCCAGCAGTTTGGCCGTCTGTTCGATGGCTTTCACAGCATCCGGAGAGACAGGCGTGCCAATGGTAGAATGGGGATTAAAGGCAATTTTCAGTTTTTTAGGTGGTTGCTGAATTACATCCAGATAATGATGCTGTGGACGCTGAATCTTAAATAGCGAGCTGTGATCTTCACCATGCGTGGCATCCAGCATTGCAGCACTGTCTCGCACTGTTTTGGTCAGGACATGCTGAATCGCTGCACCATGCATGGCCTCACTCATTTGCGGCCCCCAGGGGGTACGGCCACGACTTGGTTTTAGACCAAACAGCCCGCAATATGAAGCGGGGATACGTATCGAACCGCCGCCATCGCCTGCACCCGCAATTGGCACAATGCCGGCAGCCACAGCAGAAGCCGAGCCACCCGATGAGCCGCCGCTATTATGTTGTAAATTCCATGGATTTTTACAGCTACCCCAGGCATCTGGTTCGGTAATCCCTTTAATGCCAAATTCAGGCGTATTGGTACGGCCAAAAGTGACAATTCCAGCTTTTTCCCAACGATTGACAATCTCGGCATTGGTTTCGGCAATATAACCGATCCGTTTTAAGCCCTGACAGCCATAAGAGGTTGGATAACCTGCATATTCCTGAAACAGGTCTTTGACCAGAAAAGGCACACCGGCAAAAGGTCCGGATAAATTCTGCTGGGTCCGTTTTAATGCATGCTCATGCATGGGAATAATAATAGCATTCAGTTCGGGATTGGCAATTGAGCTACGCTCTAAGGCAGCGGATAAAAGTTCACTGGAATGTACCTGTTTATTGGCGACCAGTTCAGCCAGTCCTAAACCGTCATATTGTAGATATTCTTCTAATTTCATTGCCATTCCCTAGCGTTAATGCTGTTCAAGGTTGTAGATGATTTTAGTTTAAGATGCAAGTACCACCTGATTACGTCCACGATGTTTGGCCTGATATAAGGCCTGATCTGCAATATTGATCAGGTTGTGCAGGTCTTGTGATTGTGGTTCATTTTGATGGGTAATCCCTACACTCACGGTAATGTAGAGGTCTGAACCATCTGATTGATGCATCGGGGTTTTTTCTACACGTTTACGTATGCGTTCTGCAATATTCTAAGCTTCAAAAGGCTCGGTGTTCCAGAGTAACAGCACAAATTCTTCCCCACCAATTCGTGCAAACAGATCTTCAGCACGTAAATTGCAGCGAATGATTTCCGCAAAATGTTGCAGCACCTTGTCACCGACATGATGGCCAAAATCATCGTTCAGACGTTTGAAATGATCAATATCCAGCATGATGACCGAAAATTCCATTCTGTTGGCATATTGCAGTAAATATTCACCTTTCTGAAAGAAAAAATGACGGTTCATGGTGTGGGTCAGACTGTCATGATTGGCCAGATAGAGAACCCGTTTAAACAGCTCATTGCGGTTTTGACTAATAATACAAAGAATAAGCGGCGATAAGGCCAGCATAAACAGCCCGATCCGGAGCGAAATATAAATCGTAGAATCTGCCAAGGTGTCATGCGTTGTGGCATAAAACTGCGTCAGGCTGTAATAGGTTAAAATAGTCACAAACGCATTAATCAGTGTCATGCTAAACAGGCGATAGGTTAATGCGGCCCAGATCAGCGCAGCCAAAGGATAGAGCAGGGCGCCCGGACCTGAAAAAATATTGGTGATGATGACACAGAGTACGACTGTAGCTGCGGGCAGAAAATAACTGAAATGATGACGCTTTTGACGGCGGTTTTTAAACAGATACTGCATATCCTTGATTCTGGGAAAGGCCAGAACCAAAGGTATAACCGGTATTGTAGTATTTATAATTAATCTTGAAATAACGAATAAAAAATATCGAGACAATGGTACTAATCAGATTGGAAAGTGTAAGAAACAGGCTTTGCAGCAGACTGTTGCCTGTGACCAGATCTGCAAACATAAAAGCACTGAATGCACCCAGCCAGCCGCCCAGATGATTTAAATGTGGAAAACGCAGGAATATGGCCAGTAAGGCAGCATTGGCTGGCCAGGTCAGGGCGAGATAGCCGAGTGGCCTGGTTGCGATCCCAATAAAACAACATACTAAAACAGCGAACACAATGACAAAATAAGCATAGGTTTCATGATTTAATTGTTGTTCTGTTATTCGAGCCAATTGCAAATTTAAAATCCTATATTTAAATTTTTAAGTGTGAATGATCACTTTGTTTAGCAAGTAAGTCTGATTTTATATATACAGTTATTTTTTGATTAATCTGTTATTAATACATGACGTTAAGATTGTTATATACGAAATATATACAAAATAAACTGGAAAAGAAATCCATGTTTTTAAACAATATGATAAAAACTTTATGGACTCAGATTTAAACTGCTCCAGAGTGGGATACGATTCTGAAAAAATATGCTAACTTAGAATCAATTGTTAAAACGATGCCGGTAAATATGAAAAAAATATGTCTTAGCCTTATCTTACTCATGAGCTCACCTTGGCTAATGGCGACAGAAAATAAAAAACCAGCGGAAGTTTCTGCTAAAGCTGCTGAAATCCCAAATACATTTACCGTGAAAACCCGGCCTGAAATTGTGGGGTTGTGGGGGATGGAAATTCCGGATAATAAAAAATGTATCGAATATTATAATTTTAAAAGCAATAATAATGTCGTAATTAAAAGTGGTGAAGAGTGGACTTCAGGATTATATGATTATCAGCCTGCACAGGATCCGACCGTTCAGATTCCCGCACTGATTCTTCAGGTTAAATATGATAATAATGAAAAAGACTGCTCAGGCAATCAGGTTGATCAATCCGGTGAAATTTCCCAGTATTTTGTGAAATGGCAAAATCCGTACACGATTAATTTCTGTGCCAATGACAAGGCCGAGCAATGCTTTGCCGTGCTCAGACGTGTATTACCATAAATGAATCATCAACATAAAAAAACCGCTGAATTTCAGCGGTTTTTTATAAGCTTTAAGCTTATTGAGTTTTGTCTTCAGCACCTTCTAGCTGTTTCAACAAATGTTTTTCCAGATAATGAATGTCCATCGCCTGTTTGCAGAAGTTTTTATCCTGAAGGATTAAATCTTTGTGCAAAGGAATGTTGGTTTTAACACCAGTCAAAATCATTTCTTCCAAGGCATTTCTCATGCGAGAAATAGACGTCTCACGGTCCTTGCCATGCGAAATCAGTTTGGCGATCATCGAGTCATAATACGGCGGAATGCTATAGCCTGGGTAGATGTGCGAGTCTAAGCGGATACCTGCGCCGCCTGGTGCATAGAAGCTCTCAATCTTGCCGGGTGAAGGCAAGAAGGTTGATGGATCTTCTGCGTTAATACGGCATTCAATCGCATGTCCTAAAACCTTGACATCTTCTTGCTGAATATCGAGACCTAAGCCACCAGCAATACGCAATTGCTGTTCGATAATATCAATACCGGTTACCATTTCAGTTACCGGATGTTCAACCTGAACACGCGTATTCATTTCAATGAAGAAGAATCCATCATCTTCAAACAGGAATTCGAATGTACCTGCACCACGATATTGCATCAGTTTACAGGCATTGACACAGGCTTCTAGAATATCGGCACGTGCTTGCTCTGGTAAGTTCGGTGCTGGCGCTTCTTCCAGTACTTTTTGATGGCGACGCTGTAGCGAGCAGTCACGATCATAGAGATGAATCGCATGGCCATTACCATCAGCCAGTACCTGTACTTCAACATGACGTGGCTTTTGCAGGAAACGTTCCATATAGACCGTATCATCACCAAACCACATTTCTGCATCACGCTGTGCAGCCTGAACAGATTCCAGCAGGGTGTCGACATTTTCGACGATACGCATACCACGACCACCACCACCAGAAGCAGCTTTGACAATCAGCGGGAAACCGATCTCTTTCGCTTCAGCGAGTGCATTGTGAATGGTTACGGCATGGTCGCAGCCCGGTACAGTTGGTACACCCGCTTTTTTCATGGCAATAATGGCAGAAACCTTGTTCCCCATTAAGCGAATATGTTCTGGACGTGGACCGATAAAGATAAAACCAGAATTTTCTACGATTTCAGCAAATTCAGCATTTTCAGCGAGAAAACCATAACCAGGATGGATGGCATCTGCGCCAGTAATTTCAGCAGCTGTAATAATCGCAGGAATATTCAGGTAGCTGTCACTGCTCGCACCCGGACCGATACAAACCGCTTCATCACAGAAACGCAAATGCATCAGGTCTTTGTCTGCGTCAGAATAGACACCTACGGTTTTGATCCCTAAAGTTCTGCAAGCCCGGGTGATGCGTAAAGCAATTTCACCACGGTTTGCAATTAAAACTTTTTGCAACATTATAAATCCCCGGGGTGATTAAGCGCGGTAGCGGAAAAGTGGTTGGCCGAATTGAATCACTTCACCATTTTTCACTAGAATTTCTTCGATCACACCACTTTGAGTTGCTTCAATCGGGTTCATGATTTTCATTGCTTCGATAATACCTAAGGTATCACCAGCAGAAACGGTTTGACCCACTTTGACAAATGTCGCTTCGCCTGGGCTTGGTGCAGAGTAAAACACCCCAACCATTGGAGATGTTTCAACAGCACCGCGCGGAGACTTCGCCGCAGGTACTTCAGCTGCAGGTGCAGGCATTGCAGGAACAGCCGCTGCAACCACTGGATTACGACGAGTTAATGCAATCGATTGATCGCCTTCTTTAACTTCGATCGCCTGTAAGTCAGATTCAATCATCAAGTCGATGAGTTTCTTGATTTTACGGATATCCATGAGACAGTATTCCTAATTAAGATTTTGTAGAAGATTGTATTTTTTCAATGACATAGTCGAGCGCAGCAGCATAGCCTTTTGCACCCAGACCACAGATCACGCCGATGGCTTTATCGGACAAGTACGAATGATGTCGAAATGCCTCGCGTGCATGGACGTTTGACAAATGGACTTCAATAAAAGGAATGGCGACACCAAGCAGGGCATCGCGAACCGCAACAGAACTATGTGTCAATGCTGCCGGATTGATAATGATATATTGTACGCCGTCGAGTTGGGCTTGATGAATTCGGTCAACGATTGCGCCTTCCCAGTTGCTTTGGAAGGTATCGAGTTGTAATGTGGCCTGTTGAGCCTGAGCAGTCAGTTGCTGATTAATATCGCCAAGCGTAAGATGACCATAAACTTCTGGTTCGCGCTTTCCAAGCAAATTTAAATTCGGTCCATGAATAACCAAAATGGTCGAACTCATCCAGCATGCTCCAATTAAAAAGTATCGAGGTTTGTTTGCAAGATAGCTGCAAACTCTGCTTATTATTGCATGATTTTCTACATGACTATTTATAATTTCTTTGAATTGACGTAGAAAGCATATCCTAAACAGTGGCGCTATAATGAAAACTTTGCAGAGATTTGGCAATGTTAAAAAATTACAATTCGCAGGGTATTCAGATTGTTTTCATTGTAAACCCAATTGGCAAAAACAGTTAATATCCTTTATGTAACTGTATCTTCATGTTAAGGATCAGCTCTGCTGTTTGATCATATTTTAATCTTGCAAAAATTCATGTCTGGCCAAAACGATTAGGACATTCAATCGAGAGATCCTTGACTTGCGTGAGAGGATGACTAGCCTAACTTTGCCTTTAACCGTGCTTCCCTTAATGTCAAAATCTCATCTTGAAAAGATGGAGAAATACTTAAAAAGGCAAGATAAGACAATATGTTAATAAGCTTATTTTAATATTTTAGTCTGTGTTTTTATATGCATTTTATTACAAAATACCAGATAAAAATGAGTTACTTCAATTTAGAGATCAGTTTTATGTTCTGTTTCTAAATTTATAAAGCTGACTAAGAAACAGACATCGAATTTAAAGAGATTTATAGCGAAGGGTTTGGAAAAATTTAGATTGTCGCTATCTTGATGAAATGACGAATATGTTCATTTCAAAGCATTCTAAATCGCTAGGCACAGGCGCATCTGATATCTAGATAGTGGCAAAAACACATATCTTTGTTGGTATTTTGCACGCCACTTTCTTTGCAAAAAATCTCAGAAACAGCTTGTAGTCATGCATATGGAGCAGAGGTATGGGGCAAAAACATTAACTTCTTGAGCGAATATTTATATACTAAGGCGATCAGACTTGAGCCAGAAGTATTATGACACCTGCATGTAAACTCTTAAAAACTCAAAAAATTGAATATAGTATTCATGAATATGAACATGATGCCAATGCGAAAAGCTTTGGTTTAGAGGCTGCAGAAAAATTAGGATTACAAGTCGAAGAAGTCTTTAAAACGCTATTGGTAACGGATGAAAAACAGTATTTCGTTGCCGTGTTACCAGTCAATCATCAGCTTAATCTAAAAAAAGTAGCGGCAGCTTGTGGTTGCAAGAAACTGCAAATGGCAGATCCGAAACATGCCGAACGTTTAACCGGTTATCTGGTCGGTGGAATCAGTCCAATCGGACAAAAGAAACGTTTAAAAACAGTCATTGATGTATCGGCAGAAAAGCTCAATAAAATATATGTGAGTGGCGGTAAAAGAGGCTTGGATATCGGACTGAAACCGGCTGATCTTGCCAAAGTGCTGAATGCACAGTTTGTCGATGTGCTGGATGTATAAGGTCAAATTCCCCTGAAGATTTATATGAATAGCGTTTGAAGTGATCTTTTTTTGGTCGGAAAAATCAGCAAATCATTTTATACCTTTGTATATTAGGTCACGAATAAGCACAGCGGAAATGTGCGCAATAAAGAATTAAAAATAATAAAAATGATTATGCGGAGCATAAAGGATGAAAGTTCAAAATAAAAAATGGCCACGATTCTGTCTGACCTTATCTGCAATGGCGATGCTGTCTGCGTTTCCGAGTGTACAGGCCGCTTCTGCGCCTTCAGCTGCACCTGCCAATTCACAGCAGGTTTTCTTTGTCGGAAACAACTGGGATGGCACAGTGACTGTGATTCGTCCATCGGGTGATTTTGGCAAAATTGGCGTCATTAACATGATTCCTGACCGTAAAGAGCGTCTCAAAGAAATTCATCTCAATCCAATCAAGCTGATTGCCTATACCTATATTCAGGCCACAGCGGGTGAAGGTAATGATCAGTTGGTAGATGATATGTACTCGACGCCAGATGGTCAGTCCATCGTGGCATCGCGTCCAAGTTTCGCCGATGTGGTCTCTATTAATATCAAAACAGGCAAGATGAACTGGCGTACACCGGTTGAAGGTTTTCGTGCCGATCACATGGCGGTTTCGCCAGATGGTCAACGCGTGGCGGTGTCAGCATCTTCAGGCAATGTGGTACATGTCCTGGATATTCACACTGGCAAAGAGTTAGGGCGTTTTGCTACGGGTGATAAACCACATGAAAATATCTACTTCGATGATGGTAACAAGATCCTGAACTCCGCGATTGGCAATGTTGAAACGTCAATGGATGCACAGTGGCAGGATTTCACCAAAGGAAAACGCTACATTAGCATCGCGGATGCCAATACCCATCAAGTGCTGAGAAAAATTGATTTCAGACCTGCACTCGATGCATTTGGTCGCAAGGATTTATCCAATTCAGTTCGCCCAATGGTATTTAGCAAGGATGAAACGAAACTTTATGCCCAGGTTTCATTTTTTAATGGTCTGATTGAGTACGATCTGAATCAGAACAAGATTAGCCGGATCGGACAGCTCCCTGGCAGTGATAGTATCCCGAAAGACCGGACAAAATGGGTCAATGATTCGCGTCATCATGGTTTGTCAATCAGTGCTGATGGTGAAAAGCTCTGTGTTGCAGGAACCATGGATGATTATGCCACGATTGTAAATCGTAAGACGCTGACTGCCGGCAAACTGATTCCTGCCGGCAAACCCTATTGGGCAACGCGTAGTCCAGATGGTAAAAGCTGTGTGATTTCCGAAAGTGAAACCGATGTGGTGACCGTGATTGATTTTGCCACAGGGGATAAAGTGCTCAGTGTACCAGTTGGGAATCATCCACAACGTGTCCGGATCGGCTATGCACCAATAGACTGGTCAACGCCGTAGTCGAGCAACGATATAGGCAGCGTTTTGATAAGAGCTGTCTTTATTGGGTTGAGGAGATCAAGATGAAAGATAAGACCGTTCTTTTATATCTCATCATCGGATTACTCTTGTTCGGCATTTTGGTGGCTATTGCTTACCAGATACGACAAGACATCTATCGGACTGATTTTGCCAATCAAGTCCAAGCCCATCGTGATCAGGTTGCCCGACTTGAAAAATCATTCAGCTATATGTCTCTGAGTTTTAAGAGCAATAGCCAAAATACACAGGCTGAACCAAATAATGTAGCTACAAAGCAAAGCCTATTGTTAAAGCAACAACAACAGTTATATCTAGACTTTGCTCAAATCATCAGTGCTTTAGGTCAGGGGCAACAACCAGATCCTAGACAGGTCAGTTTGCTGGTTAGTCTACAGCAGACGCTGGTAGAAGCTAAACTGGTGACTCGAGACGAGGCGAAAGCACAAATTGAGTTTCTGCTGAAAGTTCTGCCAGAAATGGATCATGAATTGCATCGGGCTTTGCGAACCTTAGAACAAATCCGAAGTTGAGGAATTCAAGCCACGAATATCTTTTATTATTTTAGATGTGAAAATTGCTTTCATAAAAAAGCCCAAATGAGAATTCAGGCGTTTAGATATAAGTAGTGAAGACAGCGTACTTTTATAAACAATTCGCAGGCTTAGGTACGCCGGCCAAACGGCTTAAATGCCGCGCGACCAGACCCGTATTAAACTTTTCCTGAAGCATGGCATTGTTAATGTCAGCACTAACCGTTTTCATTAGGAATTTAATTAAGGGACGTGTGGCCGGTGAATGGCCAAACTGCTGATAGAACTGACGCACTGCTTGCAGAATTTCAAAATGCCACGGGGTTAAGTTTAGTTCCAGGTTATTGGCCAGGACTTGCGCGACGTCTTCATTCCAAATGGTGTAATCGATCAGATGACCATCTTGATCCAGTTCTAAATTCATATTTAACTCATTGATTATTTCATTGAAATACAGCGATTAAACCCGAGGCAAAGATCTGCAAAATCGGCAAAATCGAGAAGCTTGACCTGAACCGACAAAGGCTGTGTCAAAAGCTCTGCATCATTTTCCAGCATGTAAATTTGCGGCAAATTTTGTAGAAATGAATGCTCCAGCTGTAATACGGCTTCACCCATCAGTACGATCTGATCAACTGGGGTATAAATTTGAGCGAGTTGTTCCAGAGTCTGCGCCGTTGCCGCATAGTTCGATTGGATCAGATAAAGTGTGTGATTTGACATTTTATATATCCTTTATTCCTTACCAATACAGCACATGATCAAAGCCTTGAATAAACGCTGGGCTTAGCTCAATAAATTCAATCTCTTGTTCGCTCTGAGCCACAAAGGGCGAGTTCTGGTTTTTCTGTTCAATCAGAATTGGAGTCAGGTCATAAAACTCAAAACTGTCGACCATATTCGATGCCAGTTTAAAGGCATGTTGTAACTGATCAAATTGCAGTTCTGAGCGTAGAAGACTAAGGCCTGCACCTTGTAGCAGAACTTTCACTTCCGCACCAAATGTCGCCAAAACCATGGTCGCAGACAGGCTTTCATGCACTTGCAGGCTGGTCAGATTGGCTTGGGTTAATATAACAAGTACAGATTTCACACAAGATTCCTTGGAAAAGCAACACATTCTAAAAAATGGAACATCTAGAATTGAATCAGACGTTGTGAGGATTGAACAGCATCGGCAAGTTCACCTAAACCGACCAATTCAAAGGCATCCGCCAGATTATGCTGCTGAATATTGTGACGTTGAGCATTGTCCTGATCTGTAATCCCTCGCGCCAGTGCTGCACTTACACAGACCGGTAGGCGAATATTGAGTGCTTGCCAGGCATGTGTAAGATGACGTTGATCGTCGGGCACCCATTGCAGTGCATTTGCGACCGACACGCCGTCCTGATAAAAGAATACGCGGAATTCTTGGTTTTTGTTGTGTAATGCCTGCGCCAAACCAAGGGCATGCCAGGCATAAATAGAAGTTGGTGCGGAGGTAACAAGAATTAAGGTGCTCATCGAAATTCACTACAGGCTTGATCAATAGCAACAGCTTGATCTGGGCTTCATCAGAAAGTAGGTAGTATACAATGATTTTAGTGACGGGTGGATTAGGCTTTTTAGGCTCACATATTGCTTTAAGTCTGTTAGCACAAGGATTAGAGGTCATTGTGGTCGATAATTTGGCCAATGCCAATTTGCAGACGCTGGAGCGACTTGAATATATTTCCGGGATGTATGTGCCTTTTATCAAAATTGATATTCGCAATACGCCTGCATTAAACAAAGTATTTGAACAGCATTCGATTCAGGCTGTAGTACATGCTGCCAGTTTTAAGTCGCTAGAAGAATCAGTATTAAAACCCCTTGAATATTATAATGATAATGTCAGCTGTATTATGAGCTTAATGCGCGCCATGCAACGTACCGGCGTACGGCATCTGGTGCATTTATCCAGTCTGGCAGTCTATGGACAATCCGGTACGGATCTCAATGAAGATCTACCTTTTAACTATACTTATCCCAATCCCTATATTAAATCGCAACAGATGGTTGAGGAAATTATTCGGGATACTGTCAAAACAGATAACGAGTGGCGCATTGCTATCTTAAGACTATCTAATATTAGCGGCGCCTTCGAGCATGGTGTCCTAGGCGAGGCGGTGCCACCTTTACCGAAAAATATTGTGCCTTTGGCAATGCAGGTCGCTGCGCAGCAGCGCGAATATCTGGAATTACGCCGTCAGGCTTATACTGCGGATGGAACAGTAGAGCGGAGTTTTCTGCATGTGGCAGACAGTTGTGATGCGGTGATTAAATCCTTGCAGTGGCTATGGCAACAACAGGAATTAAAATGTGAAGCCTTCAATATTGCTGGAACGCTCATTTCGATACAGGATTTGTTGGATCAACTGGCAGAAGTGACCCAATCTGCAATTAGAACAGTCGATGCCTTGCCTTATCCTCATGCAGAGCTTGACCAGCTAGGCGCGAATATTGAAAAGGCACAGCAGATTTTGCATTGGCAACCGCAACGTTCACTGAAAAAGATGCTTGAGGATGAATGGCTATTTTATCAAAATATACTGAGAGGACAGTAAATGAGATAAGTAAAAAATATTTGATAATAATTATCATTTATATATTTAATATAATCGATTACTTTTAATTAATCTAGCAAAGTATCGTGATAGATGCTTTTAAAATCAGCGATATGTAAAAAATTGAGGTTGAACATGCAAACACGTATTGAACATGACACCATGGGCGAAGTGGCCGTACCGAGTGAGGCTTTATGGGGCGCTCAGACCCAGCGTAGCTTGCAAAACTTCAAGATCGGCAATGAACGCTTGCCACGGGCAATGATTGGTGCAATGGGACTGGTAAAAAAAGCTGCAGCCTTGACCAATGCTAAACTGGATCAGATTCCTCAAGAGCTGTCGGGCTATATTGTGGATGCAGCAGATGAGGTGATTAGCGGGCAGTGGGATAGCCAGTTTCCACTGGTGGTCTGGCAAACCGGTTCAGGCACGCAAAGTAATATGAACTGTAATGAGGTGATAGCTAATATTGCCAATCAAAAATTGGGCAATCATTTAGGTGCGCAAAAACCGGTTCATCCAAATGATCATGTCAACCGTGCCCAATCGACCAATGACTCTTTCCCGACTGCGATTCATGTCGCAGCGAGTTTGCAGATTAATCAACTTCTTATTCCAGCGCTTACCCGTCTACGTGATACCTTGCATGCAAAATCTTTAGCCTTTGCCGATATTGTCAAAATTGGCCGGACGCATTTACAGGATGCGACACCTTTAACCCTAGGTCAGGAATTTAGTGGTTATGTATCCCAACTTGATCATGGCTTGATTCGCTTACAGCAAGCTTTACTGGGTTTGTATGAATTGCCATTGGGCGGGACGGCTGTTGGTACAGGTCTAAATGCCCATCCTGATTATGCAGTTCAGGCCGCAGAAACACTGGAGAAGCTGACAGGTCTACCATTTGTCACTGCTCCGAATAAATTTGAAGCTTTGGCCGGCCGTGATGCTGCGGTATTTGCTTCAGGCGCATTAAAAACCCTTGCAGTCAGCCTAAATAAAATTGCCAACGATATTCGTTGGTTAGCCAGTGGGCCTCGTTGTGGATTTGGTGAACTGCGTATTCCTGAAAATGAGCCAGGTTCAAGCATTATGCCGGGTAAGGTCAATCCGACGCAAAGTGAAGCCATGACCATGGTGGTGGCGCAAGTGCTTGGAAATGACACCACGATTAATGTGGCAGGTGCATCGGGTAACTTTGAGCTGAATGTGTTTATGCCTGTGATTGCCTATAACTTACTGCAATCCATCCAGCTCTTGGGTGATGCCTGTAATAGTTTCAATGATCACTGCGCCGTAGGTATTGAGCCGAACCGTGACAAGATTGATCATTTCTTGCATGACTCATTAATGCTGGTCACTGCATTAAACCCGGTGATTGGTTACGAGAATGCAGCCAAGGTTGCCAAAACTGCCTATAAAGAAGCTAAAACCTTAAAGCAGGTGGCTGTTGAACTTGGTTTAGTCACGGCTGAACAGTTTGATGAGGTGGTACGTCCTGAACAGATGGTCTCACCAAATGTAAAATAAAGCGTTTAAGGCTTTTATTTTCAATCTTTCAGCCTGTTTTATCATGGAATCGTCAGCAGTGGTTTTTATCTCAGGCAGAGTTGCGTACAATAGATCTCGATGAGATTAACCACTGATGATTGTTTTATGCTTGATATTTATTTAACAGATGTTCAAAGAAAGGTGCAATTCAAGGATTATCCAGGTGAGCATCCTGTTAAATTTATTCTGAATTTTAAAAAGATTTTTCCAAGTGTCATGGAACTTCTTTTGCCGGTGCTTCCAGATGATGAAAATCTGGAAGAAATGTCTTGGGAGTCGACCAGCGGTGACTTTGAGACTTTCCAAATGTTGTTAACCGGTTGGGGCATTATTGAACTGCGTTTAAAGGCGATTAGCCAGTTTAAAGATAAAGCATTTGCGGATCGTTTGGTTAAACAAGCCCAGCAAAAGCGTAAGGACTATCAAAAGCAGCAGTCAAAACTAAGTACAGTTGAACTGGACTATCTGTTTATGCACGAAATGCATGCACTGATCGATGCAGAACTGGTTGAACTAGGTGAGAAATTCTATTTACCGACACTACGTGAGCTGTGGAAAAGTAAAGTATCAGCTCAAGTTTTGAATGCAAAATTTTAATTTAAGTTTATAGTTTTCATTGCTAAAAATTAGTCCTCCATTCTTGGGGGATTAATTTTATCTGTAGCCTAAGCTTTCCTTCATGATCGGAGATGCTTGGAAATAGCCTAAGCTATATTATTAGATTCTCTTTAACAGGGATCTTCAAAAAATAAACCTTATAAAAATAATGATTCCTAGAATTTCGCCCGAGAACAGAGCAAGATAGCCCACTATTTATCCTAAAGTATTTTCATTGGGCAGTAATTTTAACCTTTGTTTAAAAAATAGGTGAAAAGAATCAGTTTTAGCTAAAAAATATATAAAAATATCAAGCAAATAGCCTAGTAATTCTGTCTATTATTTTTTAAGGTATATAAGCTTTATTTTTAGATAAGCTAAAAGTTTAATTGATTAGCTATGCTTCACAAAAATAACTAAAGGTTCCAATTTTCCCGAAGATATATCCCAGGATTTTTAAAAATGTCGAATCAGTTTTTAGATTTAATTACTAAACGCCGTACTATTTATGCCATTGGCAAGAATATTGAACAATCTCCTGAACGTTTAACTGATTTAATTCAAACTGCAATTAAACAAAGTCCATCTGCTTTTAATTCTCAGTCTTCACGCGCCGTCATTTTATTCAACACAGAACATGAAAAGTTTTGGGGCATCGTTGCAGATAAATTAAAAAGTTATGCAAAAGATGAAGCAAGTGCAGCAAAAACCACTGCTAAAATGGCCAGCTTTGCTGCTGGTGTAGGTACGGTATTATTCTTTGAAGATCAAACAGTGGTACAAGCGTTGCAGGAGCAATTCCCGTCTTATGCGGATAACTTCCCTGTCTGGGCAGAGCATTCTACTGCGATTGCGCAATTTGCCACATGGACAGCATTACATACTGAAGGCCTAGGTGCATCTTTACAGCATTATAATCCGATAGTAGATGAGCAGGTGCATGCTGAGTGGGACATTCCAGCCAACTGGAAGCTTCGCGCACAGCTGGTCTTTGGTTCAATCGAAGGCGAAACACATGCCAAAGATTATCTTGCGGACGAAGAGCGTTTTAAAATTTTCAAATAAGCCTGAAATTCATATCTGCGCTTAAACAATTTTAAGCGCAGATATTTTAACATCTCGATGAAATCCCAATCAGCTTCATTAAAATTAAGTTAAAATAGCGCGCTAATGAAAATTGATGAGTAAGACCGAATGTCGAAAAACACGCAAAACCTGTCACCTTTACAAGAACTGATCGCAGAGCAAAAGTTACTTTGTGAAGAAGTAGGCTCGGCTTATGTTGAAGTTACAGGTGATGATGTTGTTGCTGTGGCTGTACATACCTTGAAACAGGATCCGATTGTCGGCATCCGTAAAAAGCCTGAGACAGCGGAAAATATCAGCTGGTATATTTATGGTGGAGAGCCTTCAAGTGAAGAGGCTTTTGAAACCATGACAGTACGTGAATTACAGGATATCGCACCAGAAGTATTACCATATCTGGCTCTGGAAACAGGTTTTCGTTTCATGATTGATGCCGATGATTATGAAGATGTCTGGAAAGAAGAAATCTAAATGCTAAAAAAATCATCTTTCATTTGTGCAGGATTGTTATTCTTACTGAATAGCATGGTCTTTGCAGAACCACTTTCACAAAGTGCGTATGACCAGTTTATTTCAGAACAGACTAAAATCGTCAATGAAACCAAGCACATTTTAGATGAAGATGATCCAAAGGCCGATGCCAAAACCCAACGTCAGGCTTTTTGTAATCGACTGAAAGCCTATCAGGACATTCAAAAAGTTTCTGAAGAAAATAACAGTCTGGATATGGCGCCCATGATGGCTATGGTCGCCAAAAGTTTTCTTGATCGACAGGATCAGAGCCTGAGTAAATCAGGAATGACCACCACCTTATTCTGTAAAAATAGGGATGTTGAATAGGGCGAGTGGTACTTCTTCTCATCACGCATTAATGAAAATAAAGAGAATATTATTATTTTAATCTTGGCTGGATTTTGACCAAAAAATATCATCTTAAATAAGATGCATCTATCTGTAGGGTTTTTTGTAAAGTTAAACTAAAGTATAAGCATGATTGTTACTCATTATCCCGGGGATATATCCGGGAAATAAGAAAATTGATAACTATAATTTAACAATTAAACTTTAATATTTTTCTAAGCTTTGTCGAGAGATCTTTTAATACTGCATAATATTGTTGCTTGATCATGTCACACATAAGCATTATAGAAATGACTTCATAACGAATAGCGTGAATTTTGTCTTCATACATAAATGAATGGTACTCCAAGCAGGGTAGTGAAGTTATATCTTATATTTATGCTACAAAACTAATCCTGTTATATTTATAAAATAGCCTAAGCAAAATTGATCAACCTGCTACAAATAGCCTAAGCAAATTTTTATTTTAAAAATTTGGCAATTGATTAATTTTCAATATCAACCCACTATTAACAATTAAATCAAGAAATCACGGAATTCTCAAATGATCCTTAACTATCAATTACACCATCATGAAACTTCAACAGTATCTCCAATGATCTTTATTCATGGTTTATTTGGTAGTTTGAGTAATTTAGGAGTATTGGCTCGACATTTTTCTGAACAGAGAACCGTGATCCAAATTGATGTGCGTAATCATGGTCTTTCTGGTCATAGCTCTGATATTAACTATCAGCTCATGGCAGAAGATGTATTGGAAACTTTATCCAGTTTAAATGTTCATAAGTTTGTCGTTGTTGGACATTCTATGGGTGGGAAAATTGCTATGAAACTGGCAGATTTAGCTCGTGAACAGACTGAAAAACTCGTCGTCCTTGATATTACACCGATCCAATATCATGAAAATCATCATGCTGAAATTTTTCAAGCCTTATTTGCAGTACAGCAAGAAAATGTTGCTTCACGACTGGAAGCAGCAAAAATTATGCGTAAATATATTCATGAAGAAATGGTGATTCAATTTTTATTAAAATCCTTTAATAAAGGGCAGTGGCTGTTTAATGTTCAGGCTTTATTTGATCATTATCCAGATATTATGGCTTGGGAAAAGGTCGAAAAAATTAATCAGCCAGCCTTATTTCTGCGTGGTGGTAATTCTTTTTATATCTCAAAACCAGAACATTTTGCAGCAATTAATGAACAGTTTTCTCAGGCAAAAATCGAAGTTATTGAAAATACCGGTCATTGGCTACATGGTGAAAAACCAGATGAAGTCATTAAACACATGCAAGCCTTTCTTAATTAAGTAATATTTAAGGCTGTAATGTATATACCTGTAATTGACCTTCATGGATCAGTTGATGTGCCATCTCAGCAGTTTTCTTTAAACCGGGCATACGATATTCAGTATGTCCGAAATCTTTAATGGATTTCCAGCGGCCGCCCCAGGTCAAACCTACCGATTCAGCGACCTGACCATATAACTCATAACCGCGCATGGCCCAGGGATCACGTTCTGTAATGACTACTTTGCCATGCCGTTTAAAGGCAATATCTGCAGCCAATCCAAATTGATGATAACTCTGAAAGCCTTTGGCCTTGGTAATATTACTATCGGTTGCCAACGAATTTTGCCGTTCCGGACTCCGATAGCCTTCAAGTAAAACCAGCTCATAATCATGCTGTTCTTTCATGATTTTAAATACCATCAGTAAACGTTGCTTAAATCGTGGATTCATCTTATGCCATTTACGGTCTGCTGTACTGATATCTGAATGTGTATGCATTGCTGGTCTATAAATATCTTCAAGATTTGAATTAAAGCTTTGTGCTGAAATAGCCGGATGATCTGGAAAATGCTCTTGTTGAAGGGCTTCTATAATGAGGTGGTCAGCAACTTCAGGCGGAGCCGTCAACATTTGCCCATCCAAAAGAGCATAAATTTGTGGATCAACTTTCCTTAAATATTCAGATTCAAATTTTCTGGCAGTTAAGGGCTGGGTAAAAGCGAGTAGCAAAATACTGCCAAATAATATTAATCCGGTAATCAAAATCCACCACTGCTGCACATACCAATGAGAATGCAGATGTTCAGGCGAGGCCGCCCGATAAAATTTACGTGAAAAATGTATTGCTTGAGTCAATTGCTGTTTGCTTTGCGGAATAAATCTGAGAAAAACACCCTGTATCCTTCGTCTAAATTCATAGGACAGCAGGGCGAACATTACCAAACTCATTAGGGTGAAGCTACTCAATATGATAAAAATCATAAGTGAAATACTTGATCTAGTTCAGATTCCAACCCAGTCTTTTCTTAAGCGATATAAATTGTACAACGGCGCAATTCTTTGCAAAGATTGCATTCAATTTTTCTGAAGTAAATACTTTTAAGTTTTTATTTTTATGAGCTTTCATGGTATTGATCTGAAAAATTTAATTAGGGTAAATGAATCGTAATATAAGCTTGCTCAGCAGGAGCGCTAATCAGATTCTGATATTGAGTAAAAATAGTTATTTGTTCTGTCGATAAAACATATTTAAAAGCGACAAAGCTGAATACTGCAAATAAAAACAGGAAAATTAGAATCCAGAAAAATGGTAATTCTCGATGAATTATATGTCTGATTTGATCGGGAAGCGCGGAAAAAGGAGAAAAGGTCGTTTTCTTGACTTTGAGATAATCAATCTGATCTCCGACTCGAGCCACCAAACTATTCAAATGTTCAATCGATTCAATCCGGTATTTTCCCTGAAAGCCTAATAATAGACAGTAATGATAAACCTCTAATACTGCCAGTCGATCCTTGTCTTTATGACGGATGTTTTCCAGATATTCAAAGAACTGATAGCCAGCCAGTTGTGAACCAAACAGACTTAATTGCAACGGGCTCAACAGCCAGAAATTCTGCAAATCAAAAAACCGCTCATCCTGTTGTGTGACAATCGTTTCGTCCAGTAAAGCACAATAGGCATATTTGGCATCTTGAATATCTTCAGCTAAAAATTGTACCTTACGTGCCTGGCTTTCAAATTGGCTGAGCATTTGCAAAACTTTCTCACGGAATAATTCTATATCAGCAGGTATGTAGTTATTTTTTACAAGAAAAACGATATAAAAACCATCATGCAATAAATCTAGCAAACTTGCCCCGTATGAGATATTGGTTTCGATAGATTGTCTTGCTATATCGCCGATTCCGTTCTGATCCTCTTCAAACAGTGAAGAAGGATTATTTGTGATTGTATTCATTTGAATATTCATCCATTCATAACCGCAATGAGTTCAATCGCAATATCCTGAAACCCATTCGGGATATAAACACAAATTGCTTCTGAATCCAGCATGCGCTGATACAGTTCATTATTTGGTTCGATCTCAAAATAATGAACACCGGATCGCACCGGAATTGCCGTAGGAACCTGCATAAGATGCTGCAATGGCACAGCAGGCAAAGCTGCAATTACGCGTTGTTCAACATCGATGGTACTGCCGACCTTGAAACGGACCGGAACATGCGCAATCAGATTATGCGCTGGCATTACGCTACTCGATACAGCCAGATATAACCTGGTATTTCGGCTGATTTTGTCTGTTTCCAGACTCCCAATCCAATAGGATGGACGTGTTTCTTTTAAACTGATACTGATATAGCGATTCGAGATAATCGTATCGAGTAAATCTCTGAGAATAATATCCAGCTGATTAAAGCTGTCGTAAAGTTGATGGTGTTGATACTGTGGCAGTTGATCAATCTCATAAGCAGTCGAGAAGGTGAGTAAAGATCCAGTAAGTCGTAGCAGTTCCGCATATAGTCGTTCCGGATGAATTTGCGGATACTGCAAAATATGGTTCAAGCTTGCATGGGCTGTATTTAAGGCATTTACCAGCCAGAAAGAGACAATATCTCCCGAGCGAAATTCAATCAATTTCTGTTCATTTTCACGGTTATTGGATTGAATCGTCTTAATTTTGGCTCGAATGATATTTAAGCTTCGCTTTAAATTGTCTAGCAGATACTCACATGCCTGGATATGTAGAATGGGAGGAATAAACTTATGATTGAGAATAAAATTTCCTGAACTTTGTCTT
The DNA here is from genome assembly GCF_009829025.1 of Acinetobacter sp. 18QD2AZ41W. Taxonomy (NCBI): domain Bacteria; kingdom Pseudomonadati; phylum Pseudomonadota; class Gammaproteobacteria; order Moraxellales; family Moraxellaceae; genus Acinetobacter; species Acinetobacter sp. 18QD2AZ41W. The sequence continues at coordinate 190,195 of NZ_WURP01000001.1, read as the reverse complement.
TTGATTTGAGCAACCGGGATATATAAATAGCCATCCAGATGCTGTTGAGGTATTTGCCCGAGTTCAAATAGCTTAAATTCAGCACGACGGCGTAACAGGGTGATTTCTGCAGTCGTTGCATCGGTAAATAAGTCGTGGGTTGAAATTAACTGCGAGTGATAACGGCCAGCCTGAGTACTTTCGGCATGACTTACATTTTTTTTATTCGGTTGTAGCATCGGTAAAGCCAAATAAACCTGCATCTCTCCATGCAGGTTTAAAGCATCCAGTTGCACGGGTTCCGGTAATAAATCCTGTGCTGGTGCCTGATAAATTTCACCATCCTGCCAAATCATTTCAATTTTACTTAATGCCAGTATGTGCATACTGAACTGTGCTTCATCAAATTGGATGGACTGAATTCCATGAGCAAAAGGAAATGTCGCACGAATCATATGACTCAAACGTTGCTCATGATAAGCATCTTGTAATTGAAAATGTTGCGGTCTTAAAAATAGACCTTCGCCCCAAAGTACTTTTTCTGCTCTGAACATTTTAATATTTACCATTCATTATTTGATTCATTATTGGTATGTACACCCAGTAATTCATGGACATGCTCTACAGGATTCTCATTTTTGATGACTTGAGCCAGCCATTCATGTAAGGGCAGCTGACTCCATTTAATTGTTTTTTGTAGCATATAGCTCACTGGGCTATGTGGTTCATTGATCTGAAAATACTGAGCAATCTCTTGTAATAACTGCATTGCCTGTTGACGATTGACCAAATGGTTTTGGGCGTGGGGCTGAAATTTTTGCAGATTTGAATTTGCATGCGAGATATTCATCACAACTGCTTCTGAAGTATGAGGTTGTGGTGAGTTCACCTGATCTAATATTATTTCGGAAGGTTGCTCAAAATTTTCGATTTTATAGATTCGCTTGATACTAGTGAATATTGCTTCGAGCTGAGAGTCTGTGGCTGCAAAACTTGGTGCATCCAGACCCAACAGTTGATCCAAAGTGGTTTTAAGTTTTTGCCACTCTGTCTGAATCTCCAAAAGATATTGATTATTTCGGCTCAGTATAGATTTGTCAGTATTTAGCAATAGTTGCTCAAAATATTCCAAGTCCTGAACAGGATCATTTTCAGAAGAATAATCCTGTTGTTTTAGCTGCATATTGCGCTGATGTAAAAGTGCTTCATATGTACTTAAACTATAAAAAGGTGCGGAGCTGACCAAAGGAATCTGTTTCATTAGCCTAGGGAATTGCGCAATCAAACCTTGCAACAAACCCAAACGCTGATCAAGATTATCCTCTTCAATAACAGGATGTATCTCTAACCAGTAGCGCCTCAGACTTTTTTGGCTTAGTTCTAATCCTCGAGCAATACCTTCAAAACCATATAGATGACTCCATGCCTGAATGAGCCAAGTATATAATCGAATATCCTTGGTTTTTTCGCACAATAATTCAATTATTTTGTCATTCACAAATTGCCAATCCGCTTGTTTGGGTTCAGCGATCCAGTCACCTTGATCCAATAGGGGATCATCCCAAGTTTTGGCTTTTTTAATCGCATGAAAATCATTTGAAAATGAACAATCCACGCCACAGGACTGTTCAATAGAAATTCCTTGCAATAAATATTCAAATTTCAGTGTCATTTCTATACCCATTCTTATATTTATTTGTTTTTATTATTTATTTATTTATTTAATCCGATTATGCAACATCAGCTTTATTGCTTTTAGAACGAGATTTTTTAACTGTTTTAATTTTTGGATCTACGCTGTAAAGGATTTCATCTTGCTGGACATCAATATGAATTAATTTAGGCAGCTTTTCTTCACTCATGGCCATGAGTATTTCTGTAGCCAAAGCAGGCAATATGGAAGCATTTAAAATATGATCAATATTACGTGCACCGCTATCAACTTCAGTACAGCGGCTGAGTAGTAGTTCAAGCACGTCTTCATTATAAGTAACTTGCATGGCATATTGCTGCTGGATGCGTTGGATAATCTTTGCCAGTTTATGCTGAATAATCTGGATTAACAGTTCATCGTGCAAAGGATAATAAGGCACGATCTGCATACGTCCTAGAAAGGCCGGTTTAAATTGCTGATATAAGCTTGGTTTTAATTGATCTATCAAAGTATTGGCATCCGGCCAGTTTTCCCTAGGTTGATTTAAACAAGCCTGCATCATGGCACTGGAACCCACATTCGACGTCAGCAGAATCGTAGTGTTTTTAAAATCGATTAGTCGGCCTTCGCCATCTTCCAGCATTCCTTTGTCAAAGACCTGATAAAATAACTCCTGCACATCAGTATGCGCTTTTTCGATTTCATCCAGTAAAACTACGCTATATGGATTACGGCGCACAGCTTCCGTCAATACGCCTCCTTGACCGTAGCCGACATAACCTGGAGGCGCACCCTTTAAGGAAGATACAGTATGAGCTTCCTGATATTCCGACATATTCACCGTAATCAGATGTGACTCACCACCATATAATTCCTGCGCCAAGGCGAGGGCAGTTTCAGTTTTTCCTACACCACTTGGGCCAACTAACAAAAACACAGCTTGCGGTTTGTTCGGATCATCCAGTTGAGCTTTAGACGTTTTAATGCCTTGTACCAGCTGTTGTAATGCATCATCCTGGCCCATGACACGTTGTGATAATTTATCTTGGAGCATTAATACTTGCTGGATCTCATTATTCATTATTTTTCCTACCGGAATTCCAGTCCAGTCTGAAATGATTTGATTAATGATAAGCGTGTTCACACCTTCAAAGACCAATGGATCTTGATCCTGAATCTGGGCTAAATGCCGGCGTAATGTTTTTATTTGATTCTGCTTCTCACTCTGTTCAGATTGAGCCTGTAAGGATTTGATTTGCTGAATTAGTTCCAGTTCTTGCTGCCATTGGCATCTCAGCTGTGAAATTTCCTGTTCTAAGTTGGAAATTTTTTCTGATAATTTAATTAAACGCTCTTGATGCATCAGGGGATCTTGATGCTCTTTGTGTAAAAGGCCATATTCCAGTTGAGAATTATGTAACTGTGCCTGTAACTGGTCTAACTTGACCGGTTGCGAATTTTGGCTCAAAGCCACCCGTGCTGCTGCCGTATCCAAAACACTAATAGCTTTATCTGGTAATTGCCGCCCACTGATATAACGATGCGAATTACGTACCGCAGCAATAATGGCTTCATCATCAATGTGCAGCTGAAAATGTTGAGTCATGACCGGAATCATGGCCCGTAACATATTGATAGCCACTTCTTCAGTCGGTTCTTCTACTTTCACGACCTGGAAACGCCGACTAAGCGCAGCATCTTTTTCAAAATATTGTTTGTACTCAGCCCAAGTCGTCGCTGCAATGGTGCGTAGTTCACCACGTGCCAAAGCCGGTTTTAACAGATTGGCTGCATCATTCTGACCCGCTTGACCTCCAGCACCAATCAGGGTGTGAGCTTCATCAATAAATAAGATAATAGGATAACGACAAGACTGAACTTCCTGAATGATTTGTTTGAGTCGATTTTCAAATTCACCTTTGACACTGGCACCCGCTTGTAATAATCCAAGATCCAACATATGCAGCTCTACATTTTTAAGTGGATCAGGTACTTGATGGGTAGCAATTTTAAGTGCCAGTCCTTCTACAACGGCAGTCTTTCCTACTCCTGGCTCGCCAGTAAGAATAGGATTGTTTTGACGACGGCGCGTCAGTATATCTAGCATCAAGCGGATTTCGAATTCACGACCAATCACTGGATCAATCTGGCCTAGGCGCGCTTTTTCAGTTAAATTTATTGTGTATTGATCGAGTGCTGGAGTTTTATTAAATTCTGGCTGTTGAACGGGTGAATTTTCTTGTATGTTGCTGCAATGAATATGATCTGGGCTTTCAATACTTTGCTTACAGTGCTCTAAAAATTGGTGCTTCATGCTATCAATTGGAAATAGCTCAAATAATGCAGAGGCACGAATCGCAACTTGATATAGATCCGGTGCAGTAAGCAAAGCAACCAGTAAATGTCCACTCCGGATCATCGGATTTTTTTCTGCTGAAGCCAAAAGCCAGGCTTGTTCTAATACACGAATAATTGATTTAGCAAAGATAGGAGTGCGAGAATTCCCTTTATTCAGTTGTTGAATACTCAGACGAAGCTCATTAATCAGATTATCTTCATCAATTTTATATTTTTTCAGCAAGAACTTTATATCATTTAATTCATTTTGTTGTAGCAATTCTAAGAAAAAATGCTCAATTTCGATTTCATAATTTTGATTTTTAATGCAGGAGTTCGCCGATTTTTCAAGGTAGAGGCGCGCATGTTCGGATAATTTTGTAATCAAAATTTTTAAATTACTCATATTTTTCTCTTTTCAATATATAGCCTGATATTTTGGGAATTTATAGCTATATGATTCTTATTATTAAGTTTAATTTTTATTTATTTAAGTTTATCTATAAGCTATCAAAATATTTTGATGCACTATTTTTGGCATATTCTACTCAAATCCAATAAAAAGTCTGCATTCATTGATCGGAATTTAGCAATTTTAGCAAATTACATAAATTTTTTAACTAAAACTCATTTTCGTATTGACTTTTTGTGATCATTTTTTGTTAAATCTACATCACGATTTTAAAATTATAAGAATAGAAAAATCATTTTTTAATATTCAAAAATAAAAAACAACAAAAAATGAGGCTCACTTTGAAAAACAATTTAAGTTTTATCGTATTGCTCATCTCAGGAATGGCACAGCTATGTTTTGCTCAAACTCACGCTGCAGAATTAAATCGATCATGTATCAAGGCCTATCCACAGGCAAAAGATGCTACTGATTTAGCACTGATCGGTTTATATCAGCAGCTGTGCGACAAATCGGCGAAGAAAAATATTCCGCTACAGCATCAACTCAATACCCAAATCGCCAAGCGCTATGTCGAACTAGGATATAACCTGAAGGCATTGAATTTAATCGAGCAATTACATCAGCAGAATTACCATCATCAGGATTTGACTGATCTTGGTTTTTTGGCCGGTATTGGAATCTCTGCCGGAAGTTTAGAGCAGATGCGTAGTACAGAAGTTCGTGCTTTAAACGAATTTACCTATCCGCAAGCCAAATCACTGACTGAACATATTTATCTGGCACAACCCGCACCGAAATTTTCTGAATCTTCATCCCATATAGCGTTGAATTCGAAATCAAAACAGATAAAAACTAAGGCAAATACTACGCTAAAACAAAATGTTAATCTAAAGAAAAATAAAACATCGAGTAATAATACGAAAGTGAATACAGCAGCCATGAACAATAAGAAACCAGAAAATATAAGCACTCAAACCCATGGCCTCACTACCAATCCATTTGGATCATTAAAAAATAATTAACAAGGAAAATCATGATGGCTAAGCGTGAAAGTGTACAAAAAAAATTACAACGCATTCGGCCGCCGCGTGTGCAATTGACCTACGATGTTGAAGTCGGGGATGGCCGTGAAGTCAAAGAGTTGCCATTTGTGGTCGGAGTATTGGGAGACTTTTCAGCAGCCTCTGAACTGAAAAGCAGCAAGCTTAAAGATAAAAAATTTATCAATGTAGACCTCGAAAATATTGATGAGGTAATGCAGTCCTTAGCACCCCGTGCCAGTTTTCAGGTGGACAATAGTTTGACCGAAGAGGGCGGAAAAATTTCGGTAGATCTGATGTTCCATGCTATGGATGATTTCCTGCCGGAACAGGTAGTACAACAGGTTGAACCTTTGCGAAAACTGGTTGAAGCAAGAGAACGTTTAACTGATTTGCGCAATAAGATTTCCAATAATGAACGCCTGGAAGATTTGCTGGATGAAGTTTTAAAAAATACTGACCAAATTCAGAAAATGAGTGTGGAGGCAGACAGTGAATCATTCTAATGCTGCAATTGTCCCAGATGTATCTATTCAGGAATACTCGGTTCTGGATTCTATCGTTGAACGTAGTCGAATTGCCCGTACCGAAGAGGAACATGAACGTGCTAAAAGCCTGATTGGTGAATTGGCCAAGGAGGTTATGGCCGGTACGATTATAGTCTCTGAAAATATGACACTGGCTTTAGATAAACGTATTGCAGAAATTGATGCCTTAATTTCGACTCAGCTCAGTAAGGTTATGCATCACGAACAGTTTCAAAAAATCGAATCTACTTGGCGTGGACTATACTATTTTTGTCAGGAAACGCCATCACATTCTTTAATCAAGATTCGCATGCTGAATACCACTAAAAAAGAACTGGTTAAAGATTTTCAGAGTGCAACTGACTTTGATCAAAGTACATTATTTAAAAAAATATATGAAGAAGAATATGGTTCTTTTGGTGGAGCGCCTTATGCCACTTTAATTGGCGATTTTGAATTTGATCGCACACCGTCAGACCTGTATCTGCTAGAGCAGATTTCACATGTGGCAGCCGCCGCACATGCACCATTTATCTCTGCGGCAAGTCCTTCAATGTTTGGACTGGAAGCTTTTACCGACATCGATCGTCCACGCGATGTGTCCAAAATCTTTGAAACAGCTGAATATGTACAATGGCGTTCATTCAGAGAAAGTGACGATGCCCGTTATATGGCATTGACCATTCCGCGAGTATTAGGCCGTTTACCTTATCATCCGAAAGAAGGTACTGCGACAGCAGGCTTTAACTACGTGGAAGATGTTTCCGGTAAAAATCACAATGAATACCTCTGGATGAATGCTGCTTATGCCCTGGGTACACGGTTAACCAATGCCTTTGACATGCATGGCTGGTGTGCGGCAATTCGTGGTGTTGAAGGTGGCGGTCTGGTCGAAGGTCTACCAGTACATACATTTAAAACCAATGATGGGGAAGTCATTTTTAAATGTCCGACGGAAATTGCCATTACAGATCGTCGTGAAAAAGAACTCAGTGATCTTGGATTTATTTCGTTGGTACATTGTAAAAATACGGATTATGCTGCCTTTTTCGGCGCTCAATCTACACAAAAACCAAAGAAATATGCAAATGACCTGGCCAATGCCAATTCTGCATTATCAAGTCAAATTCAATATATTATGGCAGTTTCACGTATCGCCCATTATTTAAAAGCCATGATGCGTGACAAGGTGGGAAGCTTTGCATCAGCAGGAAATGTCGAAGCATTTCTAAATGATTGGCTGTCTCAATATGTACTCTTGGATGACGGCGCTTCACAGGAAGCCAAAGCACAGTATCCACTACGTGAGGCTTCTATCAAAGTTGTAGAAAATCCGGCAAAACCTGGACACTACAAGTCTGTGGTCTTTTTGAGACCACACTTTCAGCTAGACGAGTTGTCTGTCTCTTTGCGACTGGTCACTGAGCTGCCGCAGTCAAGCAATTAAAGCTGTTGGCAAAATTATAATAACGTTTATAACAATAGGAAAATTATTAAAAATGAAAGATATTTACGTCCAATTTCGAGGCAAATATAAAGTCGATGGTGAATCTCGTGATTCAGAACATAAAAGCTGGTTAGAAGTGAACTCTTGGTCTCACAATATTCGCCAGCCAAAATCGGCAACCTCTTCCAGTGTAGGTGGTCATACTGCAGAACGGGTTGAACATTCTGACATGATTTTTATGAAAGATCTGGATGCAACCAGCCCAAAACTTTGGGAAGCATGTTCAGCAGGTTATACCTTTGATGAAGTACAAATCGATTTTTATCGAGCGAATGGCGATAAACGCATTAAATATCTACAAATTAAATTAAAACATGTGTTGGTTTCACAAGTGACTCCAGTAGTGAATCAAGAAGGTGTTCCAACAGAAGCTTTTGGTCTGAAATATGCAGCAGTTGAATGGACTTATAATCAACAGGATATTAATGGCACGCAAAAAGGTGCAGTGACCAAGAAATGGTCATTGGCAAATAACACTGCATCTTATGCAGCATAATTTGCTCCTTTAGAGGCTGATCCTGATCAGCCTCTCTCAGAATATTTAAAATAATAAATAAAATTAGAAAATAACAATATGAATTTGGATCAGCTCCATCCTTACGGATTTAGAACAACATTATTTGACCGTCTCTTGCCTCAGAACCTAATGAGTGTACAAGGGCTTTCTTTGCAGGCCTTAAGAGAATCAGTCGCTACTGATCTGGAAGATCTATTAAATAGCCGCATGGCTAATCTGGAGGGCAGGGTTGATCGCTATGATCAGGTCAAAGGTTCCATTCTTCAATTTGGCATTATAGATTTTGTCGGTCTTTCAACGGCGAATCCACTGGATCGGGACAAAATCTGCCGTTCTATTGAGCAGTCTATTCATGTTCATGAACTACGTTTAAAACAAGTTAATGTAGAGATGCTGGTCGATGAGCAGAATATGGGGAGCTTGTGTTTGAGTATCCAAGCTTATTTAAATATTTATCCACTCTATGAGCCGGTGATTTTTGATGCTTTTCTCAACCCCACAACACAACAATACGTGATTTTGCCTAGAACATCAGCAGGTGTGCTGTGATTGAAGAATTATTACCGTATTATGAAAAACAATTACAGGAATTTGGACAACAATCAAGAGAATTTGCCAAAAAATATCCGAAAATTGCTCAACGTCTTGCTCTCAATCAGGAGCAAATTGATGACCCGCATATTGAACGATTGATTCAGGCATTTTCACTCATTTCCGCCCGCATTGATAAAAAGTTACATGACAGCTACGAGGTATTCACTCGCTCTATTTTTGAGGTGATGTTTCCGCAGTATCTGAAACCTTTTCCAGCATGTTCAGTGGTCAGTTTTGAGGATTGCAATAAAATCCGACAGCTTAAAAGTAGCCAGCAGATTCCTAAAAAAACTGTACTAAAATCAAAAAGTACCCGTGGAGTACAATGCGAATATCGTACGGTAAAACAGGTTGAACTATTACCCATCGGATTAAAATCGCTCAGTTTTAAAACACATGCTTCGGCACATATTCATTTAAATCAGAACGCAACTCTAATCTTTGGTTTCGAGATTTTTAACCAGCAGCAACGACTGCTAGACCAACAAAAACTGCCGATTTATCTTGATGCAATTTCCAATCTCCCCTTGCAAGTACTGGATTGTATTTTTAAACCCGAGACCCGTTTTTCTATAAACACACAGACCCAAAAGATTGATATTGAAAATCCATTTGAGTTGCAGGGTTTTACTGAGACAGAAAGTGTATTACCAATCGATCAGCATACTCACCATGCTTATCGTTTATTAATTGAGTATTTTTGCTTTCCAGAGAAATTTAATTTTCTTGATTTGAATCTGAATTTTCTAAAAAACCTGAATATAGAAACTACAGAATTTGAATTAAAGATTCACTTTAAAATGAATCTGAATGATCAGGCAATGATCCGAAACTATTCAGAATTAAATAGCGCCAATTTCAAATTATTTGCAACTCCCATAGTGAATTTGTTCCCTAAACAGGCTGAACCACAGAAAATTGATCATCAACGCCTTGAATATTCACTCATAAGTGATATCCATCATCCTGAATATTTTCAGGTCTATGCAATCACTGAGATGAATATATTACGAGAAAAAAATGAAAAAAATCAGATGATTTTTTCAGTCTTACCTTTTTTTGCTATGAGTCATTATCATCAGGCAGATGGGCAGTTTTATTATCATCTACTCCCTGAGAACAATAATAACCGTACAGGACTAAAATATTCCATTATTTCAAAATCTTTAGAACCGCATCAAATTTCATCAGACTTTGTCAGTATCCAGTTACTATGCTGTAATCGGGATCTGCCTTATGAAAGTTACCATAAAGATCAAAACACCTTATCTTTAAATGACAGTAGCTTGATGCGGAAGGCGACCTTAGTCAAAAGACCTAATTTACCCTATTATTTTGATCAAAAACTGCAGGAACAGTGGCGGATTATTTCGCACTTATCATTAAATAATCTATCTTTAATGCAAGGGGATGCGGTCAGCTATATTAAAGAATTACTTGAACTTTATAACTTGCCACAATCCAAAGAAAATCGCCTCATTATTAACTCAATTCAGACTGTACAATTTTCCCTGACGCAGAAACTGCGTGAGCATAAACCGTTTCCACTATTTGTACGTGGTGTCAAAGTTGAAATTCAAGTTGATACCGAAATATTTCGGGGAGCTAGTCTCTATATATTTGTGCAGGTTTTAAATCATCTCTTTAATTTAAAGGTTCAGATGAATAGTTATGTAGACATGCACGTTATTGATTCAAAATCAAAACAGGAGTTATACCAATGCGTACAGCAGATTGGTGGCAAAAGGCTTCTGTAGTTGACCGGCTTTATCAGCAACCGACCAGCTTTGAATTTATTCAAGCCACGCGATTATTAAGGCATGCGCCTGAACAGAAAAACGAGCAGGAATGGAGTAAAGCCTTTCAATTTATCAGTTCACTGAATCTTAATTTTCCAGTCTCTGAAATTGAATCCCTACAAACTCAAGATAAGAAAGTGCAGATGACCAATTTAATTGTTGGGCTAACTGGTATTCTGGGAGAATTGCCTTATATCTATACGGATAAAATTAAACAGGGCACACGGGCACAACGAGAAGAAAGCTTGCATTTTCTGGGATTATTCAATCATAAGCTTACTGCACAATATGTCGATGCCTGTCTGAATTATCACTTAGCCTTACGCTATGAAATTGAGCAGGAAAATCATTATCTGAACCTGCTACATGCTTTGAGTGGCTATATGAGTCAGCAGCATGAACAGCAGAATATAGATGATTATTTTGCTGAATTTTCAGGTTTGATGCAGGGTCAAAATAATACACATTATGCCTTAAACAGCGTCCTGTCCTGTATCTTTAAGTTTAACTTTCAGATCAATGAGTTCATTCCAGAAACCTTTCAGCTTAATGAACAGCAAAGAAGCTGTTTGGGAGAATCACGACCGGTTCGGCTGGGAATCAATAGTTTTTGTGGCGAAAGACTTGAGCAAATTGATGAAAAAATTGAAATTGAAATCGGCCCATTAAAACGTGAAGACTATCTGAATTTTTTATCTGAAGGGATCCATAGTGTCAAATTAAAAAAGATTCTTCAAATCTGGTGTAGCCCAACCTTATTGGTAGATCTCCGGCTGATTCTAGAAAAAGATGAATTATGTTCAGTCCAGCTCGGACAAGCGAATCCTATGGGTTTGGCAAAAGGGGCGGTATTGCTGGCCAATCAGGCGACACATAATACGCAAACTTGTTATAGCCTGATAGGAAGCCTGTCATGATCAAGCCTGTCATTCAGACTTTTGTAGGCTTATTTGTGCTTACGAGTGGTCTTGTCATTTATTACTGGAGAGACATTCAGTACGATCCATCCAATATAGAGTTGACATTGTATTTCGGTATTTTACCTTTACTACTTTGCCTGCTGTTATTTACACCTTATTTGATCTATAAAGCGCTAAAAAAGTATCAGCAAAGAAAACAAAAGCAGCAGGATCAAGCAAATTCATTGGCTCAAATACGGCAGCAAGATTCTGAAAATACAAAAGAAACCTTAAAGCCGATTGAAGATTACCCCCTTAATATTTTTTCAGCTGCGGCTTGGCACAGTTTTGGTAAAAATGCAGAAATTTTAGAGAAAATGATGCAGTTTAGTAGTCCAGAATTAGACCCCAAATTGCTGAATTATTTTGGTCTGCCGCTATTGGCATATCGTATTCATGCCATAGATTCATTGCTCGAAAAAGACCAGACTGAGCAAGGAATAATGACAAGCTTAGGTGGACGGCGGATTCAACACCTCATTCAAAATCAACTGGAGCAGCATCAGGAAAGCCTGAGCTTAATATCCAGACAGTTAAAACATTCTGCATTATTTTATGATCAGGAGCTGGCTTATCAATATCGAATGCATCCGGGATGGACACACGAAAATTACCAAGAAGATGAGAGTCATATTACACCTCTTATTACCGTACCAGTCGTTCGCTTAAATCGACTGAATCTTCATATTTTGTTAGCCGATCATTTGATTGATGATTGGAATGAAATATATCAGGAACAACTCTTAAGCCAGATTGAGCAGCAATATTCAATAATTCCTGCTCAGATTCATCTCCAGTTGCATTTCTTGCCAGCTGATCGTGCTTATTCCAACTGGTTGAATTTAATACAAGAAAGCGCAGGGCAATCCCATGAGGCCAGTCTTATTATCGTGGCAGATTCTGAAATTGATCAGGACTATCTCAATGATCAACTTTGGCAAAATGAACACTATATTGCGTCAGAATATGCTGCCAGCTGGTGTCTAGCTGCGCCTGAGTTAGAAATTGAAGGAATGATCCCGTTGCAAAGCCTGCAAGTAGCTAAGCATGTCACGCATTTGCAGGAATATCTGGCTCAGCATCAAGTTGATCTCTCTACTCAGCTAGAATGGCCTCAACCTTTTTTAGTCGTATTGGATGAAGTCACGCATTCCAAAAAAATGAAGAAAATACAAAAAAGTTTCGAAAATATTGACTTCGAACCAGATCATGTTGTTTATCCTAAAATTTATTTGGGGCATACGCAGCATTTAGCCACCGTTTTTGCTGCGATGTTGTCAGCACATCTAGTAGACAATGTCATTACAATAACCTATGGCCTACAACAAGAATCTACCTATTTATATTTTACCAATACAAAAAATGATCAACTCAATCAAAGCACATTAGTCGCTTAATTATTTATAAAAATTAAAATAAGAGATAACCGTGAATACACTATTTTATACCGTCTTGGGCTATGTCTGGCAGTACATTGGTAATCCTAAAGCGATGATGGCCTTATCTTTTTTAGTGGTCATTATTTCCATGAAGAATACGGTCGCTGATCGAGTCTTCTGGATTTTACTGTTGGTCTATGCTGCTATTTTAATAGGTTGGGGGATTTATGCATTTATCCAGCGTTATCGGTCTGCTAAACAGGACGAAAAAATTGCAACGGCCTTAGCTCAAAATACCGAGGCTGAAAGCAAGAATAATAAAGCAGAACTTCAGTTAATCAGTCAACAGGTCAAAGAGTCCATCCAGCTGATTCGTAAATCTAAACTGGGCGATTGCAAGGCTAATGCTGCACTCTATGAACTGCCTTGGTATATGGTGATTGGTCATCCTGAAGCAGGGAAAAGTTCTGCCATTTATCATTCAGGTCTACGCTTTCCATTTGAAGCAACCCATCAGAAAATGCGATCTGCCGGGCTCAATGGAACTCGAAACTGTAACTGGTTTTTTTCAACACAGGGTGTGTTGCTGGATACCGCTGGGCGGTATTCAGTCTATCCTGAAGACCATCCGGAATGGCTGGGATTTTTGAATATTCTCAAGAAAAATCGTGCTAAAGCACCAGTGAATGGATTGATTGTGATGGTCAGTGTGGCCGAACTGGTCAACCAAAGTCCGGAGAAGTCTATGCAACTGGCCAAAAGTCTGCGGGCGCGTATACAGGATCTGACCGAACGTCTAGAGGTATTTGCTCCGGTTTATCTGGTATTTTCCAAGATGGATCTGATTGCCGGATTCACGGGGTTTTTTGATTGTTATCATGAGCAGGAATTTGATCAGGTTTGGGGTGCCACCTTGGCCTATGAACCAGCTTCCAGTGAAAATGCTGTTCAGTTGTTTGAAAAGCATTTCAGTATTTTATATGACGGACTCAAAAATGTAAGTACGACCCACTTAACCCGTCGTCATTCGCAGCAGATATCACCCAGCGTGATGACCTTTCCTTTGGAATTTAAGAGTCTTAAACCAGTATTCAAGACCTTTATTGCAACCTTGTTTCAGGAAAATCCTTACCAATTTAAACCGGTTTTTCGTGGCTTTTATTTTACCAGTGCCTTACAGGAAGGCCAGATTGAAAGTCCAATGACAAAACAGATTGCTAAGGATTTTCATCTGATTCGCAGTGATGATGAAATTGCGCTATCCACTCCATCAACATCCCAGCATCAAGGTTATTTCCTGAAAAGCCTATTTTCTGAGGTCATCCTTAAAGATAAGCATCTGGTAAAGCAGCATATTAATCCGGCACGAAAACGTCAGCGCTTTATGGCTTTTACCGGGGCTTTACTCACAGTATCAATTGTACTGAGTATGTGGATATGGTCTTATCGGAATAACCAGCAGTTAATGGCTGAGGTTCAGGCTGACCTGAATAAGGTGGTGCTGATGCAGCAACAGTCAGGAACTGAACTGGCCACACAAACGGATGCATTATTAATCCTGCAAGCGCATTTACAACAGTTGGATCAATTTGATCAAAGGCTTCCATTCAAGTATCGTTTTGGTCTGTATCAAGGGCATCAGATCCGGGAAAAACTGCAAGCTGAATATTTGAAAGGAATTGAGCAATTAATCTTGCAGCCTACCCAGCAGAGTATTGCGGAATATCTACAACGGGTAAAACAGCATTCGGCGACTTTAAAAGAAAATCATATCAATATACAAGTTCAGCCGGTTGCACAAGTTCAACAACTGGCCTTAGCGCCATCAGACCAAAATCCACAAGATGCCTATAATGCGCTTAAGACTTATTTGATGTTGAGCAACCGCCAATATATAGATTCAAGTCATTTGAGTGACCAGCTGACACGGTTCTGGCGAAACTGGCTTGATCAGCATCAGGGGCAACAGCCACGTACCGAAATGTTGCAAAAGGCCGAACAATTACTCAGCTATGCCATGACTTTGACAGGTTCAAGTTCATTTCCTCTGCTTAATCCTGATACTGTTCTGGTGGAACAGACCCGTCAGGTTTTGTCAGCACTGACGACAGGCGTATCCGCACGTGACCGTGTGTATAACGAAATTAAAATGCGGGCTTCGGTACGTTTTCCAGCCTTAACCATCAAGCAGATGGTAGGGGAAAGTGCTCAAACAATAATATTGGGAAGTTATGCCTTACCCGGTTTTTATAGCTATCAAGCCTGGAATGATTATGTACAACATGCCATAGATACGGCAGCTCAAAGCTCAACCGAAAGCAAAGACTGGGTATTGAATACCATCCAATCAGATGACCTGAGTTTCAGTGGGAGTCCGGAACAAATTCGACGCCAGCTGACTGAAATGTATAAAAAAGAATATATCAGTGAATGGCGTAAATTTTTAAATGCAATTCATTATGCCAAGACAACCGATTTTAATCAGCATACCCGTCAGATTGATATTCTGGGTGAGCCAGAAAACTCACCCATCCGCAAGGTCATTCAACGTGTAGCACAAGAAACCAGCTGGGATAATCCTGTGGTGCAAGCTGAATTGGCAGTTCCACAAAAAGGTTTTATTGCCTGGTTTAAACGTAAAGTATTGCAACGTGATGATGTGAAACTGGCACAGAATTCTGCATCACATTTATCTCATGGCGTGATTTCTAAAGATTTTCAGTTGTTTTATCAGATTGTACGCTCGCGAGACGATCTGCAGAACCGGTCGCTGCTAGATGAGTATATGCAGTCCATGGCCAAGGTTCGAAGCCGTTTCAATGATTTAAAAAGTTCTGGCGATATTGGTCCTGCCAGCATGATCTTAGTCAAACAAACCATTGATGAGCAGAACTCTATCTTTAATATCACACAGAAATTTGTCGATGAAAAAATGTCGGTGGGAAGCAATGAGCTGGATCAACAGCTGATTAAAAAATTATTGAGTGTGCCGCTGACACGTTCCTTTGAAAGCCTGATGATTCCGGCCCAGGCTGAAATGAATAAATTATGGCAGATACAGGCCTATCAACCATTTAGTGGAAATTTGGCACAAAAATATCCGTTTAGCAGTCAGGCCAGTTTGCAGGCAAGCTCTCAGGAAATTAATCAGATTTTTGGTGAAAATGGCAGTATTGCACGTTTTGTCAAAGAGCATCTGGATCCTCTGGTGATCCGTCGCGGCTATAGTCTGACTTCAAAAACCTGGCAAGATTTAGGCATTAGTCTAAATCCTGCCTTTATTGCAAGTTTTCAGAATTATGTCGCACCGGTACATGGTCTGGCGACTGGAGAGTTAAACCATACCAATTCAAAAACCGTGAACCTCAATCAATCTAATTTTCAGTTTTATCCCTTAGAACAGTCTCACTTACTAGCGTATACCATTGATATTGATGGACAAAGAATGCTATTTGAAAATGGTGTTCAACAATGGGTGAATTTTATCTGGCCAAATCCTGGCACCATTCCGGGCGCGCGAATCACAGTAATCGATCTGGAAGGGAAGACCCATACCATATTTGATGAACCAGGTGAATATGGCATCAACCGCATGATTGATAATGCACAACGTACTCAAAAAGGCAATATTTTTGAAATGGTGTGGCGCAGCAAAGATTATCCTGAACTATTTGTGAAGACCCATTTCCGGCTGGTGAGTGGTAATAATTCAAGTTCTATCGGAGGTCAGCCAAATTATAGCAATTTGCAACTGGTAGATCAGATCGTCTCGAATAAATCGGTACGTGTGGTCGCTGCACAGCGTACTGCGGTGTCTGGACAAATAAATCAAACATCTATGCTTCCGGTAGGAAAAACAGGAGCGACGACGCCATGATCTTTTTAATCCAAAATAAATAAATAAATAAATAAATGTCAGATGAGCTTAACTCACGATATTAAACTATAAAAAACACATGGGGTAGAAACCTGAAATGAAAATAAAAAAAACCTGCTTAAAATTGAATTATATAAATAAAATCATAATTTTATTATCTATATGTTTAGGCGGCGGCGTACAGGCCCAATCCATTATTGTTGAAGGTGTTGTACCGAATGACAGCACACAACAGGAAATTTTGAATAAACTCTATGCAACTTATGGCCAGAAAAATGTGATAAATCGCATTCAGATCCGTCAAGTGACAGCACCAATTGGATGGTCGAATGCGGTAAATAAGGTGATTAATGATGATCTTAAAAAGGTAAAACAAGGTAAATTAACGGTCAAAGGGTCTAATATTCAGTTGATTGGTAAGGTTTTGAATCTTCATGAAATGGATATCACTACTAAAAAGTTTCAAGGTTTAATACCAGCAAATTATCATTTAAATGCACAGCTCACTGTAAATCAGGCAGAACAGCAGATTATTGATGCGGTATTAAAGAATCGCATTGTTGAGTTTGAATCTGGTAGTGCGGTACTGGCAGTGTCCGGTGCAAAGATTCTGGATGAAATGGTCATAGCTTTAAATAAGGTGAGCGGAAAGAAGGTACGGATTATTGGACATACTGATAGTTCCGGTGATGCCAACAAAAATATAGTACTGAGTCAACAGCGCGCAGAAGCCGTAAAGAATTATTTAATCAGTAAAAATATAGCAGCTGAAAATTTAAGTGTTGATGGTTTAGGATCAACTCAACCTATAGCTAATAATTTAACAGCTGAAGGTCGTAAGAAAAATCGCAGGATTGAATTTGAAGTGCTTTAAAGCCTAGGTTGCTTGAGCATCATATCTATTTGTGGCTTACAGACTGATTTCGTATAATGTATATTATGTTAAATTGAGTGCATGATACTTTAAGTTCATCTATCTTCTACTGTTCATAAAAGTTAATTTTGAAATTTTCAGCTTCATTACTTTTTAATGTCAACAGCTCATTTCTTTATAGAGATATGCCTCAAAATTTTAATGAGGTAAATCTCATATTTCCTTTTTTTCAAATGAAATTCTCATGCACTATTACGTCAGCTATTACATTTAGTGTGACCATGTTAGTTTGGCTGCTTCAACACCTTCATGTAATTTTACTGGTGTATCTTCTTGCTAATATATTTATTGACCCTGCCAAACCTGGTAAAGGCCTATCCTTATCTGAAGCATGATCTGCTAGAGATTCTAGCCCATATACATCTGGTAAATCATGAATAGTGTCTCTTTCAATGGGGTTTTCTGCTTTATCTTTATTATTTTCATAAGTTTGCAATATTGCTGCTTTTTAAGCTTTGCAATATCTAAAGCATTTTTCTGCTATTTATTAATCAGATAAATTTTAATGAATATAATAATTACTAATTTATTCAATAATTTCAGATGTTTGATTAAATATAAAGCTATATCCTAAAAGGACATAAAAGCTATGATAGAAATGGTTGCTCAAAATGTGAGAGATAGAATGCTGTAAACCATAGGCGGTATTCTGTTCTATTAAGATTTAGACAATGGCGGTATCTAGTTTTACTTAAAATCATGTCAATCACAGCTCTATGAATAATTGATAAATCTCGAATGCATTCTGTTATTAAATGTTGAGACCGAATGCATAAAGCTAGAAAGCCTCTAAGATATTTCTAAACTTTGTACAGAAAAAGGGAAAACATGAATAACTATCCTGAAACCCCTGCTTCAACTGAAACTCAAGATCATCAACCTGGTGTGCAAACCAAAATGGATCCTGCACCGGAAGTCATCAAACCGAATTATAAAGGTAGCGATAAACTTAAAAGTAAAATCGCCCTGATCACAGGTGGCGATAGCGGTATAGGTCGGTCAGTCTCGGTCTTGTTTGCCCGTGAAGGTGCTGATATTGTGATTTGTTATCTGGATGAAGATCAGGATGCTCAAGATACCAGAAAGATGGTAGAGGATGCAGGACGGCGTTGTTTACTGATCAAGTGTGATTTACAAGATCAAGATGAAATCAAGAAAATGGTTGAGCAGACGCTTCAGGAATTTAAAACCATTAATATTCTGGTCAATAATGCCGGGGTTCAATATCCGCAAAAAAGTATTAGCGATATTTCTCCTGAGCAACTTTTTAAGACCTTTAATGTGAATATTCTGTCGATGTTTCACTTGACTCAGGCTGTGATTCCGCACATGCAAGAAGGTGACAGCATTATTAATACCACCAGTATTACCAGTTATCATGGACATGATGAACTGATTGATTACTCAAGTACCAAAGGTGCCATCACCACATTTACCCGCAGTCTTTCCACCAGTTTGTTAAAAAATAAAACCGGGATCCGGGTCAACGGCGTAGCACCCGGCCCCATCTGGACTCCCCTCATTCCAAGCAGTTTTGATGAAGAACAGCTCAAAGAGTTCGGTAAACAGACACCCATGGGTCGGATGGGCCAGCCTAGTGAAGTCGCACCAGCGTATTTATTTCTAGCGAGTGAAGAAGCCAGTTATATTTCCGGTCAAGTCATTCATGTTAATGGAGGCAGTATCATTAACGGTTAATTAGAATTTGAAGATAACAGTCAGTGAGAACCGTTATCTTCATTCATTTATTCTTCAGGTTTTCTATCACTTAAAAGATGCTGGTTTTATAAAATAATTTCAACAAATACATGACAGATATTTACCGCCATAGAAACAGGTCATTGTTATAGTAATTTCAGCCAACCTTGATGAGGACAGCAAT
This sequence comes from Acinetobacter sp. 18QD2AZ41W, assembly GCF_009829025.1. NCBI lineage: Bacteria > Pseudomonadati > Pseudomonadota > Gammaproteobacteria > Moraxellales > Moraxellaceae > Acinetobacter > Acinetobacter sp. 18QD2AZ41W. The sequence goes on along the minus strand of NZ_WURP01000001.1, from coordinate 170,795 downwards.
ATGCCTAGAGGTGACAAATCAGCCTATACCGATAAACAAAAACGGCAGGCCGAACATATTGAAGAAAGCGAAAAAGAACGCGGTCATTCTGAGGAGGAAGCCGAACGTATTGCCTGGTCTACTGTCAACAAGCAAGATGGCGGTGGCAAGAAAAGGAAAAAATCCCATTAATAATAGGAGGTTAGGGTAAAATCCTATGTTGAAAGCTCGGCGAAAAACCCTCTCATTACTGCGTATGAGAGGGTTTTTAATCTGAATCTTTAATATGTATTTTCTACGCGCTGTTGAGTCCAAACCGGCCAGAGTTTTTCCAGCGTTTTTTCAAATTTCGAATTATCGGTTTGCCATTGTGGATTTTTATCTTTATCAATAATCAGTGCACGTACACCTTCAATAAAGTCGCCTTGCTCCAACCAGACATCCTGTAGATCTCGCTCCAGTTGCATACATTTTTCCAGCGATAAGTTTTGTCCGGCCTGCTGTAACTTCAGACTCGTTTGCTTGGCCATGACTGGACGTTGCTGCAAGATGACCAGCATTTTATTGGCCCACTCCTGATCGGTGGCGCTACTTGCATGTGCCAAACTCTGTTCGATCTCATCGAGGTTTGGATGGCCAAAATGCTGACTAATCAGATCTGCACGTTTTTGCAACTCGCTTTCTACCGGATGGGTAATGTACGCACTGATGATTTTCTGGATTTCAATCTGATTTAATACCGGTGCAGCAATCAATGCGGTTTCCAGTTCAGCAAAATTTTCACTCGGTACATGATAATCGACCAGATCCAGATATAGCGCATCACTGCTGCTGATCTGCTCCCCTGTCAACGCCATATAAATGCCTACATCATCCAGTCGGGAGAGAAAGTGGGTGGCTCCCACATCCGGGAAAAATCCAATCGCGGTTTCTGGCATGGCAAAGCGTGATTTTTCACTGCTCACTTTAATATGACAGGCTTGAGCCAGACCAAAGCCGCCGCCCAGAACATAACCATCCATCATCACGATGACAGCCTTTGGAAAATTGCGCAGTGTGCTCAGCATGCTATATTCAGTGGCAAAAAAATCCTGATATTGGGTATTGCCTGCCTGATAGCTGTCATACAGATAACGGATGTCTCCTCCGACACAGAATGCCTTGGGACTGTTAGAATTGATCAGAATCGCTTGCACCGCTGGATCATGGCGCCACTGATCTAGTTGTGACTGAATCCCTTGAATCATCCGCAGGGTTAAGGCATTTAAATGACTGGTGCGGTCCAGGCTGATAATGCCTAAACGTCCTTGTACCCGAATCGCTAAATTATTTTCATCACTCATTTTATTTTCCTATTTTTGTTTTATTGATGGGTGAATTTGGCTGGGCGTTTTTCGACAAAAGCCTGCATGCCTTCCTTTTGATCAGCACCGGCAAAAATGGAATGGAATATCCGTCGTTCAAAGCGTAGACCTTCGGCCAGACTGACTTCAAAAGCCCGATTAATTGATTCTTTAATCATCATCACGGCCGTAAGCGACTTTTCAGCAATTTTTTCGGCAGCTTGCAGAGTTTGTTCTAGTAACTCTTCTTTGGCAAAGATACGTGCCACTAACCCACTTTGCTCGGCTTCTTGCGCGCCCATGTGACGTGCAGTCAGACACATTTCCATGGCTTTGGCTTTACCAATCGCCAAGGTTAAACGTTGCGTTCCGCCAATGCCGGGCAATACCCCTAAAGTGACTTCAGGCAAACCAAATTTTGCATTATCAGCGCAGTAAATAAAATCGCACATTAAGGCCAATTCACAACCACCGCCCAAGGCATAGCCACTCACCGCAGCAATTAAGGGCTTACGGCGCTGGGCAATCCGGTCGGCCAGACTGAAAAAATCATCCAGATAAATTTGCGGAAAGTTTAAATCTGCCATTTCTTTGATATCTGCACCTGCAGCAAAGGCTTTTTCCGAACCAGTGATGACAATACAGCCAATCTGCGGGTCTTTTTCCAGCTGATCCAGCGCCTGATTCACTTCAACGATCAATTGATTATTCAAGGCATTTAAGGCTTGTGGACGATTTAAAGTAATCAGCCCGACCCCGTTACGCTGTTCGAGTAAAATAGTTTGCCATTGCATGATAAAAATCCCTTTAAAATTATAAACTACGTGCAATTACCAGACGCTGAATATCGCTGGTGCCTTCATAAATCTGACAAATACGCGCATCGCGATAAATGCGTTCAATCGGAAAGTCTTTCAGATAACCGTAACCGCCAAAAATCTGCAGCGCTTTGGAACAGACACGTTCTGCCATTTCCGAAGCAAAGAGTTTGGCCATAGAGGCTTCGGTTAAACAGTTTTCACCTGCTTCCTTTTTACGTGCAGCAAAATGGACCAGTTGTCGCGCCGCTTCAATTTCGGTGGCCATGCTGGCCAGCCTGAACGAAATCGCCTGCTGTTCAAAAATCGGTTTGCCAAAGGCCACGCGATCATGTGCATAAACAGTCGCTTCTTCCAATGCAGCGCGGGCCAGACCCACTGCTTGTGCGGCAATGCCGATCCGTCCACCTTCCAGATTGGCCAAGGCAATTTTTAAGCCTTCACCTTCTGCACCGAGTCTTAAACTTTCATGAACGCGGACATCGGTTAAAGCAATCTGACAGGTATCCGAAGCATGCAGACCGAGTTTTTCTTCGACCCGAATCACTTCATAACCGGGCGTGTCGCGCGGCACTAAAAATGCACTCATGCCTTTTTTTCCCGCAGTTGGATCGGTCACGGCAAAGACAATAATCATCCCGGCATTATGACCCGAGGTAATAAACTGTTTAGCGCCATTGATAATGTAGTGATCGCCATCTTTCACGGCCCGGGTTTTAATCGCTGCAGCATCCGATCCGGTATGCGGTTCGGTCAGGGCGAAGGCACCAATCATTTGCCCTTGAGCCAAAGGTTTTAGAAACTGCTGCTTTTGCTGTTCCGTTCCAAACTTGAGAATCGGCACACAACCCACCGAGTTGTGTACGCTCATGATGGCGGACGTTGCACCATCTGCCGCTGCCACTTCTTCGAGGGCCAGTACATAAGCCAGCGTGCCTGTACCTGAACCGCCCCATTCTTCTGGAATCAGCATGCCTAAAAAACCTAGCTCACCCATTTGAGACAAGGTCTGTTTAGGAAATATGCCTTTTTGATCCCACTCGCCGGCAAAAGGTTTAATCTGTTCCTGAGCGAAGCTTTTGGCCATATCCTGAATCAGTTGTTGCTCTTCCGTAAATTGCATGGATGCTTCCTTCAATCTCTTTATTTAATATTTTTATTCAATCTGCTGGCTTTGGCTAGTTATGCGGTCTTTACCTGCTGCTTGTTGATTTCCTGATTACGCAGTAAGAAACGCTGAATCTTGCCACTCGGGGTTTTTGGCAATTCTGTGACGAATTCAATCAGGCGCGGATAGGCATGCGCAGACAAACGCTTTTTCACAAACTGGCCTAGTTCTTCTTCCAGATGAGATGAAGCTGCAAAGTTATTCGCCAGAATCACAAAGGCTTTAATCACTTCGGTACGTTCAGGATCAGGCACGCCAATGACGGCGGCTTCGATCACCGCATCATGTTCTAGCAAGGCACTTTCCACATCAAATGGGCCAACCCGATAGCCTGAGGTGGTAATGACATCATCACTACGTCCAACAAAGCTCATACTGCCATCAGCATGAATTTCCGCGGTATCACCGGTTAAATAGTAATGTCCAACAAAGGGCGATTTACGGCTTTCTTCATAACCCGAGAACCACATCATGGGTGATTGACTGATATCCACTGCCAGGACGCCCGGAACGTCAGCCGTTAATTCATGACCTTGTTCATCGACGACTGCAATCCGGTAACCCGGGCTGGCAAAGCCTGCCGAACCTGAACGGACCGGATGTTGTAGCGCATGATGATTACACACCACCATCCCGACTTCAGTCTGGCCATAATGGTCATAAATTGGCACATCCAGCACCTCTTTAAACCAGCGGATCACTTCCGGGTTTAAAGGTTCTCCAGCACTGCTGACCACGCGCAACTTGCCCCGTAGCTGTGCCATCTGTTCAGCATCTGCTGCCATCATCATGCGGTAAGCGGTCGGCGCACCGGCCAGATTGGTAATGCCATATTGCTTGACAATGTCGCAGACACTTTCGGCATTGAAACCACCCTCATAAAACAGGGTCGAGTGTCCGAGCAATAACGGGCCGGTAATCCCATAGTACAAACCATAAGCCCAGCCCGGATCAGCAATATTCCAGAAAGCATCATCTTCGGTTAGACCGATGGCATTGTGCATATAGCCGGCAAAAGCAATCAGGGCTTTAAGTGGAACTTTTAAGGGCTTGGCCGGTCCAGTGGTTCCAGAGGTAAACATCAATAAAAATGGCTCATCGATACTGAGCATTTCCAGTTCACAACCTTCAGCCTGGCGGTTTAACACCGTCCAAAAACTGAGGTCTTGTGGATAACGCTCTGCCTCGGTTTCGACATGTACAGTGACGATCGTGGGACAAGCGCTAAGATCGGATAGTTTCTCCCGATTCGCCAGATCAGTCACTACCAGCTTGCTTTGCGCCAGCTGAATGCGATGTTCAATGGCTTTGGGACCAAAGGCAGTAAATAAAGGTTGATACACTGCACCAATCCGCCAGGTCGCTAAAATGGTAATGATCAGCTCTGGAGTCCGCGGTAATAATCCGGAAACGCGGTCGCCTTTGCCAATGCCTTGAGATTTTAAAAAGTTGGCAAACTGGCTGGAATATTTCTTGAGTTCGCGAAAACTATACTGTTCTTTGCGGCCATCTTTACCGTACCAGTGTAAAGCAATTGCATCGGAGTCAGCATGGCGGTCGCAACATTCATAACAGGCGTTCAGCGCCTGCATCGAACCGGACAGATACTGCTTTGCCACTGCATCTAAATCAAAATTTTCAATTGTTTTTTGATAATCTAACATGTTAAACCTCAGCCTGAATTTATCGTTATTACTGACAAGGTATTGTTGATGAAGCGAATCCTTGCTCCATCTGGATATTTTAAGTATTAAGCATTTGGCGTGGTGTATTGATGCATAATACTGGAGAAGTCCAGATGCGCATCGCCTTCCTGACACAGTTGTTGATAGAGTTTCTGCACCATGCTACCCAGAACCACCGGTTGGTCCACCTGTTGCGCTGCATCGACAGCCAGGCCCAAATCTTTAAGCATCAGCTGTGCTGCAAAACCATCGGTATAACCCCGTGATGACGGTGCATTGGCACAGATATCCGGCCAGGGATTATAGATTTCAGAACTCCAGCAACGTCCGGTGGAACTATTGATTACCCCGGCTAGTGCTTGCGGATCAATTCCCAGTTTGGCCCCAAGTGCCATGCCTTCTGCAACAGCAGTCATGGAAATCCCCAGAATCAGGTTATTACAGATTTTTGCAACCTGTCCTGTTCCCACCGCACCACAATGCACCAGATTTTTGCCCATACAGCCAAGGACCGGTTTTACGGCCTCAAAGGTGGCATCGTCTGCACCCACCATAAAGGTCAAGGTACCGTCTTTGGCGCCCAAAGTCCCGCCAGAGACTGGCGCATCGCAGACGCGAATCTGTCTGGCCTGCGCTGCTGCAGCAACTTCCTGAATGGTTTGCGGGTCAATGGTACTGCTGTCGACACACAAACTGCCCGCCTGAAGCACGTTCAGAATACCGTGCTCACCGAGATAAACTTCACGTACATGCTTGGCTGCAGGTAACATGCTGACCACAAAATCTGCCTGTTTTGCGGCCGCTTGTGGACTGTCACAAACGATACCACCCGCTTCGGCAAAATGCTGTAAAGCGACTTCACTCAAGTCATAACCAAAAACCTGATGCCCAGCCTTGAGCAGGTTATGCGCCATCGAGCCACCCATGTTGCCCAAACCAATAAATGCAATCTTCATGCTGATGCTCCTTAGCGCAGGCTAATCGTGGTATTGACACCTGTGGTTTCCTGATCATCTTCAAACCAGCGGCTGGTAATGGTTTTGGTCTGGGTATAGAACTGCACTGCCTGCTTGCCATAAGGACCTAAATCCCCCAGTTTTGAACCACGCGAACCGGTAAAGCTGAAGAACGGCACAGGTACAGGAATTGGAATGTTAATACCGACCTGACCGATATCAATCTGGTGCTGGAATGTGCGTGCAGTATTGCCATTTTGGGTAAAGAGTCCAACGCCGTTACCGAATGGATTGGCATTAATCAGCTCAATCGCTTGTTCTAAAGTATCAACATGTATGATCGCCAGTACCGGACCGAAGACTTCTTCTTGATAAATGCGCATATCGGTCGTGACCTGATTAAAAATCGTTGGCCCGACAAAATTGCCTTTTTCATAACCCGGAACATTTACATCACGGCCATCCAGCAGCAGTTCAGCGTCCTGTTCAACGCCACTGTTAATTAAGTCTATGACACGGGCTTTGGCACGGGTCGAAATCACCGGTCCCACATCGGTATTCGGTTCATGTCCGGCATTCACCTTTAAGGTTTTGGTTTTATTGACCAGTTCATCGACCCAGTGCTTGGTCTCACCGACCATTATGGCCACGGAAAGTGCCATACAACGCTGACCCGCTGCGCCAAAAGCTGCACCGACCAAGGCATTCAAGGTTTGTTCCTTGTTAGCATCCGGCATCACCACGACATGGTTTTTCGCGCCCATCATCGACTGTACACGTTTACCGTGCTGGCCGGCCAGATTGTAGACATGCGTACCCACAGCGGTTGAACCGACAAAGGAAATGGCTTTGATGTCACGATGGGTACACAGCAGATCCACCACTTCTTTACCGCCATGCACTACATTCAGCACACCAGCAGGTACGCCTGCCTCAATTGCCAGTTCCACCAGCATCATGGTCGATAGCGGATCCTGTTCCGAGGGCTTTAAGACAAAGGTATTACCACAGACAATCGCCATCGGGAACATCCACAGTGGAATCATCGCCGGAAAGTTAAACGGCGTAATTCCCGCACAAACACCGAGTGGTTGCTGCAAGGTATAGGTATCGACCCCACGTGCCACACCTTCAACATATTCACCCATTTGTAGTGAACCAATAGAACAGGCATGCTCCACCACTTCTAAGCCACGCTGAATGTCACCTTCGGCATCAGCCAGGGTTTTGCCCTGTTCCGCCGTTAATACTTGGGCAATACTTTTTAAGTTAGTACGAATCAGATCCTGCAGCTTCAACATAATCCGCATACGTGCCTGAATCGGGGTTTGGCGCCAGCTGGCAAAGGCATTTTGTGCGGCAGCAATCGCGGCATTGACTTCTTCTGCAGTTGCAAATGGTACCTGACCCAAAACTTCTTGAGTGGCAGGGTTGATAATATCTTGCCAATGACTGGTTTTTGATTCGACAAATTCACCATTAATGAGGAGTTTTGCGGTGGTGAATCCGGTACTTTGCTGTGGATGATGAATGGCGTTCATGGTCGCTCCGTGCTGGTTTGTTATTGTCGTTGTGTCTGCCTTTACTGGCTGTTTTAAACGTATTATTTTTACGCTGTTTCAGCAGACTAACAAAGAACACTTTGACCACCAATAGAAATTGATGCACGATAGATGTGCAAATATGCACAGGGATTTAACAGGATGTTAAATAGAAGATGAAAGTAGATTGGGATCATTTACGTTTCTTTTTGGTTTTGGCACGTGCTAAAACACTCACCAATGCAGCACGCTTGATTGGGGTGGAACACAGTACCGTGGCACGGCGGATTCAGGCGCTGGAAAATACCCTCGGCACGCAACTGTTTAAACGCGAAGCGACAGGGTATGAGCTGACCTCGGAAGGTCTGGCATTGGTGCCGCGTGTGGAACTGATGGAACAATCCTTTATCCAGATTGACAAACGCAACGATCCCTTGCAAGGCCGGGTGCGGATTGGTGCACCAGAAGGTTTTGGTACGGCATTTTTAGCGCGCTTACTGGCCGAGTTCTCCCAGCACTACCCTTTGCTGACCATTGACCTGATTCCGGTGCCGAAAGCGATCAAACTTTCGCATCGTGAAGCCGATATTGTAATTGCGATTGACCGGCCCAAATCGGGCCCCTATATCATTACCCGTCTGTCGAATTACTGTCTAAAACTGTATGGCAGTCAGCATTATTTACAGAAAAATCCGCAAATTAAAAAACTGGAAGACCTCAAGCAGCACCGTTTTGTCGATTATATTGATGATCTGGTCTATAGCTCGGCCCTGTATTCGCTGGAACGTTTACCGCTGCAATTGACTGCCTGTTTTCGCAGTAACAGTATTCTGGCCCAGCAAATTGCGGTCAGTGCCGGTGCCGGGCTAGCTATTTTACCGAAATTTTTGGCCCATGATAAAAGCGAACTGCAACAGGTTCTGGGCGATCAGGTCAGTTTTACCCACACTTTCTGGATGCTGACGCTGGTTGATCTGCAACACGAACCGAAAATTAAACTGGTCTGGGATTTTCTGCGTAAACAGGCGGACCTTCAGCAAGACCTGTTAATGGGCAGATAATTGCGCTTAAAAAACTGTTCGCTTCATAAATACAGCCTTAAGTTAATTCAACTCAAACACAAACGTATCGATACAGCAAATGAACGTATCACAACATTCCTGATGCCCGCGACTTGTTAAATTAACAAGCAGCCATTCGCAATATTTAATGAGATACAGGAAAATAACATGAAAATTCTGATCGTTCTGACTTCACATGACACGCTTGGCGATACCGGAAAGAAAACCGGATTCTGGCTGGAAGAACTGGCTGCACCTTACTATAGCTTTGTTGATGCAGGTGCAGAGCTAATTCTGGCTTCTCCTGCGGGTGGCCAGCCGCCCTTAGACCCAAAAAGTAATGAACCGGATGCACAGACTGAAACCACCCAGCGTTTTGAAGCAGATGAAGTGGCCATGCAGCAGCTTGCCAATACATATAAATTAAGTGAAGTCTTAAATCAGGATTTTGATGCAGTGTTCTATCCCGGTGGTCATGGTCCATTATGGGATCTAGCCGAAGACCAGAACTCTATTTCCTTGATTGAGCAGACTTTGCAGGCCAATAAACCTGTGGCATTGGTTTGTCATGCGCCGGGCGTACTTCGTGATGTTCAAGATGCTGAAGGTCGCTCGATTGTCGAAGGTAAATCGGTCACCGGTTTCAGTAATAGCGAAGAAGACGGCGTGGGCCTGACCGATATTGTGCCATTTTTAGTTGAAGACATGCTCAAAGAAAAAGCTGGCCAATATTCCAAAGCTGAGGATTGGCAGGTTTATGTCCAAGAAGATGGTCTGCTCATTACCGGACAAAATCCTGCCTCTTCGGCTGCGACAGCTGAAGCTTTATTGAAGTTATTAAAATAACGCGATAAATCAATTTAAGGTTTGGCTTCCCATTTCAATCTATAGCAAAAACTCCTGAATATATTTCAGGAGTTTATCTTTAAAGATCAATTGGCTGAGGCAAGATGACTGGCCAGCAGTTCACGAAGTTTAAACTTCTGGATTTTTCCAGACGGCGTCATTGGAATATCTTCCCAAATCTCCAGGCGTTCTGGAATATATTGCATCGCGAGATTATGGGTTTTTAAAAAGTTGACGATATCATTCAGTTCTAATGGCTGACTTAGATCTTTAAGCTTGATAATCGCACAGGCTCTTTCACCGAGTCGTTCATCGGCATAGGCGACCAGCGCCACGACGGCGATATTCGGATGCTTATACAGCAGAGATTCAATTTCTGCGACCGGAATATTTTCTCCACCGCGAATGATTACATCTTTTTTACGTCCCCATATCCGGATATAGCCTTGCTCATCCTGATAGGCAATATCTCCGGTATCAAACCAGTCATCTGCATCGGTATCATTTAAATGTGCACGTTTTAAATAACCGCCAAAACTTGAACAGGCACGAATCATTAAGCGTCCCGGCTCATTCAGCGGTTTAATTTCTCCCGCTTTATTGACGATTTTGATCTCTACACCGGGCAAAGCAATCCCATCCGTATTAAAGGAACGTTCATCCTCATCTTCAGGTCGTGTGGTGGTAATTGCGCCGCACTCGGTCATGCCCCAAGCAGAAATCACTTTGACACCTAAGGTTTCCCGTGCTTTTTGTACCAATGAGCCTGGAATCGGTGCACCTGCACACAAGAAGGTTTTCAGGCTGCTGACCTGATTCTGCTGCTCCGCAACGGTGGTAGACAGGTCATTCAGGAATGGTGTGGACGCCATGGTGAAACTGACCTGATGCTGGTGAATTAAATCCACTGCCTGTGACACATCCCAGACATCTTGCAACACCACTTTGGCATTCAGTTCAATCGGCATCATCAGGCCATACATAAAGCCGGTTTGATGCGCCATTGGTGAGGCCATGAGTACCACATCATTTTGATTTAAATGTAGCCGTTCTGCATAGGGAACAATATTGGAAAATAAAGTGTTGGCGGTATGCATCACCCCTTTCGGCTCACCGGTAGTGCCTGAGGTAAAAATCAGCTGGGTAATATCATCAGGACGAGCTTCAAGCTGATCTAGGTTTGTAACGGCGGAAGAATCTTGCTCAAGACCATGATTGACCAAAACGCGATCAAAATTATTCTCTTCAAGACCATTGACCACCACCACATGTTGCAAGGTCTCAATTTTAGTCTTTAAGCGATTTGCCAGCTGTTCATGATCAAAATTACGGAAGCTTTTTGGTACGATAAATACTTTGGCTTCACCATGTTTCAGCATGAATTCCAGTTCCCTTTCTCGGAAAATCGGCATCAATGGATTCAGTACGGCGCCGATGCGGCTACAGGCCAGATACAGCAAGGTAAATTCCCACCAGTTCGGCAACTGACACGAGACCACATCATTTTTAGCCACACCCAATTGCTTTAAACCTAAAGCAATTTTATTGGTCATGTTCCAGAGATCCTGATAGCTAAACACTTGCTCCGTTTGATCTTCCACTTTAAAACTGACCAGTGCGGTTTTATCTGGATTCTTGTCGATGGTCTGACGCAGAGAATCAATAATGGTTTTATTTAACCAGTAGCCTTCTTTCAGCATTTTTTCTTTTCTGGAAGCTATAAGAACTGCATCGAATTCCATTCGGTTACTCCTGATTTTAATTATATCGGCCAGGGCTGAGCTCAATATGAGCTAAGCCGGTACCGCTTTGCGTCCTGCTTTTTTACGCGCAATAATGGTTTTCATGATCTGCGCTGTTCCGTCACCAATCTGGAAGCCGAGTACATCACGCATGCGCTGTTCCATCACACCACGGTCATATCCGGCATGACCAAAGGTCAATAAGCATTGATGAATCACGTCATAGGCCAGTTTTGGCCCCCACCATTTACACATTCCAGCTTCGGAAGTATGTGGCAGATGATTGTCTTTGAGCCATAAGGTTTGCAGACAGAGTAAACGCGCGGCTTCTACCTGGGTTTCATACTCGGCCAATGGATGCGATACGCCTTGAAATGCTGTTAAGGGCTGACCAAAGGCTTCACGTTGCGCCGCATATTCCCAGGCTTCATCCAGACTGACACGTGCAACAGCCAGAACCTGTAAACCAATCAAGGCACGTGAAAAGTCAAAGCCTTGCATGACCTGCACAAAACCTTTGTTTTCATCACCTAAGCGATGATTGACCGGAACGCGAACATTATCAAAGAAGATTGAACCGCGACCAATGGCACGTTGCCCATGACAGTCAAAACGCGTGGTGCTAATGCCAGATAAATTCATGGGAACCAGGAGTGCTGTCACGCCATGCGCACCATCTTCATTGGCGCCAGTACGACCAAACACCACCGAAGCATCGGCCTGATCGGCAGCCGAAATCGAAGTCTTTTCGCCATTAATGATATATTCATCGCCGTCACGTTCGATTTTTAAACGCAGGTTGGCAGCATCTGAACCACCACGCGGCTCGGTCAAGGCAATCGAAAAAATTGCTTCACCGGCGGTCAGTTTCTTCAGCCACGGTTCAACCACTTCGGGTTGACCATGTTCCGCCAAAATCTGGCCATTTAGCGAAGCGAGCAGATTGATATAGGAAAAACTTAAATCCGCTTTGGCTACCGCTTCATGAATAATACCTGCTGCCAGGCGTCCCATGCCTTGGCCGCCATATTGTTCCGGAAGTTCCGGTGCAATAAAGCCCATCTCTCCCATTTTTTTGACCAGATCACGATCAAACACCCGACTTTGATCGCGTTCTAAAAAACCGGGGGCAATATATTTTTGCGCAAACTTTTCAGCAGTTTCTGCTAAAAACTCTAAGTCTTCCGTAATATAAGGATTTTTAGTCATACTGTATCTTCCTTATTTATGAAATTTACGAAATTCAGGCTGGCGCTTTTCTTTGAGTGCATTGACGCCTTCACGCGATTCTTCCGTGTCGTAATACAGTTTTAGTGCATACATGCCCATGCCGGCAATCCCCGCCTGATGTGCGGTATCCATATTGAAGCTACGTTTGGCAATGGCGATGGCTGTCGGACTACGCCGACAGATTTCTTCGGCCCAAGCCTGTACTTCAGCATCAAGTTGATCGGCGGGTACACATTTATTGGCAAGACCCATTGCAACCGCTTCTTGGCCCGTATAGCGACGGCACATATACCAGATTTCACGGGCTTTTTTCTCACCGACTACACGTGCTAAATATGCTGTGCCATAACCCGGATCGACTGAACCCATTTTCGGGCCCACCTGACCAAAAATGGCATTCTCTGAACAAATGGTCAGATCGCAAATGGTGGCTAATACGTTTCCACCACCTATCGCATAACCTTGTACACGAGCGATCACCGGTTTAGGCACATCACGCATTGCCGTATGTAATTCTTCCATTGGCAAACCAATGGTGCCACGGCCATCATAGTTTCCATCATGCGCGGATTGATCCCCGCCGGTACAGAAAGCACGATCACCGGCGCCAGTCAGTACAATCGCACCGACTTCACGGTCATAGCCGGCCTTGTTTAAGGCTTTGATTAATTCATCACAGGTCGTACCACGAAAGGCATTCATTTTTTCTGGACGGTTAATCGTAATCCATGCCACACCGTTTTTTACTTCGTATAAGATATCTTCAAAAATCATTGTTATTACTTCCTGTATTTCTCTGTCTGACTTTATTTTCCATATTTTCTAGCAGTTTTTGCTTAACCACTCATGGTTAAACCACCCGAAACACTGAGTACTTGTCCAGTAATAAAACTGGCATCATCACTTAAAAAGAAGGCAATCGAAGAGGCTAAATCTTCAGGTTGACCTAAACGACCGAGTGGAATAGCACGAGTGAAAGCCTCACGTAATTTTTCTGGATTCGATGCACCTTCGGTGACACCTGCCAGTAAGGCTGTATCAGTTGGTCCCGGACAAATCACATTAATTTTAATGTTATGACGAGAATGTTCACGGGCCAGTGTTTTTGAGAATGAAAGCAGTCCGCCCTTACATGCAGCATAAACCGCTTCACCTGAAGAACCGACTCGGGCAGCATCAGAGGCAATGTTGACAATACTGCCAGAATTGCGCTCGACCATACCTTTCAGAACGGCAAAGTGCATATTCAGCATACCGACCAGATTGATCTGAATCAGTTTTTCCCATTCTTGCGGATTCGTTTTGATAAAAGGTTTGAAAATATCCCAACCGGCATTATTGACCAGTCCATCAATCGGCCCAAGCTCGGCTTCTACTTGCTGTACAGCCTGCTCCACAACAGTATTTTGAGTAATGTCACACTGCACAGCCAGGGCCTGGCCATTCTGCTGGTTAATTTCTGCGGCCAGTTTTTCTGCTGCTGCAATATTCATGTCAAAGATCGCAACTTTCGCACCTTCTTCCGCCAGACGGCGGCAGGTTGCTGAACCGATGCCACCTGCGCCACCGGTCACAATTACGACTTTATCCTTCAACCCTTTCATTTAACTCTCCCTGGTATATTTTTATCTGATTCTGATTAACTATTGTTCATATATCGCCTGTTATCACTAAAATAGAATTAGAATATTTTTATGTCAATATATTTACATAAAATAAGTTTATATATTTATTTTATAACTTATTATCAATAACTTATAATTTTAGCAAATTAAAGACATTGACACATATCAGCTTTACTCTTAGATTTGCACTATCAATCACAGGCTCATTTTCAGAATAATGCAACCTGAATCGAAAAAACTTTTTATGTTGCTTCATTCAATCAAGCTGACTGAATAAAGAGAAAAAAATCATGATTTCTCAAGTTAATATGGTGCCAGTGTACTTGGGTTCTACATGCGCGCTGCAATCTGGAATTCGATTTATGCGAGTGAGCTCTAAGCTATACTCTTTTTTATTTAAACGTGTTGAGCTGGGTGGCTTATCAAATGAGTGATACTGTGTCAAAAAAATATGATCAATCCTTATACTCTGCCCACAATAGACTTTTTTTCAGGCTGTTTCAGGTGGGGAATACGCTGGATCGCAAATGCTCGAATGAACTGGGAATTTCTCCAGTGCATTGGGCTGTACTGGGAGCCTTGTCTCGGCCGCGGGTAAAATCAGGGATGTCATTTTCTGATTTGACCGAATACCTCGGTGTAAGCCGGCAAAATCTGGACGCAGTTTTAAAACGTCTGGAACGTGATGGTCTGGTTGAACGGATTATCAGTGAGCAAGACAGACGTGCTAAAAATGTCGCGCTGACCAGCGAAGGCTTTAAAACCTGGGATAGTTTGCAGAATGATTTTTTTGATTTTTATGGACAGGCTTTGAACAAGCTGACTTTTGATGATGCCATTACTCTGATTCACCTTCTTAATAAAGTCAATGACGGCCTGAAAAATATTCATTTGCCAAAAGAAATGAATGCAGAATAAAAAATGAGAAGCACGATGCTTCACTTTGATTCATATAAAAATGAGCCCGAGCAGGCTCATTTTTACAGACTTTATGAATAGTTATGCTTTTTGCGGATCATATTGACGGTCCTTGATAAAGATCCCGGATACAGCACCACATAAGAAATATGCACCGCCCATAATCAGGAAGCCCAAACCGATAGAGCCACCACTTGCAGCCGCCCCGATAATTGCAGGTGCAAACATGGCGCCAATACGCCCGGCATTATAAGCACCACCAACCGCAGTACCACGAATCGAGGTTGCAAAGCTTTCGGTCATGTAGGTGGCATTAATCGCATAAGGAATACCGTACAGGAAACCAAAGAAAATCAGCAGATAGGCAATATTGTCAGGGCTATTAAACAGTACAATCACCGGCAGGAAGATCGCTGTGCCAATAGCACCAAAGGCAAAGACAAAACGGCGTCCTAAACGGTCTGCTGCAAAGCCAGCCAGAACCTTGCCGAAAATCATGGCGACATAAGTCCCAATCATATAACCTGCCATCGATTTAAAATCCATATGTAATTCAGATTCTAGATAGGCCGGCATCCAGTTGTTGACGCCGTAATAACCAAACTGTAAAAAGCCAGCGGTTAAAATCCACAGGATAAACATTCTGCGGTTTCTAGGATCGGCAAAAATTTCCTTGGTGGTACTTTTTTTAACAGGTCGATTTGCCGTTACATCTGCAGGCGCATATAAACGTTGCAGTCTGGCCCGCTGCCAAGACTCTGGTTCTGGCACCAGTTTCTGGATAAAAAATGCCATGGCGGCTGGAATAATCGCGACAAAGAACAGCATCCGCCAGCCGTAGTCTGGAATAATCCAGCCAGCAAGCAAGGTCGCCACAATATAACCGACTGTCCAGCCTGCCTGTAAGGTTCCCAAGACTGTTGTCCGATATTCAGTAGGTACATATTCTGCCATCAATGTATTGGCTGCAATATATAAAGCGCCAATTCCGAATGCAGACAGAAAGCGTAATAGCGCGAACTGTTCAAAATTCTGGGTAAAACCCAGTGCCGCAGTCAATGTAGAAAAAATCAGGATGGAAATGACCACGGTGCGTACCCGGCCTAAATGGTCACAGGCCCAACCGCCCATAAATCCGCCAATGGCCATCCCGGCCAAAGTGAAACTTCCCAGTGCTCCTGCCTGTAAATTGCTTAAGCCAAACTCAGCTTTGAGACTGTTCAAGCTAAATGACAGCAATAACATGTCTGCGCCATCGACCAGTAAGGCCAGAAAAGCAAATATAAAGGCAATTTGCTGGGTTCTTTTGGTCGTGGGCTTGATTTTTCCTAATTCTGTTGCGAGATCCGTCATTGTAAATATCCTTGTTATTGCTTATTTCGTATTGATGTTTTAATTGCCATCTTGCACATAGACGGGTTGCTACAAATGCAATCCTGACAATTTTTAGCTCCTGTTTTTCTTGGTTTCTCTGAGAGATTTTCAGATCTCCTTTTATTTTTGCTGTTCCTGTCGAGCCCAATCAAGGTAATTAAGATAAGTTGAATTTTCAACAATATTTGATATTAAGTTTTGTTATACGAAATTAGTTATCGCTAATTTGATTATTAAATCATTTTAAGATATTTTGATATGAGGATTAGAAATTAGATGATATTGAATACAATAAAACAGGGAGTGTAAGGATGGGTGCTTTAACAGGCTTTCGCGTACTGGATTTAAGCCGTATTTTAGCCGGCCCGTGGTGCAGTCAAATTTTGGCCGATTTAGGCGCCGAAGTGATTAAAATTGAAAAACCTAATCACGGGGATGACACGCGAATCTGGGGCCCGCCCTGGCTAAAAAATGACAAGCAGGAAGATACGCATGAATCGGCATATTATCTTTCTGCCAACCGCGGTAAACATTCAGTTGCCGTGGATCTGTCTACGCCTGAAGGTCAAGAGATCATTAAAAAAATTGCCCAGCAAAGTGATGTGGTCATCGAGAATTATAAAGCGGGTTCTCTAAAAAAATATGGTCTGGATTATGAAAGTCTGAGTCAGTTAAATCCGCGTCTGGTGTACTGTTCAATTACCGGCTTTGGTCAGAACGGCCCACGTGCACACGAACCAGGTTATGATTTTATTATTCAGGGCATGGGTGGCATGATGAGCGTCACCGGTGAACGCGATGACTTGCCGGGAGGCGGCCCGCAAAAAGCCGGTCTGGCTTTTGCTGACCTGACCACCGGTTTATATTCTGCAATTGCCATTCAGGCGGCATTATTGTCGCGGGAAAAAACCGGTGAAGGCCAGCATATCGATATGGCACTGCTGGATACCCAGGTGGCTTCCCTCTCCGTTCTGGCAATGAATTATCTGACTTCAGACAAAGTGCCGGGCCGCTTTGGAAATGCGCATGCCAATATTGTGCCTTATCAGGTGTTTAAGGCACAGCAAGGTGAGTTTATTATCGCCTGTGGCAATGACCTGCAATTCAAGGCCTTGTGTCAGGCAGTGGGCTTGGCTGAGGTCGCCGAAGATCCTCGTTTCCTAAAAAATTCAGGACGGGTGATGCATCGTGAAGAGCTGACCACAGTGCTACAGGCACATTTCTATAAGCAACCCGCACAAACCTGGGTGGATCTGATTCATGCAGTCAAAGTTCCGGTTGGTATGATTAATAACCTGAAGCAGACTCTGAAAGAAGAACAGGTATTGGCACGTGAGATGGTCATCCAGATGCCACACACTTTACGTGAAGATTACACCTCGATTGGCTCACCGATTAAACTTTCCAAGACCCCGGTAGAGTATAAAAAAGCGCCACCCTGTTTAGGTGAAGATACCGATGTAGTCTTAAGCCAGTTTTTAAGCCCGGATGAAATAGATGAGCTGAAAAGCAAAAAAGTCATCCAGCAGCGATAAGCTAGCAAGCAATAAAAAAGGAATCTTTAGATTCCTTTTTTACTTTAAATCTAATGAATTAGATTATTCTTTAGCAGACTTTGGCACTCGACTGAACAGTACGAGGCAGTTCACGACGCAGAATTTTGCCTACTGTAGACTTTGGCAATCCAGCCACAAACTCAATGTATTTTGGCAGTTTATAACTGGTCAGTTGCTGTTTCAGGAAAGCCATGACCTCATCTTGAGTCAGGTTGGCATCCTGTTTCACAATAAATGCCTTGGGTACCTGCCCGGATTTTTCATCCTCAATCCCGATCACGGCACATTCCAGTATTTTGGGATGCTTGGACAGTACGCCTTCCAGCTCATTCGGATAGACATTAAAACCAGACACCAGAATCATGTCCTTTTTACGATCGAGAATGGTGATATAACCCTGCTCATCCATACAGCCGATATCGCCTGTCAGAAAGAAGCCGTCTTTCGTAAATGCCTGAGCCGTTGCTTCCGGTTGCTGCCAGTAACCTTTCATCACCTGAGGTCCGCGAATGGCAATTTCTCCAGCCTGATGAAACTCAACCGGCTTGGCCTCATCGTTTAAAATCAGGATTTCAGTCCCTGCCAGTGGCAAACCAATGGTTCCGCTAAAACGTCGGCTCAGCGGTGGATTAAAGGTCGCGGTGGGTGATGTTTCAGAAAGTCCATAACCTTCATAAATCTGGCAGCCTGTGACTTCATACCATAACTCAGCAGTGCTTTTTAAAATAGACGATCCACCACCTGTGGTAGTTTTAAGATGTGAATGATCCAGCTCACGAAATCGAGGATGATGTCCCAGCGCGTTAAACATGGTATTCACGCCCGGAAAAACAGTCGGTGGATGTTTCTGATATTGGTCTAGCAAAGCATCCAGATCTCTCGGATTTGGAATCAGGACATTGGCGAAACCGCGACTCAGACCATAACTGAACAGGCAGATGGTAAATCCATAAATGTGATACAGCGGCAAGGCACAGAATACATATTCATTTTCAGCGGCATAGCGGTCAGTAAAATGACTGATAAATACGGTACTGTTCTGGGCGATATTAAATAAAATATTGCGATGGCTCAGTTCTGCGCCTTTAGAAACACCTGTGGTTCCTCCCGTGTATTGCAGAATGACCGTATCTTCCTGATGCTGTACAGGCGGTGCAAAATCAATAATCTCTACCTGATTTATTGCCTGTCTAAAGTCAGAAAATTGTTTATCCGGATATTGTGCTGCCTGACTATAAATAGCACTTGGCTGCTCTTGAATAAAATCCAGCGGATGCGTTGAAATGACATACTTGAGTTCAGGGCATTTATCTAATGTTATTAATTGCTCCAAAGTCTGCCCCAGGATAATCAAGGCTTCTGCACCTGAATCCTGTAGCTGATGATAGAGCTCGCGCTGGGTGTACATGGGATTGACATTGACCAGCACATAACCGGCACGAATAATGGCAAAGGTCGCAATTGGATACTGAATAATATTGGGTAACATCACGGCAATACGGCTGCCAGCAGTCAGCCCAAGACTCTGTAAATAGCTTGCCAGTTTCTGGCTATACATATCGATATCGTGATAGCTGAATTTACGATCCAGATAAATAAATGCGGTTTTATCCTGAAATTTCACCAAATTCTCAGCAATTGTCGTGCTCAGCGTTTTCTCAGGATCTGGCCGGGTAAACTCCGGATTGATATTCCACTTTTTATATTCTTCCATCCATGGCTGACTGCTCATGACTATACTCCTGTCCTGGATTTACAATTATTTTGTATTATTTAAACCATAAGATTTTGATTTTAATTAAATATTTTTAAACCACTTTCTGCTGTCTCGATTCAACATACTTGTAGTGATAACCGCTACGAATAAAATGCTGATTTTTATTTCTGAATGAATGCGCATAATCTGGCCAGACCAGAGTCAACTTGCGGCTGACCGGATCCAGATACCAGCTTTTACAGCTTTCCGATAGCCAGACACTGCCTTGAGACAGTTGCTGCAGCTCCTGCATATAACTATTTTCAGCATGCTGATCAGCCTCGAAAACCTGAATCTGATTCAGCTCAAAAAATTGCAAGGCATCCAGCACCAGATCAAATTGGGTTTCCAGAAAATAAAGCGCTGAATTATGACCACTGCCGGTATTGGGTCCATTCAGGATGAACAGGTTTGGAAAATTATGTACGGTCGTTGACTGATAGCCCTGCATGCCGCTAGACCATTGTTGTTCCAGACTTAGGCCATGTTTACCGACGACCTTTGCCGCATAAGGTGGACGTGCTGCTTCAAACCCAGTGGCAAATACAATGATATCTGCAGGAAATTCATGGCCGGATTTGCTTATTACGCCATCTTGGCTTACTTCTGCCAAGGCCGAGTCTTCAAGCGTGACATGCGCTTTTAAAAAGGTTGGATAATAATCATTAGAGAGCAATAAGCGCTTGCAACCCGGCTCATAATGCGGAGTGAGTTTATGCTGTAACTCAGGGTCTGAAATCTGATGTTTTAAAAATTGCAGACAATTTTTCTTGACCCGCTCGATCTGGCTTTTCAGATTACGACGCTGGGCAAAATTGTATTCATTGCCCCAGAACAACGTGTGTCTGAGTGCTGACATACTGTCCGGATCTTTGCGGAAAAGCTGTTTTTCTGACTCAGAATAAGCCCGGTCTGGCCGCGGTAATATATATGGCGCACTACGTTGCAAGACGGTCAGGCTTTTGGCCATTTTGGCAATTTCCGGCACAAGCTGAACTGCTGAAGCTCCAGAACCGACCACAACCACGCGCTGATTATCCAGATTCAGCTGATGATTCCAGCGCGCGGAATGCATGACCTGGCCCTGAAATTCTGCCAGACCCGGAATTTGCGGGAGATGTTCATCCGCAAGATGTCCGGTTGCTGTGATTAAAATTTCTGCCTGATACAGACCTTGAGAAGTCTGAATTTCCCAGATACGTGCTTTGGCATTCCAGCTAGCTTTTTCCAGTTGAGTTTGAAAGTCGATATGTGGCCGGATATTTTCCTGATCACAGCACTGGATTAAATAACGCTGAATTTCTGCTCCTTGCGGAAAGACACGCGACCAGTCCGGATTTTTAATAAAAGAAAAAGAATATAAATGAGATGGCACATCACAGGCGACACCGGGATAGGTATTATCACGCCATGTTCCACCGACTTCTGCGGCACGTTCAATGATTTTAAAGTCGTGAATGCCCTGCTGTTTCAGACGGATTGCCATGCCCAAACCACCGAAACCGCTGCCTACGATTAAAATCTTGCTGCGCTGTACTGGAGCTTGCATTATTTTTCTCCTGTTTTAAGGCATCGACGGCTGGATTTTTTGATTTGCCGGATACTGCTGTGGATGCTGGCTAAACTGGTTCACCAGTTGCAGCACTTCTGCAGGCGCTTCGATATACAGTGCGTGTCCCGACGCAATTTCGATATAACGACTGTCCTGTATTGAGGCAAACAGCAGCTTTGCTTGAGCCAGAGGTATCATGCGGTCTTCATGGCAAGCGACGATTAAGGTCTCCGCACAAATGTCCGGCAAGATCGAGGTAATATCAATGCGATAATTCAGTTCACGTTGTTTGGCTGCATCTTGGGAAGGTTTAACAAAGCGTGCCAGATCAAGCACCTGTTGTTCGCTACGGGCACATAGATAATCATCGCTATACAGGCAATAATTGACAAAATGCGGCAAGGCAGCGGATTGTTCATTAAATAACTGTTGCCAGATGCTTGTCCGCAGTTGCTGCACCGAGCTGGTCTTTGCCCAACCGGCTAACAGAATCAAGCGCGCTACGCGCTGTTTGAGACTCGCGGCGACTTGTGCAGCAATCACGGCACCGAGTGAATAACCTACGACTGTAATAGTTTCATCTTCTGCAACTGCATGCTGAATCAGTGCTTCGACCTGCTGGCTGAAATCGCTAATCGCCAGATCAGCTTTATCAGGTGTGTGCAAATCAATTGATAACACCCGCTGATGCATGCCCAGCATCGGAAAAATATAACTAAAATGCTTGTCGGTATTTCCACCTGTGCCATGAATCAGAATAATGCTGGGAAATGCAGAACGCTGTCCGACTTCGTGATAGTTAAGTTGCAAATCAGCATAAGGAAACTGTCGAGTAATCACGTCTAAATCCATATAGACTCCTGATCTTGTTGTTTTATAGTCTGTTCAACCGCAGAGAAAAAAACTGATATTGAATACAGTTGAGATGCAAAACGGGTTATTAAAAAAAGACCCACGATCAAGAGAGGCGATCGTGGGTCAAAAGGTTTAATCGAATTTGAACTCTTCAGCTTCAAGCAGGAACAGGCTTTCACCACCCGCTAGAATATTGGCAGTATGCGTTGCAGTTCTTGGTAAAATCCGTGCAAAGAAGAATTGTGCAGTTTTGATTTTTGCTGCATAGAACGGATCGGTATGACCTTGTTCAATTTTCTGCTGTGCCGTAATCGCCATTTTTAGCCATAAATAAGCCGACACCACATAACCGGAGAAATATAAATAATCGACTGAGGCCGCACCAATTTCATTGACAGACTGTTGTGCCTGAGTCTGAATGGTTTTGGTGAGCTCCAGCCACTGTTCGGTTAGCTGGCTGACTTGTGCAACTTGCTGGCTTAATTGGGCATGTTGCTGATGATCTTTCACATAAGCCTGAATCTCATCGGTCAATGCAGTCAGCAAGCCAAGCTTTGAACCCAGAACTTTACGCGCCAATAAATCAATCGACTGAATTTCAGTGGTGCCTTCATAAAGGCTGGCAATACGTGCATCACGGGCAATCTGCTCCATGCCATGCTCGGTAATATAACCGTGACCACCGAAGACCTGCATACCATGCTTCGCCGCTTCCACGCCTGTTTCAGTCATGAGTGCTTTGGCAATTGGGGTGAGTAATGCCAGACGGTCTTCAGCTGCTTTTTTCTCATCGGGATTATCGGTTGCTTCAGCAATATCGGCATAGGTCGCCAGATAATAGGCCAGCGCACGTGAACCTTCTGCAAATACCTTTTGAGTCAGCAGCATGTTACGTACAGCCGGATGCACAATAATTGGATCTGCTGGCTGGTTGGGCGCCTTGGCACCTTCCAAAGAACGCATGGCCAGACGGTCTTTGGCATAAGCCAATGCGCCCTGATAAGAAGATTCTGCTGCTGCCAGACCCTGAATCGCTGTACCAATACGCGCCGAGTTCATAAAGGTAAACATGCAGTTCAGGCCGCGGTTTTCAGGCCCGATCAGAAAACCTTTGGCATTGTCAAAATTCAGTACACAAGTCGCATTCCCGTGAATCCCCATTTTGTGTTCAAGCGCGCTGCAGACCACGCCATTACGCGAAGCCACATTGCCCGCTTCATCCAAATTGTATTTCGGCACGATAAACAGCGAAATACCTTTGGTACCGGCAGGCGCATCGGGTAAACGTGCCAGTACGATATGCACAATATTTTCAGCCAGGTCATGTTCACCGGCAGATATAAAGATTTTCTCACCGCTGATGCTATAACTGCCATCTTCATTTGGCACTGCTTTGGTACGGATTAATCCCAGATCTGAACCAGCATGCGATTCGGTTAAACACATGGTTCCAGTCCAGCGGCCGGCAATTAAAGGCACCAGAAATTTCTGTTTTTGCTCATCGCTTCCGTGGTGTTCCAGAGTGCGCATAGCACCGTGTGATAGGCCCGGATACATGCCCCAAGACCAGTTGGTCGCGGTAATAATTTCTGAAATCGCGATACGGTATAAAGTCGGGAAGCCTTGGCCGCCATATTTTTCATCACCGGTTAATGAGGTAAAGCCAAGTTCCACATATTTATCATAAGCCGCTTTAAAACCATCTGGTGTGGTTACCACGCCATCTTGTAAACGGCAACCCTGCTGATCGCCTGTGGCATTAATCGGTAGCAGTTCGTTTTGGCAAAAATCGGCAGCGACTTCCAGATATTGCTCCATAATATCCATCGATACTTTGTCTGCGAACCTGGTATAGCCCTGATATTTCTGTTCCACATTGAGCAGGTCTTTCAGCACAAACGTCATGTCTTTTAATGGCGCAATATAATTTCTCATCGTAATTCCCTTGCATGAGTTTTTAATTTGTATATTTATGACTTAAAATTTCATAATACGAAATTATGTTTTAAATCCAATATAATATAAGTCCCAGTATAAAATCTAGTCATTCTGTGAAATTTCCTATTTAAAAAATAAAAATATTCAACATGAAAAAAAGCCATTCATGCTTGAATGGCTTTTTATTGAGTGATAACGCTTAGATGATCTAGCGCGGGAAAAATTGAGCCAAACGTTGATAAATAATCTGCTCGGCATCCTGCATGATATTGTCAATCAGCGCCTGACAGGTCGGAATATCATGAATCAATCCCATCACCTGTCCAGCGGTCAGTACGCCCGCATCTACATCGCCATTTTCCAGCGCAAGCTTGCCTTTTAAACCACTGACATAGGGACGAATCTGTTCAAACTCCAGACCTGGATCTTCACTCATTTTCACCACCAGCTCAGATACTGCATTTTTGGCAACACGCGCAGTATTTCTAAACTGCCGATACAGTAGATGTGTCGCCCTTTCATCATTGTCGACATAAAACTGTTTGATGTTCGGATGGATTGGCGCTTCCTGAGTCGCACAAAAGCGTGTGCCCATATTGATGCCTTCTGCACCCAAAGCCAATGCTGCGACCAGACCACGACCATCAGCAAAACCGCCACTGGCCACAATCGGCACAGTAAGCTGATCCGCAGCGGCAGGAATTAAAATCAGGCCAGGAATATCGTCTTCACCCGGATGGCCCGCACATTCAAAACCATCAATCGAAATGATATCCGCACCGATTCTTTGTGCTGAAAGCGCATGACGGACGGAAGTACATTTATGAATGACAATAATGCCGTGTTGCTTAAACGCCTCAATATGTTCATGTGGCTTGTTGCCTGCTGTTTCTACGATTTTGATACCGCTTTCAATGATCGCCTGTCGGTATTCTGCATATGGCGGCGGATTCACAGCGGGCAATAAAGTCAGATTGACCGCAAAAGGCTGATCGGTCATTTCTCGGCAGCGTGCAATTTCCTTGACCAAGGCTTCAGGCGTCGGTTGAGTCAATGCCGTTAATGTTCCCAAGCCACCTGCATTAGATACGGCACTGGCCATTTCTGCGGTACCGACCCACATCATGCCGCCCTGAATAATTGGATAGCGAATGCCTAAAAGCTCGGTAATACGGGTCTGAATTTTCATAAATGCTCTCCTTAGCATCCGGTAAATTGTGCAGGGCGTTTTTCGACAAAAGCCTGGACACCTTCTTTATAGTCCTGACTGCTCAGAGCCAGATATTGCAGGTTTTGTTCCAGCTCCAGTTGCTGGTCTATGTTATTTTCAGCACTGCGTTGCAAGGCCTGTTTGGTTAAAGCCAGCGCATAAGTCGGCTGTTGAGATAATCGGTGTGCAATGTCGTCGATATAAGCATCAAATTCTGTATCTGGAAGCATTTTCCAGATCATGCCCATTTCAGCGGCCTCTTTGGCATGCACCGGTTCCCCCAGAAAAGTAAGTGCCATGGCACGTGCATAACCGATTAAACGTGGCAACATCCAGGTGCCACCGGCATCAGGAATCAAGCCAATTTTAGAAAAGGCCTGAATAAATCGGGCACTTTCCTTGGCAATGACCAGATCACAGGCCAGTGCGATATTGGCACCTGCACCGGCAGCCACACCATTCACTGCTGCGATCACCGGTTTGGGACTCTGGCGGATCAGGTTAATCAATGGATTATAGTATTTGGCCAGCGAGCCTTGCGGTGGCAAAGGCACATTGCCGAGCTGTCCAGCACGTTCTTTTAAATCCTGTCCTGCTGAAAATGCCCGGCCATTACCGCGAATCACAATCACCCGAATATCCGGATCTGTATTCCAGTTTTTCAGCACCTGCTGCACTTCCTCATGCATTTGCCGGTTAAAACTGTTGAGTGAATCCGGGCGGTTAAAGCTTAAGGTTGCGACGCCTTGCTGAACCTGAGTTTGAATCGTTTCCCACATCATCAATTTCCTTATTTTTTTGCCTGTATCCCTACAATTAATAGCCCTTATTGACATCTACCTGATGACACAAATCCAGCCCGAGATTTAAGCGTCGGTCATTTTCTAGAATCTGTTCCACCACCACAGACATTGGTGCATGTGAGGCAACGTGAGGCGTAACTACGATCTTTTCATGCTGCCAGAATGGATGTTCAGCAGCTAATGGCTCCTGTTCAAATACGTCGACAATTGCACCACGTAACTGGCCGGACTCCAGTGCATTGAGTAGATCCTGCTCGATTAAATGCTGCCCACGCCCCACCTGAATAAGAGCAGCCTGATCGGGTAATTTTTTAAATAGCTGTTCAGATAAGATGCCAGTATTGTCTGCAGTTAAAGGCATTAAATTAATCAAAATCTGGCTGTGGGCAAGGAACTCGGAAAGCTGTTCTTGGCCTACATAGCTTTTGACCTGAGCAATCTCTTTTGGGGAATTGGACCACCCAGACACCTGATAGCCCATGTCGGCAAAACGTTTTGCTACATAACCGCCCATATGGCCAAGGCCCATAATCCCGATCTGGATATGATGGCTATAACTTTGGCGATACTGCTTCCATAGCTGCTGCTTTTGCTGCTGGATCATGCGGTCAAAATAACGCTGGAAATACAGCACGCCCCAGAGCAGATAATCAAACATGCCTTTTTGATGATGTGGATCCAGCACCCGGCAGACTGACTGGTCAGATCTAATCTTGTTTAAATTTAAATGTTCGACCCCTGCAGCAATCGAATGAATCAGGCCAAGTTCTGGAAGCTGCCGGAGTTTTTCCATATCTGGAAACCACGAAGCTGCTGTGGTCGCATG
Organism: Acinetobacter sp. 18QD2AZ41W; assembly: GCF_009829025.1. Classification (NCBI taxonomy): domain Bacteria; kingdom Pseudomonadati; phylum Pseudomonadota; class Gammaproteobacteria; order Moraxellales; family Moraxellaceae; genus Acinetobacter; species Acinetobacter sp. 18QD2AZ41W. Next base: position 144,013 of record NZ_WURP01000001.1, on the reverse strand, counting down.
TTCAGCTTCCGGGCTGTCCAGTGTACAAAAACTGCCCTCAGGCGCATATTTCTGAAAAGACTTCACCAGAATCACTTCAATATTCGGCACAGTACTGGAAATCACAATCATGATGCATACTCCGTATATTGATGCTCAATCAGGGATAATGCAGCCTGCCAGGCACGCTGTAAAATCGGTTCTACTAAAGGACTGGCGAACTGCTTGGCGGTTTTAATTCGGACTTCTTCTGCTGGATAATGCAGTTCGGCACCGCCACTTAAGGCCTTCACCTGTGCCTGACAGGCACGCTCCAGAAAATAGATTTCATGAAAGGCCCGAGCAATAGTTTCGCCAGCCGTTAAAAGTCCGTGATTGCGTAAAATCATGGCGCGATGGCCGCCTAGGTCCTGAATCAGGCGCTCCTGCTCATCTGTTGAGAGTGCCACGCCTTCATATTCGTGATAGGCCACCTGCTGATAAAATTTCAGCGCATGCTGGGAAATGGGAAGAAGTCCGTGTTTCTGTGCAGACACTGCTATGCCGTCTGCGGTATGCGTATGAATGACACAGTTCAGATGAGCATGTGCTTCATGAATTGCGGAGTGGATGACGAAGCCAGCCATATTCACCGGCTTGTCCTGTTCATAGCTTTCTACGACCTGCCCTTCATGATTAATCTTGACCAGCGTTGAAGCGCACATTTTTTCAAAAGCGACGCCATACTGATTAATCAGAAAGCAGTCTGGCTGATCGGGCACTCTTAAACTGATATGGGTATCAATCAGGTCGGTCATCCGGTAATGCGCAATAATGCGATAAAGCGCTGCAAGCTCACAACGTGCCTGCCATTCAGCATCTGTAACCAGAGTTTTTATTGTCATGATTCCATCCTGGAAAAATATAGCATTTTGATCACTATCTGTTATATCATAATTTTAGAAAAACAGAATATTATTTCATAAGGCGAAATAAATCATTACAAGGAGTTGCTATGCCAACATCACAATTAAACGGACTTGAATATCTCACTGCCATCAAGAATGGGGAAATTTCCAGTTCAGCCATGAGTGAAATTATTCCCATGCGTCTAACGTTGGTGCGTGAGAACTATGTGGAATATGAAGTACGCCCCGATCAGCGCCATTACAATTTACAAGGTGGGATTCATGGCGGTTTTTGTGCAACGGTTTTAGACAGTGCGACCGGTGCTGCCGTGCATACGACGGTTGATGCCGGGGTAAGTTTTTCGACCATCGATCTGAATGTGAAAATGCTGAAAGCCATGAAAAGTGGTGAAACCTATACTGCCATTGGTGAAGTCATCCGGATCGGACGTAATGTACTCACTTCAGAAGGCCGGATTGTCGATAAAGAAGGTAAAGTTTATGCCTTTGGTTCAGCGACTTTATTGGTGACTGGACGCAAATAGTCTTTGAACTGATTTAAACATTCCCTGCATGTGCAGGGATTTTTATTTCTCTATCTATATAAATAGCGCAATAAAAAATGCCATGCATATCATCTATACATGGCATGAAGGTGATAACTCAAGCGGTTAAGCTGCTTCAGGGTTTTCAATCACCATTGCCAAGCCTTGACCCAGACCAATACACAGGCTGATCACGGCATATTTTTTACCGGTACGCTGTAACTGACGCGCAACGGTTAAAGCCAAACGCGCACCCGAACAGCCCAGTGGATGGCCAATCGCAATTCCGCCACCATTTGGGTTGACACGCGGATCATCAAAAGCAACATCCAGACCTTTCAGGCAAGACAATACCTGACTGGCAAATGCTTCATTGATCTCGATAATGTCCATATCGTCCAGCGTTAAGCCTGCACGTTTTACGGCTTTTTTGATTGCTTCAATTGGACCTGCACCCATGATGCGTGGCTCAATCCCAGCCGCGGCTGAAGACAGGATCCGCGCCAGAGGTTTTAAGCCGTACTGTTCCTGAACTTTTTCACTGCCGATCATCAGTGCTGCAGCGCCGTCATTGATACCTGATGCATTCCCCGCAGTCACCACCCCACCTTCAAATAGCGGTTTTAACTTGGATAATGCTTCAAATGTTGAAGAAGCACGTGGATGCTCATCTTCAGTGACCTGTTTAGGCGGCAATTTTCGTCCTTGAGAAACTTCAATTGGAGTAATTTCACCTGCAAAGAAACCTGCTTCTTTTGCTGCCTGATATTTTGCCTGTGATGCAGCGGCGAAAGTATCTGCCTGTTCACGTGAAATACCAAATTCTTCAGCCACATTATCACCAGTTTCCGGCATGCTGTGTGCGCCAAACTGTTCAGTGAATTTACGGTTCGGAAAACGGGTACCAATGGTCGTATCATAAATTTTGGCCTCACGTGAATACGCGCTTTCTGCTTTACCCATCACAAAAGGCGCACGTGACATGCTTTCTACACCACCGGCAATATACAGCTCACCTTCGCCTGCGGTAATCGCGCGCGCCGAATCAATCACCGCCCCTAGGCCTGAAGCACATAGACGGTTAATGGTCTGCCCAGGCACAGTGACCGGCATACCGGCTAACAATGCTGCAAAACGTGCCACATTCCGGCTATCTTCACCGGCCTGATTGGTGCTACCAAAGATGACATCTTCTACATCTGCTGCCGGAATACCGGTTTTTTCCAGCAGATTTTTAATCACGGTTGCAGCCAGATCATCTGGACGGACACTTGCCAGACTTCCTGCATGGCGACCAATTGGTGAACGTAAACCATCATAGATATATGCATTTAACATGAATGTTATTCCTTTAACTTTTTAATTAATGTGTGCTATGGACAAGTGCTAAACCGAGCTGAACACGGCGACGCAGCCAAGGACTTGGACGGTAACGCTGGTCACGGGTAATTGCAGTCATGCGATCCAGAATTTTCAGGATTTTTTCAGCACCCAATACATCACCCCATTCAATTGGACCATGCGGATAACCGAGGCCTAATTTCACGGCAATGTTAATGTCTTCTACCGTTGCCACGCCTTGCTGGGCAATATCACAACCAAGATTCACAATCATTGCCAAAGCACGCTGCGCCACAAAGCCGACACTTTCCTGAATTGTGCTCGCAGTCACGCCATCCAGATTAAAAATCGATTGTGCGGCCTGAGTCAGTTCAGGCTTGGTCACAAAAGTTGGCATTAAAGTGCGATGTTTATTCAGACCATAGAGCAGGTCGATGCAGACCACTTGCTGAGGTGCCACCTGATAACGGACAGCGGCTGAAGTTGCATCTTCACCATAAGTGGCAATTAAGATTAAGGCATCTGCCGAAGGTGTTTCAGTCTGCTCGATCTGAATATTGGACTGTTGCAGATACTGCTCAAGCGCCTGACGATCTTCACTATATTCTGTGCCCAGCCAGACTGCTGGATATTGATCGAGTTTTTCAACCAGTGTTGGAGCCACATCACCTACTTTGCTACCGGAAGTGTAATCATAGAAGCCTTTACCGGTTTTACGGCCGAGCTGTTTGGCAATAAAGCGCTGACGGGTAATCACACTTGGGCGGTAACGTGCTTCTTCATAATACTGATGATAAATCGACTCGCTTACCGGATGCGATACATCCATACCGGTCAGATCGCCTAATTCAAACGGCCCCATCTTGAAACCGATTCCTTCACGGTAGATCCTGTCAATATCATAAAATGGTGTGACATTTTCATTCAGAATTGCATAGGCTTCGCTACCAAAGGCACGGCCGGCATGGTTAATGATAAACCCTGGGGTATCTTTAGCTTTGACCGGACGATGGCCCATTTTTGTCGAGAGCTGGGTTAGTGCTTCAATAATGTCAGCACGGGTATTAAAACCTTCAATCACTTCGACCACTTTCATGAGTGGTACCGGATTAAAGAAGTGATAACCGGCAACACGTTCTGGCTGCTCACAGTTGGCAGCGATTGCACTGATCGACAATGAAGAGGTATTGGATGCCAGAATCGCTTCTGGTTTTATGATTCCTTCCAGTTGCTGCATCAGTTTTTGCTTGATTTCTAGATTTTCAATAATCGCTTCAACAATCAAGTCGCAATCTTTCAGGTCTTCTAGCTGCTGCGCAGTCGACAAATGAGCAATATCTTCAGCGGCTTTTTCATGGCTGAATTTACCTTTATCTGCCAAGGTATTTAATGTTTTGGCCAGTTTGTCCTGTGCCTGTTCGGCTGCCCCTTCTTTGGCATCAAACAGAACCACATCATGACCAGACTGAATCGCGATCTGGGCAATACCTGCACCCATCGTGCCTACACCAATAATACCGATTTTCTGAATTTGAATGCTCATGCTTATCGTCCCTGATAATTCGGTTTACGTTTTTCAATAAAGGCCTGCATGCCTTCTTTCTGGTCTTCTGAAGAAAACAGCATCTGGAAAGACTTACGTTCCAGGCTAAGTCCGGCATTGAGCGGCACATCTTCGGCCAGTAATGCCACTTCCTTGATTTGCTCCAAGGCAATTGGCGGTAATTTTGCCAGACCTTCGGCCATCTTGATGGCAGTGGCAAGGGTTTCATTGTCCTCGGTCACTTGAGAGACCAGGCCAATTTGATAAGCTTCCGGCGCAGGTACCAGACAACCGGTCATGATGATGCGCATGGCATGAAATTTACCCACTGCACGGAATAAACGTTGAGTGCCACCTGCACCCGGCATCACGCCAACTTTCACTTCCGGTTGACCGAACTGGGCACTTTTTCCGGCAATAATAATGTCAGCATGCATTGCCAGTTCACAGCCACCCCCCAGTGCATATCCGTTTACAGCGGCAATCACCGGTTTTGAACACTGGGCAATAGCCTGCCAGTAACGTTCAGTACGGCGCTGCATCATCTGGATAGTTTCAGCAGTCGCTAATTCTTTCAGGTCGGCCCCTGCGGCAAAGTCTGTTTCGCCCCCAGTGAGAATAATGGCACGGATATTTTCATCATCATTGAGCTGTAGAAAAGCAGCAGCAAGTTTCTGACGTACTTCTGTATTCAAGGCATTTTTTGCTTCAGGCCGATGAATTTTAACCATCGCCACATGCGTCGAGATTTGCTCTATTTGAACGACCTGTTCCATTATAATCTCCATTTATTTTGTATAGCGAAACTTTATTTTGTATAAAACATATGATTTTTAGGTCATTAAATCAAGTTTTTTTAGTCCATAAACTCTAATAAGTTATTTTTTACTAAAAATAGAGTAAAAACTCTTGTTTGGCTAGTAATTTTATGATTAATTGATTTCGCAATACGGAATTAAATATTTTAAATGTAATTTGGTTGTTTATTTAAGTAAAAAATAACCACAGAGCAAAACTAAATATTGATTTGTGAAACATAAATCCTCAGTAAATGCTGATTTTTTAGCCTGGAAATTGAAAAAATCACTGCAGCCGGATGGTGGATACGGCTCAGGCAAACAGAAGCAATCTCCTTAGATCAAGGAAAATGCTTTTCCGTGAGGAAGAAAATGGATTTAGCGGTAGCAGAGGAAATGCTACTTTTAATTTATAGAGGATATAAGAATGACAAGCGATACCATCGTAGCTGAGGAAACCAAAACGGGAGTCTCCTCTGACGGCACCGTTAAACAGGCACCTAAACGCCTGTGGATGACGGCCTTTGCCTTTGCTTTTTTGATTTTACTATGTGACGGTGCAGACATTGGTATTCTGGCTTTCAGCTTGACCAGTCTGAAAGCGGAATGGGGACTGACTTCTGTACAGGCCGGCGCCTTGGGAAGTTATTCTCTTTTGGGTATGGGAATTGGTGGCTTTGTCGGTGGATGGGCTTGTGACAAGTTTGGACGCGTACGTGTCATCGTATTAGCAACCATCGCCTTCTCAATTTTATCTGCCTATTCAGGTTTTGCCCAATCTTATACTGAGTTTGCAATTCTACGTACGCTTTCCTGCTTGGGTTTAGGCTGTTTATATATTGCCTGTAATACCCTGATGTCAGAATACGTACCGACCAAATACCGTACCACCGTACTGGCAACATTAATGACCGGTTTCACTTTAGGTTCTCTGGTCATCACCATGCTTTCAGGCTGGATCATTCCTGAATTCGGTTGGCGTATGCTGTACTGGATCACAATTGCTCCATTAGCTTTGGGTATCCTGATGCACTTTATGGTGCCAGAGCCAGAATCATGGAAACGTGTCCGTGAAATGAAAAGAACTGGTCAGATTGTGGATAACGATACCAAAAAAGGTAATCCATACATCACTATTCTTAAAGATAAAACCCATGGCAAGATGTTTATTTTGTGGTCTTTCAGCTCCGGTTTCTTGCTATTTGGTTACTTCGGTGTAAGTAACTGGTTGCCAAGTTATCTTGAAGCTGAATTAGGCATCAAGTTTAAAGAAATGGCACTGTATATGGTGGGTACATTCATCACCATGATTTTTGCCAAAATCATTGCAGGTTATGTTGCTGATAAAATTGGTCGCCGTATTGTGTTTGCTTTCGGCACCATGGGAACAGCGCTATTTATCCCTGTCGTGGTGTATATGCATAACGCAGACAATATTGGTGTACTGATGCTGATCTTCGGCTTCCTGTACGGTATTCCATATGCCATCAATGCAACCTATCTAACCGAAAGTTTCCCGACTGGTGTTCGTGGTACAGCGGTGGGCGGTGCATTCAATATTGGTCGTATCGGTGCAATCTTCGCTCCAATTACGATTGGCTATCTTGCGATGCATGGTTCGATTGGTACAGGTCTGTTGGTAATGGGTGCAGCATACTTCCTATGCGGTTTGATTCCTGCCCTGTTTATTAAAGACCGTTTATACGATCCGCAAAAAGCAGAATAAATGCTCTCTGGAAGGCAGTATAACTTGCTGTCTTCCTCTTTCTCCAAATATTGACCATACGTATAGAAAGGTTTCCTTTCATTCAGGATTAAAAGTTTCTTCAGGGATTAAGAAATGAAAAAATTAGTTTTAGCGACATTATGTGGTATTGCTTCAGCACAGGCATTTTCAGCAGAAGCTTCTGAAGACCGTATGCAATTTCTTGAGTCACAGTTAAAGCAAATCCAGGCAGAACTAGAACAACAAAAAGCCGCGCAACTTGCATTAAAGAACCAGCAGGAACAAGCCAAAGCGCAAGACTCTAAAACGCTGAGTTCAATGGTAGATAATGTCGATGTTTATGGCTTGATCCGCTTTGATGGTGCAGTCGATTTCAAAAGTACTACTGAAGCCCGTGGCCGTACCATTAACCAGATTAATAAAGTACCTTTTACTGAACCGGATTCTGTACGTTCCGATTTTACTGCGGCTGCCAGCCGGATTGGTTTCCTGGCCAAAGATCTAGGAGGCAATCCGAATGTTTCTGCTCGTTTAGAAGCCGACTTCTGGACCAACAATGGTAAAGGCGATGGTGGATTACGTATCCGTCATGCACACTTAAAATACTATAACTGGACATTTGGTCAGGCCTGGTCATTGATGTCTACACCAGAAATTAGCACTGAAGCTGTCGATTACAGCTTGTTCCTGGGTGGATCAGTCCTACGTACGCCTCAGGTGAGCTATGCTTTCAAATTTGATCCAGAAAACACCTGGAATGTCGGTCTGGAATATATGGCCGGTGGCGATCGTTCTTCTGCTTTGCCTGCCTTAACCACTAAATATGTTCATCAATCAGGACCGCTGCATTTATTAGCTCAAGGCTTTGTCAATCAAAAGCAAGCGCAAACAGATACAGGTGATATCGAGAAAGTTGGCTGGGGTGTGGGCGTTGGTGGACGTTACCGTTTAGATGATCAAAACTCGATTCAAGGCAACTATTTCCATATGGTCGGTGACCAGCGCATTGCAGCCTTTTTAACACAAGGGACACTAACGGATGGTACCGCCTGGGGTGGTGATTATTCAGTCGATCCAATCAATAACGAACTATTGCTGAATGAGTTTAATAGTTTAAGTATCGGCTTTACGCATAAATTCACACCAAAACTACGTAGTAGCATTAATGCCAGCGTTGTTGATTTTGATGATTCCAGCGACTATGCACGCGCGAATCCTAAGACCAATAAGCGCTTAACCGACTATGTAGCCAACGTGATCTACTCTCCTGTTCCAAAGATTAACCTGGGTGCAGAATATCATCATGGCAAGCGTGAAACCTTTGACAACAAGGAAGCAGATATTTCGCGTATCAACCTCTCTGCCAACTATAGTTTTTAAAGCCTCAGGAGACAAGGATGTCAGCCCAAGGGCAAATTTCACGCCGTTTCATGTTCATGATGGCAATGACCTGCGCACTCTGCGCAGGTTGTAACTATTTTAACCAGCCCTTAATTTATTCGATTGCCCAGGACTTAAATATAAGTGTGGCGCAGTCTGGCTGGACAGTGGTCCTGACTCAGATTGGCTATGCAGCCGGTCTGTTTTTGTTTGTGCCTCTGGGTGATTTATTTGAAAAGCGTTTATATATCTGTAGCCTGATGTGCTGTACCGGCCTGGCACTGATCGGACTGTCTGCCAGCAGTAATTTGCAGATGCTGTATGGCTTTACCCTGCTTGCCTCATTTTGTTCTATTAGCACCCAGATTCTGATTCCTTTTGCCGCCAATTTATCGCAGCGTGAAAAAAGTGCCGAAGTGGTGGGTCTGCTGATGAGTGGTGTTCTGGTCGGTATCCTGTTTGCCCGAACTGTATCAGGAATGATTTCTACCTTATGGTCCTGGCATGCCGTGTACTTATTAAGTGGTTGCGCCATTTTACTTTTAAGTATTGCGATGTGGTATCAGTTACCCAAAGCGAAAAGCCAGTTACAGATGAGCATTTTACAGATCTATTATTCCTTATTTACCTTTGCCAAGACCGAACCGATGTTGATGCGACGGAGTCTTATCGGCGGTCTGGGTTTTGGAATGCTGAGCATCATTTTTACCACCATGACTTTTATTCTGGCAGAAGCACCCTACCATTTTAATGACTTCCAGATTGGTCTGATGGGCGTCGTGGGGGTAATCGGGATCTGGTCTTCACAATGGACGGGGAAAATGATTGGCCGCCATCGGGAGAAGTGGCTGGCACAGCTCGCGACAGCTGGACTGATTTTGGCCTGGATTCCTCTGGCTTTTGCACAGCGCAGTTTATGGTTATATATTCTGGGCCTGATGATTGCCTATTTTGGCATTTCATCTTTACATGTACTCAACCAGAATCTGGTCTATCGGCTTTCAGTCCAAGCCCGCTCGCGTATTAATGCCATCTACATGACCTGTTATTTTTCTGGTGCCGGGCTTGGTGCATTTCTGTCTTTAAGTTTATGGAAAATCTATGGCTGGCCGGCCTGTGTAGCACTCGGTTTTCTATTTGCCTTGCTGATGTTTGTAATTAATTATTATGACCTGAATCAAAAACACAATTTGGTGAATATCCAGCCCAGACCTTAATCACTGTACTTTCACCTTGAATTTTTAATTTCTTTGCGGATGATCAGATTCCATGGATAAATAAAGAGGCTTTAATTCAGTTAAAGGCGCAGGTTTCGCATAAAAAAAGCCTTGTAGTAAATCACAGCCTTGTTGATAAAGTAATTGGGCTTGATTCAAGGTTTCCACACCTTCAGCCACAACATCTAAATCAAGCTGATGGGCCAGATGAATGATGGATTGAACAATTGCAGCATTCTGATCATCCAGTGTCAGTTCCTCGATAAAACTCCGATCTAGCTTGATCTGGTTGATCGGCAGGCGCCGTAGATAACTCAGGCTTGAATAGCCGGTCCCAAAGTCATCAATCGCGACTTGAACACCTAAAGCACGTACCGTTTTCAAAATTTCAATGGTGCGATCTGCGCCATTAATAATCACCCCTTCGGTAATCTCAATTTTGAGCAGTTCCGGAGGCAATTGACTGCTTGCAAGGACATGTTTAAGTATTTGCAGGAAACCTGCCCTGCGGAATTGGAGCGGAGAAATATTGACCGATACGGTGATCTGACGATTGTGCTGCTTGTTCCATGCAGCAATATCTACGCAGGCTTTTTCCAGAACCCACTGGCCTACACCGATAATTTGCCCTGTTCGTTCTGCAAGCGGAATGAAAACCGCAGGAGAAATATAACCCTGCTGCGGGTGCTGCCAGCGAATCAGAGCTTCTACGCCAGTCACCTGACCATTTGCAGGATTAATAATCGGTTGATAGAAAAGATTAAACTGTTTCTGGTTGATCGCTTGCATCAGTCCCATACGCAGATTTGCATAATCTATTTCTGGTGCAGGTTTCATATTGGTTTTTTCATACCATTGCCAGATATTTCGGCCTTGTCTTTTGGCTTCCTGCATCGCCAGAACAGACTGATAAATCAGCTCAGAAGAATGCTGAATCGAACTGTCATCTGCAACAATACCAATACTGGCACTTAAATGAATCTTGTATTCATCCACGATAAAAAGCTGGGACAGCAGCTCCAGCATTTTTTCAGCAATAGCCTCGACTTCACTTTGCGCATACTCACCTGACATGAGTAAAATAAATTCATCTTCGGCAAAGCGGCATAGCACATTGTTTTCCTGAGCGAAACCCTGCAAGCGCTCACCCACACTTTTCAGAATCTGGTCACCGACCAGATGTCCCAGACTATCATTAATATTTTTAAAGTCATCCAGATCTATATACAGTAGGATTAAAGGCTGTGCGCTATCGTGCCGCTGTGCAAAAACCTGCTCTAGAATCTGCTTGAAAGCATGCTGATTCGGCAAGCCGGTTAAATGGTCATGGGTGTGCTGATGCTTGATATATTCTTCATGAATACGCTGCTGGGTAATGTCTTCCTGAATCCCCAGAAAATGGGTGCAGTTTCCGTTTTGATCAAAAATCGGGCCAAGGGTCAAACGGTTCCAGAACCAGCTGCCATCCTTACAATAATTTTTGATGGTTACCTGCGCTTCTTGTTGTTGTTTTACTGCTTGCTGGAGTAACAAAATCTGATCTGCTGCCGTATCCGCTCCATATAGGAAAAAGCAACTTCGTCCCAGAACTTCCTGTTCGGTATAACCGGTGAGTTTCAGAAAAGCCGGGTTGACATATACCATCGACATTTTTTCCGAAACATCGGTGATAAAAATCCCATTTGGACTTGCCTCGACCCCACGCTTTAATAGTCGTAGAGCTTCCTTATTTTTACGGCGTAAAGTAATGTCTCGTGCAATACCAATCACACCGGTAACTTTCTGGTTCTGGATAATCGGCAAATTGGTTAAATCCAGCCAGATAATATCTCCCTGAACGTTATAAATCGGAAGTTCATAATGTTGTGCTTTACCTTGCAGCGTTTCTGAAAATGAAACATTGGCAAGTTCCTGGAATTCGGTAGGTATAAATGCACAATAATGCTGGTTTTGAATTTGCTCCTCGGAAAAACCTGTAATTTCCTGGCAGGCAATGTTGGTATTAAGCACATAGCCCTGTAAATCCAGTTCAAAAATGATATCGGGATGATAGGTATAGAAAGAACAGTACTTTTCATTAATTGCCTGTCCTTTCTGCCGTTCATGATCAAGCTCGATCGCGAGTGCAACCAAATTCGCAGCTTGCTGTAACAGCCGGATATGAGACTCTGTCGGTATTTTAGGCGTTCGATAGTAAGTTGCAAAAGTGCCGTATAAAACATCCGATGCGCTAATGATCGGTGTTGACCAGCAGCTCGACAGTTTTTCTGCATTGATCAAAGCACGGTAAGACCTCCAGTTGGGATCTTTCATCAAGTGTGGACTAATGACGAGCTGACGCAAAAAGGCAGCCGTACCGCAAGTGCCTTGATCTGGCCCGATTTTTAAATCCTGGATTGCGCTGCAATATTCTTTTGAAAAGTGCTGTTTACCACTGATAAAGTTTAAGGTTTGCGTGTCTTCTTTATAGAGCATGATGGTGACAAACGCATCTGGAATACGCGATTCAAGCCACTGACTGATGATATCGAGAATAGGTTTAAGCTCGGTATGGCGGCCAATCAGGTTGAAAATATGAAAAATATCTTGTTCATCACAGTTACTATCCATGCAGAATATCACCTTCCTTAGCTTGCTAATATTCTAGACTTATTTTTAAAACAATCATTAGGGCGTGTCATCAATTAGCTTGAGGAAAACCGCCTTGTCCCCATTATACTTTTATGACTAAACGCTATGCATTAAAAGATGAGCAGTGGGAACAGATTAAAGATCTGTTACCTGGACGAATGGGTACTGTTGGAGTAACGGCCAAAGATAACCGACTATTTGTTGAAGCGGTATTGTATCGGTATCGTTCAGGTATCCCGTGGCGAGACTTACCCCAACGCTTTGGTGATTTTAGAGTCGTGCATACTCGTTTTAGTCGTTGGGCTAAAACAGGTGTGTGGCAGAGAGTCTTTGAAGTACTGTCACATGACAGTGATAATGAATATGCCATGTTAGACTCCACCATTGTACGTGCTCATCAACACAGCGCTGGGGGGGAAAAAATCAGGCGATTGGACGCAGTAAAGGGGGCTTAAGCACCAAAATTCATGCCCGTACTGATGCTTTAGGCAACCCAACAGGATTTTATCTCACTGATGGGCAGGTCCATGACTTAAACGGTTCAGATGTGTTGCTGGACTTATCGTTGAGCCAGACCTGGCTTATGGATAAAGCCTACAACTCCAGGGATCGAGTCATTGATCCAATTTTAGAGGCGAAGGGTCAAGTTGTGATGCCAGCGAAAAGTAATTCTATTGATCAGCGTGATTATAATCGAAATCTCTACAAGGCAAGACATCTGATCGAGAACTTTTTTGCCAAGCTCAAGCAGTATCGTGCTATTGCCACACGCTATGATAAATTGGCTCAAAACTTCTTATCAGCGATCTACCTGGCTTCAACAATCATTTGGCTTAATTGATGACACGCCCTAGCAAAAATTTGTATTTATATCTTCAAATTGCGTAAAGATCGGCCTTATTCCAGATATTCAAAATCTATATGTAATACTCAGCATTTAAACATGCGTAAATCGCAGCCTAAGCTACGATTTACAAGTTACAGGCATACTGTAATTTATACAAGGTGAAGCTCTGCGCTGTCTACTGCTGCCGATGATCCAGCAATTTACATCCGGTCTGCTGTTGCAGTTCCTCAAAGCTTAACCCCTCCACCATCTCAATGACCCGGGCCTGCTGGTCTTTGAGCTCAATCACACACAAATCGGTATAAATACGGTTTACACAGTGCTTGCCGGTAATCGGATAAGTCAGCTCTTCAACAATTTTGGCTGCACCGTTTTTGGTGACATGTTCCATACAGACATAAACACAACGGGCACCGACGGCCAGATCCATGGCGCCGCCTACGGCAGGTACAGCAGCGGCATTACCGGTATGCCAGTTGGCCAGATCACCATTAATCGCCACTTGAAAGGCCCCCATGACGCAAATATCCAGATGCCCACCGCGCATGATATCGAAGGAATCTGCAGAGTTCATAAAACTGCCGCCTTCCAGCATGCTCACCAGTTCCTTGCCGGCATTAATCAGGTCATCATCTGCCTGTTCAGGATCATTCAAGGCCGCAAAACCCAAAACACCATTTTCAGAGTGCAGGATCACGTTCTGTTCCGGTTTTAAATGACCTGCCACACGGGTCGGTAAACCGATGCCCAGATTGACAAAAGAACCGCTTGGAATATCTTGCGCGACTTTTGCCACAATCTGTTCACGAGTACGTTTTTGAATAGTCATTATTTGATATCTCCGACCTGAACCACATGCTGTACAAAAATGCCCGGCGTTACGATAATCTCTGGATCAAGATCTCCCAGCTCCACAATCTGATGTACCTGAGCGATAGTGGTTGTCGCCGCTTTGGCCATGATCGGACCAAAATTACGCGCTGCCTTGCGGTAGGTCAAATTGCCCCAGCGGTCTGCCTGATTGGCATAGATCAAGGCATAATCGGCATGAATCGGATATTCCAGCACATAATCCTTGCCATTAATGTGGCGCGTTTCTTTGCCTTCTGCAATTTTGGTGCCGAAGCCAGTCGGCGTGAAAACTGCCCCTAAGCCGGCACCTGCTGCCTGAATACGGCAGGCCAGATTGCCCTGCGGAACCAGTTCCAGTTCAATTTTTCCAGCCTTGTACAGGTCTTCAAATACAGTAGAGTTATTGGCGCGTGGAAAGGAACAGATCATTTTTTTGACCAGTCCCGATAACAGTAAATTGGTAAGTCCACGATCTCCAGAGGCTGCATTATTATTGATAATGGTTAAATCTTTCGGGCCCAGATCAATCAGTGCTTCGATCAGTTCCACCGGTTGGCCTGCCAGACCGAAACCACTGGTCATAATGTGTGCACCATCAGGAATCTGTTTGAGAACTGTTTCGATATCCTGCGTGATTTTATTCATCATATTGCTTCCTAGCATCTTTTCTATATATTTTGATTGGTAGATCAATCGGCTTTTTGCGGATCAAATAAGCGGTCTTTAATAAAGAAAGCCGGAATCAAGCCACAAAGAAAATAGGCAATTCCCATGATCAATAAACCGGTTCCAATAGATCCACCCTGAGCAAAATAACCAATCGTCAGTGGGGCAAAAACAGCACCTAAACGGCCCACGTTATATGCACCACCAACCGCAGTTCCACGTACTTTGGTCGAGAAACTTTCCGTCATGTAGGTGGCATTAATGCCATAGGGAATACCGTAAAGAAATCCGAAAAACAGCATCAGCCAGAGAATATTGTCCGGGGTATTACCAAACACAATCACCGGAATAAAAATTGCGGTGCCCATGGTGCCAAATGCGAACACTGCACGACGGCCAATACGGTCGGCAATAAAACCGGCAATGACTTTGGTACACATCATGATCAGGAAAGTGCCAATCATATACATGGTCATTTCTTTAAACTTGATGCCCAGATCCGACTCTAGATAGGCAGGTAACCAGTTACTGACGCCGTAATATCCAAACTGTAAAAATGCGGTACTGAATGACCAGAGAATGAACATGCGACGGCTAAGTGCATCTTCAAAAACCATTTTAAAAGTGTTTTTAGGTTTTTCCTGAACAATCCCGCTGGCTTTGGCATCGAGGCGCGCTTGACGTGCATCTAACCAGGCTTTGGGTTCAGGCACTAAAAAGTACATTGCGACAGAAAGTACAATAGGAATAATCGCAATATAATACAGATATCGCCAGCCAAATTCGGGCAATAACCAGCCTGCCAAAACAGTGGCGACGACCGAGCCCAGGGTCCAACCGGTCATCAGTGTGGCCAATACTGTCGAGCGATACTTGGTTGGCACATATTCCGCCATCAGGGTATTACAGGCAATATACAAGGCGCCTAGACCAATCGCAGAAGTAAAACGCAGCCACTTAAACTGATCATAGCTTTCGGCAAATCCTAGCCAGAAAGTCAATGAAGAAAACAGTGCAATGGCGATCACGATGACTCGAACCCGCCCGAACCGGTCACAGGCCCAGCCACCAAAAAATCCACCAATCGCCATACCTGCCAATGTCCAGCTGCCCAGCGCCCCTGCCTGCATACTGCTTAATGAAAATTCCTGTTTCAGACTGGTCAGACTGTAGGCCAATAACGCAATATCTGCTCCATCGACCAGTAATGCCAAAAATGAGAACACAAAGGCCAGAATCCAGACTTTTTTCTTGGGTTGGTTATCATTTTCCAAATGAGGGTGTTGCGCACTGATCGTATTCATGGCGTCCTTAAAATATTTTTGAGCATTCCGGTGCTTTTATAACTTTTATCTTTCACGTAATTATTTATATGAAAGATATAGTGAACCAGGGTGATAATCCTATCATCTGCCTATCGGGTATTTAATTTATGTGCATGTTTCCACTTGATTTTTAATTGGGTATCTTATTGAAAACCTGGTATTTGTAAACAAACGGCAACAAATAGTCGGCGCTCTAGCCAGCATGTGCTGGCTAGATGTTATAGCTAGACTTAGTTACAAAATGCAGCGATGCCGGTTTGTGCACGTCCTAAAATCAGGGCATGTACATCATGAGTACCTTCATAGGTATTCACGACTTCCAGATTAACCAGATGACGGGCTACACCAAATTCATCAGAAATCCCGTTACCGCCCATCATGTCACGTGCTAGACGTGCAATATCCAGGGCCTTACCACAGTTATTGCGCTTGATCAGTGAAGTCCCTTCAACTGACGCGATACCTTCATCTTTCATGCGACCAAAACGTAATGCTACCTGTAAACCAAGGGCAATTTCAGTTTGCATATCGGCCAGTTTCTTCTGAATCAGCTGGTTTGCTGCCAATGGACGGCCAAACTGTTTACGGTCCATGGTGTATTGATGTGCGGTATGCCAGCAAAATTCTGCTGCGCCCATGGCACCCCAGGCAATCCCGTAACGGGCACTGTTCAGGCAGGTAAATGGACCTTTCAAGCCACGCACTTCTGGAAATGCATTTTCTTCCGGTACAAAGACGTTATCCATCACAATTTCACCGGTGATCGAGGCACGTAAACCGACTTTGCCATGGATCGCAGGTGCAGACAGCCCTTCCCAGCCTTTTTCCAGAATAAATCCGCGAATGTCACCGACATTACCCTCAGCAGAGACTTCTTTAGCCCAGACCACAAATACATCGGCTATTGGACTATTGGTAATCCACATTTTTGCGCCAGTTAAACGGTAACCACCATCGACTTTTTTGGCACGGCTAATCATGCTGCCTGGATCAGAACCATGATCTGGCTCAGTCAGACCGAAACAGCCAATATATTCACCGGTGGCTAATTTTGGTAAATACTTTTGTTTTTGCTCTTCAGAACCGAATTCATTAATCGGCACCATCACCAAGGAGCTTTGTACGCTGGCCATCGAACGGTAACCTGAATCGACACGCTCGACTTCACGCGCAATCAGACCATAGCTAACATAATTTAAACCGGCACCGCCGTACTGTTCAGGAATGGTTGGGCCCAGCAAACCGAGTTCACCCATTTCACGGAAAATAGCCGGATCGGTTTTTTCATGACGGAACTGTTCCAATACACGCGGCATCAGCTTATCCTGACAATAAGCAGCTGCAGCATCACGAATCATGCGCTCTTCTGAGGTCAATTGCTGTTCGATTAAAAACGGGTCTTGCCAATCAAATCTAATTTTTGTCGTCATTTTAATATTTCCCTATTTTAAAATTATGTGTTTAGGCTGTTGCCTGTTTAATCATTTCACGCGCAATAATAATTTGCTGGATTTGTGTCGTTCCTTCATATAAACGGAACAAACGCACATCACGGTAAAAACGTTCAATTGAATATTCACTGATATAGCCTGCTCCACCATGAATCTGTAAACAGCGGTCAGCGACACGACCACACATTTCAGTGGCAAACATTTTGGCGCAAGAGGCTTCCGTCGTCACATTCTGACCGGCATCACGCAGTCGGGCTGCATCCAGTACCATACATTTGGCTGCATAAATTTCAGCTTTAGAGTCAGCCAACATGCCCTGAATCAGCTGAAAATTTGCAATAGCCTGACCAAACTGCTTGCGTTCTACCGCATAGTTTAAGGCATCTTCCAGCATACGCTCTGCCATACCCACGCTATAGCCGGCAATATGTAAACGGCCTTTGTCCAGAACGCGCATGGCCGTCTTGAAACCAACGCCTTCAACACCACCAATCAGCTGGTCTTTATGCACCCGGCAATTATCGAAAATAACATCGCAGGTATAAGAACCATGTTGACCCATTTTTTTATCAATTTTGCCTAGGCTCAAGCCTGGTGTGCCCGCTTCTACCAGAAATGCTGAAATGCCACTGGCGCCTTTGATTTCTGGATTGGTGCGTGCCATGACTGTAAATGTCGTTGCACGTGGCGCATTGGTAATAAAACGTTTGGTGCCATTTAAAACATAATAATCGCCATCTTTTACCGCATTGGTTTTTAAAGATGCAGCATCTGAACCGGAATCTGGCTCAGTCAAACAGAAAGAACCAATGATTTCGCCGGTTGCATAACGCGGTAAATATTTCTGTTTTTGCTCTTCTGTACCATCAATGACGATGCCACTTGAACCAATACCGTTGTTGGTCCCGATTAGAGAACGGAATGCAGCCGATGTCCGGCCCAATTCCATCGCAACCAGAATTTCCTCTTCCATGGTAATGCCTAAACCGCCGTATTCTTCTGGAATCGTCAGACCAAACAAACCCAGCTCTTTCATCTGTTCCACAATATGTTCAGGAATGGCATTGTTCTCTTCTACTTCATGTTCGAGAGGAACCAGTTCATTTTTTACAAAATCTCGAATCGTAGACAGAAGTTGATCGAGCATTTCCGGATCGCGAATCATATGAATCTCCATGTATATGGTCTGGGTAAATTCCTTTACCGTTTTATTTTTAGTTTCGTATTACGAAATAAATAACCATAAAAATAAAAATTCAGCAAGCAAATTCGTCAAAAAATTTATTTTTTATAAAAAAACGAAATTTATCTGGCTTTAAAATGGATTTAATATAGAATAATATTTCACAATACGAAATTATTGCTTTTTAAATTTCGCTTTACTAACGCTGCTTTCTATAAGGAGCTGACCAGAGATGAAAGCTTAAAAAGTGATAAAGTTTATTGTTTATTTAAAGGCTTTATTTTAAAAATAGCTCCACTATTTTTTGCAGTTATTTATTATGTATAGCAGCATTTAGACATGAGATAGAATAATATTTAGTCGTTACTCATATAATTCATCTACAATTTAAATGTTTTATTTTGTATCGTGAAACTAAGTTGCTATGATATTCATTAATTTACTTCTCTATTTATGTAGACCATGACTAAAAATAAAACAGGTGAAATACCTAATTTTGATGAAATTCGCTTAGATCCAATCTCGCATATTCATCGCGAAAACAATCCCCAATTTATTGCGTCTATTGCGCGTGGCCTTGAGATTCTAAGATGCTTTTCTGCGACCAATCAGTTGTTGGGCAATCAAGAAATTGCACAAATGACCAATTTACCAAAGCCAACCGTGGCGCGTATTACCAGTACGCTGGTATCTTTAGGCTATCTGAAACAACTTCCAAATACGACTAAATATTTACTCGATGTCGGTGTACTGGCTCTGGGCTATTCTGCCTTAAGTAATATTTCTGCGCGAACCCAGGCCTATCCATTTATGGAAGAAATGTCACGTTATGCCCAGGCGCCAGTGGCAATGGCAACACGTGACCGTCTCAATATGATCTATCTGGAAGTGGTACATACAGATACGACTTTAACCATGCGCCGTTCAGTGGGTTCAACTTTACCAATTCATTCGAGTGCCATGGGGCGTGCATGTCTGGCGGCGATGGACGTGAAAGAACGTGAATATTTATTTGATGCCATTAAAAAAAGAAATGAAGATCAATGGACAACAATTAAACGAAATCTAGAACGCGCCATTCGCGATTATCAGGATTATGGTTATTGTTTATCTCTCGGAGACTGGGCCAAAGATGTGAACTCTGTGGCCGTTCCTTTGATTCATCCCAAACATGGTATTTTAACTTTTAACTGTGGTGCACCAAGTTATTTGCTAAATCAGGAAAAACTGGAAAATGAAATTGGCCCGCGTCTGATTCACATGGTGAATAGTATTGCCATGAACCTGAATAATATGTAAGTAAAACCTCTCATTCGGGCGGCTTAGGTCGCTCTTTTTATTTGTTGCAGCCAATAATAATTAAACCGTTTTCTAATATTGAACCGGATCTTTTCAATTCTATTCATTCTACAGCAATCCAAGACTCTCAAAATCTATCCCTATAAAAAACAAAAATTAGACTTCATAAGCCATCTGGATAATGCTATAAATATCGTATAGCGAAACTGGATTTTATATTATGGAAGATATAACAAGAGAATCGATGGAGTTTGACGTCGTCATCGTCGGCGCAGGCCCTGCAGGTCTATCTGCTGCGATCAAGATCCGTCAACTTGCAATTGAAAACAACTTAAATGATTTGTCCGTTTGTGTCGTAGAAAAAGGCTCCGAAGTCGGTGCACATATCCTGTCAGGTGCGGTACTTGAACCACGTGCCATCAATGAATTATTCCCGGACTGGAAAGATCAAGGCGCACCGCTCAATGTGCCGGTGACCGAAGATAAAACTTTCTTCCTGCTTTCAGATGAAAAATCACAAGAAGCCCCACACTGGATGGTGCCAAAAACCATGCATAACGATGGCAACTATGTCATCTCGCTGGGCAATGTGGTGCGCTGGTTAGGCCAGAAAGCGGAAGAACTGGAAGTCTCGATCTTTCCGGGCTTTGCCGCATCGGACATTCTGTATCATGCTGACGGTACCGTGAAAGGCATCCAGACCGGTGACATGGGCATTGGTAAAGATGGCGAACCAACGCATAACTTTACCCCGGGTTATGAACTGCATGCCAAATACACCATTTTTGCTGAAGGTTGTCGTGGCCACCTCGGTAAACGTCTGATCGAACAGTTCAACCTGGCCAAAGATGCAGATCCACAGCATTACGGTATCGGGATCAAAGAACTGTGGGAAATTGATCCGGCCAAGCACAAAGCGGGTCTGGTGATGCATGGTGCCGGCTGGCCACTCAATGAAACCGGCTCGAGTGGCGGCTGGTGGTTATACCATGCTGAAAATAATCAGGTGACTTTGGGCATGATCGTGGATCTGTCCTACACCAATCCGCATATGTATCCATTTATGGAAATGCAGCGCTGGAAAACCCATCCTCTGATTAAACAATATCTGGAAGGCGGCAAGCGTATTTCTTATGGCGCACGTGCCGTGACCAAAGGTGGCTTTAACTCACTGCCTAAATTTACCTTCCCGGGTGGCTCTTTAATTGGTGATGATGCAGGTTTCCTGAACTTTGCCAAAATCAAAGGTTCACATACGGCAATGAAGTCCGGCATGCTCTGCGGCGAAGCGGTATTTGAAGCGATTGCGGCTGGTGTGGAAAAAGGCGGTGATCTGGCGGTTGCGCGTGTAGTTGAAGGCGAAGATTTCTTTGTCAAAGAACTGACTGCCTATAAAGACAAGTTTGATGCAAGCTGGCTGAAAGAAGAGTTATATAACTCACGTAACTTTGGCCCGGCAATGCATAAATTCGGTCAATGGATCGGTGGTGCATTTAACTTCATTGATCAGAACGTGTTTAAAGTACCGTTTACCCTACATGATCTGGTACAAGACCATGCGGCACTGAAAACTCAGGTGGCTGAAACGTTTAAACCGAACTATCCTAAACCGGATGGCAAGCTGACCTTTGACCGTCTGTCTTCAGTATTTGTATCCAATACCGTACATGAAGAAAACCAGCCTGCGCATTTAAAGCTGACTGATGCTTCGATTCCGGTGGAAGTGAACTTACCGAAATGGGATGAGCCGGCACAGCGTTACTGCCCGGCAGGTGTATACGAAATCATGGAAAATAATGACGGTTCCAAGCGTTTCCAGATCAATGCAGCCAACTGTGTGCACTGCAAGACCTGTGACATTAAAGATCCGTCTCAGAACATCACCTGGGTAACACCGGAAGGTGGCGGTGGTCCAAACTATCCAAATATGTAATTTGGATAGTTCTTGTGAATTAAAAAAATATATCTATTTCTCTGATTCACTTACCCAATCTTGAAGCAGTTCGTACTAACTCTTCACTTTAATTTTTTAGGTAATCCCAGTTCTCTCGAGAGCTGGGATTAATAAATTTTAAAGTAAATCAAAATAAGCCTGTATCACTCTATCTATTGAAATGAGATAGGAAAATAATCTGGTTTATGTCGTGCTGAAAAAATGGCTGACCCGAAGCCGGATCAGCCATTTTAAAATCAGACCTGAACGACTAAAATTTGAGTCATTCAGGGAATTGATTTATTTTGCGACAAACTTGGCACGCGCAGCATGCAGTTTTTTATAGCTATCAATCAGGCGTAAATGACGATCCAGACCTTCAAGCTTCATACTGGTTTCAGTCAGGCCATGGAAACGAAGCGTGCCTTCAACTGAAGCCATAACCGCATCCATACGTTCATCACCAAACATACGGCGGAAGTTGTGTGCATAATCTTCCAGCTCCATATCATCATCGAGCAATACTTCAAGCACGACATTCATGCATTGGTAGAACAGGCCACGTTCAACGGTATTGGTATTGAACTGCAAGAACTGCTCAACCAGATCCTTGGCTTCTTCAAATTGCTGTAAAGCGATATAAATCAAGAGTTTTAGCTCAAGAATAGTGAGCTGTCCCCATTCAGTATTTTCATCGAATTCAACCCCGATCAGGGTTTTGATTTCGGTATAATCATCCAGTTCGCATTCTTCCAGACGCTCTACCAGCGCCTCAAGCTGTTCTTCATCCAGACGATGCAAGTTCAGGATATCTTCACGGAATGCCAAAGCCTTGTTGGTATTGTCCCAGATCAGATCTTCGACCAGATAGATTTCAGAATAGCCTGGCACCAGGATACGACAAGCCGTTGCACCTAAATGTTGATAAACCGCCATATAGGCTTCATGACCGAGCTCTTCCAGAATGCCGAATAAAGCTGCAGCTTCATCTGCATTGGAGTTTTGGCCATGGTTGGTGAAATCCCATTCCACAAATTCATGATCTGCTTTGGCACTAAAGAAACGCCAAGACACCACACCGCTTGAATCGATAAAGTGTTCAACATAATTGTTCGGTTCAGTCACGGCATTTGAACTAAAGGTTGGTTTTGGCAGGTCATTCAGACCTTCAAAGCTACGACCTTGCAACAATTCAGTCAGGCTGCGTTCAAGTGCCACTTCAAAGTTTGGATGCGCACCAAAAGAGGCAAACACACCGCCGGTACGCGGGTTCATCAAGGTCACACACATTACCGGGAATTGACCGCCTAATGAGGCATCTTTGACCAGCACCGGGAAGCCCTGTTCCTCTAAACCTTTAATACCTTCAACGATTTTTGGATATTTCGCCAGCACCTGTTCAGGTACATCTGGTAAAGCCAGTTCACCTTCAATAATTTCACGCTTGACTGCACGTTCAAAGATTTCAGACAGACATTGCACCTGAGCTTCAGGCAAGGTATTCCCTGCACTCATCCCGTTACTCAAGTATAGATTTTCAATCAGATTCGATGGGAAATAAACCGTTTCACCATCGGAGTGACGTACAAATGGCAGTGAACAGATACCACGTTCAGTATTGCCCGAGTTGGTGTCATAAAGATGCGTACCCAATAACTCATCTTCAGGATCATAAATTTCAAGCGTATATTCGTCTAAGACTTCCTGCGGAAGTTCGCCATTTGGACCCGGCTTAAACCATTTTTCATCCGGATAATGTACAAATTCTGCATTGGCAATGTCTTCACCCCAGAACTGGTCATTATAGAAAAAGTTACAGTTCAAGCGCTCGATGAACTCGCCCAGTGCAGATGCCAGCGCACTTTCCTTGGTTGAACCTTTACCATTGGTAAAGCACATTGGCGACTGTGCATCACGAATATGCAATGACCATACGTTTGGTACGATATTGCGCCATGATGCGATTTCAATCTTCATGCCCAGACCGGCCAGAATGGCAGACATATTGGCAATGGTTTCTTCCAAAGGCAGATCTTTGCCCGGAATAAAAGTGCTGTTTTCAGAGGCCAGACTTGGCATTAACAAGGCTTGCGCATCGGCATCAATGCTTTCGACTTCTTCAATTACAAATTCAGGGCCAGTCTGAATAACTTTCTTGACGGTACAGCGATCAATCGAGCGCAAAATGCCTTGACGGTCTTTTTCTGAAATATCAGCTGGCAGTTCAACCTGAATTTTAAAAATCTGTTTATAACGGTTTTCAGGATCGACAATATTGTTTTGTGACAGGCGAATATTTTCGGTCGGAATATCACGTGCTGCACAATACACTTTGACAAAGTAGGCCGCACAAAGCGCCGATGAGGCCAGAAAATAATCGAATGGGCCGGGTGCAGAACCATCGCCTTTGTAGCGAATCGGTTGATCGGCAATCACCGTGAAGTCATCAAATTTGGCTTCTTGGCGCAGATTGTCGAGATAATTGACCTTGATTTCCATGTGGACACCTAAATGTTCTTATGTGCCGCCATGGACAAATAAGATGCTGAATCTGAATGTACAAGCCGAATCACGCAGGAGAACTTGACTTAAAAATAAATCAGGGTAATAACGTAGTCATGAGACTACGGCGAACCCTTTAAGAATGGGCGCTATTATAGAGTCATTTGATGAAATTGATAACGTTTGTGACTTTTTCCGCGATATTTTCTATAAAGCTAAGAAATAGGAACAACATGAATCAACACATTTAAAATTTGTGACGATCCATGTGTTGCTTTTAATATCGAATGAGCGCTTCTGATGTAGCTTTAAGATATTTAAGACAGATAAAAATAATTTCATCTTCTAAGCTTTAAGGCCTTAAAAATCATAACTTAAACCGAATAAAGCCAGATTTCGCTGCTTGTCACCGTAGCGGTCATAGCCCCCCACCAGATATTCGCCTGACACACTTAATTGAGGCAAGATTGCATAACTCAGTCCGGCAGACGCATAACGAAAGGCATGCTGTTTTTGGGTATCGCCCAGTTCTCCACCTTCATATTTGCCTTCATCATTAAAATAGCTACCTGCAGCAGTCAGACTGGCATTCACACGATCATTCAATTGATGGTTCAGATTCAGCGTATAAAAGGTATCGCCCTGATTGGCATAGGCCACATCATAAAGATAGGTCGATACGCTCGCGCCAATACTGGTTTTTTCATCCAGCATACGGCTGACATTTAAACCCAACTCATTACCGGTGGTGTTTTCGCCCCCTGGATAATAGTAGGTAGCATTCCAGAAATCCCAATCATAATGTTCCGAGCTGTGCGTATAGCCGACCAGAAAGTCATGCTCGAATTTATCGGTGCTATGCCCTCTGCGTCCTTGCACCTCAGCATAGGAATAACCCAATGTAGAACCCCAATAGCCCACATAAAAGTTGCCATAGGCCAAATTCAACCCTGCTTGTAGTGCAATATTATCGTCTTCCGGTGCATTGCTTAAACCGCGTGATACATATTTAGACACCACGCTCAGGTTGCCACTTGCTTGTATTTGATTGTTTTGAACGTCATTTGCAAAACTACAAATACTGGAAAATGTGACACAGCCGAAGAGCAAGGTTTGATTTAAGATTCTCATAAAATATAAAATTCTTTTTGGGTAAATAAAAGGGCTGAAAACATGATGCAGCCCTACTTAAAGATCGATTAATATCAAAATATACAGCTTATTTTAACGCATAATTAATATAAGTTTATGCCTATTTCCACCTGTAAAATAGAAATTTCAAGCTTGGCTTGAGACTCGAGCTGCCCGATAAAACGGCGCAGTCGATGCAGCTAAAGCCGGATTTCCCCGAATATGATCTGCCAGTTTCTCGGCCATCATGATGGTAGTGGCATTCAAATTTCCGGTAATAATTAAGGGCATGATGGAAGCGTCAATGACTCTGAGACCCTGCATTTCATGTACCCGGCCATAACCGTCCACAACTGCCATATCATCCTCGCCCATTTTACAGCTAGAAGATGGGTGATATGCGGTTTCAGCATGATTACGCACAAACTCGTCAATCTGGGCATCTGTCTGTACAGCTTGACCCGGACTGATTTCTTCACCCCGATAAGGATCAAGTGCTGGCTGGTGCATAATTTCCCGGGTAATCCGGATGGCATCCCGGAATTCGCGCCAATCCTGCTCGGTACTCATATAGTTAAATAAAATACTTGGATGCTCAAACGGATCTTTGGATTTGAGTTGTATACGCCCGCGGGAGGGTGAACGCATCGAACCGACATGCGCCTGAAAACCATGCTCATGAATGGCATTGGTTCCATTATAGTTGATTGCAATCGGCAGGAAATGATACTGGATATTGGGCCACTCGAACTCGTCGGAAGAACGGATAAAGCCGCCTGCTTCAAACTGATTACTGGCGCCAATACCTGTGCCTAGAAATAACCATTCAGCACCAATCATCGGCTGGTTATACCACTTTAAGGCGGGATAGAGACTGACCGGTTTTTTACACTGGTATTGCAGGTACATTTCCAGATGATCCTGCAAGTTTTCGCCCACACCCGGCAAGTCCTGAACGACTGTAATGTCCAGACTTTTTAATAATGCGGCAGGACCCACACCTGAACGCTGCAAAATTTGCGGGGAAGCAATCGTCCCAGCACACAGCAGAACTTCTTTATCGGCAAAGACCTGAATGGGTTGTAAGGCATTTTGCCCTTCAAAATATTCCACGCCAATCGCCTGCTTCTGGCTAAACAAAATTCTATTGGTCATGGCATGGGTAATAATGGTGAGATTATCGCGCCCTTTGGCCATATCCAGATAACCGCGCGCAGTACTGGAACGACGACCTTTTGGCGTCACGGTACGATCCATCGGGCCAAAGCCTTCCTGCTGATAGCCATTTAAATCATCTGTTCGTGGATAACCTGCCTGTACACCGGCCTCGATCATGGCATGAAACAGTTCATTATTATCATTTTTTGGTGTTGCGACTGAAACCGGCCCGGCATCGCCATGGTAGTCATTGCCACCAATATCGCGTGTTTCCGCCTTTTTATAATAGGGCAGACATTCTGCATAGCTCCAGTGTTCCAGACCTTTCAAGCTGGCCCACTGTTCCAGATCCATGGCATTGCCGCGGATATAACACATGCCATTAATCAGCGATGAGCCACCAAGGCCTTTACCACGTCCGCATTCCATGCGGCGATTATTCATATGTGGTTCAGGATCGGTCAGATAGGCCCAGTTATAACGGCGTCCCTGTAAAGGATAAGCCAAGGCTGCCGGCATCTGGGTTCTAAAATCCAGACGATAATCCGGCCCGCCCGCCTCTAATAGCAAGACTTTGGTATCCGGATCCTCAGTCAATCGAGCAGCCAGCACATTTCCGGCCGAGCCTGCCCCGATAATAATATAATCGTAATTCATCAAGCGGAGACCTCCTTATGCGCTAAACACGGACTGGAATGGGCTCAATTCCACCTGAACCGATTTGGTCTGGGTATATTGCTGCAAAGTCACAATACCATTTTCACGTCCAACTCCTGAGTGTTTATAACCACCGACTGGCATTTCTGCTGGAGATTCGCCCCAGGTATTTATCCAGCAAATTCCGGCTTCAATCTGATGAATGATACGATGCGCACGGGCAAGGTCAGGCGTGACAACACCCGCAGCCAGTCCGTACTCGGTCGCATTGGCACGGCGAATGACTTCCTCTTCAGAGTCATAGCTTAAAATGCTCATGACAGGCCCAAAGATCTCATGCTGGACGATACTCATATCATCCCGGCAGTCACTAAATACCGTGGGCAAGACGTAGGCACCTTTGGCCAAATCACCTTGTGTGGCACGGCCACCACCACAAAGTAATCGTGCCCCTTCGATTTTGCCCTGCTCGATAAATTTCAGTACTTTCTGCATATGCGCAAAACTAGAGACTGGCCCAAAATTGGTTTCCGGATCGAGCGGATCGCCTATACGGATATGAGGAATACGCTGCAAGATTTTTTCTTCAAAAGCCGCTTTTAAGGTATAGGGAATGAATACCCGGGT
This sequence comes from Acinetobacter sp. 18QD2AZ41W, assembly GCF_009829025.1. Classification (NCBI taxonomy): domain Bacteria; kingdom Pseudomonadati; phylum Pseudomonadota; class Gammaproteobacteria; order Moraxellales; family Moraxellaceae; genus Acinetobacter; species Acinetobacter sp. 18QD2AZ41W. Next base: position 116,336 of record NZ_WURP01000001.1, on the reverse strand, counting down.
GCCGTTGGTACAGACCTGACCTGAGCTGTAAAAATTGGCCATCATGGCAATGTCAGCGGCAAGATCAAGATCGGCATCTTCACAGATAATCAGGGGAGATTTCCCACCGAGTTCCATGGTGACTTCTTTCAGGCTGGAATCTGCGGCTTGCGCCATGACTTTTTTACCCGTGGCAACACCACCGGTAAACGAGACTTTAGCAATATCCCGATGTGCAGTTAAATAAGCGCCAATCTCGCCACTGCCAGTCACGACATTAAATACCCCGTGCGGCACACCGGCTTCGGTATAGATTTCAGCCAGTTTCAGTGCGGTCAAAGGCGTGGTTTCACTGGCCTTAAAAATCATGGCATTGCCTGCCGCCAGTGCTGGTGCAGATTTCCATAATGCAATCTGGATTGGATAATTCCAGGCCCCGATGCCGGCCACAACACCCAAAGGCTCACGACGGGTATAAATAAATGAAGTCTTTCGCAGTGGAATCTGCTGTCCTTCGAGGGCTGGCAAGATGCCGGCATAATATTCGAGGACATCTGCACCAGTCGCAATATCTACCGTAGAGGTTTCACTCCAGGCTTTACCGCTGTCGAGACTTTCAATACGCGCCAGTTCATCACTACGTTCGCGTAAAATAGCGACTGCTTTATTTAAAATCCGGGAGCGCTCGATCGCCGTCATTGCAGCCCAGACCTTCTGCCCTTTTTGTGCAGATTCGACGGCACGATCAATGTCTTCTTTGCTGCAGATCTGGATTTCCGCCAGGATCTCACCAGTTGCAGGGTTGATGCTTTCAAAGCTGCGATGCGATGTTGCATCGACATATTGGCCGTGAATATAAGGACGCTGTAAATGATAGGTAGTCACTGTAATTCCCTCGCCTATTTGTGTGATTTCAATTGCTGCTGGATAAACTGGCTACACAGTTCGATCGGCATTTCTGGATCAATCTCGCCACTGATCAGTGCGCCGCGTAACCAGAATCCGTCGATCAGTGCAGCTAGCCCTTGTGCCGCTTTTTCTGCTTCTGATTTGGACAGCACTTTCATAAATTCGTGCTTGAGATTGGAGTGTAAGCGGTAATGGTTAACCTGTTGCAACCGATGCAAGTCCGGTTGATGCAAGCTGCTCGCCCAAAATGCCAGCCAGACTTTCATAGCGGCCTTATTGGTTTGAGGTGCAGCAAAATTACCCCGTACAATGGCAAGCAAACGTTGCTCAGGTGTGGCATTCACCTGGGTCTGCATCTCTGCCACGGTTTTACCTAACTGCTGCAATAAATAACGCATTGTTGCTTCAATGAGGCCATTTTTCCCGCCAAAATAATGGCTTATGATGCCGGTCGAAACACCGGCACGTTGTGCAATCTGGCTGATTGAGGTTTCTGCAAAACCTAGTTCATTTACAGCAGCTAGGGTCGCGTCAATAAGCTGTTGACGGCGGATCGGTTGCATACCAACTTTTGGCATAAGACTAACCTGAATAACGAATCTATAAATCGGACTCATGCTGCAATAGCAGAATGAGGTAACATTAAAAAACGTTTTTTTAATTGAACGATCAATTAATAAAAATTATAGTGCCTAGCAACCTCAGATGTACAGCGCAGTTTGTTTTGGATTTGCAAATGTTTGTAATTGATTCGACTTTGACTCTTTAAGTGTCGAACCCTGTGTCAAATCGAACTGCGCTGTAAATCACATGACAATAAAACTACGGTCACAGATTTATGCAAAAGAAAACTGAACAAGTGCAGGATAGTCTGAATAAAGTGGTGTTTTATGTTTCAGCAACACTTATTCTGCTTTTTTCTCTCGTCACGATTTTATTCAATCAACAGGCCAATCTGGTCATCACCAATATTCTGAACTGGGTCAGTCGTACATTTAGCTGGTATTACCTGCTGGCTGCCACTTTGTATCTGGTGTTTATTATTTTTATTGCCTGTTCACGTTATGGGGAAATTAAATTAGGGCCTAAACATTCCAAGCCTGAATTTAGTTTATTAAGCTGGTCAGCCATGTTGTTTTCTGCCGGAATCGGGATTGACCTGATGTTCTTCTCGGTGGCGGAACCTCTCTCGCATTATATGAATCCACCCGTCGGTGAAGGCCAGACTTTCGAGGCGGCTCGCCAGTCCATGGTCTGGACCCTGTTCCACTATGGTTTAACTGGCTGGAGCATGTATGCACTGATAGGTGTGGCCCTGGGCTATTTCAGTTATCGTTATAACCTGCCACTGACCATCCGTTCAGCACTCTATCCGATTTTTGGTAAAAAGATTCATGGTCCGATTGGGCATACGGTCGATACTGCGGCAGTACTCGGCACGATTTTCGGTATTGCGACCACCTGCGGTATTGGTGTGGTCCAGCTCAATTACGGCCTGCATGTGCTGTTTGATTTACCGGAAAACCTGTGGGTACAGACCGGATTAATCGCAGTCGCGGTGATTATTACCATTATTTCTGTTGCATCCGGTGTCAATAAAGGCATCCGCGTCCTTTCAGAAATTAATATTTATGTCTCGATTGGCCTGTTACTGTTTATTTTAATGATGGGCAATACCGAATTCTTGCTGGCCGCCCTGATTCAGAACTTTGGTGACTATATCAGTCAGTTTCCAAAGCTGTCCTTAACCAGTTTTCCATTTGAGCAACCTAAAGAATGGATGAATAGCTGGACTTTGTTCTTCTGGGCCTGGTGGATTGCCTGGTCTCCTTTTGTCGGGCTGTTTCTGGCGCGTATTTCACGTGGACGAACCATCCGTGAGTTTGTCGCCGGCACCTTGATTATTCCCCTATTATTTACCCTGACCTGGTTATCTATTTTTGGTAATAGTGCACTCCATAGCGTCATGTTTGATGGCAATACTCAACTGGCGACCACAGTCCTGGAAAATCCGGCACATGGTTTCTATGACTTGCTGGCGCAATATCCTGGCTTTAGCTTTATCGCAGGGATCGCGACCATTACCGGTTTGTTGTTCTATGTCACTTCTGCGGATTCTGGCGCTTTGGTACTGGGGAATTTCACCACTAAATTTACCAATATCGAGCATGATTCACCGCGCTGGCTGAGTATTTTCTGGGCCATTGCGATTGGCTTGCTGACTTTGGCGATGCTGATGGCCAACGGTGTTACAGCCTTGCAAAACACCACCATTATTATGGGACTGCCTTTTAGCTTTGTGATTTTCTTTGTCATGGCGGGCCTGTATAAATCCCTGCGTCTGGAAGATTTCCGTCAGGCCAGTACCAGTATGAATGCGGCACCTGTGGTCGGAAACGTGGACATCTTTAACTGGAAAAAACGGCTGAGTCGGGTGATGTTACATCCAAGCCTGTCCCAGACCCGAAGCATGCTAAATGAGGTGTGCAAACCGGCTATCGAGGCTGTTGCAGCCGAACTCATCACTAAAGGTGTGCATGTTGATGTACAGGAAAAACCGGTAGAGGATGAACCGGAACTCTATCATCTGGATCTGATTATTCAGCTCGATGAAGAAGAAAATTTTGTTTATGAAATCTGGCCGGTGCGTTATGACACCCCAAACTTCAGTTCGCGCGGGAAACGTGCCAAACGTTATTACTATCGTCTGGAAAGCTATCTGTTTGAAGGTTCGCAAGGCAATGATCTGGTCGGTTATAGCAAGGAACAGGTCATTAACGACATTCTGGATAAATATGAACGTCATATGATGTATCTGCATATTAACCGTATCAGTCCGGGTACACGCCCGCTGTTTCCAGACCGTGAAAATTAATACCGTCCAAGGCCCTAGAAGGAATCGATAATGTCAGAAAGCTTACATGCCTTTGCCCTGTTCTTCTCTTTACTCAATCCATTTTTGATGAGTATTTATATGCTCGGAATTATCCGTAATTCCGAAGCCAAAGTCTTTAACATGGCATTGATTCAGGGCAGCCTGATCAGCTTTATCGTCTTTATTATTTTTGCCAAGACCGGTGAAGCCTTTTTTCAGGAAGTACTGCATGTCCGTTTTGAATCCTTCCAGATTTTTGGCGGAATCATTTTTCTGGTGATTGGTTATCGCTATGTCTTTGAAGGTGCCGATACCATTGGCGTGATGCGCGGCGCACCTCATCATCTGGCAGGCACCATTGCCATGCCGTTTATGATTGGGCCGGGCACCATTTCAGCGGCGGTGATTACTGGAATTCAGCTTAGCTTATGGCAAACCATGCTGGTGATTTTTCTTACCCTGTTTTTGACCTGTAGCCTGCTGATTCTGATGAAATATCTGCATGATCATTTGCAGCATAAATATTCCAACTACATAGATTTATATGTGGATATTGTCGGGCGTGTTGCTGCGCTGCTGATCGGTACCATTGCGATAGACATGATCGTCACGGGCGTCAATGGAATTATCCAAAGTTAATGGTTGAATTAATCATATATAAAAAAGAGCGGGCTAATCTCCGCTCTTTTTTTTACGCTTGTAACAGTTTCAAGTTTAAAACTTGAAAGACACACCAGCATAGGTCGAGAATCCCTCTCCTGGTGAAGATCGCGCCACATCCTTCCCTTGATCATTTAGGCCCGGGATGACCACAGCAGCATATTTTTCATCGGTGATATTCTTGAAATTGATCCAGGTTTTCCATGATTGGTGTTCTGGTGCATAACCGAGGTCAATGCCCCAAATCTGGTAATCATCACTAAAGCGGCTATTGGCATAATCATGCGGCATTTTGGACGCATATTCGGTATTCACGCCGATATAAAAACCATTATGCAGGGCATAACTGAGCTGTGCCTGATACAAATGTTTTGGAATCCCGGGCAACTGGTTTTCGCCAAACAGCGGATCATTTTTGTATTGGAAATCACTCAGTGTATAGGCCTGTTGCAAGCGTAACTCGCCGTGTTTAAATTCATGCAATGGTATATCCAAACTGAGTTCGACGCCTTGATGAATGGTTGGTGTGGCATTTGCTTCTACACTGATTCTTTCATTTTTGCTTGAACCCTCTCCATAATCCTTAATCATTTCAGACGTTAAAAGTTCATTTTTAACTTTAGAATAATAATAGCTAAGCGCCCAATCGCCAAAGCCTGATTGGCCACGTCCACCCAATTCCAATGTATTTGCAGTCTGGGTTTTTAATTGAATCGGAGCACGTACCCGACCTGAGGCAATTCCTTCATCAAAATAATAGGGAGATGACCATGCCATCGCCCAAGGATGAGCCGGTTCGATGCTGCGGCTTAAATTGGCAAACCACTGCACAGACTCATTCGGCTGATAAGTCATCCCGAGACGTGGGGCAAAATCCCACTCATACTGATTGATCTTAGGACTGGCAACTGGATAAGTCACTTCACTTTCACGATGGGCATAGACTGCTGCAAGACCCAGATCTAGGGAGAGCTGGTCATTGAGCGCCGTCTGCTGATCAAATTGCAATACATTGTCTGAACCACGATAGGTATAACGGCGCGTGACCGTATCTGCCGGATATGTTTGATTACCAATTTCTGTATTAAATCTTAAAGTTTCCGTTACACCACTGTTTGGACGATGGGTGGTACTGCGTAAGGCAATACGCCCCTGATGTTCCAGACCCAACAATTGATAGGGCTTTTCATACTGAATACGTGCAGTAATATCTTCATAATCGACATTGGTACGATAGCGACTTTCACGTAAGTCTAACGGATAATGATGATATGCCAGACTAGCAGTCAATTTTGCATCATCCTGTAAATTCCAGGTGGTGGTGTTGGCGAGCCAGGTACTGCCCGGCTGGATACGTTTGGCATCAATTCCTACAAAATTAGGATCAGCTACTTCAGGATTGTTTTTTAATTGTTCTTGCCTAATACGCCCCGGTGTCAGATGTTTGCTTTCGCGGTAACGGGCATAAAAACGGGTTTCAATGTCCGGGCTAATCTGGTAGCCGAGATTAAAAGCCAGGCCTTTGCCATCACCTTTGGCATGATCCTGAATTCCGTCAAACTGGTTACCTGTTAGCGCCAGATAATAATCCAGCTGATCCAGTTTACGGCCGGTACTGAACTGATATTTTTGATAACCATGACTGCCTGCCTCATACTTCAGTTCAGAACCATTCTGCTCGGCACCAGTCTTGCTTTTATAGTTAATCGCTCCGCCTAGCGCCAGCGCCCCCTGTTTAAAACCGTTTGCACCGCGATAGACGCCAACATGATCAATCCACCAAGGCTCTAGTAATTCATAAGCGGTGCCGCCCGGCCCGGTAAATGGAATGTCATCAATCAGCACAAAGGTACCAGAGGCATGCGCACCTGAGGTCCGGTTAATACCCGAGCCACGGATAGACACTTTGGCGCCTTCATTGCCCGGGGATTGAGCATAGATACCGGGTTGCAGACGAAATACATCGGCATTATTTGCAATATGTTGATGTTCAAGCTGCTGGGCTGAAATAAAATTGGTTCCACCTGAGGTTTGCGCAAGCTCGGTCTGGTATTGCTGCTGTGGATCTGTCTGTTCAGCACTGACCACGATGGTGTTGAGTTGTTGCACAGGATGCTGACTGCGAGATGTTTCAGCATAGACAGCACTTGAAAGAACTGAAAGGATCATCAAGCTTAGCGGTTTTTTGTTCAGCGGAATTGTTATCGTGCTCATATCGGGTTTATACAATCCTGTATACATGATCCTAATCCTAGAGGGATTCTGGTTTTAAAAATTATGCTGTAGCATAAATGAACAATACCGAATCAAGGCATTATTTTCTGCCAAAAAACTGACTAATCAGCGTATATTTTTTGATGTAATTTTGGTCTTTTTTTATTATACAACTTGCAAGATAGCCACCACATCCTCACAAGTTCCAAGAACTTAATAATTAAGTATTTGATATTAAATAATATGCTATTTAATTCTGCACACATGTATTTCCAGTTGGCATAATGTAATACTGCGTTAAATTTATAGTGGACTAAACCAGTTACTTCATATTCAAAGCTCACTGAAATTGAGTAGCATATCGATTTGAATTAGCTCATAGCATCATCTTGGATCGAGATCGAGCCCACAGTCGTTTATATATTTTGAGAAAATTACTGAGCACTGGATCTTGGATCTGGGCTAAAGGATAAATTTTGGATCAGACTCAACCTGACTCATATTCAAAAATTATTCACTCATTGAGCAGAAAAAGGGTGAAAACAGCGTGAACATAAAGTGATGCAAACAGCAACTGTTTCATTAAAACCTGCACATAGAATAAGCAGATATTTGGACTGAATAATATGCCAAACATTTCCGAACTTGTTGCTAACAATCCAAAAAATATAATTCAAATCCTGTTAAAGAGCTTTATTTCATAAAATATAAGGAAAATACCAAGAGCAATAAGATAAACAGAATCGCGGTGCAGCATTTCCAGAATGTCAGGGGATGACGCTCAATCACAGGACGTGAAACAGATTTTTTTAATTCAAGATCAGGCTGTTTCAAGTCATAGATAAATGCTGAAAGTGCCTCATAACGTTGCTCTGGACGAATTGACAGTGCTTTTTTAAAAATCGCATCCAAACCCTTGGGCAAATCCGGACGATATTCAGACAGTGAATGATAGCGTACCTTTTTTAATTTTTTTTCGGTCTTGCAGCGCGCCAGCTCTGTCCCATAAGGCAATTGCCGGGTCAATAAATAATAGCTCATCACTGCCAGTGAAAACTGATCTGATTTTACCGAGGGTGAGCGCCCTATAAAATACTCTGGTGCCATAAATGCCAACGTTCCCAAAGGCACATCTGCATGTTTAGGATTCAGTTCGACCAGCCCTCTAACTGCCGTCGATCCATAATCAATCAGTTTTACTTTCAAAGCATCAATCGGTTCAAGCAGCATGACATTTTCTGGCCGTACATCCTGATGCAGCATTTCAAGTCGATGCATGGCATTCAGTGCTTTGGCCACCTGTTCAATAATCGGAATCAGTTGTTTTAAACTTAAAGCAGTTTTTTGACGATGTAGCCATCGGTTTAAGCTTTCCCCTTGCAAGTATTCATAACTTTGAAATAAAAACTTTTTACTGCCTGTATGCGGATAGTAGTGCATCAGGTTTTCATGTTTTAAACGCTTGGATACCCAGTCTTCCAGCTGGAATTGTTCCACTGCTTTCAGGTCATCCTGCAAATCGACAGACAAGGTTTTAATGACCAGCTGAGCTTGTGTGGCTGCATCCTGCGCCAAATAAAGGCTACTGCGATGATTTTGGTGCAGGATTTTATGAATGCGATAACCTTCAAACAAATCACCATGACTGAGTTGCTGTGGAAATAAAATATTTTCCTGAATCTGAAAGCTTTTCTCTTGAGCTAATGCATCAATTCGGATGATTTGAATGGTGAGATTGTCATCGCTGCCGCGCTTTAAGGCCAGTTCGACGATAGATTGGGCAATAGTATCCAGATTTTGTTTTTGCTGCAGCATATCCGAGATCTGCTGTATATTGATAAATTCATAGACACCATCGGTCATCAAGAGAAACAAATCATCTTCACATAATTCAAGTTGTTGATAATCGACTTCAATCCGATGATCTACACCTAAAGCACGACTTAAATAATGCTCGGTTGAAGATAAACGAACCCGATGATCAATGGTCAGCTGTTCAATGCTTTGGGCTTGAATGCGATAAACACGGCCATCACCTGCATGAAAAATATGTGCCCTGTTTTGTTTCAAAATCAGTGCACTCAAGGTGCAGACATAACCATGATCTTTATCAAAACGTCCCTGACTCTGTTGGGTTTGCGCATACAGCCAAGAGTTGGTGGCACGAATCACCCGAGCAGCTGAAGTTTGGGTACTCCATGCATCCGAAGTTGAATAATAATCGGATAAAAAACTACTGACCGCCGTTTCTGCCGCAATATGGCTGACATTGCTGCTGCTAATCCCGTCTGCAATGGCACAGGCAATACCTTTGCTGCTCAGCGCATGGCCTTCAGGAATATAAATGCCATAAAAATCCTGATTTTGTGCTTTGATTCCGGCGGAAGAATATTGTCCGATACTGATTTTTAATTTTTTATTCATTGTAGACACTCGAAAAGGGATCGAATCGATCCCTTCAATTTCAAGACATAAATATCATGCTCAAATTAAAATTCTTTTTTATCACCTGTACGGACATGCGTGGTATACAGCGCCAGACCAGTTAAAGCTAAACCACCGACCAGGTTACCCAGCACTACCGGTAATTCATTCCACAAGAAATAGTCTGTAATCGAGAAATCACCGCCCATCATCATGGCAAATGGGAACAGGAACATATTCACGACAGAATGCTCAAATCCCATGGCAAAGAACAGCATGATCGGCATCCACATGGCAATGAATTTTCCACTTACAGTTGTTGACATCATGGCGCCAATCACACCAAGTGACACCATCCAGTTACACAGCATGCCGCGTATAAAGATGGTCATCCAGCCAGCAAAGCCATATTCGGCATAACCCAAAGTCCGGTCTTCACCAATATGAGCAATTTTCACGCCGACTTCGTTTGGTTCAGCTGCGAAACCCATGGTATAGACCGCAGCCATCAAGATTGCAACGGTTAAACATCCAATAAAATTGCCTAAAAACACCAGACCCCAGTTTTTTAAAATACGCGCCCATGTCACCCCTGGACGTTTGTCTAGCCAAGCCAAAGGAGTCAATACAAATACCCCGGTCAGCAGGTCATAGCCCAATAGATATAACATGCAAAACCCGACTGGAAATAACAGTGCACCGATCAGCGGCACCCCTGTCTGTACGGCAATAGTCACCGCAAATACTGCTGCCAGCGCCAGAATCGCACCGGCCATAAATGCACGAATTACAACATCACGTGTGGCCATATGCAGTTTTGCTTCACCAGCATCGACTACTTTTTTTGCAAACTCTGCAGGAGCAAGATAAGCCATAGTTTTATCCCCTTTATATAAAAATTTCTTGCCTGTTATTAAATAAAAAGACGCCTAAGGTCTATTTCAACCCTAGGCGTCTTTGCCTTGCATTATTTAAGCAGATCAATCGTGTCATGGCGCCGTTGCCATATTTACTAAATAGATCAGCAAATAACGTGCCATATTTTTAAATGTAATTGGCTTTGTTGCACCAACCTACAATTGAAGGCTTATCCAGCAATATAATTTCTGAATGAGCAAGCCTAAAATTTAATCCTCCCCAACCCTCCTTTGCTAAAGAATGGCTGGAGAGATTTATCCGATTAGCCTACTTTCCTTAATGCAAAATCCCGACCAAAAAGCAGTTTGCTGCGGATATTACTAATTGGTGTCTGATCTGCAATCAGTTCGGCATACCATGCCCCATCTTCAGTATCGCCAAACAACACCGCACCGATGACTTTGTCCTGTTGAATGATGATCCGTTTATAAATCTGACGCTTCTCATCATTCAGCACGATATCTTCGAAATCATTAGTCGGTTCAAAATTACCTGCCGAGAATACGTCACATCCGCTGACCTTCAGTTGGGTCGGAACAGTCGGTGCCTTAAAGGTCAGTCGGCCATGTTCAGCCAGATGAGTCGCACAGATAAAGGCCTGTCCCCATAATGGCTCAACCAGTCCAAAGGTCTGACCACGATGCTCAATACATTCACCCACTGCATAGATACTCGGATCATAGGTTTGCATGGTGTCATTCACCAGCACACCGTGGTTACAGCGCAGGCCAGACTGTTCGGCCAGACTTTTATTTGGTCGAATCCCGACGGCGAATACCACCAAATCAGTATCCAGCATTGTCCCGTCTTTTAAGCACAGTTGAGTCACGTGGCCATCACTACCGAGTAGTTCTTCGGTATTGGCTTCGGTGATAATCCTAATACCTTTTTCTTCAATTGATTTCTTCAGCATTTGACTGGCTTTCATGTCCAGCTGACGATCCATAATACGGTCTATCAGATGTAGCACCGTTACATTCATCCCTCGCTGTTTCAAGCCATATGCGGCTTCCAGTCCTAACAGACCACCGCCAATGACGACGGCATTTTGCTTGGTTTTGCAGTAATCCAACATGCGGTTAACATCCTGAATATCCCGGAAGCTCATCACGCCTTCAAGTTCAGCACCTGGAATTGGCGGTATAAAGGGTTTGGAACCAGTGGCGAGGATCAGACGATCATAAGCAACCATTTCGCCTTTTCCGGTATGCACCTGTTTGCGTGAGCGGTCGATAGAGAGTGCTGCATCTCCGCCAATAAAACGGATACCTTTTTCAGTATACCAGTCGACTGAATGCAACATAATTTCGGCAAAACTTTTCTCACCAGATAATACCGGTGACAACATGATGCGGTTGTAATTGCCCCATGGCTCTTCCCCAATCACGGTAATGTCATAACGATCTGGCGCCATATCCAGCAAGTCTTCCAGACAGCGCATACCCGCCAGCCCATTCCCGACCAATACCAGTTTTAAACGCTCTGTGTTTTGACCATTACTGGAAATATAGGTCTTTTGTGCAGTTGGGCTGATAAAGACTGTGCCATTTTCAATTCGGGTTGGAAATACCAGTAATTTCTGATCTTGCTCTTCCAGACAACGGCCGGTCACCAGACTGAAATGCTGCTTGTAAATTGGGGATGCGACTACACGCTCACCTTGCAGATCGCCCAGAATGCCACGTGCCATGACATTGGCCAGACTAAACGGATCCTGATTGCTGAGCGCATACACCCGCTGTTCCTGACCCACGCGAAAAATTGCAATCTGTTGATCTTCAATCAAAGCTGCAACACCAGTATTCGGGGTGATCTCATCCAGATGACAGACTTCGTACCAGTTCAGTTCGTTCATATCTTTTAAAATTGTCATTTTCATTCTCCCTGACTGTGGTGTTTAGGCTTCAACCACTGGAATACGGTTGAGATCACGTTCAGCGTCAGTCTTTGGCCGGATCTGACCACGTACAGGTGCAAACTGAATATGCGGGTCATTCTGCTCGGCTGCTTTGGCGTTGATAAAGGTTTTAAAGCGTTTGCGTACTTCTGGATCTTCAATCGCGGTGCGCCATTCATCCTGATAAGTGCCAATCACATGCTGCATACGGCTTTCCAGTTCAGCCGCAATGCCAAGCGAATCGTGCACAATGACATCTTTCAGATAATCCAGCCCACCTTCCATATTGTCACGCCATACACTGGTGCGCTGTAGACGATCCGCCGTCTGGATATAGAACATAAAGAAGCGGTCGATATATTTGATGAGTGTGGAAGTATCCAGATCTGAAGCCAGCAGTTCTGCATGGCGCGGCTTCATACCGCCATTGCCGCAGACATATAAATTCCAGCCTTTTTCCGTGGCAATGACACCGACATCCTTGCTCTGTGCTTCGGCACATTCACGGGTACAGCCGGATACGGCCATTTTGGTTTTATGCGGTGAACGCAGGCCCTTGTAACGGTTTTCCAGAAAAATCGCCAAGCCGACAGAATCATCGACGCCAAAACGGCACCAGGTACTGCCCACACAAGATTTCACCGTACGTAAAGACTTACCGTAAGCATGACCCGATTCAAAACCGGCATTGATCAGTTTTTCCCAGATTTCCGGTAATTGATGTACCTGCGCACCAAACATGTCGACACGCTGACCACCCGTGATTTTCGTATATAAGCCATAATCTTTGGCAATCTGACCGATGCTAATCAGGCCATCCGGGGTGATCTCGCCGCCTGCCACACGTGGCACAATCGAATAGGAACCATCTTTCTGGATATTGCCCAGATAATAGTCATTGCTGTCCTGCAAACCGGCATGACTTGGTTTCAGAACAAAATCATTCCAGCAGGATGCCAGAATATTGGCCACAGTCGGTTTGCAGATATCACAGCCCATCCCATGACCATGTTGCTGAATCAGGTCAGAGAAAGTCTTGATTTCATGCACGCGTACCAGGTGATACAGTTCCTGACGCGAATAGGCAAAATGTTCGCACAGGTGATTGTTCACCGTGACACCCTGACGCTGTAATTCGGATTTGAGAACCTGCGTCACCAGTGGCGCACAGCCACCGCACGCCGTTGCAGCCTGCGTGCATTTTTTCAGCGCACCCAATGAAGTTGCACCACCTTCAATCGCAGAACAGATATCTGCTTTAGAAACGTTATTACAAGAACAGATGGTTGCACTGTCAGGTAACAGATCAACGCCACTACCGCCTGATTTAGAAGTGGCCTGATCAAAGCCCGGCATAATCAGGCTTTCCGGTTGTTCTGGTACGGCCAGACCATTCAGCATCATTTGTAGCAAATCGTTATATTCTTTGGCACAGCCTACCAGCACCGCACCGAGTAATTTGCTCTTATCTGCTGATACCACAATTTTCTTGTAAATCTGTGCAGCTTCATCGGCATAGAAATAGCTTAATGCACCCGGTGTCATGGCATGTGCATCACCAATAGAAGCCACATCCACGCCCATGAGTTTGAGTTTGGTACTCATATCCGCACCAGCGAATGCATGGCTCTCTTGGTCCAGTACATGTTTTGCCGCGATCCGCGCCATGTCATAGCCCGGTGCAACCAGACCATAAATTTTATTGTCCCAAAGTGCACATTCACCAATGGCATAAATGTCCGGATGTGAGGTCTGGCAATAATCATTAATGATGATGCCGCCACGCTCACCGATGAGCAGACCGCTCTGGCGTGCCAGTTCATCACGTGGACGAATCCCTGCTGAGAACAGGATGATATCGGTTTCAAGGACTGAGCCATCTCCGAACTTCATTACATGCTGTGCAGTCTCGCCATCCTCAATATTTGAAGTCGCTTTCTGGGTATGGACTTTTACGCCCAGATCTTCGATTTTGGAACGCAGCACACGACCACCCAGATCATCAATCTGTACCGCCATCAAACGTGGCGCAAATTCCACCACATGGGTTTCCAGATTCAGGTCGCGCAGCGCCTTCGCTGCTTCCAGTCCAAGTAAACCACCGCCAATCACCACACCTGTTTTTGCATTCAGGCTGGCCGCACGAATGGCATCCAGGTCTTCAATGGTGCGATAAACAAAACAGTTCTGACGGTCGTTGCCCGGGATTGGCGGTATAAAGGCATAAGAGCCGGTGGCAAAAATCAACTTGTCAAAACTCAGCACATCACCGTGATTAGTCGTTACCGTTTTATTCAGCTGATCCATTTCAACTGCTTTGGTATTCAGTCGTAAATCAATGCCATAGGCATCGGCGAAATCACTACGGCATAGACTCAGATCCTTGACCGACTTGCCGCTGAAATATTCGGTCAAATGTACCCGGTCATAAGCCAAATGTGGCTCTTCTGCCAAAATGGTCAGCTCAATGTCATCACCGGCCTGTTCCAGTACAGATTCGATGAATTTATGCCCCACCATGCCATGCCCAATCATGAGAATTTTCATATCTGCGCTCCGACTATTGTTTTTTTAAAGACGATAAAAAGCCACATATCAGATCTAGTGGTTGATATGTCGACTGTTTGAATGGGTGGTAAATACCGTGCCCAGCTGTTTGAAATGCTGGATCAAAGGTTGAAATGCCCGTACGGTTTGTATTGCTGAACAACTGACCATGTCATTTATCCTGTGCTGAACGAAATATCAGTTGCACCCTTTTAAAGTGCAACTACGATCAGAACGGGCATCGTTGGCCGTTATTCGTATTGAAAGTCATCTTTGACAATTTGATAAATGCAGGAAGCATGCCAACTTTTTTAGCAACACAATGACTGATATCAGCCAGAAAATTGCAGGAAATGCTTTATTTTGATGATGGATGCCAAACTCCTGCACCAAATTGAACTCAAAATAACTCTTTGATGCACCAATATCATGGCATGTTTTTTGCATTATTCGTACTTGAATATTCCTTAGGCCTTACTTGAAAATATTCCATGTCTAAATTACGAATTGCTCTTATTGATGATGATCTGGAGCGCGCCCAATTCATCCAGGAATCCTTACTTTCACATGATTTTCAGGTGGTGGCCTGTTTAATCCTGAATGACCTGAATATGGTACATGTTAAGGGTATTCATGCAGATGTGATTCTGCTAAATATGGATCATCCACATCGGGATATTATTGAAAGCTGTGTCAGCCAATATGAACTTCCTACCGTACTGTTTACCCAAAACTCCAATAAAGACACCATCAAAAGTGCGATTGATGCCGGGATCACGGCTTATATTGTCGATGGTATTGATCCCAGCAAATTAGAAAGCATTCTGGAAATATCAATTGAACAGTTCCGCAAGCATAAAAAGCTGCTGAACGATTTAAAAGAAACCCAAGACAAGCTGATTGACCGTAAAGATATCGATAAAGCCAAAGCATTGCTGATCCAGCTGCATGCATTATCTGAAGAACAGGCCTTTGCCTTATTACGTAAAAATGCCATGAGTCACCGGATTACCATTGGTGAAATGGCCAGACGCCTGCTCGATGCACAGAAGCTGTTATTGGGCCAATAAGGAAAAGCATATGTCCACATTAGAAAAAACTGAACTCAATATTGGCTATATTCCTTTGCTTGATTGTGTGGCCATTCTCTGGGCCGAAAAACAGGGTTATTTTGCCGAGCAAGGATTAACCATCAATTTAATCCGCGAGGCCTCCTGGTCCAGTTTAAGAGACCGTCTGGCCTATGGCTTTCTGGACGCTGCGCATTGTTTGTCCGCCATGCTACCTGCTGCTGCTCTGGGTACAGACCAGTTACAGGTGGCTTTGCAAACCCCGTTGGTACTGAGCATGAATCAGGCTTTTATCAGCCTGCGTCAAGATCTGTGTCATGAATTGGGAATTGATGCAGAAGATGATGAAAAAAGCAGTTCTCAAAAACTGGTGCAGGCCTTGCAACAACAGCAGAAAATGAATCTGGCCTATGTCTATAAGCACTCAATTCATCATTATTGTATAAAAGAATGGTTAGCCCTGACAGATGTCAATATTGCCCACAAGATTCAGCTCATGACCTCACCACCAGCTTCGATGGTAAAAGGAATCTCGGAACAGGTCTTTGATGGCTTTTGTGTGGGAGAACCCTGGAATATTCAGGCCAAGCTTGAAGGCTATAGTTTAATTGTCGCTGCAAGCCAGAATGTCATTCCTAAAGTTGCCGACAAGGTTCTGGCCATGACTCAGGAATGGGCAGAATTACATCCATGCACGGTGAAGGCTTTGGTCAATGCTGTCCAAAAAGCCCAAACGGATTTAAAACAGCGTGCTGATCTGTCCCAAGTTTGGGACATGCTGGTTGATTATCAGATTATCCAGTTTGAATGCTCTGCACAGCGTCATGTCTGTGACTATCATAAAATTCAAAACATCATCCGCAATCTTGTTGGTGCAAGTGCGAAACCGCAGCTTGCCGATTTTATCTGGTTAATCGAGCAGATTGAAAAATGGGATGGTGTCGAAATCTCTGAGATAGAGAAAAAGCAGATTGCAGCACAATGCATGTATGCTGAAATGCTATTTGCTTAAGATTTCATGCAACATATTGCGTAGCCATTGATGACTGGTTTTATGATGACAGGACATATGCCAATACTGCTTTACAGAATAGGTCGGGAAAGCAATCGGTGCCCCAAAAATCTTGAGATTGCCACGTGATAATAAAACTTCACTCAAATAATAAGGCACGGTCGCAATCGCATCGGTTTCCTGTACCACCAGTCCCACGCCTAAATAGCTAGGCAGACGCATAAGGATGTCGCGCTTGAGTTCCAGATTCAGCAATTCATTTTCAATATGGTAATGCCCCATCCCGGCATCAATATCGATATGGGTTTCACGTAAATACTCTTCGGTCGTGATGCTGTCACCCGTTAGTCGCGGATGGTCTTTCGCTGCGATCACCACATAATACTGTTCAAACAGTTTCTGCTGATAAAAGCCATTCTCCAGATTTGGCAAGAAGCCCAAAGCCAGATCAATCTCGCCATTGGCCATCTGGTAACTGGTTTCCGAGGTAATCGGACGCACATTCAGGCGGATATATGATGCATGCTGCTTGAGATACTGTGAAATTTTTGGCAATAACACCAGATGCGATACATCGGTCATCGCCAGTGTAAAACGTTGCTGTGAAGTGACCTGATCAAAATTGATGGTGAAATTATTAATCGCTTCAACTTTACTGAGTGCTTCACTGACCAATGGAAACAACTGCTTAGATAAATCTGTCGGCAGCATTTCATTGCCAATACGTAAAAATAAAGGATCACCATAATGCTGACGAATTTTATTCAGCAGATTGCTCACCGCTGGCTGGCTCATGTCTAAATGATCAGCTGCCTGAGATACGTTTTTAAATTTATAGACATAATAAAAAATACTGAGCAATTTACAGTCAAGTTCAAACACAGAAACACATTTCCTTTAACTTTCTAATAATTTTGACGAAGATATCATCGACATCATTTTATCAATTGCCAATGTTCAAATATAACACTTTGCAACGATTTCTAGGATCAGTCAATTTCCATGTGGTGTTAAAAATTACTTTTCTCTGATGTGGAACCTCGTTACAAGTACTTCTGTTGTAAATATGCACTTCTGTTTTTCCTTGGTCAACTTAAACACGCAAGCTTCATGCTATATACTCAAGCCCACAGAATTAACGATGCAAATTAAGAGAAATATCTTATGTTCCAAGGCAAAAAGTTGGTGTGTTTTGATTTGGATGGCACCTTGATTGATTCCGTGGGAGTCTGGAATCAGGTCGATGCTGCACTGATTCAGGAGTTGGCAAATATTGAAGTCGACTTAAGGCAGATCCAGCAACAGCGCGATCTTCAGCTCAAAAAATTTAAACATCGGCCGGATCCCTATCTGGAATATTGTGCTTATTTAAAAGCGCTTTATGGATTTGCGCCGAATAAAGAAGAAGTAAAAAACCGCCGTTATGCAATTTCACGGCATTTTCTCGATCATGTGGTCGAGCTAAAACCACATGCTGAACGGTTCATTCAAGCCCTGAAACAACAAGGGATTCAGATCGCCCTGACCACAACGACCAGTTTGTTCAATGTGCAGCGTTATCAGGACAATAATCAAAACATTAACAAAAAAATCAGCTTTAATGATGACTTTGCCCTGCTATTGACCCGTGAAAATGTGCAGAACATCAAGCCACATCCTGAAGTCTATTTCAATGTCCTTCAGCATTTTCAGGTGCAAGCCGCAGATTGCCTGATTATTGAGGATTCATTAATTGGCGTTGAAGCGGCCAACAATGCAGGAGTCGATGTGATTGCAGTTTATGATCAATACTCTGTTCATGAAATAGATTTGATCAAGGCCAAAGTAAATTATTTCGCAGAAGATTTTGCTGAGTTATTAAGTTTAGCCCAATAAAAAAATGCCATGAATATTGTGTTTCATGACATTTTTCTGCAGATCTCTGACCTGAGAAGAAAACGTTATTTGGCTTTCTCATAGACTGAGCCTGAACCGACCAGATTTCCTGTTTTTTCATCGATTGCAAAATCAACCATACCTGCACCTGCATTTAACTGAAGTAAGCCATTTTTGCTCACTGCTGCCGGCATCGGATTTTTCTCTTCGATTTTACCAGTTTCTTTGTCTTTTATGGTGTTGGTAATGAAGTAATTTTCACCATTTTTCGAAATGACCAATACATTTTCAAGTTTTGGATTTTCCAGCGTATTTTTCCAGTTTCCTTGATAATCTGGAGCTGGTGCTTCTGTGAGGTTACAAGCAGTTAAAAGCAGTAATAATGAGATGCCTGAAAAAAATTGAAGATATTTCAAAACTGAGACCTTGATTGTGACAACGCGGCCATTATAGGGACAACCCTCTAGAGCTTAAGCAGGTTGTTGTAGGCAAAGCGTTTCAGCAGTACCGTATCTGTTTTTCTTTGGTGATTTTTTTGAAATATCTCTCCATACTTCATTCATAAAAATGGATGATTCAATTTCTACTAAAACGACAAAAAAGCAAAAAAGGCCTCAATAGACCATGTAAATCTATTGAGGCGTAGCAAACGGGTGAATACCACACATTAAAAATTAGGGCATGATTTTGGATTTAAAGTGGCTCAATACAGATTTAGCAGAGTGGGTTTTTTCAATAATCTGTGCAGTCCAGTGATTCGGCAATGAACATTTGGCCAGACGCACCCAAACAGTAGAAAACTGTTTTATAAAGCTCGCTTCATTATAATGAATGCCATATTCAGCACACAGCGCTTTTACTTTCGGCGCCACCTGCGCATAGCGATTGGCTGGCATGTCCGGAAATAGATGATGTTCAATCTGATGGCTCAAATTACCACTCAAAATATGCAGCCAGTCCGTCCCGGTAAAATTACTCGAACCACGAACCTGGCGTAAATACCACTCAGCACGGGTTTCATTGTCGGTATTGTCCATCTCAAAAGTTTCAGCATCTTCCGTAAAATGACCATTAAAAATCACCGCAGACGCCCACAGACTACGAATTACATTGGCTACAGCATTTCCGGCAAACACAGGAATGGCATTCGGGCCAGCAATCACTGGAAAAAATACATAATCTTTTAACACCTGACGGCGCATTTTTTGACGCAGTGGAGCCGCTTCTTTCCAAACTTCTTTCCAGGTTTTGGTTTTATAGGCAATCACATCTTCCAGATGCAAGCGTTGCAGGCCGACATACCATTCAAAAAACACCATTAACTGCATGCCCAGTGGAATATTCAACAGGAAACGTGGTTCCCATTTTTGGGATTCACTGACCCGAATCAGGCCATAACCGACATCATGATCCATCCCGACAATATTGGTATAGGTATGATGAATATAGTTATGGGTATATTTCCAGTCATCTCCTGTGGAAATCGTATCCCAGTCATAGGTGGTTCCGTTTAGGGTCGGATCATTCATCCAGTCGAACTGACCGTGCATGACATTATGTCCCAGCTCCATATTTTCCACAATTTTGGAGATGCCAAGCAGCCCTGTCCCTGCCAGCCAAACCGGTGGCAACCAGCCAGCAAACATCAACATGCCTCGGGATGCAATTTCGCTATAACGGACAAAATTACGGATTTTATAAATATAATTGGCGTCTTTTTCACCCAGATCGTCCATGACCTCGCGGCGGATCGCATCGACTTTAGCACCAAACTCCTCAATCTGTTCAGGACTGAGAAATTGCGACTTACTGTGTCGTTTAAAATCAATTTGCATATTCATGGGAGCACCTTTTTATTCGTTTAATACTGGCTTATAAATTAATAACGACTGGACTCATCGCCTGGGAAATACAAAGTTTAATCTGGGTGTTATTGCCATGATCAACCTCACCGGTCAGGACATTACGCACCGAGCCACTGACTTTGGTACAGGAACAGGTATTACAGATTCCCATCCGGCAACCATGAGCAGGACGCAGGCCTGAATTTTCAGCGCTTTCCAGCAAGTTGGACTGAGCCTGAAACACTTGCTGCGATCTTAAAAACTGTACTGGCTGCGCCTTAATTTTTTCATCGACCACAATCTGGAAATATTCCGAATGAAAATTGGATTTCAAATCCAGTTTTTCTACAATTCTAAGTGCAGCCTTCATCATCCCAGCAGAGCCACAGGCATATATTTTTCGTTCTGCAACATCTGGCACCAGTTTTTGCAATAATCTTTGATTCAGATGCTGTTGCTGTTCCCGTGTATTAAAATGATGATATTTCAAGTTTGGATGCATTAAAGCCAGGGTTTTCAATTCAGCATGAAAGGCATCATCGCGAGTAAAATAAATCAGGTCGATCTGTTCCAGGGACTGGATCACTGCTTTTTGCAGCAAGGAATATATTGCAGTAATACCACTGCCGGATGCCAGAAATAAGGTTGGCTGGCTAGAGTTTTGCAGTATAAAGTCACCTTGCGGCTGCGAAATTTCAATGACAGCCCCGATTTGCATCTGACTCAAGGCGCGTGACACTTTGCCTTGCTGTTTCACCGCAATAATCAGATCACCATTTTTTAATACCGTCACCACAGAATAATATCGCTGATGACGTACACCATCGAGTCTTATTGTTACTGCAATATGCTGGCCAGCCTGAAATGACCTGGCTTTAAAATTATGATTCGGGCGCAAGTGAATCTTGAAAAAGTCAGGACTGATGGCCTGAATGCCCATAATGGCCGCTTTAACTTTTTTAAATGCCCAGGTTGGATGGATTTTTTCACCAATAAAATCAATGAAATCTTCACGCACCCAATGCGGCTGATAGGTCGGCATACTTGTCATTTTTATCCCCTTATCCGCAGACAGTAATATTAATGTACAACTGTCTATTTATTATGTTGTCAGCATAAAGTGTTTTATAATTCAGACCATATCAATACAGGTCAAATTATGTGCTTATCAAACATAATAGAGCTTTTTGTCGGACAATATGAAGCAAAAGCATCTGCTGAAACTGTAGTTTTTTAGAAAAAGGGATTTTTATATCTGTTAATTCTGCTAACTCTATATAAAAAACTGACTCCTGTATAGAAGTCAGTTTCAATCATTCACTTTGATTATCAGATTCAATGTAAAACTCTAGCCTGCTGCTTGTTCCATGAGAATAGCGCCATAGAGTTCCCGCAAATCTTTTTTCAGCATCTTTCCAGTTCCACTTAGTGGAATTGAGTCTACAAAAACCACTCTGTCTGGAACCTGCCATTTAGCGACTTTATCAGCATAATAATCGAGTAGCTCTGTCTCACTCAGCTGACTGTCCGATTTTTTAATTGCAATCAATACCGGACGTTCATCCCACTTTGGATGCTGGGCGGCAATCACCGCCGCCATCGCAATTTCCGGATGTCCCATGGCAATATTTTCCAGATCCACCGATGAAATCCATTCGCCGCCAGACTTGATTAAATCTTTGGAACGGTCACTGAGTTTCATAAAACCATCTTGATTCAAGGTGGCAATATCACCGGTATCAAACCAGCTATCAGCAGTCAGCGCTGATTCCTCCTTGCCAAAATAATGATTGATGACCCAATGCCCTTTCACCTGTAAATTTCCTGTGGTATGTCCATCACGTTCAATTTCATGTGTCCCTTTTTCTGCATCGGTCAAACGCAGATCTACTCCGAATGGCGGACGGCCTTGGGTCAACCGAATCTGCTGTTTTTCTTCATCTGATAGCTGCAAATGTTTGGTCTTGAGCTGATTGGCAGTCCCCAGCGGACTGGTCTCGGTCATGCCCCAAGCGTGAATCGTTTCACAATTAAACTGTTCCTTGAAAGTTCGTAACATTGCCGGTGGACAGGCCGAACCGCCGACTACATTACGTTTTAAACTGTCTAGTTTAGATCCTGACTGTGTTGCTGCGGCAATCAAACCCTGCCAGATGGTTGGCACGCCAAGCGCCACTGAAACTTTATAAGTATCAATCAGATTCACCAGACTGGCACCATCCAGACCTGGCCCCGGCAGTACCAGTGTGCATCCCACCATGGCCGCCGCGTATGGCGTACCCCATGCATTCACATGGAACATCGGCACCACTGGCAACATAATATCGGCAGCCGAGACATTTAGTGAGTCCGGTAAAATGATGGCATAGCTATGTAATACAGTAGAGCGGTGGCTATATAGCACGCCTTTAGGGTTGCCCGTGGTTCCTGATGTATAGCACAGTGAACTGGCTGAGTTTTCATCAATGACTGGCCATTCAAATTCTGTGTTTTGACTGGCAATCAGATCATCATAAAATTGCACTTCTGGAATGGCTTCAGTGACGCTCGGATCGGCAGCATCCAGACAGATAAAATGCTCGACTGAGGTCAGCAGCGGTTTTACCGCCTTGATTAAAGGTACAAATGTTTTATCAAAGATGACCACACGATCTGCAGCATCATTCATAATAAAAATCAGCTGCTCCGGAAACAGGCGCGGATTAATGGTATGACAGACCAGACCGCTGCCAGAAATAGCATACCAGGACTCTAAATGGCGATGATTATTCCAGGCAATGGTGGCAACCCGATCTCCCTGTTCCAAGCCGAGTTGTTGCAATACCTTGGCAAAACGTTTCGAGTTTTGATGAATTTTGCCCCAGTTGGTTACCTTAATGCTGGTGTCGGTATTTTTGGAAATTACCTCGGTATCGGCATGATAGCGCCCTGCATGTTCAATCATGCTGCTGATCAGTAAAGGCTGAAACATCATATTTCCGAGCATTGTCCACTCCTTTGTGCTTGTTATTGGTCCGTGTATTCGTATCGTTGTTATATATACATGATGGTTCGGTCTAAGACCGTGACATAGTTTTTATCATCATGTGGACTGAATTTAGCAAGTAAATCTGAATTTGTAAGTATCGAATTGTGACAAATTAAGAGAAGTGACTCAGGCGTATAAAAATTAGAATACGATTGATGGAGAGGTAGAGAATTTCCCTAGAAAGGTTGAGACCTGATATTCAATTTAATGATCATGTATTGAGTTCATGTCGACCCGATTAATACAACCATCCCATTTGAATGGAAATATTTACTTGGATACTGATCTTAGAAGAACAGTACAGCAGATCGATAGAACGCCAGCTTGAAAATAGACTGACAACCACATTAACCTTAATTTGTTATATTGAGCATCTTGAAATATGCTATAAATCAAAATAATTAGAACAGTCTTAGTTCAAGCAAGTGTATGTATAAGTCTGAAAAACTGGCGCAGAATATCCGTCAGATGATTGAAAACGGCGTATGGAGGGTACATGAAAAATTACCTTCACTCCGCGAACAGACCCAATTGTCTGGCTATAGCCTGATGACGGTACTCAATGCTTATCAGGAACTTGAAGCGCAAGGTCTGGTTTATGCCAGAGATAAATCCGGCTATTACGTTGCAGAGCGTTCTACAGATCTGGTCAACAGCAAACAACCAATCCAGATTAGTTTAAGCCCAAAAGTTCAAATCAACTCTGTGGTATTTAATTATTTAAAATCGATCCAAGCAGCAGAAATTGTGCCTTTTGGTTCCGCATTTCCCAATGCAGAGCTGTTATATAACGCCAAATTTATGCAGATTCTGGCGCAGCAGGCCAAAAGAAAAAGCAGTTATAACAACCAGAATCATATGCCGCCTGGCAATCAGGATTTACGCCAACTGATTGCCAATCGTTACCAGTTGCAAGGCATTGCTTGCCATGCAGATGACATTGTCATTACATCCGGTGCACTAGAAGCACTGAATCTGTCTTTACAGGCATTGACCCAACCCGGTGATTTTATCCTGCTGCAACAAACCATATTTTATGGGGCCTGGCAGGCAGCCGAGCGTTTGGGGCTACAGGTGATTACTATCCCTGAGCATCCGCAATTCGGTTTTGATCTGGCATCATTTGAACAGGCTTTGAAACAGTATCCGATCAAGGTGTGCTGGCTAATGCTGAACGCGCATAATCCGATTGGCTTTACTGTTAGTTCGGAAATTAAACAGAGAATTGCTGAACTTTTGTATGAATATCAGGTCTATTTAATCGAAGATGATGTTTATCAGGAATTGAATTATGGTTCATCCAAACCGCTACCGGTTAAATATTTTGACCAGCATCAGATGGTGCTGCACTGTGCTTCATTTTCCAAAACACTAGGCATGGGCGCACGCGTCGGTTGGGTCTATGCCGGTCCATTTTCCGATGCCATTCAGCATTTGCAGCTCATGAGCACTTTAACGGTCAGTCCCTTACTCCAGAACACGCTGGTAGAATTTATTTCGCATCATCATTATGAAAAACATTTACGACATTTAAGGCAGCATCTGGAAAAATATAAAAAGAAATTTTATCAGGAACTTAAAGCACGTTTAGGCGCCGTCTGTGAAATTTATTATTATTCCAGTGGTTATTTCCTCTGGATTGAGTTGCCTAAAGAAGTCGATGCCCAGCAGCTCTATGAACAATTGCTTCAGCAGCATATTTCAATTGCCCCTGCACTGCTGTTTAAGCCTGAGCCTGCCAGCCAACATTATATTCGGCTGAACTGTTCGTTTGAATGGACAGCCAAGATTGAAGATGCAGTCAATCTGCTGGCAGAAACCATGCTTCAAAAGAGCAAAAGCGCGGATTAATTCATCCACGCTTCTGTTACAGATCAGACTCTCTCATTGAAAGAAGTCTTAGAAGTTGTAAATCGCAACCGCATTGATTCGGTTGTCTTCACCTGTACGACCACTAATTACGTCACCATCAGTATTTAATGCAGGCCCATATGCTTCGCGTTCACCATAAATATATTCCAGACCGAAACTTAAAGGTTTGGTTGGGCTATAGAAAACGTTTGCCCAAGCCTGCCACAGATCTTTGTTAACTGTACTTGTATTCACGGCAGTAAGATAGCCATTATCTTGGTCAAAATTCATATAACCATAACCTAATGTACCGCGCAATTTGTCATTAAACTGCTGGGTAATACCTACTGTAATCGAGTCAAATTCACTTTGGTAAAGATTTCCACCTGCTGCAACAACACCTGTATTGGCAAAAGAAACAAAGCTGCTATCGCCTTTAACATGATAATAATCCGCTTTTAAAGTGGTACCCGGTACAACTTCATATTTTGTTCCCAGACCCACACCCCACGCCATTTCTTCATCTTCATTGATACGTTTTTCATGGCCCATGGCACGCGCACTAACGGTAAGATTATCAGCAAATTTATGATTTAACCGTGCTGTTAAAGCAGGTAGACGCTGCTTAATAGAACCATCTTTTGGATCTTCTACCGCCAGTACCAGATTGGTAGCCGGGCTGAAGGTGCTGGTATGACGAACTTGTGGAGTCCGTTTAATTGAACCGCCAGCATAAACCAGTGCATCTACAGTTTCTGGAATATAATCTGGTACCGCAAAGTTTGACCAGGTTTGACCAATTAACCAGTTGGCATAGCTGATATAAGCATGGCGGATACGTAAATTATCAAAGCTTGCACCGCCCAGAAAGTCTACTTCAACTTTACCACTCAGGGCTTTGTCCCCAGCGCCGACAGGTGCTTTGAAGTCCATTCCTAAGCGGGTAGCAGAAAGTGTTGATCTTAAACGATCACTATTTTCATTATTTCCTTCTAATGCCACAGCATTAATATGGTTGTATGGCAAATCTCGACTGGTTCCCTCTACCTGATAAGAGGCATCGGCTCGGACATTTCCGTAAAGATTAAATTCGGCACCACTGGCAATTTTCATGACAGGTTTGCTTGCTGGAGCGGGTGTTGCTGCAACATGTGCAGTGACCACAGCCGTCTGTCTTTGCTGTTGTTCAACCAGTGCGCGTAAGGCCTGAACTTCCTGGCGCAGTTGTTCAATTTCCTGCTGATTCGACTGAGTGGAGGTTTGTGCTTGAGTCGATAAGCTGATGCCCCCTAAACTCATTGCCATCATGCTCATCAGAACTGTGCGCTTGAATGTGATTGTTGGTTGATTAAATAATTGTGTCGTGTTCATCCTAAACTCGCTTTTTATTATGCGTTTCGATTCTAGCAACAGATCACCACCCGTTACGATGGCGATCTATATCATTGACGATATTATATTGATTAATTGAAGTTTAACTTATTGGGTCGCGTTCTCAGCCACAGGATTTGGCTTCATGCTAGATCTTGCAAGGGCTTGCGCATCTACTGATGTCTTTAAGTTGACCAGGAAAATCGCAAGTGCAGCAATCACACCAGGAATCGCAATAGCAAAGAAGTTCATTTGATGCGGTAAATTCATGGTTAATAAAGCACCAGTCAATACCGGACCAACAATCGCACCAATACGTCCAATACCTGATGCCCAGCCCATGCCTGTAGAACGTACAGTCGATGGATAATATTGTGCAACAAAGGTATAGAGTAGAATTTGCGAGCCAATCGTTGCAGCACCTGCTACAGCAATCAGGGTATAGAGCACAAACTGCGGACTGTTAAAGCCAAGCAAGATCAGGGCGATTGCTCCGCATAAGAACATGATCGTGAGGACTTTTTTGATGTGGAAACGATCTGCCAGATAACCACCGCCAATTGCACCGACCATCCCCCCAATATTTAATGCGAACAGGAAGATCATACTGGCACCTAGCGAGTAACCGGCCTGAATCATCAGTTTAGGTAACCAGCTTCCCAAGGCATAGACCATTAATAGGCACATAAAGAACGCCAGCCAGAACATGAAGGTACTGAAGCTGCGACCTTGTTGAAATAGTGCTTTTAATGGGGCTTCATCGCCTTTTTGTACTTCATTCAGTACAAACTGGGTGTCACTGGTAATAACCTGTGTCGGAGATATTTTTTGAATAATATCATTTGCTTGTGCAGTCTGTTGCTTGTTGGTCAAGTACATCAGCGATTCTGGCAAGTATTTCCAAAGAATTGGCAAAAGTAACAGTGGAATACCGGCTAACAAGAACATGATTTTCCAGCCATATTGTGGCACCAGCCATGCACCTAACAGCGCAGAGGTCATACCGCCAATTGCATAGCCACTAAACATTAAGGCCACCAAAGTACTGCGGATACGCTTAGGCGCATATTCGGTCATCAAGGCCACCACGTTCGGCATAACCCCGCCAATCCCTAAGCCGGCAAGGAAACGTAAGATTCCGAATTCGACCGGTGATGTCGCAAAAGCACCGATGAATGTGAATCCACTAAAAATAGCCACGCACATCATGATGGTTTTTTTACGACCTAACTTATCGGACAAGGTTCCAAAAGTCATGGCACCAAACATCATGCCAAATAATGCGGTACTGGCCAGCATCCCGGCTTGCACTGTAGTTAATGACCATTCTTGCATCAACAGAGGCAAGGCGACCCCATAGATCACCAGATCATAGCCATCAAAAATAATGATCAGCAAACACCAGATCAGCACGCCCCAGTGAAAGGGCGTGAACTTTGCTTCATCAATCAGCGTATTTATATTCACTTTATTTGTAGACATCTCCACCTCCAGATTGTGAAGTTCAATTTATGAAAGCCACAATGAAGAAGATGCAGAATAATGTCCAAAACTGAATAGGCATGTCTTTATACCTATAAAGTCTGATTCAGGCTAAGCATTTAAATTAATTAAAAAATATATTATTGAATCGTGGAATATTTTTTAACATAGGCCGATAAACTTGCCAAGAGCTGCTGATTGCTGTGCCTCTTGAGATAATTGATTGGACTTAAAACACCGAACGATCATACTTTAATGCTTCAAGATCATAGACTTGATAGACAGCATCAAATAGGTAGCGGATATATTCACTTTCATCCATATTACGCATGGCCATAAATACAGGACTCACAGCAAATGCATCTGCTAAAGGTATAAAGTTGAGATGGGCCAATTTAATATTTTGTGCACTTTCCGGCGCGATACAAACACCCTCTCCCGCCGCTACAAAACCGAGTGCCAGCTGCAATTCGCGTACAATCCGCAGATTTTTAGGCTCTAATCCATACTCAGAAAATATGCCGCGCACCTGGGTGGCAAAATTAGCCTTTCCCGTATTCGGATATAAAAACAACTGCTGATCGACCAGTTCAGATAAATGCAGGCTCTCGCGTTGAGCAAGGACATGACTGGCATGTGCTGCCACCACCAAGCGCTCTTCACGCAACAACACTCGTTTTATGGCCGGATCCGAGATTCTTAAGCGGCCAAAACCGACATCTATACGGCCTTCTTTGAGGGCCTGAATCTGTTCATAAGTATTCATTTCCATCATCTCGATTTTGAGATAAGGATGCTGCTGTTTAAACAAAAACAGAATACGCGACAGCAAACCGAACAATAAAGAACCAACAAAACCGATGGTAATGGTGCGATCTGCAATGCCGATGCGCTTGGTCATCGACTTAATTTCTTCCGCATTAGACAAAAGTTTAACAGCGTGCTGATAGAAGAACTGACCTGCTTCTGTGGTCTTCAATGGACGGCTACCACGCTCAAATAACTGAATATCCAGCTCTGCTTCAAGGTTTTGGATCTGTCTGCTTAAAGGAGGCTGAGCAATAAATAGTTTTTCTGCCGCTTTAGTAAAACTTTGCTCTTCTACCACTGCAACAAAATAGCGTAAATGTCTAAGTTCCATGATCTAGAATACCTTTAAAGTATAAAAAAATGCTAAATCGATCTTAGACCAATCAACATTATTCTTTTAAGGTATATCAAATCGAAGCATTAAAGCAAGAATGTGAATCCGTATTATGTATAAGTCAGTTGAAACCTTGCTGGTAGAAATCCCGACCATTCGCCCTCACAAGATGGCTGTGGCGACGATGCAAACCCAGACCCTGGTCTTAGTTAAAATCACCACTGAAGATGGTTATATCGGTTGGGGTGAGGCAACGACGATCGGCGGCTTAGGTTATGGTGATGAAAGCCCGGAAAGCGTTAAAGTCAATATTGAAACTTATTTCGCCCCCCTTTTAAAGACATTATCCGGTTTAAATGTTGCACAAACATTACAAGCGATCAAAAAGAATATTAATGGTAACCGTTTTGCCAAATGCGCGATTCAGACTGCCCTGCTAGATATTCAGGCACAGCGCATGCAGCAGCCGCTCAGTGAAGTCTTAGGTGGCCGCTTACGTGACAGTATTCCAGTGCTTTGGGTCTTGGCTTCAGGCAATACAGAAAAAGATATTGCTGAAGCAGAAAAAATGATTGCAGCAAAACGCCATAACATTTTCAAACTCAAAATTGGTTCCCGTCCAGTTGAAGAAGATGTTGAGCATGTGCTGGCGATTAAAAAAGCCCTGGGCAAAGACATTTCGATTCGTGTCGATGTCAACCGTGCCTGGTCAGAATTAGACGCCATTAAAGGAATTCAGTTGCTGCAAGACGGCGGTGTTGATCTGATTGAGCAGCCATGTGCGATTGATAACCTCGATGCAATGCGCCGTCTCACCCGACGTTTTGATATTGCCATCATGGCAGACGAATCTTTAATGGGCCCACATTCAGCCTATGAAATTGCAAAACAAAACGGTTCATCTGTTTTTGCAGTGAAAGTTGCCCAGTCAGGTGGTCTGATCGAAGGTTGTGAAGTCGGAAATATTGCCAAACTTGCAGGAATCGATCTGTACGGCGGCACCATGCTGGAAGGTCCGGTCGGCACGATTGCTTCGGCACATGTATTTTCAACCTTTGAAACATTAGCTTTTGGTACTGAACTGTTTGGTCCTTTGCTACTGACTGAAGATATTTTGAAAACCCCACTCAACTATCAAAACTTTGAACTTGAGATTCCGAAAGGATCTGGTCTGGGGATTGAGTTGGATGAAAACAAGATTGACAACTTGCGTCGTCAATAATTCGAGGAGATACCCATGCTTTTCCATGTACGGATGGACGTGAACATTCCACAGGATATGCCAGTGGAACAGGCCAATGAAATCAAGGCCATTGAAAAAGCCTATTCCCACGACTTGCAACGTCAGGGTAAATGGCGCCATATCTGGCGAATCACTGGCCAGTATTCAAACATCAGTATTTTTGATGTTGAAAGCAATGAAGAATTGCACAGCCTGCTTCAGGGCCTGCCACTCTATCCCTATATGAAGATCGAAGTGATGGCATTGAATCGTCACCCTTCTTCTATTCGTGATGACGACAGCTAATTAAGAATATGGGAATTGGGGAATAACGTTATTCCCCCTCTCACAGCAAGACCAGAGGGTAACCAAACAAGGATTGTGGCCAGCAAGATTTAGCCAGCCAGAGCAAGCTAAACAGCGCGCCACATAAAAGAATGTAGATATACTGAGGAGTAATAGTATGAATCGCCAAGAAATTGATGCATTAGTAAAACAAATGAATGTCGACACTGCGACAGGTCCTGTAGATGAGCGTGTACAGCAAATTACTGTACGTTTACTCGGTGATCTTTTCCAGGCGATCGAAGATCTTGATATTTCACAAACTGAATTGTGGAAAGGTCTTGAATACTTTACTGATGCAGGCCAAGCAAACGAGCTAGGTCTATTGGCTGCAGGTTTGGGTCTAGAGCATTACTTGGACCTACGTGCTGATGAAGCAGATGCAAAAGCAGGAATTAGCGGTGGTACACCACGTACCATTGAAGGCCCACTTTATGTCTCAGGTGCACCAGAGTCAGTTGGCTTTGCACGTATGGATGATGGTTCTGAATCAGACAAAATCCCAACGTTGATCATTGAAGGGACAGTGACGGATACTGAAGGCAATATCATCGAAGGCGCTAAAGTTGAAATTTGGCATGCCAACAGCCTAGGGAACTATTCATTCTTTGATAAGTCACAGTCTGATTTCAACTTACGTCGCTCTATCTTCAGTGACCAAGACGGCAAATACGTTGCACTCACAACAATGCCGGTCGGTTATGGCTGCCCTCCAGAAGGTACAACTCAGTTTGTACTGGACAAATTAGGCCGTCACGGTAACCGTCCATCGCATGTGCATTACTTCGTATCTGCACCGGGCTACCGCAAGCTGACCACTCAATTCAACATCGAAGGCGACCAGTACCTGTGGGATGACTTTGCATTCGCAACCCGTGAAGGCCTGGTGGCAACTGCGGTGGATGTGACTGATGAAGCTGAAATTGCAAAACGTGGCTTAAAAGGTCCTTTCAAACACATCCAGTTCGATATTGAACTTGTCAAAGAACAAGCTGCTGCACCAACGACTGAAGTTGATCGTCGCCGCGCTAGCGCTTAATACAACTATAGAAGCGGGGTATGTTTCAAAGATATATCCCGCTGACTTCCCCCCAGGAAAGTCGGAGAAAGGACATGCCTCGTATTCCCGTAATTAACACCAGCCATTTAGATCGCATTGACGAATTGCTGGTGGATGATTTTGAATCTGGTGAATTTAAACTGCACCGTTCAGTATTCACAGATCAAGCCCTGTTTGACCTAGAGATGAAATACATCTTTGAAAGCAACTGGGTTTATCTGGCACATGAAAGCCAGATTCCAAACAACAACGATTTCTATACCACTTATATGGGTCGTCAACCCATTATCATTGCACGTAACCGTCAAGGTGAACTGAATGCAATGATTAATGCCTGTTCGCATCGCGGTGCACAGTTGTGCCGTAACAAGAAAGGCAATAAAGCGACCTATACTTGCCCATTCCATGGCTGGACTTTCAATAACTCCGGTAAGTTATTAAAGGTTAAAGACCCGGCTGAGGCAGGTTATTCAGACTGTTTTAATAAAGACGGTTCACATGACCTGAAAAAAGTAGCGCGCTTTGAAAACTATAAAGGCTTCCTGTTTGGTAGTTTGAATCCGGATGTTCCTTCTCTGGAAGAATACCTGGGTGAAGCAACCAAAATCATTGACATGATCGTGGGTCAGTCTGAGCAAGGTCTGGAAGTATTACGTGGTTCTTCAACTTATACCTATGAAGGCAACTGGAAGTTAACTGCTGAAAACGGTGCCGATGGTTATCACGTGTCTGCTGTACACTGGAACTATGCTGCAACGACTCAGCAACGTAAAGAAAAAGAAGCTGGCGACAACATCCGTGCCATGAGCGCAGGCGCATGGGGCAAACAAGGCGGTGGTTCTTACGGCTTTGAACATGGTCACATGCTGCTTTGGACTCAATGGGCTAACCCGGAAGACCGTCCTAACTTTGCCAAGAAAGATGAATACACTGCGCAATATGGCGAAGCCATGGCGAAGTGGATGATCGAACGTTCACGTAACCTGTGTATCTATCCAAACGTTTACTTCATGGATCAGTTCGGTTCACAAATCCGTGTCCTGCGCCCGATTTCTGTCGATAAAACTGAAGTGACGATCTACTGTATCGCACCTGTAGGCGAAGAGCCTGAAGCACGTACCCGTCGTATCCGTCAGTATGAAGATTTCTTTAACGCTTCAGGTATGGCGACACCAGACGATCTTGAAGAATTCCGTGCTTGTCAGGCAGGTTATGCCGGTATCGCGCTGGAATGGAACGATATGTGCCGTGGTTCTAAACACTGGATTCAAGGTCCTGATGATGCTGCCAATGAAATCGGTTTAAAACCAAAACTGTCTGGTATTAAAACTGAAGATGAAGGTCTATACCTGTCTCAGCACCAGTACTGGTTAGAATTGATCAAAAAAGGTATTGCGACTGAGAAAGAAATTGCAGCATCAACTGAAGGAGAAAACGCATGAGCGACATCACTTTAGAAAATATTGCTCAGTTCCTGTATCAAGAAGCCCGCTTTTTAGATGATGAACAATGGGATGACTGGTTAACTTGTTATGCCCCTACTGCGTCTTTCTGGATGCCAGCTTGGGATGATGATGACAAACTGACCACAGATCCGCAGTCTGAAATCTCGTTGATTTACTATCCAGATCGTCAAGGTTTAGAAGACCGCGTGTTCCGGATCAAGACTGAACGTTCATCTGCAACCATGCCGGACACACGTACCTGCCATAACCTCAGCAATATTGAAATTGTTGAACGTGATGGCGACAAAGTGACTGTACGTTTTAACTGGAATACTTTGAGCTTCCGTTACAAAACAAGTTACAGCTATTTCGGTATGTCTCGTTATGAAATCGATTTCTCAGGCGATAAACCACAAATTTTAAGCAAATACGTGGTACTGAAAAACGATTACATCAACCAGGTTATCGACATTTATCACCTCTAAGACTGTTTTTACAGCTAGGTTATGCCTTTCGGTCAGATGGAAAATTGGCTGAAAGGCTCAGTTACAAAGATTTATATAGGATATTCAGCCATGTCAAACCACAATGTTGCACTTCAATTTGAAGATGGCGTTACACGTTTTATTTCTGTTTCAGATGGTGAAACACTGTCGGATGCAGCTTACCGTCAAAAGATCAATATTCCTTTGGACTGCCGTGATGGTGCTTGTGGAACGTGTCGTGCGTTTTGTGAATCAGGTTCATTTGACATGCCTGAAGAAACTTATATTGAAGATGCATTAACGCCTGAAGAAGCCGCTGAAGGCTTTATTCTGGCTTGTCAATGTAAACCAACTTCAGATGCAGTATTCCAGATCCAGGCATCTTCTGAGGTCTGCAAAACTGAAATTCATGCCTTCCAGGGTACTTTGGCACGCGTAGAGAACTTATCTGACTCGACTATTACTTTTGATATTCAGTTAGACGAAGGTCAGGCAGACATTCACTTCCTTGCAGGTCAATATGTCAATGTCGGTATCCCGGGAACGACTGAAACCCGTTCTTATTCATTCAGTTCAAAACCAGGTAACCGTTTAACCGGGTTTGTGGTACGTAACGTGCCAAACGGTAAAATGAGTGAATTTTTAAGCGTCAATGCCAAAGCTGGCGACAAAATGACTTTCACGGGTCCATTTGGTAGCTTCTACCTGCGTAATGTGACCCGTCCAGTGCTGATGCTGGCGGGTGGTACAGGGATCGCGCCGTTTATGTCGATGCTGCAAGTCTTAGAAGAAAAAGGTTCAGAACATCCAGTGCGTCTGGTGTTTGGTGTGACCAATGATTTTGACCTGGTGGCGATTGAAAAACTAAATGAGCTGCAAGATAAATTCCCTTGGTTCGAATACCGTACTGTGATTGCAAATCCAGAATCTAATCATGAGCGTAAAGGCTATGTGACCGGTCATATCGAAAAAGAATGGCTCAATGCGGGTGATGTGGATATTTATCTGTGTGGTCCTGTGCCAATGGTTGAAGCAGTTCGCGGCTGGTTAGATGCTGAAGGCGTTAAACCTGCAAACTTCCTGTTTGAAAAATTCTCTGCAAACTAAGTTCAGACTGAACCGGAGAATAGAATGAACCGTGCAAAAAGATTTGAAAATAAAGTCGTGATCGTGACCGGTGCTGCCCAAGGCATCGGGCGCGGTGTAGCGCTGCAAGTGGCAAGCGAAGGCGCACAAGTCGTCATGGCGGATCTTTCCCCTTTTGTAGAGGAAGTTCTGGCTGAAATTGAAGCCACTGGCGGTGATGCGATTACTGTCAAAGCCAATCTGGAAACCTTTGCCGGCGCAGAATCTGTTGTCGCCAAAGCGCTGCAAACTTATGGCCGTGTCGATGTCCTGATCAACAATGTTGGCGGCGCGATTTGGATGAAACCTTTTGAAGAATTTTCTGAAGAGGAAATTATCAAGGAAGTGAACCGTTCACTGTTCCCAACGCTGTGGTGCTGCCGTGCAGTTCTTCCAGAAATGATTAAAAATCAGAAAGGTACAATTGTAAACGTATCTTCTATTGCCACACGTGGTATTAACCGTGTTCCATATTCAGCATCTAAAGGTGGTGTGAACGGTTTGACCGCTTCCCTCGCCTTTGAACATGCCAAAGATGGAATTCGTGTCAATGCGATCGCAACTGGCGGTACCGAAGCACCACCGCGTAAAGTGCCACGCAATGCCAATCCGCTGACTGAATCAGAAAAAGACTGGATGCAGCAAGTGGTTGATCAGACCATTGACCGTACTTTTATGGGTCGCTACGGTACGATTCAGGAACAGGTGAATGCCATTGTATTCCTGGCTTCGGATGAATCATCGTATATGACTGGTACCGTCGTACCGGTCGGTGGTGGTGATCAGGGCTAAATCCTGATCATGACTTTTTTTTAACAGGATCATGGTTTGACGCAAGGAGGCACATCACCAATGAATAACCTGTTTCACAGTTTAAAAAATGATTGGTCAATTTCAGCAACTGTTGCAGGATTTTTAGCAGTACTGATTTCCTATTCAGGCCCACTAATCATTTTTTTCCAGGCTGCTCAACAAGCCCAAGTTTCCCCAGACATGATGATTTCATGGATTTGGGGAATTTCTATTGGTGCTGCACTTGCCGGTATTTTCTTATCGATTAAATACAAAATACCGGTGGTGACTGCCTGGTCTGCACCCGGAACGGCTTTATTAGTCACGCTTTTTCCTGATATTTCGCTCAATGAAGCGGTTGCTGCCTATATCACCTCTGCCGTGGTGATTTTTTTCATTGGGATCACCGGTTATTTCGACAAATTGCTGTCCTGGATTCCTCAGGAAGTGGCTGCCGGAATGATGGCCGGGATTTTATTGCAGTTTGGTTTAGGTCTGTTTACGGCAACCGATACCATGCCCTACATTGTGTTTGGCATGCTGGCAGTATTTTTACTGGCCAAGCGTTTCAGCCCACGCTATGCCATGGTTTGGGTATTGGTGGCAGGTGTGGTTTTAAGTCTGTTACTGGGTAAAATTAACCCGGTGAACGCTGATTTTAGCTTGGCGATTCCACAATTTATTGCCCCGGAATGGACCTGGAACTCTACCTTGAATCTGGCACTACCGTTGATTTTAGTCAGTCTTTCTGGCCAGTTTTTACCAGGCATGAGCATTATCAAGCTCAGCGGTTATGACATGCCGGCCAAACCTATTATTAGTGTGACCAGTATTGCTTCGCTTGCGGTGGCCTGTGTAGGCGGTATTACCATTGTACTGGCCTCAATCACGGCTGCTTTATGTTTGGGTAAAGACGCACATGAGCTGAAAGAAAAACGTTATATCGCCGGTATCGCGAATGGGATTTTCTATATTTTAGGCGGTTTATTTGCCGGCAGCATCGTCATGCTCTTTAGCCTGATGCCTAAAGAATTAATTGCGGCTCTGGCCGGACTGGCATTGCTCGGTGCAATTGCCACCAATATTTCCGTTGCAATGGGCAAAGAATCACAACGTGATGCTGCCCTGATCACATTTTTGGCGACTGCATCTGGTATGCAGTTCCTTGGACTGAGCTCAGTCTTTTGGGGGATTTGTATTGGTTTGGTGGCGCACTTTGTATTGTCACAAAAAGACCGTAACGCTGTTTCGCTTGCAGCATCAGATTCAAAATGAGTTTAAAGACATCCATAAGTTTAGGATATGAAAGGACCAGATTATGATAGATAAAAGTTCATTATCATTGAAAGAAGCACTCTCCCAGATCAAAGATGGTTCAACCATCATGATTGGTGGTTTCGGTACAGCGGGTCAGCCTGCTGAACTGATTGATGGTCTGATCGAATTGGGTATCAAAGACTTAATTATCGTCAATAATAATGCCGGCAATGGCGACTACGGTTTGGCGAAACTGCTGAAAGCCGGGGCTGTACGTAAAATCATTTGCTCTTTCCCGCGTCAGTCGGATTCCTGGGTATTCGATGAACTTTACCGTGCAGGTAAGATCGAACTGGAACTGGTGCCGCAAGGTAATCTGGCTTGCCGTATTCAGGCCGCAGGTATGGGCTTAGGTCCAATCTACACGCCTACCGGTTTTGGTACCTTGCTGGCTGAAGGCAAACCGACTTTAAATTACGAAGGCAAAGACTTCGTTTTAGAAAATCCAATTAAAGCAGATTTTGCTTTGATCAAAGCCTCTAAAGGCGACCGTTGGGGCAATCTGGTATATCGCAAATCTGCCCGTAACTTTGGCCCGATCATGGCGATGGCCGCAGATATCACCATTGCTCAGGTGTCTGAAGTCGTGGAACTCGGTGCACTGGATCCAGAGCACATCATTACCCCTGGAATTTTTGTTCAACACGTTGTTCAAGTTAAACCTGCACAATAATTGGCATCGGAGATAAATAATGAGCTATAGCAAACTGACCCGTGACCAGATCGCTGAACGTGTGGCACAAGACATTCCTGATGGTGCTTATGTCAACCTGGGCATCGGCTTGCCAACCAAAATTTCCAGCTACCTGCCTTCAGATAAAGATGTATTCCTGCATTCTGAAAATGGCCTGTTGGCTTTTGGTCCTCCTCCTGCTGAAGAAGACCGTGATCCAGAGCTGATCAATGCTGGTAAAGAATTCGTAACCTTACTGGAAGGGGGTTCATTCTTCCATCATGGTGATTCCTTCGCGATGATGCGTGGCGGTCATTTAGACATCGCGGTATTGGGTGCCTTCCAGATTGCTGAAAATGGTGATCTGGCCAACTGGCATACTGGCGCACCGGATGCGATTCCGGCTGTGGGCGGTGCAATGGATTTGGCTGTGGGTGCCAAGAAAGTTTTCATCACCACCGATCACGTCACGAAGAAAGGCGAGCCAAAAATTGTGGCTGAACTGTCTTATCCGGCGACTGGTTTGAAATGTGTGGATCGTATCTATACCGACCTGTGTGTGATTGATATCACCAGCGAAGGCATGAAAGTGATTGAGAAAGTCGAAGGTCTGTCATTCGAAGAATTGCAGTCATTGACTGGCGCCAAGCTGATTGATGCGACTCAAAACTAATTCATAAATCCTCCCTAAATCCCTCCTTTATTAAAGGAGGGACTTTCACCCTTTAAATTCCGGGAAAAACGCCTCCCTTTAGTAAAGGGAGGTTGGGAGGGATTCAAAGATTTGGAAAGTAAAAACATGAAAAACGCCTATATTATCGATGCCATCCGTACCCCATTCGGCCGTTATGCCGGTGGCCTCGCTCCTGTTCGTACTGATGATCTCGGTGCACTTCCAATCAAAGCCTTAATAGAACGTAATCCATCGGTGAACTGGGAACAGGTCGATGATGTGATCTATGGCTGTGCCAACCAGGCCGGTGAAGATAACCGTAACGTTGGCCGTATGTCAGCGCTGCTTGCAGGTGTGCCTTATCAGGTGCCTGCAACCACAGTCAACCGCCTATGTGGTTCATCGCTAGATACTATCTCCATGGCTGCGCGTGCGATTAAAGTGGGTGAAGCCCATCTGATTATTGCCGGTGGTGTCGAGTCAATGTCTCGTGCACCCTTTGTCATGGGTAAATCAGAAACCGCCTATGGCCGTAGTCAGAAAATCGAAGATACCACCATGGGCTGGCGTTTCATTAACCCGAAACTCAAAGACATGTACGGCGTAGAAACCATGCCGCAAACGGCTGAAAATGTTGCTGAACAGTTCGGGATTAACCGTGAAGATCAGGACAAATTTGCCCTGAGCAGCCAGCAACGTACAGCAGCAGCACAAGCCAAAGGTTTCTTTGATAAAGAAATCATTCCGGTGGTGATTCCACAACGTAAAGGCGATCCGGTGGTCGTAGATAAAGATGAACATCCACGTGCCTCTACAACAGCAGAAGCTCTGGCAAAACTAAAACCTGTGGTAAAAGCAGATGGTACAGTTACAGCCGGTAATGCTTCAGGCATTAACGATGGTGCTGCCGCCCTACTGATCGCGTCTGATGAAGCGATTGCGCAATACGGTTTAAAACCACGTGCCAAAATTATTGGCTCAACTGTTGTGGGTGTTGAGCCGCGCATCATGGGCTTTGGTCCG
The DNA here is from genome assembly GCF_009829025.1 of Acinetobacter sp. 18QD2AZ41W. Classification (NCBI taxonomy): domain Bacteria; kingdom Pseudomonadati; phylum Pseudomonadota; class Gammaproteobacteria; order Moraxellales; family Moraxellaceae; genus Acinetobacter; species Acinetobacter sp. 18QD2AZ41W. The sequence continues at coordinate 77,076 of NZ_WURP01000001.1, read as the reverse complement.
GCACCTGCCATCAAAAAGCTACTTGCTCAAACCGGCTTAACGCTAGAGCAGATGGATGTGATCGAACTGAATGAAGCTTTTGCGGCCCAAGCACTGGCATGTACCCGTGATCTAGGCATTGAAGACGGCTCAGAAAAAGTCAATCCGAACGGTGGCGCAATTGCATTGGGTCATCCACTCGGCGCCTCTGGTGCACGTCTGGTGACCACTGCCTTGAACCAGCTGGAACAAACTGGCGGTCAATATGCACTATGTTCAATGTGTATTGGTGTCGGTCAAGGTATTGCTTTGATTATCGAACGCGTCTAAAAGCAATATCACTTAATGAAAATTTCCCCTCCCTTTTTTAAAGGGAGGTCGGGAGGGATTTTAATGCCAACATTTACATCTAACGATGCACAAATTAATTACCAGACTTTTGGGGATACCTCTAAGCCTGCAATTGTGTTCTCCAATTCATTGGGCACCAAATTCAGCATGTGGCAGCCACAAATTGAATTTTTCCAGAAAGATTATTTCGTGGTGTGTTATGACACCCGTGGTCACGGTGGCTCGAGCGCACCACAAGGGCCATATACCCTGGATCAACTGGGTCAAGATGTAGTGAATCTACTGGATCATTTAAATATCCAGAAAGCTGCTTTCTGTGGCATTTCCATGGGGGGTCTGACTGGTCAATGGCTGGCAATTAACCGCCCAGAACGCTTTAACCAAGTGATTGTGTGTAATACGGCAGCCAAAATTGGTCAGGAACAGGCCTGGCTGGAACGTGCTGCACTGGTGCGTGAGCAAGGCTTGGCACCGATTGCATCGACCGCAGCATCACGCTGGTTTACCGAACCCTTTATTCAAAGCAACGCAGCAATTGTTGCAGAACTTTCAAACGACCTTGGAGCTGGCAGCCCGGAAGGTTATGCGAGTTGCTGTGAAGCTTTGGCTAAAGCGGATTTACGTGAACAGTTAAAGACAATTTCAGTTCCTGTATTGATTGTGGCAGGTCAGCAAGATCCTGTAACGACTGTTGCTGATGGTCAGTCGATGCAAGCCAGCATTGCCAATAGCCAACTGTTTGAAATCAATGCATCGCATATTTCCAATGTCGAGCAACCTGAAGCGTTCAATCAGGCAGTTCAGGCATTTATTGCAGCTTAAACTGCTCAAAAAAGGAAAAAGCCACTGATCATCATCAGTGGCTTTTTTTTATCAAGATGGAGTCAGCATTAAGCCCAAATGACCAAAATCGCAGCGATCACCACCAAGCCCAGCCCCCAATGCTCGGCACGTGCCAGTTTCTCCTTAAAGAAATATGCAGAAATCAGCATACTAAATAAAATCTCGATTTGACCTAGTGTTTTGACAATGGGCACACTCATCATGCTCATGGCAGTAAACCAGCCCAGCGATGCCATAAAGCTGCACACGCTGACTTTAAAGGTTAATCTCAAGCGTTGCCACATGGCCACTAAAGTCTGGCGGCTAAATAGACTCAGATAGATCAGCATACTGATGCATTGAAAACTGATGACCATCAGCAGTACCCATGCAGCACGATGGACAGTTGGCAATGTGCTTAGCTCCAGACTCGCCTCCCTGACCAAGAGTGAGGTAATCGCAAAACTTAAGCCGCTGCCGATTCCAATCGCTAAGGTCTGGGCAGAAAATCCGCTGATCTGCTGGCCTTTACTCAGCAGGAATACAGCATAAGCACCGAGTACCACACCGATCCAGGCCAGTACCGATAAATGATCGGCTAAAAACACGACACCAATGACGGCGGCAAGAATGGCTTCACTTTTAGCCAAACCGACCCCAATCGCATAATTTTTTTGTTGAAACAGCTTCACCATCAAGGCAGTCGCTAAAATCTGGCTTGAACCAGCAATCACAATATAGACCCAAAACCTGGGAGTAAAATGGATAATATTTTCAACGGGCTTGAAGTGATAAAGACTGGACAGATAGATTATTGCAAAGGGCAAGGCAAAGATAAACCGTGCCAGCGTGACCCCCCAAACATCGACCGTAGTGCTCAGCTGTTTTTGAAATGCATTACGCCATGCCTGCATAAATGCAGCCATTAAGGTGAAAAAGATCCAGCTGATTGCCATAAAATGATTTGCATATATAACAAAAGTGAACCAATTCTATGCCTAAGTAAAAGGCATGACTAATTAAAAATGGAGTGAAGGTGAATAGCGGAAAGTTTGGATTGTTTTTAGATGGGCGGATTCAAGCGGCAAGTGCAACAGTATAAAAACCAGCCATAACTTCACTAGGCGTATACCAACCTAGTGTTTTTCTAGGACGATGGTTGAGTGCAAATTCTATCTGCTCTATTTGTTCGTTTGACACGTCATCAAACGATGATGATTTTGGCAGATATTGCCGGATTAAACCATTCGTATTTTCATTCCTTGCTCGTTGAATAGACTTGTAAGGATCAGCAAAATACGTATCTATGCCGGCATCAGTGATTCTTTTGTGTTCGGCAAATTCCTTACCATTATCAAAAGTAACACTATAAGCATGGCTCATCCGTAAACGATCTAATGCACAAGTAATCGTTTGAGAGGATGCTCTCGTTGGCCCTAAATGAACAATATGTACGTACAGGCTCTTTCGATCAACGAGAGTTAATAAAGCACCTTTATGATGTTTACCAATTACAGTGTCACCTTCGAAATCTCCTAAACGTTGTCGTTGATCAATGACCTGGTCTCGGCAATGAATACTTGTTTTATCAATGATTTGCCCCCTACGATCCGTGTTTTTGTAACCTCGTTTTCGATATTTCTTCTGATGCCTTAAATGTAGGTGGAGTTTACCGCCTTTTGATTTATCTTCATAAATGTACTGGTAAATCCACTCATGTGAAGGTACATCCAGCCAACCGCGTTGTGTTAAAGCGCCTAAAATTTGTTCTGGTGACCAGTCCAAGCCAATCAAGTAATCAATATAAGCGAAGGCAAATGCTGTCATGGGTGATGAAGGACGGTACCGTCTTTGACTTGCAAATTTCGCTGCCTGTTGAGCTCTATATCCACGTTGCCCAGTATTTCTTTTTAATTCACGGTAGATGGTTGATCGTGAACACCCTAACTCCCGAGCAAGGCTAGCGATTGAACTTTTACTTTTCAAAGTAGCATAAATTTCGTATCTTTCATCTTGAGAAAGTTGGGTGTATTTCTTCATTGTGTGCTTTCCAATTGCGAGTTGAAAAAGTCCAATGATTCTACGAATACACCTAACTTTTTCAACTAACTACAAATGTGTCGCACTTGAGATTTGAATCTGCGATGGTTTAAATTTCAGCTAAGTAGTCTTTTCGCATGGGAATAAAACGAATGCCATTTTCCTCAGTGTATTCGCCCATTTCAACAAAACCGAAGCGTTTATAAATATCCAAAGCATATAAACTGGATTTTACAGTAATAGATTGATGACCTTGGCTACGAATATGTTTTTCTAAAAAGCGCCACATTTGGCGACCGTAACCTTGACCTTGATAAGCCTTATTCAAGAAAAAATGCATGAAATGTGCAGGTGCTATATAAGCCACCACACCGACTATTCTGCGGTCAATTTCAGCCACATAATAATAAATTATCTGGCCGTTCAAAAATGGTTTGAATTACTTCAGCTTTAAAACGTAAGCGTCCCTCTTCTGCCGTAGTGACAGCCTCTACAAATGGTGCAATGACTTCTACGATAGCAGATGTATCCTGAACAGTAGCTTTTCTAATGTTCATATTATTTTAAATTTCACCTTAACCTGGCTTTGTTGCAAAAACAGATCATCTGTCAATTTGTATTTCTCTAAGCAATCTTTTTCTATTTAAAAATAACGAGTTATTTAGCTCACAATATAATGCCAAGCATCCTCCATTTACAATTCAGCCATATAGAGTTTTTATTAAAATTTTTATGATGTTATTACAATAGGATGAAATTTAGGTAGGCATTCTAGACAGTTTGCTTCCCTACAGGGAGTTTAGATGAAACATTTTGAATGCGCCGTCTGCCAGCAACAGCTATTTTTTTACAAATCAGTCTGTGATCATTGTATGTCACCAATCGGCTATGTCGCTTCGGAAAAAGAATTGTGCGCATTTAAAAAGCAGAGTGCTGATCAATGGATTCCAGTCTCCAAAAGTTATCAGCATGCCAGTTATAAACCCTGTCATAACTATACGCACTATCAGGTATGTAACTGGATGATTCCCAGTAATGAAGATGAAGATTTTTGTGAGTCCTGTCAACTCACTCATGTGATTCCTGATCTGGAAAATTCAGAGAACCTGATTTACTGGTTTCGACTGGAAGAGGCCAAACGCCGCTTCCTTTATTTGGCGCAGCGTATGAACATGATGCCACGCCCCAAAAAATCTGAAGATGATCCATTTGGCCTGCGTTTTGATTTTTTACTGCCTGAAGATGATCAGCCGGTTTTGATTGGTCATGCCAATGGTGTGATTACTTTAAATGCGATTGAAGCGGATGTGGTGTATCGTGAAACAACACGCGTGAATATGGGAGAAAATTACCGGACTTTATTGGGCCATTTTCGCCATGAAAGCGGACATTACTATTTTGCACTGATGCAACACTTACATCCGGAACTGATTGAAGAGTTTCGTCATTATTTTGGCGATGAGCGGCAAAATTACAGTGAGGCGCTGCAAACTTATTATAATGACGGCGCCCCGATCAACTGGCAGGAAAACTATATTAGTGCTTATGCCACCGCACATCCCTGGGAAGACTGGGCAGAAACCTGGGCGCATTATCTGCATATGATGGAAACACTGGAAACTGCTTACTATGCTGGAATCCGCGTTATTGGCAATGGTGGCTATCTGGCCAGCATGGATTTTAAAGAATGTCCAATTGGCGGACAGGACGTTGAACATATTCTTGCAAACTGGGTTACCTTAACCTTTAATTTAAATGCCTTGAACCGTTGTATGGGTCTGGAAGATGCCTACCCATTCAAGCTGACCGAAGCGGTAAAAGACAAGCTTCGATTTATACATCGGCATGTACTGGAAAAAGTTTTTAAATCATCCAAATGATCTTTAAACGACAAAAAAATGGATGTAATCAAATGAATAAAGCCCGTATACAACGGGCTCTATTTGATGATCAATGCGATTAAACGTATTAAGCGGTTTTCATTGAACCGGTTTCTTCAAATTGGGCATGCCAAGACAAAGCTTCATTCAATAAATGCGGTGTCTGACCACCACGCGCACAGGCACGCTCAAAATAATGATTTAAACTTTCGCGGTAATCTGGATGAGCACAGATATCGATAATCTTGCGGGCACGTTCACGCGGTGCCAAACCACGCAGATCTGCTAAACCTTGCTCAGTCACCAGAATATCAACGTCATGATCGGTATGGTCGGTATGGCTGACTAGGGGAACGACTGAAGAAATCGCACCACCTTTGGCATAGGATTTGGTCACAAAGATGGCAATATGCGCATGACGGGTAAAATCTCCCGAGCCTCCAATACCGTTCATCATCTTGGTTCCAGTAACATGGGTTGAATTCACATTTCCGTAAATATCAAACTCAAGTGCTGTATTAATCGCAATAATCCCGAGACGGCGAATCAGTTCAGGATTATTGGAAAGTTCCTGTGGACGCAAGACAATTTTATCTTTGTATCGATCAAAATTGTTCATCACTCGTGCGGCACAGTCATCGGTCAGGGTCATGGAGCAACCTGAAGCAAAGGTCATCTTGCCTGAATCGATAAGCTGGAAAGTGCAATCCTGCAAGACTTCAGAATACATTTCCAGATTATTGAAATTGGAATGTTCGAAGCCGGCAAAGACCGCATTGGCCACGGAGCCCACACCGGATTGCAGCGGCCCCAGATTTTCAGGTAAACGCCCTGCTGCCACTTCCTGTTCAAAGAAATGAATCAGGTGACTGGCAATCGCCAGCGTTTCTTGATCCGGTTCGTCCATGCCAAAGGAAGTGTCTGGAATCTCATTGATGACAATCGCAGAAATTTTTTCAGGTGCAACATGAATCCCGATTGTTCCAATTTTGTCACTGGCTTGAGTCAGAGGAATTGGCTCGCGGTTTGGGCGCGCTTGAGGTACATAGATATCGTGAACACCTTCTAGTACGGGATTAATCGTCATATCAATTTCAATAATGACCCGATCTGCCATTTCGATGAAATTTGCAGAATTTCCGCAAGAGCCTGTCGGAATAATCTGACCGTCTTCAGTAATCGCAGTTGCAGCAATTACAGCCACATTAATCGCTGGCAAGTTTTTATGACGGATATTATCGGCCAGTTCAGAGAGATGCTGATCGACATACATCACTTCACCGGCATTAATCGCTTTACGTAAAGAAGGATCTGCCTGATAAGGATAACGGCGGGTTATGACATGTGCTTCATTGAGTTTTCCATCAATCCGGTTCCCCAGACTTGCACCTGTCGCCAAGGTAATATGAATTGGATACTTCTGTGCATATTCAGCCAAGGCCAAAGGCACAGTTTTCGCTTCACCTGCCCCCCCAAAACCACTTAAACCAACTACATCGCCATCTTGAATCAGTTGTAGTGCTTTTTCGACAGATACGACTTTATCTTGTAATGGGAGCAAACGAATGCGCTCTAAACCGTTCATAAAAAATCTCAAAAATATAAAATAAAGAGGCATCTGCTCCTGATGAACCAAGAGCATTAGCGTCTAAATCAATCAATAATTAATTTTGCTAATTCGAGCATTGAATTTTGGCTGGACTTAAACCAGTTCCACTGCAATCGCAGTTGCTTCACCGCCACCGATACACAGTGCGGCAATACCTTTCTTGCCACCAGTACGTTTTAAGGCATGAATCAAGGTCACAATAATACGGGAACCAGAAGACCCCAGTGGATGACCGAGCGCACATGCGCCACCGTTGATGTTGACTTTTGCAGTATCCAGTTTAAAGCCATCAATGGCTAGCATCGTCACCATGGCAAAAGCCTCATTAATTTCCCAGAGGTCCACATCAGCGGCATCCCAACCGGTTTTTTTCAGGACTTTTTCAATCGCACCGACAGGTGCAATGGTGAATTCCGAAGGATGCTGCGAATGGCTGGCATAGGCCAAAATATTAGCCAGCGGTTTTAAGTTACGCTGTGCAGCAATTTCACTAGAGGTGACCACCAGTGCTGAAGCACCGTCTGAAATTGAACTGGCATTTGCTGCGGTAATGGTTCCGTCTTTTTTGAAGGCTGGACGCAAGCTTGGAATTTTGTCTGCTTTGGCATTTAAAGGTTGTTCATCCTGCTCAACCACTACATCGCCTTTACGGTTACTGACAGTGACTGCTACGATTTCATCTTTAAAGAAGCCTTGCTGAACAGCCGTCACCGCTTTGTTTAATGAGCCAATGGCATAATCGTCCTGCTGTTCGCGTGTATAGCCTTTTTTATCTGCCATTTCCTGTGCCAGAATTCCCATCGACAGACCTGTTTCTGCATCTTCCAGACCTTCCTGGAACATGTGATCCGTGACTTTGCCATGTCCCATACGGAAACCGGCACGTGCCTTGTCCATCAAATATGGCGCATTAGACATAGATTCCATGCCACCTGCGACCACAATTTCAGCCGAACCCGCTTTGATTGCATCTGCTGCCTGCATCACCGCTTTCATGCCTGAGCCACAGATTTTATTGATCGTGGTGGCACCTGTTGAATCCGGTAAGCCGGCTTGACGCATGGCCTGACGTGCCGGGCCCTGTTTTAAACCCGCCGGCAGTACACAGCCCATAATGACTTCATCAATATCGTTTGCAGTTAAACCAGCACGAGCTACAGCTTCCTTGATCGCCACAGCACCCAAATCAGGCGCCGTACAGCTTGAAAGTGAGCCTTGAAAACCGCCCATTGCGGTACGTACAGCTTCTACAATTACAATCATTCTAATCTCATCCTTTTTCATCATTGTTATTTAACACCGCACAGCAGAAGCTCTGCAGTGTTTGTCCTTCGCAATACTTGCCGGTTTAAGCCTGTGCAGTGAAATAGTCTTCAGGTAATTGCATGACCAGTTCTGCACCTGCCTGAATACGTTGAATTCGGGCACTCAAATCCGGGAGAACTTTGGCGACATAATAATTCGCCAGTACCAATTTGTTCTGGAAATAGCTATCGTCTTTCGTTGCTGCAGCTTTGCTGATACGCGCATACATATACACAAAACTGAGCAGACCCACCGCATGCAGATAATCGACCGCAATCGAGTTAGCAAAGTCCGGATTCAGTTGAGACTGCTCGACGATAAAGCTGGTGATGTCTTCCAGTTGCTGACAGGTCTCTAATGTCGCCGTTTTAATCGTCAATGAATCATCCAGACCTTGGGCGAACTCGCGGATTTCAGCGATATACTCTGCAATATAAGCACCTTTACATTTGGTAGTTTTACGGCCAATCAGGTCAATTGCCTGCACACCATTGGTGCCTTCATAAATTTGTGAAATGCGCAGATCGCGAATACATTGTTCCATACCCCATTCACGGATATAACCATGACCACCGAAGCACATTTGCGCTTCCAGTGCAGAATCTAATGCTTTATCAGTCAGATATGCTTTGGCAATTGGGGTTAACAGAGCCACACGGTCGGTCGCTTTACGCACCGCTTCAGCATCGGTCGAATATTTGGTGATATCCAGCTGCTGACCGACATAGACAGCAAAGGCACGAGATGCTTCATTGTTGGCGCGCACATTCAGCAACATCCGGCGCACATCACCATGTACCAGAATCGAATCGGCTGGTTTTTCCGGTGATTTCGCACCGGTCGAGGCGCGTCCCTGTAAACGGTCTGTCGCATATTGTGCCGCATTCTGATAAGCAAATTCTGCCGCGCCAATGCCCTGAATTCCCATCGACAGACGTTCGTAGTTCATCATCACGAACATGCCGGCCAGTCCTTCATTTTCGTTACCGACCATATAAGCTTTGGCACCATCAAAGTTCATGACGCAGGTCGCTGAGCCTTTAATTCCCATCTTATGTTCGATTGAACCCGCAGATACTGCATTACGTTCACCGAGTGAACCATCTGCATTCACCAGAAATTTCGGCACAATAAACAGGGAAATGCCACGTGAACCGGCGGGTGCATTTGGTGTTTTTGCCAACACTAGATGAATGATATTTTCACTCAGGTCATGTTCACCGCTGGTAATAAAGATTTTGGTACCGCTGATGTTATAGCTGCCATCTTCATTGGGTTCAGCCTTGGTTTTGATTATGCCAAGATCAGTACCTGAATGTGGCTCAGTCAGACACATGGTGCCCGACCATTCGCCTGTATAGAATTTTGGTAAATAAGTTTCTTTCTGTTCTTGTGAAGCGCGATCATTGATCGCCATGCCTGCACCTACGGTTAACAGCGGGTAAAGCATAAATGATGGATTAGTACTCCAGATCATTTCATCGGCCAGCACGGTCAGCATTTTTGGCATATTCTGCCCGCCCCATTCTTCACTGGCACCTAAACCTACCCAGCCACCTTCAGCAAACTGCTTAAAGGCATCTTTAAAGCCTGTAGGTGTGGTCACTTCACCATGTTTAAACTGAGCACCACCTTCTTCATCCGCAGGACGATTCAGGTCAAGAATGACATTCTTGGAAAATTTGGCCATCTCTTCCAGAATTGCATTTGCAGTTGCCATATCTAAATGTGCAAGATTTTCATTACCTTGCCAAAATTGTTCAGCTTGAAACACATCATTTAAAATAAATTCCATGTCTTTTAGCGGCGCATTATAAATAGGCATTCTTACATTCCTTAACTGGTGATACTCAATTCTGTTGCTGAGCGTTTTATAATCATTGATTAATGAAAATCTTTTTTATGATTTTACTTCAATCAATGCATATCAATCGAAAATCATCATCTCGAATTAATCCAGCAGTAAATCTCATTCAACTAAATAAGCGACATAAAATTTAAAAACCCAAGCTTTATGTCACCGTTATTTACTGAACCAAGCAGGCTTAAAATGATTCTTTATTCACCACTATAATCCTTTGCCAGGACGGTCTTAAACCGAATAATGATTTCACTTGATGTGCTGAAACAATAAAATAATTATGCTGAAAATGGAATTTTATTTAGCAAAGTTGATCTCTAGGGTTCAGTTTTCTTGACAATATTTCCAGACTGACACCATATATATTTTTCATTGTTAGCAGTTGCTGCATAAATATACAAAATTAGATAAATATCACGACCTTAGTTTTATAGCTATCTTGGGTAAAATTGAATATTCTTGAAAGGTTCTTTTTCGAAAAATATGGACCAAGAAGATGACGACTGTAAGACAGCAGAACTTCCTTCTTCGTAAAGAGAAGATCCTGAGCATGGCTGAAAGCCTGCTACTGGACAATAATCAGGACATTACCCTGAGTGAACTTGCCAGTGAACTGGACATCGCGAAAGGAACGATCTACAAGCATTTCAAAAGCAAGAACCAGTTATATTTAGAACTAATTATTCTGAATGAAAAAAGAATCCTGGAAATATCAAAAAAATATAATAACGATATTAAAAATTATGTTTCGCAATATATGCTCTATCACATGCTCAATTCCAATCGCACCATCCTGTTGCATGTGATTGAAGAGCGTTTAACCAATAATGAAAAAAACCTGAAAGATTTATTTCAGGAGCTTTATCGGATTCGCGAAGAACGGATTATCCGGATTAAAGACATGACCCATGATTATCTGGTGGCTTTAGAAAGTGCCATGTCGATTCGGGATTATTTGTCTTATATCTGGACCGTGACTTATGGAGCTTCACTATTATTAAATTCAACCAATTATCAAAAAGCGATTGGTTCGCGTGAACGTCTGATTAAACTGTATATTAATCAGGCGCTGATGACCCCGGATAAAATCTCGTCAGTCTAAGCCCTATAATAAAAAATGCCGGATTGAATCCGGCATTTTATTTCAATTGAATGACTAAACAAATATCAAGCAGCAATTGGCGGAAATCCGTCTTCGGTTAAAGCCGCGACAATCTCGGACTCAGTGACTGTCGATTCAACTTCGACCAGCTTAGTCGCCACATCTATATGAACGGTGGCATTTTCATCCAGATCTTTAATCGTAGCAGTCACACTGCGTGCACAGCCACCACAGGTCATATTTTCAATACGGAATTTCATATTTAGCTCCATAGGATCGCTTTAAAAATTAATGTGATTGGGCAGATTATATTTAACCTGAGCTGCAGATCAGCTCAGTGCTGCTCAGGGACGACACCCTGTTCAATCTGTTTTAAAATCTGGCAATCGGCCTGTTCATTGCCGGCACACTGCTCCACCGATTGCTGTAATATCAACAGCATATGCTGCATATCGGCAATTTTCTGTTGTAAAAACTGGATATGTTTTTCGGCCAGCTGTTTCACCTCGCTACTCTGACGTGAGCTGTTCAGCCACAGGCCGAGTAATTCTTTCATCTGCTCTGAAGAAAAGCCGAGTTCGCGTGCATGTTGAATAAAACTTAAGGTTTTAATGTCCGCATCAGTATAAACCCGATAACCTGCATCGCTTCGTTTCGCAGCAGGCAACAACCCGATGTCTTCATAATAACGAATCATTTTTGCAGAGATGCCGGAACGTTTTGCCGCCTGACCAATATTCATCCTGCTTGCTCCTTGAACTGTACCGCTTTGTAGGCTTTTAATCTCAAAGCATTAGTGACAACAAACACGGAAGACAATGCCATCGCACCTGCGGCAAACATCGGCGATAACAAGATGCCCCAGAATGGATAGAGCACCCCGGCAGCGATCGGGATTAAAGCAATATTATAGACAAAGGCCCAGAACAGGTTCTGCCGGATATTGCGCATGGTGGCCTGACTCAGACCAATTCCGGTGGCCACATGCTGTAAATTACCTGACATCAACACCACATCGGCTGCCTCAATCGCGACATCGGTGCCTGTACCAATCGCCATGCCAACATCAGCCTGTGCCAGTGCCGGGGCATCATTGATTCCGTCTCCGACAAAAGTGAGTACGCCATATTGCTGCTGGAGTTGACGTACCGCATCCACTTTCTCATGCGGTAAAACTTCCGCAATTACCTGATCAATTTTCAGCTGTTTGGCAATGGCCTGCGCGGTATGCTGATTGTCACCGGTGATCATCGCCACTTTCAGACCCTGCTCATGCAAGGCCTGAATCGCACTATAGGTAGTTGCTTTAATCGGATCCGCGACGGCAATAATAGCCGCCAGCTTTTGATTGATCGCCACATATAAGGGACTACGGCCCTGATCACCGAGTTTTTGTGCAGTAGACCGAAACAGATCGACATTTAGACCCAAGTCCTGCATCAGACGTTCAGCCCCAATATGCAGCTGCTGACCAGCTACCTGTGCCTTGACCCCTGCGCCGGTGATCGAATCAAAATCTGTGACTTCACTCAGTTCCAGTTGTTGCTCATGAGCTGCCTGAACAATGGCATGGGCAATCGGATGTTCTGACTTGGCTTCAACCGAAGCCACCAGTTGCAATACAGTCTGCTGATTAAAATCTGCTGTGACTTCAAAGTCCGTCAGCAACGGTTTTCCTTCAGTCAAGGTTCCGGTTTTATCAAGTGCGACGACTTGGGTTTGTTGTAATAACTGTAAAGCTTCACCCTTACGAAACAGCACGCCCAGTTCAGCGGCACGCCCAGTTCCGACCATAATTGAGGTCGGCGTTGCCAGCCCCATGGCACATGGACAGGCAATAATCAGCACCGCCACGGCGTTGACCAATGCATAGGTCAGATTGGGTTCAGGCCCAAACAGGAACCAGACCATGAAGGTCAAGGCCGCCAGTGCCATGACGGCAGGTACAAACCATAAAGTCACTTTATCCACCACCGCCTGAATCGGTAGTTTCGAGCCTTGTGCCTGTTCCACCATCTCAATAATCTGCGCCAGTACAGAATCCTGTCCGACCGCAGTGGCCCTGATTTGCAAGGTTCCATTCTGGTTCACTGTACCACCCACCACCTGATCCCCGGCCTGTTTGGCCACGGGTAAAGGCTCACCACTCATCATTGCTTCATCGATATAACTTTGCCCGGCAACCACTTCACCATCGACGGCGACTTTTTCACCCGGGCGGATTTCAATCAGCATGCCCTGTTGTACATCGGCAATCGCCAGATCAACCCAGTTGCCATGCTGTTGTACCCGTGCGGTTTTCGGTTGCAAGCCGACCAGATACTGAATCGCTTCTGAGGTTTTACCTTTGGCTTTGGCTTCTAGATACCGCCCCAGTAAAATCAGCGCAACAATGACAGCTGCCGCTTCAAAATATACATGGACGGTGGACTGGGGTAACAGCTGCGGAAAAAAGGTCGCAATGCAGGAAAATCCATAAGCTGCGATTGTTCCGACTGCGACCAGAGAATTCATATCCGGCGCCAAACGCAATAAAGCCGGAATACCATGCTGATAAAAACGCCGTCCCGGAATAATCAGCACCAAACTGGTCAGCACAAACTGCAGATACCAGCTGTTCTGGGTTCCCAACGTCTGCGCAATAAAATGATGAAAAGCCGGGATCAGATGTGAACCCATTTCTAGAATAAATACAGGCGCTGTCAGAATGACTGCAAGCCAAAGATCCCGTTTCAGTTGCGCGGTTTCAGTGGCTTTCTTTTCCTGAAAAGCCACATGGCGATCTGCCGAGAGATGTGTATTGGTTTTTTCTGTGGCTTTAAAACCGGCTTTTTCTACAGCAGCAATCAAAGCTGGGATGTGCTGACGGGATGCCTGAATCGAAGCAGTTTCAGTCGCCAGATTGACTTGTGCTGTACTGACGCCGTCTACTTTTAATAAAGCTTTTTCAACACGCGCGACGCAGGAGGCGCAGGTCATGCCTTCAATCGCCAGTTCAATCCGGTCAGCCTGAAGATCAAAACCGGCTTTTTGCACCGCCTGAGTCAACTTGGACAATGGCACAGAATTGATTAGACTCACATGCGCCTTTTCAGTGGCCAGATTCACGTGTGCATCCAGTACACCTTCTACTTTTTTTAGGGCTTTTTCTACGCGAGCCACACAAGATGCACAGGTCATGCCTTCAATATTCAAAGCAAACTGTTGCGTCGGTACATCAAAGCCAGTTTTTTCAATTGCTTGAACTAGCACAGCGGCAGCAATCGGCTGCTGGCTTTTAATAAAAGCTTTTTCAGTCGACAGGTTGACAGATGCCTCAACCACGCCCTCAATTTTTTTCAAGGCTTTTTCGACCCGAGCCACGCAGGATGCACAGGTCATACCGCCAATCTGCACCTGCTGTTCATATAACCGGATGCTGTCTTGTTCTGCCATGCCCATCTCCATGCATCAACTTGCTGCCGATGCTATAGCTTAAACATTCCCAGCATGGCAAGGTCAAGTCTTTCATTTAAATATTTTAGGAAAGATAAAGCGGTATTGCGATTGGATGCTCATCCAAGAACCAAATAAAAGCCCGAAGATGACTTCGGGCTTTTATAGCAGTGTTTAAAATATTGAATGCATCAATTTTATTCGGCAGAAATATCTTCAAACAGAACCGAAGACAGGTAGCGTTCACCGCCATCTGGCAAAATCACCACAATATTTTTACCGGCATTTTCAGGGCGTGCAGCCAGTTGTGCCGCTGCCGCCATGGCCGCACCACTTGAAATGCCGACCAAAATACCTTCCTGAGCTGCAGTTTTGCGTGCCCACTCGATTGCCTCTGCGCTATTAATGGCAATCACTTCATCGACCAGATCTAAATCCAGGTTGCCCGGAATAAAGTTGGCTCCGATACCTTGAATTTTGTGTGGTCCCGGTGTCAGCGTTTCGCCGCGTTTGGCCTGACCAATAATTGCAGATTCAGCAGGTTCCACCGCCACCGAATATAGAGGCTTATTTTTAACTTTCTCAAAGTAACGCGAAATACCGGTAATGGTTCCGCCTGTTCCGACACCTGCGACCAGAATATCGATGTTACCCGCCGTAGCTTCCCAGATTTCTGGGCCGGTGGTTTCTTCATGAATTTTAGGATTGGCTGGGTTTTCAAACTGTTGTGGCAGGAAATACTGCTCCGGGTTCTCATTCAACAGACTCTCGGCTGCTTCAATCGCCCCTTTCATGCCTTTGGCCGGATCGGTCAAGACCAGATTGGCTCCTAAAGCTTTGACTACTTTACGGCGTTCAATACTCATGCTTGAAGGCATGGTGAGCGTCAGTTCATAACCTTTAGCGGCTGCCACAAAGGCCAATGCAATGCCGGTATTGCCACTGGTGGGTTCAACGATGTGCATACCGGGTTTGAGTTTTCCAGATTTTTCTGCATCGTTAATTAATGCTGCACCAATACGACATTTGACTGAAAAGGCCGGATTACGGCTTTCAATTTTAGCAAGTACAGTTACCGGAGCTGAAATTACACGATTAATACGAACTAGCGGTGTATTTCCAATTGCGTCTGCATTATTACTATAAACCGCTATCCCTAAATTATTTGGTGTTGGAAAAGCTGAATCTGTACTCATGATGATATCCCTGATGTTATTGGTTCAAGTCATTTAAACATCATACAAGCATTTTTTTCGTTTGTAGATGTTTGATGGAATTTGCACTTGATCGCAGTAATTTAAACCAAAATATTTTTTAAATAATTCGATGATTTTATATTATTTATCAACGTTTAAAATATAACTTTAACTAATGTTTAACCTGATTAAAACCCGATAATATTTAAATATTATATCAATGTATTAATCATCGAGCCCCTTATAATGTGCGGGCTGTAATTTTATAATGGACATATGAGATGAAAACCGATTTTGAAATCACGACTATGCGCGATTCAGCAGAACAGGTCGTCGGCATTTTAAAATCTCTGGCCAATACTGACCGTCTCCTTATTTTATGCCATCTCTCTCAAGCGGAACTGAATGTTTCACAAATTGAAGATATTACCGACATTAAACAACCGACGCTTTCCCAGCAACTGATGATGCTGCGCAAAAGTGATGTAGTGAATACCCGTCGGGATGGTAAACAGATCTATTATTCAATTAAAGATCAAAATTTGATTGTGGTATTGACTACGCTTTATCAGCTGTATTGTGCGAATCAAATTAAATAGTTTATTTTTAAACACTATTTAACGCCAAAACACACTTCTCTACCCCATTGATCTGGCAGAAATAACGACTTTGTAGAAAATCGCTATAGCTGCTTCAAGAAAATGGAGGCCAGACCTAGCTGATTTATTTTAAAAACATAAATCATCACAAATTCGACCCCTTAAGATTTCTTAGCAGAATTTGTGCATAATATATCTATATTTATGATTTAGACCTTTTTATGCCAAATTCCAAGTCTAAACTTCTGCATAGACTGCCTGCCTGGGCATGGTTAAGCGACTATACGCCGGTCAAATTTAAATCCGATGTGCTGGCCGCACTGATTGTCGTGGCGATGCTGGTTCCTCAGGGGATGGCTTATGCCATGCTGGCCGGTTTACCGCCGATCATGGGCTTATATGCCAGCATCCTGCCAATGATCATTTATGCGTTGCTCGGTGGCAGTTCGACTTTATCGATTGGCCCGGTGGCGATCATTTCAATGATGACTTTTGCCACGCTCAATCCACTGTTTGAAGTCGGCTCACCGGTCTATATCGAAGCTGCGACCTTATTAGCACTCATGGTCGGTATTATTTCCCTGCTCTTGGGATTATTCCGTTTCGGTTTCTTAATTCAGCTGATCAGTCATCCGGTCATTAAGAGCTTTATTATTGCCTCGGCATTATTAATTGCTTTTGGACAATTGAAGTTCTTGGTCGACCTACCCTTAAAAGCCAATAACATTCCAGAATTTACAACAAGTCTTCTGGAGTATCTGCCGCTCCTGCATTTACCAAGCCTGTTATTTGGCCTGTTGTCGATGGCTTTACTGATCTATCTGCCCAAGTTGCTAAAATCTCAGGCAGTACAAAGCCGGATCGGCTCTACAGATTTTCTGGTACGGGCTGTGCCTCTCATTCTGGTATGTCTCGGGATTGCAGCGATTGTATTTCTGAATTTAAAGGGGCAAGGCATTAAAACAGTGGGTGCAATCCCGTCCGGTTTTCCGCCCTTGTCTTTTCCGCACTGGAACTGGGAACTGGTCATGACCTTGTTACCGGGTGCTAGCATGATCGCCATGATCAGCTTTGTGGAATCACTGTCAATTGCTCAAGCCACAGCCTTGCAACAACGCAGTCATTTAAACAGTAATCAGGAATTGATTGCCTTGGGGATTGCCAATATCAGTGCAGGCGTCAGTTCAGCCTTTCCGGTTACTGGCAGTCTGTCGCGTACCGTGGTCAATGCCGATGCCGGTGCCAAATCCCCCATGGCAGGAGTTTTTTCCTCCATTCTGATTATTTTCGTCAGCCTATTCTTTACCAGATTTTTTGAAGATCTGCCCCTGACCATTCTGGCCGCCACGATTATTGTTTCCATCTGGAAACTGGTCGATTTTCGGCCTTTCTTTGATGCCTGGCGTTATTCTAAAGCCGATGGTATTGCCATGTGGATTACCTTTCTGGGTGTGGTGCTGATTGATATTTCCACTGGCCTGATTATTGGGATCATATCGACGTTTATCCTGATGTTATGGCGAATCAGTCGTCCGCATATTGCAGTGCTCGGACTGGTCGAAGGTACACAGCATTTTCGTAATATTCAGCGTCATCAAGTCAGTACCTCCGATCGGGTGCTGTCACTGCGGATTGATGAAAATCTGACTTTTCTGAATGCCAATAGCTTCAAAGGTTATCTGATCAATCAGATGAGCCTGAATGACAAGTTGCAACATGTGATTTTAAATTGCTCCAGTATCAGTGCCATTGATTTAAGCGCTTTGGAAATGCTGGAGGATTTAAATGCGGAATTGGCCAAACTGAACATTCGACTGCATTTTGCCGAAGTGAAAGGCCCGGTGATGGACAAGCTACAAGCCTCGAAGCTGATGATTCATCTGAGCGGCCACATTTATCTGACTCATTTTCAGGCAATTCGGGACTTGGCTCCAGAAATCTTTGAGCAGCATAAAGACTATACGATTTAGGACAGCAGATAATTAAACTTATGGCCGGAGATTCAAACCGGTCATGACACCAAACTTTTTTAAATTTTCAAATATAATTTGAATTTATCGATTTAACTTTGATATTTATTTCATGAATATAATTTTAAAAGAGATGATTTATTCATCACATTTAGATTATTTTCTTAAATAAAAGTATTCTTTTATATTGATTAATTTTAGAATAAATCAATTATATCAATAACTTGTTTTTTATATAAAAATATATTTCAAGCCTTGTTTAAATTAAGTATAAAATAGCGCAACTTTTTCCCAAATTTAGCCCTCGTAATTTTCACAAGGCAATCTTATGTTTTCTGCCCTTATGCGTATGAGCCTAGTCTCTCGAATCATCATCGCCATTATTTTAGGTGTAGGTGTGGCTGTGGTATTTCCCGAAGCTACTCCCTCATTAAGCCTATTGGGCGACCTGTTTATTAAAGCCTTGAAATCTGTTGCACCGATCCTGGTTTTCATTTTAGTTTTAGCTTCTATCGCAAATTTTAAGGTGGGGCAATCCAACACCGCCATTAAACCGATTATGATGATGTATGCGGTAGGTATGTTCCTTGCTGCACTCAGTGCTGTCGTTTCGAGTATGTTATTTCCAAGTACGCTGTTTCTGGATATTGCTGCGCAAGCGGACTTACAGCCACCTGGCAGTCTGGTAGAAATCCTGAAGAATCTGCTGCTTAGCTTTGTCGCCAACCCGGTCGTTGCCATTGCTGAAGCAAATTTCATTGGCGTTCTGGCATGGTCTGTGGCATTGGGCATTGCCTTCCGTCATGCATCGGATACCACCAAGACTCTTTTGAATGATGCCGCCTTTGCGGTTAATTATGTGATTCGTTTAGTGATCAGTTTTGCGCCTGTGGGTATTTTTGGTCTGGTTGCGGTGACTTTTGCTGAATCCGGTCTGGATACGCTGACCAGTTATGCACATTTACTTGCGGTACTATTAGGTACGATGGCTTTTGTTGCACTGGTAATTAACCCGATGTTGGTGGCTTTAGTGACGCGTCACAACCCCTATCCACTCGTCTTTACCTGCTTGCGTGAAAGTGGCATTACCGCCTTCTTTACCCGTAGTTCGGCCGCCAACATTCCCGTCAATCTGGATCTGGCAAAACGTCTAGGCGTCAAAGAATCGACCGCAAGTATCGCAATTCCTCTCGGTGCTGCGATCAATATGGCTGGGGCATCGGTCACCATTACCGTATTGTCACTGGCAACGGTAAATACCTTGGGCATTAGCGTAGATTTCACCACCATGCTGATTCTTTCCGTAGTAGCAAGCATCTCGGCATGTGGTGCTTCAGGTGTGGCCGGTGGTTCATTATTGTTAATTCCTGTGGCCTGTGGTCTGTTCGGTATTTCTTCGGATATCGCTATGCAAGTGGTCGCGATTGGTATGGTAATCAGTGTATTGCAGGATTCTACTGAAACTGCTTTAAACTCGTCTACGGATGTTTTATTTACCACAGCAGTAGACCGCGCATCAAATTGATTTTATATTGAATAATCAATATTTTTTGCCAATGATGTTGTTATGCCATTACAGCGCTTACCTACCTGGATACAATTAGGAGCGTTCTTTCTTGCGGTGAATGCCGGCATGATTAACGTCCTGGGTCTGGTGACGGTATTACACCAGTCTGTTTCACATATGACCGGTAATGTCAGTATGCTGGCCATGGCGCTGCTGGACTGGCAGCCAGACATGATGCTATATCTGCTTCTGGTCACAATCTGCTATGTCATTGGTTCTCTGTATAGCGGGCTGATTCTAGGAAATAGTCACTTTCGCTTGGGGCGACTTTATGGTTACCCTTTAAGCCTGGTGGCTTTTTTTATTCTGATCTGCTGGTTATTATTGCCCTATTTCCCGCGTTATGCCCTGTTATGGGCCTGTGTCGCGATGGGTCTGCAGAATGCCATGGTCAGCCATTATAAAGGTGCCATTATTCGCACCACGCATTTATCTGGTGTACTGACCGACCTTGGCTTGGCCATGGGTTACCGTTTACGCGGCTTAGATGTAGAACCACGCCGAGTCGTTTTACATATACTTATTTTGCTCGGTTTTTTAAGCGGTGGTATTCTTGCCAGCTGGCTTTATCCTTATTTAAAATTAAATGCATTCCTGATCCCGGCAGGGCTGAGCCTGATGCTCAGTCTGATTTACTGGGTGATTTATTTACGTTATCGACATCAACACGATTAATTTCTGGACATTCTCATGGTTAAAAATGCATTGCAGGCACAATTGTTAAAGGCAGGTTTGGTCGATAATAAAAAAGCCAAAAAACTGTCTAAACAGGCTGTGCATGAAAAACGCACCGGTGATAGCACCGAGGCTGAAATCAAGGCGAAGATTGAGCAAGACAAGCAGCAGAAACTGGCCAAAGACCAAGCCATCGAGTTAGAGAAAAAAGCGGCCTTACAGGAAAAAGAACTGAAAGCCGCGATCATCCAGATGATTAACCAGCACAAAATCCGCGATACGGATGGTGATGCGGTGTATCAGTTTATTGATGACAGCAAGATCAAGAAGGTTTACCTGAACCAGCAGATCTATAATGCACTGGTGGCAGGCAGTCTGGTGATTGCACGTGAAAATGACAGTTATGTGTTCTTGCCTAAGGCTTTGGGAGATCGTATTAATGCCAAGATGCAAGGCTTTATCATTGTGAATAATTCAGAGAAAAATGAACAAATTACCGATGAAGAAGATCCGTATGCAGCCTATGTCATTCCGGATGACCTGATGTGGTAAGTTATTATTAGTATTTGATATCATACTAAACCGGCTTAGGCCGGTTTTTTTATATCAGATCACAGTCTAAAAGCTATTTCAGGTAAACACTTTCCAAAGATATGTATTAAAAGTTTAATTAAAATTAAAAAACTCAGCTTAAAGCTATAAACTCTTTCACAATTTTAACAGTGTGAGAAAAGATAAGTTGGAACAGTTTAAGCTTGTCCAGAATATACAAGTGTGGGCAGATCAATATCCCTGGCTAGAAATGCTCTCTTCATTGAGCATTGTGATTTTACTGGCAATTATTGCAAATTTATTTGCCAAACAAGTCGTTGTTCGCGGAATTCGTAAACTGATTTCCAAAATGCCTTTTGCACATAATGAAATCATTGCTGAGCATAGCGTGATCCGCCGTATTGCCAATATTGTGCCGGCCATTGTGATTATGAACGGAATTACTACCGTTCCGCATTTATCAGACAAGGTCGAGACCTTTATCCAGATGGGTGCGCAGGCCTTTATCTTCCTGACCATTGCCCTGGCGATTGGCGAATTGCTGAATATCTTTAATCTGATTTATCAGCGCAATCCGAAATCGCGTAACAAGCCGATTAAGGGCTATTTGCAACTGGTCAAGCTGATCATCTTCATCGTTTGTGGTTTGATGATTCTGGGGACTTTCCTCAAGAAAGATGTCTTTACCTTGCTGGCCGGTTTTGGTGCCATGGCTGCGGTACTGATGCTGGTGTTCCAAAATACCATCCTATCGCTGGTGGCTTCGGTACAGATTTCCTCTTATGACATGGTGCGTATTGGTGACTGGATTGAAATGCCATCTTTAAATGCGGACGGCGATGTCATTGATATGTCATTACACACCATTACCGTGCAGAACTTTGATAAAACAGTCACCACCATTCCGACCAATAAACTGGTGACGGATACCTTTAAAAACTGGCGTGGCATGCAGGAAGCCGGTGCGCGCCGGATTAAACGTTCCATTCATATCGATCAGAGTAGCGTGCATTTCATGTCAGCTGAGGAACAGAACAAGCTGAAAGAATTTATTCTGCTGGATCAATATCTAAATACCAAAACTGAAGAACTGCAGCAATTTAACTTGCAGCTCAGCCATCATTCGCAATATAACCAGCGCCGTCTGACCAATCTGGGGACTTTCCGTGCCTATGTGGAATTTTATCTGCAACAGCATCCGGGAATTAGTAAAAATCACTCCCTGATGGTTCGTCAGTTACAACCGACCAGTGAAGGTTTGCCTCTGGAAATTTATGCATTTACCAATACCACGGTCTGGGTCGAGTATGAAAATATCCAGTCGGATATTCTGGATCACCTGTTGGCGATTATTCCTGAATTTGGCCTAAAAGTGTATCAGGCACCTTCAGGTTTCGACCTCAAGGAATCTTTTAGCGTTTCCTGAAGAGCTGCGACAATCTTCAAATAAAATAAAATCCTGAAACTGGCTACAGTTTCAGGATTTTTAATTGGTCTAATTAAATAAAAATATAAAAAAACGACAACTTAAACAAATATTAGATTGGATATTGAGATGCTCAGGCTGAGATTGCAGACGCTTGCGGCTGTATCAGTTCTTGTAGCATTTTATAAAAATCATGTTCTGAGTCGAACTGCTCTTCACAGATCCTTTCGCCGTTTAATAATAAATGATGATAGCTTTGATGCTCATAAATCACCGTGTTCAGAAACTGTGTACCGAGCATATTCTTGAGCAGGTGCTGTGTCTGTTTCATTTCTGCAAGTTGCTGCTGTTCAGGAATCTTATTCAATACCGTATAAATTTTTAATTGAGTATTATATTGTGCGATCCCAATCGCCAATTGCACCAGTTCGGTTTCAAGTTGAATATCTTCTGGATTGATGGAACTGGGAATAATCAGCTTATCTGCATGTTTCAGGACTGAACGCAAGGCAGATGTATCCTGCCCGTCAATATCAACAATAATATAGGCGAACTGCTGTTTCAGTCTTTCCAGACGATGATCCAGACTACGACCATCTTGTTTTAAGATATCCAGATGCTCGAAAGAAAATTGTTTATTTTTCAGATTTGCCCATTCATAACCATAGGGTTCCAGATTGGCATCAATGAGCAAGGTCGCGCCTTGCCCACGTAATAACTCAGTGATATACATCGCAATTGTGGTTTTTCCTGAGCCTCGTTTACGGCTGGCCACTACCCAAATACTCATCTTTAAGCTCTCTCGTTTTTGATTCTTTTCATGAGGAAAAATGGTTTAAACCTTAATATAATTATGGATTTAGAATTACGTATCTGGCATGAAAAGTAAAGTCTGATTTGGATAATAATTTTGTGGCTATTTCATCTAATCCTAGGCTTAAAAAAATTCAATCCTTTATAATCACCAAAGCAAAATACATGATAAGAGTACGATAATGTTTCGATGGCTTGAAAGACTGGTTGATCCCTATCCCACCAAAAACCTGAATCAACCTTTACCGACCAAGTTTTTTCCATTTGTCTGGCAGGCAGCCTACGGTGTGCGTCGTTATTTGCTGATTCTGGTGCTGTGTACGGCCGGTGCTGCCAGCTTTGAAGCCTTACTCTACTCAAAAATTGGCGATTTGGTAAATTGGCTCAGCAAAAGCCAGCCAGATACTTTTCTGGAGCAACATGCCAGCAACCTAACCTTGCTGAGCATTATCCTGCTGGCCAATATTTTCTTTGCCAGTGCCCAATCCCTGATCAAGCACCAGATCTTGTATAGCAACTTTCCGATGCGGTTACGCTGGCGCTTTCATAATTTACTGATGAAACAAAGTCTGGATTTTTTCCATAATGATTTTGCCGGACGTCTATCTGCCAAAGTCATGCAAACGGCGCTGGCCATCCGGGAATTCTGGGTCATTTTGGGAGATATGCTGGCCTATGTGCTGATTTATTTCGTCACCATCAATATCGTTTTAGGCAATATTTCTCCCTATTTAGTTATCCCTTTGATGGTGTGGCTACTACTATTTATCTGTGCGGCCTGGTACTTTATTCCGCGTTTAAGCAAGATTTCCAAGTCACAGGCCGATGCGCGTGCCGTCATGACCGGCCGTGTCACCGATGCCTATACCAATATCCAGACTGTCAAGCTGTTTGCCCATGCTGGCCGGGAAAGCCAGTATGCTAAAACCTCCATGCAGGAATTTATGGTCACGGTTTACAAACAGATGCGTCTGGGGGCTCAGTATGAAATCAGTATTTTATTTCTGAGCATTATTCTCTATGGCGGTGTGTTGGGTACGGCTATCTGGCTATGGATGGAAGGACAGGCCGAATTGGGCATTATTGCAGCCACCACGGCCATGATACTCAAACTGAACAGTATTGCCGAGTTTATGATGTGGCAGACCTCTGCCCTGTTTGAAAATGTCGGGACCATTCAGGATGGTATGAAAACTTTAGGCCGCAAGATTGCCATTGAAGATAAACCCAATGCCAAAGAGCTACAGCTTCAGCATGGTGAAATTAAATTCGACAATGTCAGCTTTGCCTATAATGATAAAAATGTCATTGACCAGTTTAACCTGACCATTCGCCCGGGTGAAAAAATCGGGATTGTGGGACGTTCAGGTGCAGGTAAATCGACCCTGATTCAGTTATTGCTGCATTTTTATCATCTTGACCAAGGTCGTATTTTAATCGATGGGCAGAACATTGAAGATGTGACGCAGGACAGTTTGCGTAAAAATATTGCTTTAGTGACTCAAGACACTTCGTTGCTGCATCGTACCGTTGCAGAGAACATCAAATATGGTCGTCCTGATGCAACCGATCAAGAGATGTATGAAGCGGTACGTAAAGCCAAAGCAGAAGAGTTTATTCCTCATCTGACCGACTTACGCGGCAAAAGAGGCTATGAGGCTTATGTCGGTGAGCGTGGTGTAAAACTTTCTGGTGGTCAACGTCAACGTGTTGCAATCGCACGGGTATTTCTAAAAGATGCACCCATTCTGATTCTGGATGAAGCCACCAGTGCGCTGGATTCTGAAGTCGAAGCGGCCATTCAAAACAGCCTCGATGATCTGATGCAAGGCAAAACCGTAATTGCCATTGCGCATCGTTTATCGACAATTGCCCAGATGGATCGCCTGATTGTAATGGATCAAGGTAAAATTGCCGAGCAAGGTACCCATGATGAACTGGTAGCATTAAATGGAATCTACGCCCAGCTCTGGCAGCGTCAAACGGGCGGATTACTGATACAACAACAGATTAAAGCAACGAAGGATCGTGAATAATGCTGTATTTGGAAGATTTGAACATCGCTGACCGCTTTAGCAGCCGTAAATATCATATGGGACTGGAAGAAATTCAAAATTTTGCCCGGGCTTATGACCCACAAGTCTTTCATACTGATGAACAGCAAGCTGCAGCCCATCCGGTATTTCAGGGAATTGCCGCCAGTGGTTGGCATACTGCGGCAGTGGTTATGCGCTTGTGGACTGAATGTTTTCCTGTGGCTTATGGGCTCATTGGTTCAGAGTCGCATCTGCGTTGGCCTTGTCCGACCCGCCCCGGGGATGAGATTCACGTCGAAGTCGAAATCATGGATATTCAGCCCTCCAGAAGCAAAACTGACCGTGGGATCGTTAGCTACCAGACGCAGGCATTTGACCAGCATCATAAAATGATTTTTAGTTCAACCACTAAAATTGTGGTATTTAAACGAGGATTTTCTCCGGTTTAAATTGATTTTTAGGCAAAATTCAGGCTAATCTGCCACAATGATTGTGGCAATAGCCAAAACTTTGTCCAACAATTTTAATGAAAAAAATGGCAGTTTCATGCCAATATCAGACCATAAATAAAAAAATTTAAGTGAGTGCAACGGATCGCGCATGAAAACAATTGCTCCACGCCAAGATCAGGGAATTCCAGGTGTATACGCTCTTTTGCTGCTCGATGTCATTTCCCGCTGGGGATATAATGACGAATCGTTGTTCAAGTCCTTTGGCCTGAGTACGGAGCAGCTGGCGGATCCTGATTTTCGCATCCCGACACCTGTGGCCAATGAACTGGTCAAACATGCCCTCAAGCTGAGCGGTGAACCGACACTTGGTTATCATCTGGGTACCCAGATGCGGATTTCTATTCATGGTTTTATTGGCTATGCAATCATGACGGCCAAGGATATTACCGATGCATTAGTACTGGCCAACCGTTTCATCCAGCTGCGTATGCCCTTTTTACAGCTATTCTTTTCGACCTTTGGTGCCAAGGCTACAGTCCAGTTGCAAACCGATATTCAGCTGGAACCCTTACGCACCGAAATCTCGATTGCACTGATTTTTGGCATGATCAGTATGGCCAAGGCCATTACCGGAATTGATTATGCCGCTGGAGAAATCGATTTTGATTTCAAAAAACCGGAAGGCTTTGAACGCTTTATGGCCAAATTTCCACATCATCAGTTTCGCTTTGAACAGCCGCATTTGATCTTGAGTTTTGATAAGAGCTACCTGATGAACAAGCTGGTGCATGCCGATCCGATTGCCAGCCAGATTGCAATTAACCAGTGTGAAACTGAACTCTCGGCCTTGGGCGAGCGACACCGGATTGCGATGCGGGTTCGTGATATTCTAACCCATTCCGAGCAGCATTATCTGAGTATTGAAAGTGTGGCAGATCGTCTGCATATGTCCGACCGCACCCTAAAACGCCAGCTGGCGGCTGAAGGTACCTCTTTTTCTACGCTGGTCGATGAAGTACGCTACCGGCATGCGACGTCGTTATTGTCCCGGACCGACTTTAGCTTGGAACAGATTGCTGATGAACTTGGTTATAGTGATGTCGCCAATTTTAGCCGGGCATTTAAACGCTGGAGTGGTCGCAGCCCGAGCAACTGGCGCAAAGATCCTTATTTATAAAGGGTCATAAGCCTTTTGTTTTGGCCAAAAAGAATGTATAAAACATGTCAAAAATGATCTAAAGATTTTTAAGGAGTTATCAATGAATCATCCTTCAGAATTAAAGTACGCAAGTACGCATGAATGGGTACGCATTGAGGGTGATCTTGTTGTGACCGGTATTTCCGACCATGCACAGGATGCATTAGGTGATTTGGTCTATGTAGAGGCACCAGATCTTGATTCACACATCACTGCGGGTCAGCAAGCCGGTGTAGTTGAATCGGTCAAAACTGCGTCTGATATTCATGCACCTGTTTCTGGTATTGTCGTTGAAATCAATCCTGATCTTGAAGATGATCCTGATTTTATTAATGATGATCCCTATGGCAAAGGCTGGATCTATAAAATCAAACCAGACAATATGTCAGATGTTGAACACCTGCTCTCCAATACAGCATATGAAGCTGGCCTATAAACCCGCTTATATTTAGAAAATCAGCCTGCGGGCTGATTTTTTTTATGCCATAGATATTGTTCAGCTTTCCCAATCGGCTTCAATTACATATATTCATATTAAAATATTATTGTATTTTTCACGTATATTTCCTAAAGTACTGAACAGGACGCGCTGCACTCCTGAATATGCCACACTTATTTATAACAATAATTCCCCCATTCTAAGACCAGCGTCTCATCACCCATCATTTTAGGATAATCATGAATGCCATTGTAGCGCCGTTATGGACCAAGTCATTTGTACTGTGTCTGGCCAACAACCTGTTTTTATTTATTTTCTATTTTGCGCAAACCACAATTTTGCCGATTTATATCTTAAAAGAATTAGGTGGTAATCTGACCCAAGCTGGTCTGGCCATGACCTTATTTATGGTCTCTGCCATTGCAGTACGTCCTTTTAGTGGCTTAATTATCGAAAAATTTGGCATACGCAAAACTTTAATTGTCTCAGAAATATTTTTCAGTCTTTTTTCCTTAGCTTACCTGCTCGCTGATCAGCTCACGATTCTGTTTATCATCCGTTTCTTGCATGGCATCTGGTTTAGTATTCTGACCACAGCCTGTGTGCCGGTGGTCAACCAGTTTATTCCAGAACAGCGTAAAGGCGAAGGCATGGGTTATTTTGTCATGTCTGTCAATCTGGGAATTGTCCTGGGGCCTTTAATTGGTCTGAGTTTAATTGAATACTGGTCTTATTTTCAGGTCAGCACCTTGTTGATCGCTTTGGTTTTTATCGGCTTTATCTTCTGTTTACTGATTCCGGTCAAAGAGCCTGAAAAAATGATCGACAACACCGACAAGAAAACATCACTAGGGCTGACTGATTTTGTCGAAAAGAAAGCACTGCCTGTGGCAGGACTTGCCATGCTGATTTCCTTTTCTTATGCCAGCATCATGTCTTTTATCGCGCCATTTGCAGCCAGTAAGGATTTAATGGCCTATGCCGGTTTATTCTTTGTGATATTTGCAATTTCCATGATGAGCCTGCGTCCGATCACTGGAAAAATTTATGACCGCAAAGGTCCACAATACGTGATTTATCCGGCACTGCTGGCTTTTAGTCTGGGTCTGTTTTTACTGAGCCAGATTCAGACTTTATGGGGATTTATGCTGGCTGCGGTTCTGGTCGGAGTCGGTTTTGGTAGTGTGCAACCGTGCATTCAAACCTTAGCCATTCAACGTGCACCAAAACACCGGATTGGCTACGCAACTTCGACTTTTTATACCTGCTATGATCTGGGTATTGCCATTGGCTCAGTCCTGATCGGTGCTATCATTGCCGCTTATAGTTATCAAACTGCTTTTGTGATTTGTGCTGTCTTGACCCTAAGTAGTATGGGATATTTTCATCTGGTGGTTCAGGCTAAAGCAGTCAAAAATAGCTAACCCAAAACAGGCAGAATTCAAATCTACCTGTTTTGATTGTTTCCCAAGACAGTCTTTATTCAGCTACAGCTTGATTTTCTGCTGATTTTTCTTCAGGTTTTGGTTTTTGTAGCATAGAAAACTGCGTACTTTCTCCGACTGCTGCATTATCCTGACGATTACTTTTTAGCTTGATCTGTAAGCGTAATTCATTGGTGGAGTCGGCATTGCGTAACGCTTCCTCATAAGAAATTTCGCCCTGGTTATACAATTCAAATAAGGCCTGGTCAAAGGTCTGCATGCCCAATTCACGGGATTTTGCCATAATCGCTTTCAGCTCATGAAACTCACCTTTCAAAATCAGGTCGGAAATCAATGGCGTATTTAACATGATTTCAATCGCTGCACGACGGCCTTTACCATCCTGCGTCCGAATCAGACGCTGGGAAATAATCGCCTTCATATTCGAGGATAAATCCATCAATAACTGATTGCGGCGCTCTTCCGGGAAGAAGTTAATAATCCGGTCTAAAGTCTGATTGGCATTATTGGAGTGCAAAGTTCCAAGACAAAGATGCCCGGTTTCGGCAAAAGCAATCGCATGTTCCATGGTTTCAGTATCACGAATTTCCCCGATCAGAATCACATCGGGTGCCTGACGCAAGGTATTTTTCAGCGCATTGTGCCAGGAATGACAGTCCACGCCGACTTCACGATGCGTAATCATGGATTTTTTATGTTTATGTACATACTCCACCGGATCTTCCACGGTAATAATATGCCCGGCTGAATTTTCATTGCGGTAGTCAATCATCGCAGCGAGCGAGGTTGACTTTCCTGAGCCGGTTCCCCCGACCACCAGCACCAGACCACGTTTCTCCATAATCACATGTTTAAGTGAATCAGGAAGTTTGAGCTTCTGGAAATTTGGAATTTCTGCGGTAATAGTACGAATCACCATGCCAACATTGAGTTGTTGCTGGAACACGTTGACCCGAAAACGCGAAACACCCGGCACAGTGATAGCAAAGTTGCACTCCAGTTCCGTTTCAAATTCCTTGCGCTGCTTTTCATTCATCAGGCTATAGGCAAACAGCTTGGTTTTTTCAGCCGTCAGTTCTTGCTGTCCAAAAGGCTTCATTAAACCCTGATGTTTAATACTCGGTGGAAAGTCGGCGGTAATAAATAAATCTGAACCACCATATTCGACCACTTTGGTCAGCATGTGGTGCATGAATTTTCGTGCTTCTTCTAAGAGCTCTGTTGCAAACATCAAGATCCCCAAACAACCTGCCATGACATTAAATTATTGAAAAAAAGGTTATATATTCAAATGGATATATTGTCTTTTAATTGTGTAGGGATTTATAAGAGGACACAAACAGATTTTATTTATTTTATAAAATTTATCATCTTATTTGTGTGATGTATTTCATGTTAAGTCAATTTACTGGGAAGCACTTTAAGCTTCTAAAATAAAATGCACTTTCACCAAACCTATTCAGAGAAAGTGCTTTTAAAGCTTTATGCACTGCGTTTTAGACAGCGAAGCGATAAATGCTGAGCAATGCCAAGCAACAACTGTTCAGTTTTTGCCCAGCCCAGACATCCATCAGTAACTGACTGACCATACACCATCTCTGCAGAAATTTTCTGGTTGCCATCCACCAGATGACTTTCCAGCATCACGCCGCGAACATTGGTCTGCAGGCGTTCTGCGACGATTTGCTCCAGCACTTTAGCTTGCAGCATTGGATTTTTCGCACTGTTGCCATGACTACAGTCAATCACCAGTGCTGGCAATTCTGCTGAGTATTTCGCTTTGATTTTCTCGATTTCTGAGCACTGGTAATTCGGCCCACTGTTTGAGCCACGTAAAATCAAATGTGCTTTAGGATTGCCCTGAGAGTTTAAAATACAGGGTAAACCGGACTGACTCATGCCCAGGAATTGATGCGGATGAGAGGCAGACTGGATTGCATCCAGAGCAATCTGGATTGAACCGTCAGTGCCGTTTTTGAAACCGATGCTGTAGGGCATGTGACTTGAGATTTCACGGTGAATTTGCGATTCACTGGTGCGTGCACCAATGGCACCCCACGCCAGTAGATCATCAAAATAAGCAGTTGCCATCGGGCTTAAAATTTCAGATGCAATTGGCAAGCCCATTTCAATAATTTTAAGGTATAAAGCACGGGATTTTTCCAGGCCCAATTGCATATTGGAAGAACCATCGAGGTTCGGATCGTAAAGAAAACCTTTCCAGCCCACGGTCGTGCGTGGTTTTTCGATATAAGCACGCATGACCAGAAAAATTTGATCAGACACCTGAGCTTGTAGCTGTTTTAATTTTTCTGCATATTCTAAAGCCGAGGCTTCGTCATGAATGGAACACGGGCCTGTAACCACCATTAATCGATGATCCTTGCCTTCTAATATATTTTGAATGGTTTGACGTTGTTCAGCGACTTGATGAGCCAATTGCGCAGACAGGGGCAATTGCTGTTTCAGTTGCTGAGGTAAAGTTAAAATGGTTTCAGCGTGATGTTGTTGTGATGTATTTAAGGTATTCATGACTTTAATCCTGGGACTGGCAATCAGTCCAAACTTTTATTTGAGCGTTATGGGTCTAATTAACGAGGTCGAGAGTGTCATGAGCTGACTAAAGTAAGACCAATAAAAGTTGTTAAAATATGAATAGTTAAAGTTTGTCATGGCTGTCTCCAAAGTTTTGTAAAAATGATAAGCATAAAAAAACCTGATCAGGGTTGCCGATCAGGTATAAACTGGTGGGCAACCTGTTCATTGCCCAAACGCATTCAGGCAATTATCTAAACTGCCAGAAATAAAAATATGCGTTTGAAATGATAGGTTGCTTTAACATGTTATGTCTTTCATAAAATGTGAATCTAAAATTAAAATACGCGGTCTCTGCGCATTTGACAAGCATTAAATATAAAAAAATATTTATTAACTTTTCTACTTTTATTTATCAATTTACTGAATAGTGTTGAATATCGATAAAATTGGCAAAACCTGTAAATTTAATATAGGTCTTGCCAATCAAATTCAATACACAGATTAAAAATTAGTGTGTAACGCGATTCCAGGCATCACGTACCGCATATTTCGCCTGTTCCCAGTTTAAACGCGATTGGCCCTTCATCTGTTCCCATTTTACTCTAAGCTCAGGTTCAACATCTTCAAAACGGGTATTGGCATCATAGCTGCCGCGGTTTTCATAACCGACCCGATACGCCGTATCATAATCACGGTCATAATCCAGATCGCTATAGGTGGTACGAGCCTCTGAATAGTATGGTGTATTAATGGAATTATCACGCCAATAAGCTTGTTCTTCTGTTGGGTTCATCGCTTCGCCGACACCCTTACCTGCCAGACCGCCGACCACTGCACCAACAACCCCACCCACAGCTGCACCTACAGGGCCACCTGCTGCACCAATGGCTACACCTGCTGCTGCGCCACCTGCAGCGCCTACACCTGTACCAACAGGGTGTGCGCCCGGTTCACCGGTAATTGGATCGGCATTTAAATCATCACGCACATCTTTAGGAGAGTTTTTTATTACGTCACGATCAAAATTATCATTCGACATAGCGCTTATCCTTATTTTTTAAAATGGTTTAATCACGTATTTTGATACGCTCTATTTAATATAAGCATCTCGAATGTAATGACATTAGCAGGCTTGTGTTGTTTAAGTGATTCTCTGTGACGCTTTCATGCACTAATGTATCCTGAATTAAGTGAAACGCGCATAAAAAAGACCGGTATTAAACCAGTCTTTTCAAAATCAAACGCTCACTTATTCAAAATGAATAACGGTACGAATTGATTTGCCTTCATGCATCAGGTCAAAAGCATCATTGATCTGTTCAAGCGGCATGGTATGCGTCACAAAAGGTTCAAGTTGAATTTCACCTTTCATGGATTGTTCTACCATGCCTGGTAATTGTGAACGACCCTTCACTCCACCAAATGCAGTCCCCATCCATTTACGGCCTGTGACTAACTGGAATGGACGGGTGGAAATTTCTTTACCTGCTCCAGCGACTCCAATAATCACCGACTGACCCCAGCCACGGTGCGCACATTCAAGCGCTGAACGCATTACATCAACATTACCGATACATTCAAATGAATGGTCTACGCCCCAACCCGTCATTTCTACAATTACCTGCTGGATTGGCTGATCAAATTCTTTTGGATTTAAGAAATCTGTGGCACCAAACTGTTTTGCCAGTTCAAATTTATCCGGATTGGTATCTACCACAATAATACGACCTGCTTTGGCCTGACGTGCACCTTGTACCACAGCCAGACCGATACCGCCTAAACCGAATACTGCAACACTATCGCCTTCTTGGACTTTAGCCGTATTATGCACCGCACCAATACCGGTAGTCACACCACAGCCCAGCAGGCAAACATGCTCATGATTGGCTTCAGGATTGATTTTTGCCAGGGAAACTTCAGCAACCACGGTATATTCAGAAAAGGTTGAGCAGCCCATATAATGATAAATCGGCTCACCATTATAAGAAAAACGTGTGGTTCCATCCGGCATGACACCCTTACCTTGAGTTGCACGCACAGCCACACACAAGTTGGTTTTGCCAGATTGACAGAACAAGCATTCGCCACATTCAGCAGTATAAAGCGGAATTACGTGATCGCCCGGTTTCAGACTGGTGACACCTTCACCAACTTCGACCACCACACCTGCGCCTTCATGGCCTAAAATCGCCGGAAATACGCCTTCAGGATCTTCACCAGACAACGTGAATGCATCGGTATGACACACTCCGGTATGGCTAATTTTTACCAATACTTCACCTGCTTTGGGTGGAGCAACATCTACTTCCACGATCTTTAAGGGCTGACCTGGACCAAACGCAACCGCTGCACGTGATTTCATGTAAAACTATCCTTTTTTGCTGATTTACAGATGACTAACAGTAACCTCTTTCTATTCGGAGATTCAACTATTAACATCAGAAGATAAGGAATAAAAAATCCTATAATCAATGGAACATCAATGACTAACCCTTCACCTTTTGTTTGTTTGAACATTTTAACTTTGAGCATGATTCTTTCTGGCTGCGAACTGGCTGCAAATACTGCTGAACAAGCAGAAATCACGCCGGTTCGACCTGCGCACTGGATTGATAATCAAATTTCAAAACAGCAGATGAATGAAGGAAAAACTGCTTTTTTACCACTCTATGATGGTTTTATGAGTATGGCCGCACGTTTGCACCTGATCAATAAAGCCCAATATCATCTGGATCTGCAATATTACATCTGGAAGGATGATTATATTGGCAATATGATCTTATCCCAGCTCTTAAAAGCCGCCGATCGCGGTGTCAAAGTGCGGGTTCAGATTGACGATCAAAATGGCACCCAGCTTGATGACAAGCTTCTTGCTCTAAGCCAACATCCAAATTTTGAAGTCCGGATTTTTAATCCCTATAAATTTCGTCATTTACGTGCGCTGGATTATGGCTTCCGGATGAAAAAGGTCAATCATCGTATGCACAATAAACTGATCATTGCAGACGGAACTGCAGCCGTGACCGGCGGCCGCAATATCAGCAGTGAATACTTTGATGCCAGTGAAGATTTTCAATTCACCGATGTGGATATATTCTTCGCGGGTCAAAGCGTAACAGATGCCAATCAAACTTTTATTAACTTCTGGAATGATGATCTGAGTTATGACGTTCGACAGGTGCTGAATGATTCAGGTCATCCGGAAATGTTAAAAATGCTAAGAGCTGATTTTGCGCGCGAAGAAGTGGATGAAACTGAATTAAAACGCCGAGTAGGCATTGCCGAAAAACAAGTTGCAGAGCACTTAAAGAAACAACCCATTTACTGGGCACAGGCTTATTTTGTCGCGGATACACCCGCAAAAGCACGTCCTCATGCAAAAAATGGCGATTATATTTACACCCATATGCTTGAACTGATGGGCGAGCCGAAAAATCATCTGGAACTGGTCTCCTCGTATTTTATTCCCACACAAAAAGGCACAGATTATTTAAGTATGCGTGCACAACAGGGTGTCAAAATTAGAATCCTGACCAATTCTTTTCAGGCCAATGATGTAGCTGTGGTACATGCTTATTATCAGCAATATCGTCAGCAGCTCTTGAAAAATGGCATCGAACTCTGGGAGTTTAAACCGTATATAGTCCGGCCAGAACGGACTTGGTATGAAATTATGACTGGTGACATCATCCCGGCCAAAAATAAAAACAGTTCGAGTCTACATGCCAAATTTTTTGATCTGGATGGTATGGTGTTTGTGGGTTCATTTAATTTTGATCCGCGTTCAGCTTATCTGAACACCGAAGTCGGTTTGGTGGTTAAATCGGAAGATTTTCAAAAGGAAATCTCTAATGCGATGAATCAATTTTTAACGCGCGTGGCCTATCAGCTCAAACTAAATGAAAAAGATGAAATAATCTGGTTAGAACATCAAAAAGATGGCCGTACTATTCAGCATGTACATGACCCTGAAACCACAAAATTTCAGCGTTTTATGATGAATCTGGTGACAAAATTCCCCGGGGAATGGCTAATGTAATGACATTGTAATGACCTTGGTATTACACAACGTACAGAATCTATTTTCCGGGCATGGTAGCGTCAAGTCATCTGGTGCTATCATCGCTTAAAGGGTTTTACAGGCGATTAGCCTTGCTTTAAAATTCAACTTTTCCAATATTTTGCGATTTTTTCGCCCTCTACTCCCATGCAATTTTTTGATTTAAGCCGTCAGTTTAAATTCAGTGATATTCTGACGCCTGTAAAAACTCTCCATGATTTATCTCAGCAAGAATGGTATTTGGCCAAAATTCGGGTAGAACATGATTGTCTGTCTGAATCCGATATTATTCAGGGTCAAGTTGTTCTAAAATCCAGTGAAAATATACAGCTCGAGTTAGAGTGGTTGATTCACGATAGCGGTCATGATTTACAGGTATTATTCAAAGGTGTCGAAACTGAAGCGCTTGAAGAAACCTGCGTGATCTTAAAAGGCGCACAACTAGTCGATGAACAACAGCAATTGCTCTCTGCACAGGCGCTCAGTTTATGGATTGATGGGACGTTATTGCCGATGTTGCCAGAGATCCGTCAGGAAATTAAAACCCGTTTAAACCTGTGGGACTATGTGGAATATCAGGATTGAGCAGTGATTTAGCATTGAAATAAATATAGGGTGACCACATTCACCCTTTTTTATGTGTGAATGTTCTTAAACCAATGAATGCCGAGTATAGCATCCAGCAATAAGACTCTGCTTAAATCATGTCAGCCTGTTCATTATAAAAATAATGAGAAAATAGCAATATAATCACCAAAATTCAGAACAACCTCTTGTTTTAAAAATTCTTACATATTCTAAGTTTAACTAAGAAAAAATCAGAGTGAGCTTCGATTTCATTAATTTTCTCCTGTCATCCGCTAGACCAGTCCAACATCTAAAAAGAGTTGTCGATAAGCTTCAGCTTTTCTATCTAAAGCCAGAGGATAAGCTCGAGATGAAGATGGCATTCGATATAAATGCAGTTCGCGTCCTTCCAGGTTGGTTTGCGTCGGCTCTCCAATTTTGGGCTTTTCTGCATCTTCAGGCATAGACAGCATCATGGTATCGGTGGCTTTATCACCGGTGGTCATAATGTAGGTACATTCTGGGATCTGTAGCAATAAATCCTTTAAATTGGTCGGTACCACAATTTCCAGAAACTTATCTGAAGCATTGCCCGTCAGCCGTCTGATCTGAGAGGCACTATCAAAAATCGCAATTCCAGTCTCCAATAGAAATTCACGGATCAATGATTCCTGAAATTTTTTATTCTCAATATCCAGAAAGTAATCTTTATTTTGAAAGAAAATTAAACCAAAAATCCGCCACATATCGTTTTGATAATTTGGATAATAAAAATTCATTTTCCAGCGAGTTGCTGGTGGTGGAAAACTACCCAACATCAGTAATTTGGCATTTGGCGGTAAAAAAGGCGGTAATGGATGCGTTTCAATATCAGACATAGAATTCCTTAAATTGAGAACTTTCAACTATTTTAGAGTGTCTGCCGAATCTTGCTAGCCACTTCTTGTCCCCAAAGTGTATAAACTTCCTTACTCGGATGAAAACCATCTGCAGCCATTTCTAAATTCATGGCACGATATTTTTCAATATCATATTCAATCCATTGCATGCTGTCTTGGCTTGCTACGAATTTCGCCAGTTGCTGATTCATTTTTTTGGCATATTGTCCAAATAACCAGGCCAAAGGATTTGGTAATGCCGGGAACATATTCATGGGTGGCACACCTGCTGCAATGACCAATTCAGGACTGAATTTTTGCTGAATCATAGCATATAGTTTTTTCTGTTTTTGAATCCAGATATCAGCCGGCATGAGCTTGGTTACATCATTTACACCAACTGAGCTAATGACCACATCAAAATGTTCTGTCTCCAGTTGTTCTATGGCACGAATCACTTTAGCTGTGCTATCCCCTGTTTTTGCATGCAATTTCCATTGAATTTTAAAGTTATGCTGCAAATCTTTTAAAATGGCGCCCAGCAATGCATCATCCTGATGCTCTACCCCAACGCCGGCAGCCGCAGAATCGCCGACAATCAGTATAGAAAGCGGCTGGCCTTGACCGCACGTTCCTTCACGTTCACCCTCCGGTTCTGGGAGTTGCACAGTGTTTTTTTTGACGCGATTGCCCTGAATTACCAATGCTGGAATTAATGCAAGAGTCGATATTTTCAGCCACATAAATCTATACTTTAAATATAAAACAATGAATTAGAACTTTATTGTAACCTGTCATGCTATGAATTTTGATAAAACATCATGTAAATAATTGAATAAATATATAAAAATAATTGAAAGACAAATCTGTGTTTATAATTGATAATAATTATCATTACTATTTTTTAAAATTAATTGGGGGATGATTTGAAATACTTATACTTAAGCACACTCTTACTAAGCGCACTATCATTACATAGTTTGGCAGATTCACCTTCCTCAATGGAGCAAGCACCTTATGCTGCAGCGTGTGAAGCAGTTCAACCCGAAAGCGACCTGTTAAAAAGTTTACAGCAGCAATTAAAGCAGTCTCCTGAAAACCGAGCCGGATTAATCCAACAATTCTGGGATAAAGTGCAAAATCAAACTACACCGATTATTGAGCCACTTGATCAGGATCATGTTCGACTGATTTTTTTATGGAAAGCAGCCAAACATAATGTGCGTCTGGTCGGTGGCCCGAGTAATGATCATGAATGGTTGACTCGCCTGCCCGATACCGAGATCTGGTTTAAGGAAAATATTGTGAACCGTCGCTATATCGGCAGTTATAGTTTTGCAGTGGATTTACCAAATCTGGAGGGTTATCTATCGAATTACTGTGCACATTTAAACCCAGAACTCAAAGAACCCCGGGCGCAGCGCCGTGCTGTATTGCAGGTATTACAACTTGATCCATTGAATCCAAAACGCTGGCTTAAAGAAAATACTGCCTCTAAACTGAGGAATGAAAATATTATCGCCCTGGATCAAGCCCCTCCCTTTATCGATCCTAAACGCTATCCAGATCATCCGCAGCCTGAACTAAAACGTTATCAGCTATCCAGCCAGTTTTTAAAAAATCAACGTCGCGTTGAAATCTATCAATCTAAAAAAACTGCACAACAATCTTATATCACGGCTATTTTCTTTGATGGAAATGAATATGCCCATTTGGTTGATGTGCCAAAAGTGCTGGATATTCTGGTGGAACAAGGCAAACTTCCACCGATTCAAGCGGTTTTTTTACATGCACCGAATAGTGAACTTCGTCCTAAAGAGCTGACACCAAACCCGAAATTTTCAGGTTTTTTTAATCAGGAATTTTTGCCTTGGCTCGATCAGAAAATTGTACGTGATAAGCAAAAAACAGTTCTTCTCGGTTCCAGTTTGGGAGGGCTGAGTGCAGCTTATCTTGCCTTGGAAAATCCGCAGCACATTAGTCATGCTGTGCCTTTATCCGGCTCGTTCTGGTGGTCACCTGAACCACACTCAAAAATCAATGGGATGAATCAATTGATTCATAACTTAAAGAATCAGCCTCAACAGTATTTTCATATTTCAGCGAATCGTTATGAATCTTCGCGTACCAACAATGACTTAAGTATTCTGGAAACGTCACCCATCGTGGCACAAGCTTTAAAATCCAAAGGGCATGAGGTCAGATATCAGGTTTATGAAGGCGCACATTCCTATGCAATTTGGCAGGTGATATTGCAAGATGCTTTGCTGCACTTCTTTGCAAATTCCAAAGAGTAGATAAAAAAATCCTGCATTTGCAGGATTTTTTTAATTTAGTTTTATTTTGTTTGAATATCATTCCAGCGGTTTAAACGTTTAAATGTGCCCAGGTCATTAAAACGTACGCCCACTTCTTTCATCACTTTATGCGCCGTTTTCGAGGTCATTTGACGAATATAAAAAGGCTCTTTAACGACAAAGTGATGAATCGCATGCGTGGCCCCAAAATTGCAGCAAAACAACTGAAATGGCATCATCCACCAAGGCGTCAGTACTTGTGTTTGCTTGATGACATCCCTCGGATCAATATCGCCATAATAATGCATATTCGAGCTGACAAATTGCAGGCTAAATGAACGGATAAAATTGGGAATCAGCCAGATGACTGCAATAAAATTAATGATTGGCATTGCTTCGATTACGACTTGCGACCAGCGCATCTCATAGCCAAATAAAGGCACGATTGCATTTGAAACATGGAACACGACAAATAAATAAAATAAGCCATAATAAAGAATGCTTAATGGCACAAAGCCCAATAGCTGGGAAATCATGGCAATTTTACGTTCTTTTTCAGGCTGTTTTTCCAGAAAAAGATGGATCATTTTAAACATCTGGAAAGGACGCAGATAAACCGACATCAATTGATCACTGATGATCAAAATCCGGCGAATTCCCCACGGCATACCATTACTGATTCCACGTTCTTCCAGATCATGTTCAGTTCCAGAATATTTATGATGATGCAGGTGTAAACGACGACGTGCCCACGGACTAATGGTATTTGGACGCGCCAACCACACCAAAGCCAGCATCAAGTGATGTGCCCAGGGCGTTTTTTTGAAATACATATAATGAATTAAGTCATGCTCTAATTCATGCGTTAATGAAGCAAAAATTGCAATTAAAGGAATCGTCAGCCATACAGAAAGATAGCCATAGGCATAGGCCAATGCGCATAAAATCATACCGATCCAGGCAAAACCGAGAATACTGGTACCAATAAAATTTTGATGTTTCAATATTGGATAACGGTTACGTAAATCTTCACCTGCCTGTGTCACCACAGTTCTAACTTTGGAGATACGCTGCTGGTCTGTCATCTCTGAAGATGTAGACATATAGAGAACCTTTAATTTCTGGACAGTTGCACATTAAAGGAAATTAAAAAAAAGAGAAGTGATCTTTTGACTGTCCGAGCGAGTATGTCCAAGTTTTGGACAATTTTGGCACTTTTTCTAAGATGAATAAAAATACAGGGAGGTCATGCGTAATTTTTTATGAGATTCAGTCTCTAA
Source organism: Acinetobacter sp. 18QD2AZ41W (assembly GCF_009829025.1). Taxonomy (NCBI): domain Bacteria; kingdom Pseudomonadati; phylum Pseudomonadota; class Gammaproteobacteria; order Moraxellales; family Moraxellaceae; genus Acinetobacter; species Acinetobacter sp. 18QD2AZ41W. The sequence continues at coordinate 36,704 of NZ_WURP01000001.1, read as the reverse complement.
AAAATCTGCTTTTTAACAGCAATTTATCTCTATATTAATTAAACTTGGTTTGCCTTGAAATAATAAATATTTCATTATTAAAAGCTTATCAAACTACCTGATCCTGATTAATCGAATTAACGAGCTTTGTTTTCTTTACACAGGATAGTGCATGTATTTGGCACATTTTTATCTGTAACTTTGATAACGCCAGCATTAGCGTTGACTTTGCAAAGCAATTTTTTCAAGTGAAATTACCAGCAAAAAAAGTTCTGAAGTTCTAGAAAAGTAAAAAGCCCCTTATGGAGCTTTTAGATTTTAAACCTTAGCCTAATTTATTCACCAATTTCAGCGGCAATATTTTCATCGCCAGACCCAATGGCAGCCATGGCCATTTTGGCACATAAGCCTTTACTGGCGCTTTTTCAATTTCAGCAGCAAGTAAACGCGATCCGGTTTTTTCATCCACTTCAAATGGCAGTTTCTTGGCGCCTTCATTAAGTTCGGTACGAATATAGCCCGGGAAAATTGTGGTGACTTTGATTGGTGTATCAATCAGTTCGGCACGAATCCCTTCGGCCAGATGTGCAACACCTGCCTTACTTGCACCATAAGCGGTTAAATGTTTAGGCATACCGCGCATGGCACTCATTGAAGAAATCATGACCAGATGGCCTGAATTTTGCGCCCGGAAAATCTCTACTGCTGCTTCACATTGCGCCAAGGCCGAAATAAAATTGGTTTCAACTGTGGCCTTATTAATGGCAAAGTTTCCCTTGCCAATACGACGGCCTTCACCAACTCCGGCATTGACAATCACCCGGTCAATCGTGCCAAAATCTTGTTTAAAAGCACGAAATACGTCAAAGACCTGATCATAATTAGTGACATCTAAAGTTTTAGCAATTACTTGAATGCCGTATTGACTCTCCAACTCTTGTTTAAGTATTTCCAAACGATCCAGGCGACGCGCGCAGATGGCCAGGTTATAGCCTTTCTGAGCAAATTCGCGTGCCATACCTGCACCAATTCCTGAACTTGCACCAGTAATTAAAATTGTTTTTGCCATGTGTTTTACCTTATTCCTTTATTTTTCTAAGCGATCAGATTTGCGGTACAGATTTAAATCCAGGTCAATAAATCCGGACGTTGCGCTTTAATATAATGATGTTCATTTAGGCTTAATAGCTGGGGTTGGTTGCCTACCAGACGTAGCGTGGTCATGCTGGTATTGGTAATTGCCCAGTTTAGAGCAAAGGTTTTATTCGGAGACAAACCGAGAATTTTGCCCGCAGCAACCGAAATGACCCCGCCCGACGTAAACACTACAGCATAGCGCGGTTTCTTTTCAGCCAGATCATCACACAAATGCTGCAATGCCGTTTCCACCCGCTGTTTGAAATCCGGCCAGGATTCTTCATATTCATGGTGATAGTCACCGCCAGTCCAGCGCTCAATTGCACCTTCAAAAATTTTACTTAAATAGGCGCGTGGATTGGCATGCTGCGATACATCTTCTTTCAACAGTTCAGGTTGATTAAAGCGTGGCTCATATTGAGCAAAGACTTGTTGATGATTAAATTCGTTCCAGGCTGAATCTGTAACTGGCTCACTTTCAGGAAAACATTCAGCCAAGGCCAATTGCGCCGTTTGTTGATGACGCTGCATGGAGCCTGCCACCACATAAGGTGCTTCTTTTAAAATTTCATCAAAATAGCGACCCAATAATTTGGCTTGTAATTCACCATTTGGAGAAAGTTTGTCATAGCTTTCTGCACCGAAAGACGCCTGTCCATGGCGGATTAAATAAATCGTCGTCATTTCGGCATCAACTCCTTAAATTTGGTCATATATTTCTGTGCAATATCATTGGCCTCAATTTTCTGGCGGCCAATCAGTTTTAAGGCACGAATATGCAAGGCATGAATCACAATCCAGAAATCTTTAAATGCTGGATTATTGGTCTGTTTATGATAATAGCGATAATAAATTTGCTGCGCGATCACCGCTAAACGGAAAACTCCAAAGACTTCATAGAAGGTCCAGTTTTCAGGGGTTAATCCGGTTTTTTCCAGATAATAATCCACCACTTCTTTACGGCTAAACATGCCTTTTAAGTTGGTGGGTTGACGACGTGTGGCTTTAAAAATTGCATTATCCGTATCTTCAACCCAGTAAGCCAAAGCTGAACCCAGATCCATCAATGGATCACCGAGTGTCGCCATTTCCCAATCCAGAACGCCAATGACTTGAGTCGGATCGTTTGGATCTAAAATGACATTATCAAAACGCCAGTCATTGTGAATCAGACAGGTTTTAGCATCCGCTGGGGTATTGTCTTTAAGCCACTGACGGACATATCTGAAAGATGGCACATTCAAGGTCTTGACTTTGGTATAACGTGCATCCCAACCGTCTACCTGACGATGACAATAGCCCTCGCCTTTGCCTAATTTCTCCAGTTCAGTACCCACATAAGGCACCTGATGCAACTCAATCAGCTTATCAATGACGTTAATACACAGTTCACGTACCTGAGCTTCATTAAAATTCAGCTCTCTGGGTAAATTGGCGCGTGGAATAATGCCTTCAATGCGTTTCATCACATAGAAGTCGCAGCCAATCACGGATTCATCCTGACAAAGTGCCACCATCTCTGGTAATACCGGATAAAACTCGGAAAGTGCATACTGAACCTTAAATTCACGGGCCATGTCGTGGGCAGATTTGGCTTTGGTACCTTTGGGTGGACGACGCAGGATTAAATCGGCATTGTCATATTTCAGACGATAAGTCCAGTTCGATGCGCCACCCGAATATTGAGTAACTTCGACCGGGCCTTCAAGTTGAACTCCCTGCCCAATCAGCCAGTTTCCTACAGCCTGAACATCCAGTTCCTCACCTGCACGAACCGATCCACCGACATCAATAACTGCCATAATTTTTCCTTCAATTCTTTTTCAAATGTCTTCAAACTTTATATCGTGTTTAAGCTTATTTTTTATGGCGTGTACTGTAACCACGTTTAGTCAGTTCCAGTTTTGCGATCATACCTTTATGCACTTCATCTGGTCCATCCGCCAAACGTAGGGCACGTGCCTGAGCAAAGAATCCGGTGAGTGGCGTATCACGGGAGACACCAGCACCACCGTGAATTTGTATGGCCATGTCTACTACTTTTTCTAATACACTTGGCGCAACCACTTTAATGGCCGAGATTTCAGTCAAAGCCGCCATATTCCCTAAAGTATCCATTTTATAGGCTGCATACAAGGTTAAAAGACGTGCTTGATCAATCGCGACCCGTGCTTCAGCAACACGTTCCAGATTGCCTCCCAGTTTTAAAATTTCTTTACCAAAGGCAGTCCGGCTCATACCGCGGTCAATCATCAGCTCCAAAGATTTTTCCGCAGCGCCGATACAACGCATACAGTGGTGAATACGGCCTGGCCCGAGACGACCTTGAGCAATTTCAAAGCCTTGACCGGCACCACCAATAAAACTGGCAACTGGAACGCGGACATTTTCAAAACTGACTTCACCATGACCATGCGGTGCATCATAGTCGCCAAATACCGGTAACATTCTTTCGATTTTCACACCCGCCGTATCGACAGGAACCAGAACCATGGAATGCTGATGATGACGGTCTTTGCTTTCATCTGGCGTATGCGCCATAAAAATAATGACTTTGGCATTAGGATCGCCCAGACCTGATGACCACCATTTACGGCCATTCAGAACAATTTCATCGCCTTCGATGACCGCCGTTGCTTGCATATTGGTCGCGTCACTAGAAGCCACCGCCGGTTCAGTCATACAAAATACAGAACGGATTTTGCCTTCAAGTAATGGCAAAAGCCATTGCTGTTTCTGTTCTTCAGAGCCATAACGCCAGAGGACTTCCATATTGCCGCTGTCTGGCGCATTACAGTTAAATACGGTCGGTGCAATCAGGCTACGGCCCGAAAGCTCGGCAATATGAGCATATTCATTGACTGATAAACCTTGGCCCAGTTCAGGACATGGCAGAAACATATTCCACAGCCCTGCTGCTTTGGCTTTGGCTTTTAAAGTTTCCAGTTCAGTCGGCCATTGCCATTTGGTCCAGTCACTGCCTTGATTTAACTCATGCACTTGCTGCCAAAAATCGGCTTCAACAGCTTCGATTTCATCTTTAATAAATTTTTTAGTTCGTTCAACATAGTCTTGCGCGCGTGCGGATAACTCAAACATGGCTATTTCCCTCTGGATATTTTGTATTCTGCTTTACAAGACCTTAACTTAAAAACTATTATGAATAAAATGATTTTAATCCATAGCTCATCATGCATAGCATTCATAATAAAACACTGATGGATATGAGTGTTTTCCATCGTATAGATATCAATTTATATCCACTTTTTGTCGCTATTTTTGAACAGAACAGTATTTCTAAAGCAGCACAGCGATTATGTATCACCCAATCTGCTGCTAGTCACGCTTTGCAGCGGCTCAGAAATCAGTTGCAGGATGATCTGTTCGTACGTTTTGGTGCAAAAATGCAACCCACGCCGTTTGCTGAACAGATTTATCCCGCCATTAAAAATGCCCTGATGACGATTCAAAGTATTTCTATTCAGCATCAACAATTTCAACCAAATATGGTGCAAAGTTTAAAAATTGCCGTACATGATGAAATTGAACCAATGATTTTTCCAAAGTTGGTGGCACATTTTCAGAAAATGAATCTGGATATTCAGTTTAGTAGCATCAAACTGGATCGTAAAAATATCAGTGCTGACCTGGCAGCGCAGCAGGTCGATTTTGTCATGGATCTTGAGCAAAAACTGGGAGATAAAATTCAGTTTGAACCCTTAGTACAAGATGAATTTGTCGTCTGTACGCAGCAAAATAAAATTTCAGAACAATCCTATCTTTCCTCCCCACATATAGGCGTATCATCTCGCCGTACAGGTATCCTAATTGAAGATCTGTATTTGAGCCGTAAGCAGCTTTCAAGACAAATTTTTTTACGCTGTCAGCATTATTCAACTGCGTTGCAAATTTTGGAGCAATATCCCCAAGCGATGTTGACTATGCCACGCAATATCTTAGAACATTTACAGATAGCCAAAATTCTTAATTTTTTTGAAGTGCCTGTGCAACTGCCTAAGATTAATATGGGAATGTATTGGCACAAAGATTTACAGGAAAATAAGAGACATCAATTTTTGCGAAGCGAAATTAATAACATTTTTACTTAGGCTATTTTAAGTAGATATGAATTTTGCTTAGGCTATTCTAATGGTTGGTATTGTAGCCTGAAATGTCAGGCTCAACCTAAATTGCTTAGGCTATTTATAAATACAAAATGAAACACTGACTGTTTAGCTTTTGAACTCTAGTGCTTGGGGCTTTCCTCTACAATCATGCATCTGCTTGCTGTTGTTCTTCTACAGCTTCTTTTGATGATCTGGATTTTAGCTTGTTGCCTCTTTCTCCCACCTGGCAAATTGTGCTGGGTTTATTTGCCTTATGCTTTTCCTATTATTTGCTGCACAAACTCACCATTTACCTCAAGGATATATTTCGTCCCTTTAAAAAAGGACAGAAATACTGGTGTCGTGTTAAGGCGGTTAGAGATGGGGATACCCTCACCTGCTACCGTTTCAATATTAGACGTTCTGAAACCAGACTACGTTTTGCCTATGTGGATGCGCCAGAATCCAGCCAAAGCTATGGCAAAGAGTCACAGCGTCTAGTTAAAAGCATGGTGAAAAACAAAATAGTTCGCGTGAAAATTACAGATATTGACCGTTATGGTCGCTGCGTCGGCGTCGTTTACCGCTATCGTAAAAATATCAATGAAGAAATCGTGAAACGCGGCGCAGCATGGGTCTACGAAGATTATATTAAAGATAAAAACCATTTACGCTATATGCTGGACTTGCAAAACAAAGCCAAAAAACAGAAAAAAGGACTCTGGAAAAGTAGCCGACCTGTACGCCCAAGTGCGTATCGAAAACAGGTAAAATCCTAATCTTTGCTGATTTCTCTTCGCTATTAAAAAGTGATCCGGCTCGCCAGATCACTTTTTAATTTTTAAATTAATACGCCAGATGGACAAAAAACCTGAATGCGCCTGCAATTAAAGCCAGAGTAACGAAGCCTAAAATCCATAGGCCCACAAACCATAATATCTGCTTCCCTTTCATTGTTGCTCCTTAATGATAGCCATCATCCCCGACCCGCACTTTATGGCGGAATACCCAGTACGACACGCCGGTATAAATCAGAATGATTGGAATAAGTAATAAAGCACCAATTAAGGTAAATAATTGACTACTTTCTGGCGCTGCCGCCTCCCAGATGGTCACTGACGGTGGAATGATATAAGGCCAGAGACTGATCAGAAATCCGGTATAGGCCAGAAAAACCAGCACCAGCATGTACATGAATGGGCTAAGTTCCTTACGTTGTTTGCAGGCACGTAAAGCCAGCCAGGTAAATAACAGGACTAAGATCGGCACGGGCATGAGATACATAAATTGTGGCTGACTAAACCAGCGTTCCGCAATCTGCGGATGAGTCAGCGGCGTATAAATACTGACAGCGCCCAGGATAATCAATAAGGCGATAATCATTTTTGGCATCAGCTGATACATACGGTCTTGTAACTGATCGGCCGTTCTAAAAATCAGCCAGCCACAGCCTAAGGCAGCATACAGCACCATGACACTCAGACCGGTAAACAGGCTAAATGGTGTCAACCAGTCCAGCCCGCCGCCCGCATAAATGCCATTTCGGGTTTCAATTCCCTGAATATAAGCGCCTAAAATCACCCCTTGCAGGAAGCTGGTCAGCGCAGAACCACCAATAAAGGCTTTGTCCCACCAATGTTTACTGCGATTGGCCTTAAAACGGAATTCAAAAGCAACACCACGGAAGATCAGCGCAATCACCATCAGGATGATCGGCATATACAGTGCAGATAATACGGTGGAATAGACCAGCGGAAATGCTGCAAATAAACCTGCGCCACCCAATACCATCCAGGTTTCATTGCCATCCCAGACAGGCGCAACAGTATTCATCATCACATCACGGTCATCCTGATGCGGAAAAAACGGAAATAGAATGCCAATGCCCAGATCAAAACCATCCAGAATGACATAGATCAGGACACCAACGGCGATGATCACCACCCAAATCAATGACAAATCAATCATTTTTTATTCTCCTGATCTGCATTATCGGCCCCATCCTCAATACTCTCGCGAATACTGCTCAATGGCCGGCGAGATGCCTGAATCACATCACTATCAATTTCATGTGGGGGTGTAGAATGAATAAATTCCGGGCCTTTGTGCATGAGTCGTAACATATAATAAATACCGGCGCCAAAGACCACACAGTAGACCACGACAAAGATAATCAGGGTCAAGCCTACCTGCTCTGCCGATACCGGCGATAGGGCGTCTTTGGTACGCATGATGCCATACACCACCCAGGGTTGACGGCCAACCTCCGTCGTAAACCACCCCGCCAGCATGGCAATAAAACCGGAAGGCCCCATAATCAGGGCAAACCGATGTAATCCTCGGGATTCATAAAAGCGGCCTTTTTTACGTGACCATGCTCCCCAGATTGCCAGCAGTAGCATCAACATTCCTAGCCCGACCATGATCCGAAAACTCCAGAACACGATTGCCGAATTAGGACGGTCTTCAGGTGCAAAATCCTTTAAGCCGGTGACAGTACCGTCCATGGAATGTGTCAGGATCAAGCTGCCCAGATTAGGAATGGCGATGGCATATTTGGTTTCCTCAGCCTGCATATCTGGCAGTCCAAACAGATATAAAGGCATGCCGCCATCATGATTGGTTTCCCAATGACCTTCCATTGCCGCCAGTTTGGCGGGTTGATGTTCAAGCGTATTTAGACCATGTACATCACCCACCAAAACCTGTAGCGGCGCAAGTGCCAGAATCAGCCACATTGCCATGGAAAATGAAGTTTTGACCAAGGCATCACGACGGCCCTGAATAAGATGCCAGGCTGCTGTGGCTGCCACCAGCAATGCAGAAACCAAAAAGGCAGCAATCGCCATATGCGCCAAACGGTAGGGAAATGACGGGTTAAATACGATGGCGATCCAGTCTTTGGGGACAAACAGACCATTTTCGATGGCAAAGCCTTGCGGCGTTTGCATCCAGCTATTGGAGGATAAAATCCAGAACATCGAGATACAGGTGCCTACCGCGACCATCAAGGTCGAGAAAAAGTGTGCACGTGGCCCCACCCGTCCCCAGCCGAAGAGCATAATTCCCAAAAAGCCCGCTTCCAGAAAAAAGGCGGTAAGAACTTCATAGGCCAGTAATGGGCCAGTCACGCCACCTGCAATCCGGGAGAATTCACTCCAGTTGGTGCCGAACTGATAGCTCATGACCACGCCAGAGACCACGCCCATCCCAAATGCTACAGCGAAGATTTTCACCCAAAACTTAAACAGATCCCGATAAATCGGGTCTTGGGTTTTGAGCCAGCGCCATTCCAGAATCGCCAAAAAGCTAGCCAATCCGATTGAGATTGCAGGAAAAATAATATGAAAAGAGACAGTAAAGGCGAATTGTATTCGCGCTAACTCTAATGCGGTTAAACCCAGGGTCATACATTTCACCTATATATAATTATTTGTAGGAGCCTTGCTTAGATTTATTAGTGAAGTGTTTTTTCTTGGTCTTAGCTTAGGCTTAATTTGGCTTGGCAATATGTAGACTTTTGTCGGTTATTTTTTACTCAAGTTAACAATGTGTAAGCGCTATTTAATTAAATATGCAAGTGAATATTTAATTGAACGGTGACCACTTGTGTAATCCCCCAAATAGGCGTAAATTGGCTCTAAATTAGTTAGCCAGGTTAACTATATGCCTTCTGCCTCTCTTCCATTTCGCGCCTTGTTATTACGTTGTGCACGGTTACTCAGTGATGAAATCAATACGATTTTATTATCTTCACAGTTAAATTATTCCTTATGGCAAGTGCTGTATGTGATTCAGACGCATCAGCAATGTACCCTGATGAATATTTCTCATTATTTGAACGTATCTAAACCCAGCATCAGTAAACGTATCCAGAATTTAGTGGAACTCGGTCTAATTAGCCAACTCGAAACTGCAGACAAGCGTCAGAAGCTATTCACACTGAGTGAGCAAGGAGTCGAGACTTTTGCCCTGGGTTCCACACAGATTGAGGCATTTGAAAAGCAGTTGCTTGAGCAAATTGCCTCAGATGATATTGAAAGTAGTAAAAATATCTTGATGCAGCTCATTCAGCAGTTACAACCCGCTTCGCAGGATCGACTTTAATGAGCCAAGAACAAACGCCTTTATGGACTCCCAATTTTATTTTGATCAGTCTGGTGAATTTCCAGTTGGTGCTGGTGTTTTATTTGCTGGTGATTGTGATTGTCGGCTACTCGGTAGCAGAATTAGGTGCAACCACGGCACAGGCAGGGCTGGTTTCTGGCTTGTTTATTGTCGGTACCTTATTCGGCCGTCTTATTATCGGGAAACTGCTAAACCGTTTGGGCCTAAAAATTACGCTTGTGGCCGGTCTGACAGGTTTTCTGCTTTTTTCTGGCCTCTATCTGATTCCGGCCAAGCTGGAAATTTTACTGGGCATCCGTCTGATGCACGGTTTTATGATGGGTGTGGCCTCAACGGTATTAGGCACCGTGATTGCCCAGACCATTCCTGCGACTCGACGTGGTGAAGGCATTGGTTATTTTAGTATGAGCAGCACACTTGGCACAGCGATTGGCCCCTTCTTAGGCATCTGGCTAATGTCAAATTTTAACTATCAGGTGATTTTTGTTTTTACCAGTGTAGTCGCACTCAGCTGCCTGATTTGCAGCCTGTTTATTCAGCCGCCACAGATTAAAATAACGAATCCAGTCAATCATATAGAAAATCAATCATCTAGCAGACTGGCGCAATATATTGAACCCAAGGCTTTGCCGATTTCGATGATTGTTCTGATTGTGGCAACCTGCTATTCCGGCGTCTTATCTTTTATTCATTTCTATGCCAAAGAGATTAATTTAGTCGAAACGGCTTCTTTTTTCTTTCTGATGTATGCCATTGCGATTTTGCTTTCACGTCCATTTACCGGCCCGCTAATGGATCGTAAAGGTGAAAACATCATCATCTATCCGGCCATTGTGATTATGGCCTTAGGAATTTTATTACTCAGTCAGGCCCATAATGCTATGATGTTATTGGCCAGCGCCGCACTGCTTGGTTTTGGCTTTGGTAATCTCCAGTCCGTCTGTCAGACCATTGCGGTAAAAAGTACCAGTTTGCAGCGTATGGGGCTGGCGACTTCAACCTTCTTTATTGCGCTAGATGCAGGTTTGGGTTTTGGACCTTATTTCCTCGGCATGCTTCTGGATCAGATCGGTTATCGTCAACTTTACCTGTACTCTGCTGTACTGACCATCAGCTGTCTGATCTGGTATTACCTGTTGCATGGCCGTAAAGCGGGGGAAATACAACCTTCTTATTAAACACTTCTAAAAGCGACGGCTAAAGCGGCGCCGATATTCCAACGGCGTCAAGCCAGTTTTTCTATGAAATAAACGGCGAAATGAACTTGGGTCCTGATAACCAATATTTTGCATGATCACATCCACCGCCTGATCGGTTTCTTCCAGACGTTTGCGTGCAGCTTCAATTCGGATCGCTTGCAGATACTGATTTGGCGGCAAGTCCAGTGCCTGTTTAAAATGGCGAATCAAGGTACGCGTGGTGACATTAAAACGTGTTGCAATATCATCCAAGCTAAAAGACTCATGAAAATGCTGCTCCAGCCAGTTCTGGACATTTTGCACCAGTTCATCATGATGCGGTTGTCCAATCTTGAGTAAGGAATAAGACAGCTGGCTATCGCGTCGATAATCAATCACAAAAGATTTGGCCGATTGCATGGCCACCTCAAAGCCATAAAAACGTTCAATCAGATGCAAACCTAAGTCGAACCAGGCCAGGCCACCACCCGCGCAATAGATATTCTGGTCGCGGCTAATCATCAGATCGGCATTCAATTTGACCTGCGGATAATGCGTCCGGAAAATATCTTGAAAGCCCCAATGCGTCGTTGCCACGCGATTATCTAAAATACCGGCTTCTGCCAGAAAGAAATTTCCGGTGCAATTTCCAGCAATTAAGGTCGAATCTGCATGAGCAGATTTTAGAAACTGGATCAGCTCAGGGTTTTGTTGCAATACATCCTGAATCGGTGCAGCTATGGTTGGCACCACCACAATATCTGCAGTTTGGATCTCTTGATAGGAACAATGTGCCTGTAATTCCAGACCATTAATACAACGAATCGGTTGTCCGTCCTGACTGGCAATACTGACTTTAAACAGGCGCTGTACATCCTGCTGCTGAATGCGGTTCCAGCTCACACCGGCCATGGCAAATAAATCGACGACACCGGTAATGGCAGAAGCCAGAGCGCCATCAAAACCCAAAACTACAACTCGCTGCATCTTGATCTCATTGTCACTTTTTACCTGTTTGATGTCATTATTGACAATCCTGCTGAATAAAAGCAACTGTTAGTCTTGGCGCTATCTCAAGGATTTTACATTCAGGACAGTACCGTGACCGAGCTAATAAATGATAAAGATCTTAATTTTCTACTTTATGATGTCTTCAAACTTGAAGCTCTGACAAAACTGGAACGTTATCAGGAGCATGATAAAAATACCTTTGACAGTATTTTAGATACAGCCAAGGGTATCGCGACCGATTACTTTGCCCCGCATAATGCCAAAGCCGATCAGCATGAACCGAGCTTTGATGGGAAGCAGGTCAAAACCATTGCTGAAGTCAAAACGGCGTGGCAGCAGTTTGCCGAGGCCGGCCTGCTCTGTGCCCAGCATGATTATGAACATGGCGGTATGCAACTCCCGACTTTATTAAATATGGCCTGCAATGCCTATTTTATGTCAGCCAATCCTTCAACTGTTGCCTATTCTTTTCTGACTGCGGCGGCGGCAAATCTGATTCAAGCCTTTGCTTCACCAGAACAAAAACAGCTATTTTTACCGCATATGTTGAGCGGCCGCTTTGCCGGCACTATGGCCATGACCGAGCCGAATGTCGGTTCTTCTCTGGGTGATCTAACGACCAAAGCTATTCCTCTGGCAGATGGAACTTATAACATTAAAGGCCAGAAAATGTTTATTTCTGGTGGTGATCAGGATATTACCGAAAATATTATTCATCTGGTTCTGGCGCGGATTCAGGATGCACCGCAAGGGGTCAAAGGTATTTCCCTGTTCATTGTGCCGAAATTTAAAACCAATCCAGATGGCTCTATAGGTGAATCCAATGATGTACAGCTGGCTGGTTTACTGCACAAAATGGGTTATAGAGGAACGACTTCAACGGTTTTAAGCTTTGGCGAAAATGATGCTTGCTTAGGCTATTTGATTGGTGAAGCAGGTCATGGCTTAAAATATATGTTTAAAATGATGAATGAGGCGCGTGTCGGCGTAGGCTTGGGCGCAGCCATGATTGGCTATCGCGGTTATCTGGAATCCTTAAACTATGCCAAAAACCGTCCGCAAGGTCGTCTTGCACATGAAAAATCGCCTGATTCCAAACCGGTCAATATTATTGAGCATAGTGATGTCAAACGTATGCTGCTGGCACAAAAAGCTTATGTCGAAGGATCACTGGCCCTGTGTTTATTTGCGGCGCGTCTGATTGATGAACATCAGGCAGCACATGATGAGGACAGTGCCCTCTTGCTTGATCTGATCACTCCAGTGGTCAAATCCTTCCCTTCAGCCTATGGCCCAAAAGCCAATGATCTGGCGATTCAGGTTTTGGGCGGCGCGGGTTATACCCGTGATTATCCGGTCGAACAATGCTACCGCGATAACCGCCTCAATCCGATTCATGAAGGCACGTATGGTATTCAGTCCCTGGATTTGCTTGGGCGTAAACTCTGGCAGCACAATGGCAAGGGACTCAGCCTGTTGATGCAACGCATCCAGCATACGTTGTCTGAGATTCAGAATCCCAAGTTAGTCGCACTGGCAGAAAGCTTTCAACAACATCTGGCTACCGTGCAAAAAACCACCCAGGTTTTAGGTCAGGCTCTGCATCAAGGCCAAATCAATGAAGCATTAGCCAACTCTGGGCTTTATTTAGACATGATGGGAAAAACCATGATTGCCTGGCTCTGCTTAGACATGGCGCAGCAGGCACAACTTAAATTTGGCAATTCCGATCAAAAAGAAGATCAGGACTTTTTGGCGGGCAAGTTTCAGGCAGCCCAATATTTTATCCGTTGGGAATTGCCTGAAATTGAACATCAGGCCAAGTTACTGATGAACTTTGATGATAGCTGCAGGAATATGCAAGCTGACTGGTTTTAAGGTTCATAGCTAAATAAAAATGCGCTGTAAGAAGTAATGCTGATCAGTTAAGGAGTTTAGAAACAGACTCTTTAATTTTTAGTCATTCAATGCGGAGTATTAATGTTATAAATCAAATTCTTGTAAATTATTTGTTACTTTGGTTTCGCCCAAATGAGAAGCGAAGCTTCGCAAGGAGGGCATCTTGCGGAGCAACACTCCTCACCGCAAAACTCGTCAGCCACCATCGACTAGTAAATTTGTCGCAGAAACAATCATTTTTAAATGTAGTCCTGCCTCAAACAGTTGCGGATGACTTTTTTATCTATCAGATATAATCATGAATTTGAAAAAGAAAATGCCAGTCAATTCCTTAACTGACTGGCATTAGCTGTAAGAAGCGCATTTTTTATTTAAAACTAGGTTTATGCTTCAGTACTTAAAATAAGTCCAAACTTTTTAAAAATTTTCTCACGTTTGCCTGGATGAATATTGGCCTTAGTCAGGTCACCCTGATAATGCTGATAGACCCGTTGGTCCATCATTTTGTACCATAACGGCGGAATTAAAGCCGGAATCAACATGGTGGCATAACCACTGGGTAATTCGGGTGCTTCATCAAAATGTCGCAGTGCCTGAAATGGGCGGCTTGGAAAGGCATGATGGTCTGAATGGCGCTGCAACTGGTACAAAAACAGATTGGTCACAATATTGTTATTATTCCAGCTATGTTCAGGCAAGGTCCGTTCATAACTGCCATCATCTTTTTCTGTGCGTTTCAAACCATAATGTTCAATATAATTGACGATTTCAAACAGAGTTACCCCATAAAAGGCCTGAGTCAGTGTATAAGGAATGAGCTTTTTACCATAAGCACTTAGCATCAAGGCATGGTAGCCTGCACTCATCGCCCAGCCATGAAACAGTTCATTTTCCTTGCTTAAAAATTTCAATCCTTTACGTTCCAGACGTTTCTTTTCAATCTGGATCGCTGACTTTAATCCGCCAAACACAGTGCGTGGCCAGAAACGGTAAAAAGACTCGCCCATTTGTGAAGATGCTGGATCTTCTGGCGTTGCCACCCGTTTATGATGCCCATAAGGATGTTCAATACGGAAATGATTATAGGCCAAAGGCATCAGGCTGGCATGCGACCAGTAATGGTCTTTTTTCTGCGGACGATGACTCAGTTCATGTGCCGTATTGACCGCAATGCCGTTAATCGCACCCATGGAAACTCCCAATAAGAGCTGATCCAGTATCGATACATTTGGACGTGTCACCACATAGCCGGCAAAAGCGTTGGCTGCCATTTGCAAGGGAATAAAGGCTTTTACAATCCGGTCATAATACGGATCTTTGACCAGCGCCTGAATCTGTTCGTCATTCGGATTGTTGGCATCATCGCCAATCAGGGCATCCAGAGTCGGAATAATCACATGCAATAATAAAGGCCCGCCCAAAGCAAAGACTTTTTTAGTCGCTTTGGGGCCAAAATGATAACCGGCCAAAATTCCCATTCCGATCACAGGCAAACCTGGGCTGAGCAACCAGCCAAAACGTTTTTTATCCAGCTTTACACCTTTTAGTGCTGACGCTTCCTGCGTAAACTGCGCTTTCTGGATTTGTGCAGGGGCATTCATTGCGAGCTTCCTTTTTTATGTTACTCTGCACTTATAGTTGAATATTTCAGCAACAGCGAACAGTATTCAACGTCCAGAAAACCTATGTCAGCGTCTTTGGCACATGCAGCCAAATTCTGGCCTAAAATCACAAAGTTAAAAAATTTATAGTCAATTAAGTGAAATAAATAGAAGAATAGAGTTAGGCATGGATGCTTTAAGTAAAATTTTTGATGATATTCATCTGGAAAAATCGGAATACCTTTATCTGAATGTGTTTCATCCGGGCGGCTTTGACTATCAACATGAACCCTTTATGCTGGCCTATATCCTGTTACAGGGACAGGCGCAATTAAGGTTCATGAATGGTGATCGGCTCGAGCTGCAACAAGGTGATCTGGTGCTATTACCCGCAGGTTCCGCCCATCATGTTTCCTGCCCAGACAATGCCGATTTTTCTGCACGCTGTGCGATTAATCCTTATTTCCAAAGCCATGCACAGCAATGTGTCGATCTTAATGGGGAAAATTCGGCGGAGCATAGTTTCATACTGGCCATTCGTTCCAGCCTGGATATGCAGATGGCCAAACCTCTTTTGAGTGCCTTACCTAAATACCTGCATATTCAACATATTCTGGGCGACACCGCACCGGAATGGTTACAGGTCGGTTTGCAGTTTCTGGCGCTGGAAACCCAGCAGATGCGGCCGGGACGTGACAAGATTCTGGATCATCTGGTCAGTATTTTACTGATTGAATGTGTGCGGGATTATATTTTAAATCTGGAAAATGCCTCGAGCTGGCTGAATGCGCTCTCGCATCCGGAACTGTCCAATGCACTGGCTGCAATTCATGGCAAACCTGAGCAGTTCTGGACCGTAGAAAGTCTGGCTGAGCAATGTCATATGTCACGTTCCAAATTTGCCCAGCTCTTTACCCAGATTGTTGGTGAGCCGCCACTGGCTTATTTACAACAGCATCGCCTGCGACTGGCGGCACAATATTTGCGAAATAGCGGATTCAGTATTCAGCAGATCGCACATGGCGTTGGTTATTCATCCGAGACGGCCTTCAGTCAAAGTTTTAAAAAACAGTTTGAACAGACGCCCACCCAGTACCGGCTGAATTGTCAGAAGAATAATGTCAAATTACTGGATTAGCGCGAGCACGGCTTTGACCGGGTCTTCGCTATTACCAGACAATAGCTGCTTATGCACGGTGATATGCTGCATCACCTGAATTTGTGCAGTTTCAACATTCATCAGTTTTTCAATTTCAGCCGCCAGCTTTTCAGGCGTAGCATCGGCTTGAATCAACTCCTGAATGACTTTTTTGCCGGCAATGATATTTGGTAGCGAATAATAAGGAATTTTGATGAGAAATTTCACCACATGATAAGTCAACCAATTCAGTTTATAGAAGGTCACCATCGGACGATGTAATAACATCGCTTCCAATGTAGCAGTACCTGACGCCAGCGCAATAATATTGGAAGCATTCATGACCTGACGGCCGATTTTTGACTCGGTACCGCTGTTTTCCATCAAGCGGATTTGAATCTTTAGACTTTCAGGATAAGTCGCCAGCAAGCGTTCTATCTGCTGTTTGCGTGCCTCATTAATTGCCGGAATCAGGAAAGTATAGTCCGGATATTTCTGATGCAGAATCTTGGCTGCATCCAGAACCAAAGGCCCCAAACGTTCAATCTCACCGCGGCGACTTCCCGGTAATAGTGCAATATGCTTCTGATTCGGATCAAGATTCAGTTCTTGTTTAGCATCGATAATCGGATTTTCAAGCGGCAACTGACTGGCCAGAGGATGACCAACAAAAGCGGCTGGCACATCCCATTTTTTAAAGAAGGTTTTTTCGAATGGAAATAAACACAGCACCAGATCAATGTTGGTCTTAATACCATGCACACGTCCCTGACGCCATGCCCAGACCGAAGGACTGACATATTGCACGGTCTTAATCGGCAACTGTTTTTGTTTAATGGTTTTCGACAGGCGCAGGTTAAAATCAGGTGCATCTACACCAATAAAAATATCGACAGGGTTTTTAGTCCAAGTTTCGACCAGCCCATCACGTACAGCAAAGAGTTTTTTAATATCCTTGAGAACTTCAACAATGCCCATCACCGATAAAACATCCATCGGATAATAGCTTTTAAAGCCTTCTGCGATCATTTGTGGACCACCGATGCCTTCAAATTCGGCATCAATCCCTTGCTCACGAAAACGGCGAATCAACTTTGCGCCAAGCGTATCTCCAGAGACCTCACCGACCACGATTCCAATTTTTAGTTTTCGATTTAGCAAGTGAGTTCCCTCTCAGATCCGTATTGAACTGTATTTAATCGTAATTCTAACATAAAGCTGGGTTTATGCCTGAATAAGCAGTGAGCATCTTATATTTTAAGAAAGGTATGCTTTAGAATTACTTAGCCTACTCTTAATCTTCCCTGATGATTTTTTCTATTGAAGTGGTTTTCCTGATTCATCTTCATTTTCAGGCAGATCAAAGTGTCCTTTAAAATAAGTGACCGGTGTTTCACGTTATTTTCTTAGCGAGGATGAACATGAAACTTCATTTAATTTTAAGCCCAGTGCTTTATCTTTTTTATGCATAAGTAAATCAATAATCAAGACAACGACTTATATCCAAAAGTCATAAGATATCCACGTTTTTTGATTTTGGCATATATGCATGTTTGGTCCGATTGAGTTTATTTTAGCAGGTGTGTTGGTAGGTTTTTGTGTTGGAGTAACCGGTGTCGGTGGTGGCTCATTGATGACACCCATTCTGATCAGCCTATTCCGGATTGAACCCCACATTGCAATTGGTACTGATCTGCTCTATGCCGCGATTTCAAAATTCTGCGGTTCTTTTGTGCATGCCAAAAAAATGAATATTGTCTGGCCAATTGTGATCTGGCTGGCAGTGGGCAGTATTCCAGCATCTTTTGCCACGCATTGGGTACTCGACAACTATTTAAGCCAATCGACACATTACAAGGCCGTCCTGACCATGGTATTGGGCTTTATGCTGACCATTACCGGCTTGTCTATTCTGTTTCGCACCCAGATCGAAAATCTTTTCAACAAATACCGAAAACAAGAACTGCCAGATATGACGCAGGATCTGGAAAAAGTAAAACTGCAAGCCAAGGAAAAGCGCATCGCCATCATGATTATGGGCGTTATCTTGGGTATTTTTGTCACCTTATCTTCAGTCGGTGCAGGTGCATTTGGCATCATGGCTTTAGTGGTGATGTTTCCGAATCTGCCGATGATTCGTATCATTGGCTCAGACGTGGTGCATGCGGTGTTACTGACGCTGGTTGCAGGCTTGGGGCATATGTCATCAGGCAATGTCGATTTCATGCTGCTCATGTGGTTATTGGTGGGTTCTATTCCAGCGATTATTGTCGGCACTTTACTCAGTTCACGGATGCCAGAAAAACTAATTCGCAAAATTTTAGGCATTACCTTATTTGGGCTCGGCCTGAATTTCATGCTTAACCCTGTAAAATCAAAACCGGCTCAACCTGCCGAAACAGCGATGGTCGTCATGAGCCAGAATTCCCAGTCCGTTTAATTTAACTATGCGATTCATCACTTTTTTTTCAAAGAAGTATTCATCTTTTTTATAACAAAGTGACGCATCATTCATGTTATATTCGGGCTATTAAACAACCTTTTGTATGATCGAACCAGTGACGGCAATGAATACACAACAGTCAAATCCCATTTCAGCATCAGATATTGATGACGTGAATATCCACAGCATGATTCCTTTGGTAACCCCTGCCGAGCTTAAAGCAGAATTACCTTTGACTGAAACTGCTTATCAAACCGTACTGCATGGTCGTGAAACGATTCGTAAAATCCTGGATGGTGAAGACAAACGCCTGTTCGTTGTCATCGGCCCCTGTTCTATTCATGATCCTGCGGCTGCACACGAATATGCTGAACGCTTAAAAGCGTTAAGCGAAAAAGTTAAAGACAGCTTATACATCGTGATGCGGGTTTATTTTGAAAAACCACGTACCACAGTGGGCTGGAAAGGCCTGATCAACGATCCGGATATGAACGACTCGTTCAATATCGAAAAAGGTCTGCGTATCGGTCGTAAGCTGTTACTTGAACTGAATGAAATAGGTTTACCATGTGCCACTGAAGCACTTGATCCGAACTCACCGCAGTATTATCAAGACCTGATTTCATGGTCTGCAATTGGTGCACGTACGACTGAAAGCCAGACGCATCGTGAAATGTCTTCAGGTCTGTCTTCACCAGTCGGCTTTAAAAACGGGACGGACGGCGGTTTAACCGTGGCAACCAATGCGATGCAATCGGTCAAACATGGCCATAGCTTCCTTGGTTTAAACGATCAAGGTCAGGTGGCTGTGATTCGTACTTCAGGTAACCCTTATGCTCACGTGGTACTGCGTGGCGGTAATGGCAAGCCGAACTACGATGCCGGCTCGGTCGCAGATGCGGAAGCCGCATTAGCCAAGGCCAAAGTCAGCACCAAAATCATGATTGATGCCAGCCATGCCAACTCAAACAAAGACCCGTACCTGCAACCGCTTGTACTCAAAAATATTTCCGAACAAATTCTTGATGGAAACAAGTCAATTGTTGGTATTATGGTAGAAAGTCATCTTAAAGGCGGTCGTCAGGACATTCCTACGAACCTTTGTGATATGGAGTATGGCCAATCAGTCACTGATGGCTGTATCGACTGGGAAACGACTGAAAAAGTCTTACTCGACATGCATGAGGCATTAAAAGATACTTTAGCTAATCGTTAAATGATCTGACAAACGCCATCGCCAAGATGGCGTTTGCATTTCTGAACAAGGAAATTTTATCTGATGAATGATATTGAAACAGCATTAAGCCAGATTGATAATTTTCAGTTTATACATGACCATTTATTTACATCCGGTCAACCGACAACTGAGCAGCTGCAGCTGATTAAAGAATACGGTGTGTCTACGGTCATCAATGTAGCATTAACAGATAACGACCAATATCTGCCACATGAAGATAAAATTTGCCTTGAGCTGGGCCTGAACTATATCCAGTTACCGATTTCATGGGAAACCCCTTCAGACAATCAATGTTTACTGGTACTCGAGCTGATCAATCACCTGATTAAGGAACAGATGGTCTGGGTACACTGTTCACAAAACTATCATGTCAGCTGTCTGATGTATTTATATCGTCAATACTATATGGACGTGGATCTTCCTACGGCGCATGAACATTTGCATCAAATCTGGGAACCGAATGAAACCTGGACAGGTCTCATGCATGCAGTTGCCCTACAGCTGCAAGGCCGTAAAGCAACCCAGGAACTGGAACGATCCCTGATTAATCCAAATTATTTTGTCTGAGCCTATTTATTATGGCTCAACAGCACGGTTGCCATAGATAAAATACCTTCCTGACGACCGGTAAAACCGAGCTGCTCAGTGGTAGTGGCTTTAATACTGATTTGAGTGACATCGACATTGAGCACATCTGCGATACTTTGACGCATGGCCAGATTGTGTTTCGCCAGTTTTGGACGTTCACAGGCGACGGTAATATCAGCATTGTTCAGCTGATAGCCACGATCCAGAATTAACTGATAAACCTGCTTCAACAATACCCGGCTATCCGCACCTTTAAAATCCGGATCGGTATCCGGAAAATGCTGGCCAATATCTCCAAGTGCCAACGCGCCCAACAATGCATCACAGAGTGCATGCAGAATCACATCACCATCCGAATGTGCTTTCAGACCGTGCGTATGCGGAATTTGAATGCCGGCCAAAGTGACAAACTCACCCTCTTCAAATGCGTGCACATCCAGACCCTGACCAATACGAATTTGTGCGATCACCTTATACATCCTTTAGAAATAGCCCATTGAAATCTTGTACACTTGCTTTCTATTTCGCTATAGTTAGACCAAGCGTAACACAGTGAAAGTATAAGCGATCATGCTACTGAAAACTGATATAAATATGTTGAAAATAATTGGCCTGATGCTCGGCCTGGGGATGATATCTGCGGGTAGTTCAGCGAACCCACTCGACTGTAACAACGACAGCAAAAAAACAGCGGCCATGAATAAAGTCTGCTCAGTAGCGCTGTCCGAAGCTCGGGAAAAACTCGCTGACCAATACTTGACCGCTTTTTTAATTACTGATGCCCCCGTTCGCTTATTGCAAGACACCCAACAGTTATGGGCAAATCGGTTACAGCAATGCAAAACGCTGGACTGTTTTAAACAGCAGTTTGAATGGCGCCTCGATGATTTAAATATCTATATTTCACTGAATCAAAGCCTAACTCAGCATTATATTAAGTTCGAGCAGGGACAAATGGCCAAACAGCCTGTGCATATCAAGATTCATCAACTGACTAAAGACCGCATCAAGATTGAAGGTCTGGCCTATCGCAATCCCAATAACCGGGCCGAAACGCAGACTGTTCCATTTTTAGCCTATACCACGCCTGCAGCAAAAGAACAGATCATGGATAATGAAAATGACTGCCGCTATGAGTTTAACTATAGTAAAGCGATTCTAGCCGTCAACACTCAGCAAAAAGGTTGTGAACGTTTTACTGGGGTTTATCGCTTATATGATTGATTCAATTTAAAAAATATTAAAAACTTAACCTTATATAAAATGAGAAATTTGATGTAAAAAATAGCCCGCATGCGGGCCATCAATTTAAGCAGGATAGTATTGAGCAATTTCCTTGCTAATCAGTGCAGCCGTTGCAGCCGACAAGGTCCAGCCCAGATGACCATGGCCGGTATTATAAAATACCCGCTCATGTTTACCACGGCGCACCACAGGCATCATATTTGGCATCATCGGGCGTAAGCCAGCCCAAGGTACGACATGCTCGGTACACAGATCAAAGTTACGATTGCTCCAGTCAATCAGTGGTTGAATCCGGTCTGCACGAATATCCCGGTTATAGCCATTAAACTCGGCGGTTCCTGCGACTCGTAAACGATCCTTACCCAGACGTGACAAGACAATTTTGGCACTTTCATCCAACAAGCTGACCCATGGTGCATTGTTTTGGCTCTGTTCATCATTCAGCTGCACGGTAATTGAATAGCCTTTGACCGGATAAACATTGACTCGTTCCCCTAAAATCTCGGCCAATTGATAACTGCCCACACCCGCACACACCACAATGGCATCTGCATTAATTTCCAGAATGTCATCTGTAGAATGATGTACATTTTCAGTACTGGGTTTGCATTTCACCCGAATATGTTGAGCCTGATGATCGACGGCAAAGACATCTTGGCCAAATTCAAATTTCACGCCTTTTTGCATGCAGGCTTTGGCCAGTCCTGTACTGAATTTATGAATATCTCCGGTCGCATCGCTCTGGCAGTAAAATCCGGCATAGTAATCGCCTGTTAATGCAGGTTCGATCTGCTTGATTTCCGCATTGGAAATGGCATTGCGCTCCAGTCCGCCGCTACACAACAGGTCATTGACCTTGATCGCGACATCGTAATCCGTCTTGTTATGATAAAAATGTAAAATGCCGCGTTTTTCCAGGTCAAAATCAATCTGTTCTGTTTGGGCAATTTCATACAAACGTGCTCTGGCCAATAAAGCCAAACGTACAGTCTCTCGGGTATTGGCTTCATAATGTTTGATATTTCCCAAAAATTCCATGAGCCAACTATATTTATGCACACTAAAAGAAGGATTGAGCAAAAGTGGTGCAGTTTTTTGAGACATCCATTTGATACCTTTGAGTACCGTGGCTTTCTGGTTCCATACTTCGGCATTACAGGCCGAAAGCTGGCCGCCATTGGCAAAAGAAGTTTCCATGGCCGGATAGAGATGTCGATCTACCACAGTCACCTGATAGCCTGCCAAAACAAGCTCATACGCTGTGGTTACCCCAGTAATACCCGCCCCAATCACCACGACATGACGCATAGACACCTCCTTGATTATATTGATGTCTTTTCCCATCTGTCATGTGTACCTGAGAGCTTCGGTCGCTGCATTGCACATCAATGCGAGCACCTTCCCCTTCGGTGAGTGATTGAACACTTCTCTCCAGAGTTTTTATCCATTATCACAGTCCTTTTGCCTGAGAGTTTCCTGGGAACTTGCTCCTTCGGCGAATGCAGAAGCATTTCTCTCCTGCAATAATGTTTTATTATCATGAGCAATTTATATACCATTTTATTCAATAAGACAGTTTTTATTTATGTGAGTTCACGTGAATCAATTTGTAATTACTGTTCCGAATTAAACTGAATTATTGCTGCTGACTGATATTGCCCATCTACCAAATTTTTAGATTTCACTTTTGTTCTATTCAGCGAGATACAACAGATTCTAAACTTTATAAGATTTTAGGATTGATTTGATTTTGGCGCTTAAATAGAACCTTTATTGCTTAGGCTATTTTAATGGTTCAAAGCATAGAGAGTTTAAATTCAGGATTTAGTTCTTATATCATCTATTTGAGAATCAAGGAATTTTAAATAATCCAGGAAAGTACCAATATTAAGCTTCCCGCCGCTAAGACGGTTTGTACACTAATAATGCTCGCCATTAACTGGCTATCGCCGCCATATACCCGGGTTAACACATAAGACGCTGAGGCGGTAGGTAAGGCAAAGAACAATACCAATACTTGCGTGGTGAATGCATCAATCTGGAAAATTTTACAGACTAAAAATGCAATCAGCGGCATTCCAAACAGGCGACCAAAGGTCATCAGACTGAGTGGCAATACATCTCGCTGAAAGCCCTGAAACTTTAAGGCTGCTCCTACACACATCAGACCGAGTGGCAAACTGCATAGTGCAATCTGTTTAAGAAATTGCTCTGCTCCTGCCCAGAGTGCCAAACCGGAAAGATTAAACACACCACCCACCATACAGCCTAAAATTAATGGATTTTTAGATAAATCCAGAATGATTTTTTTCAGCTGCATATCGTGACTGCGGGTAAATGCCAGCACCGACAAGATATTCACCAAAGGAATACACAACACCATGATCACAGCGAAGATGGTCATGCCCTGCTGATGAAATAAGCTACTGACCGCAGCAAGTCCGATATAGGTATTGAAGCGCAACAAGCCCTGAACATAGACGCCAAAACGCGCATAAGATATCTGGTACATATGGCGCAAGATATACAGTGCGATACTGACCACGATCATGATACTAAATACCACCAGTACCACATCCTGAATCACATTCATCTGAATCTTGGCAGTGGCCAGATTTAAAAATAACATCACTGGAAATAGTGCATAATAATTTAACTTTTCTGCACCGCGCCAAAAGTCTTCACTCAACCATTGCCCATGCTTAAGCAAATAGCCAAAGCTGATCAAGCCAATAAGAGGAAATAAAGAAGTTAAAATAATTTGCAGCATGTGCCATCCTGGTCTGTTTCCTGTCTATTTTTCAATACCCTTTAGACGGTGCACAAAAACTAGCATATTTAGTGGCTGTTTCACCAATTAATTTAAGAAGTAAAATGCTTGAATTTTCATCAACTCATTATATTGATCTGATCATTTTTTCTAAAATCAGTAAATGTAACGGAATCAAAGGCTCTCCGACATTTTGATCTAGTGGATATGCTTCAATTTTTTCAGTCAATAGATAGCCACGGCGCTGATAATAAGCAATCAATTCTGTACGGACATTCAATACTGACATTCGAATCACTTTCTTCTGATACGTATCAATAATATAAAACTCGGCAAAATCTAGTAACTGCTTTCCATAACCCGAGTTTTGTTGGTCTGGATCAATGGCAAAACTTCCAATTTCGATAGAGTCATCGAATTCAGTCAGCCCAATACAGCCAATGATCTGATCATGATTCTCTAATACAAAAAGCTTAACATTAGTCTGTGCCAAGAGAATCATTACCTGATCACAATTAATCCGTTGACCAGCAACCATCTTATGTTCATGTGTCCAGCCACGATTGGAACGATAAGCTGTATTGATCAATACAACAATGTTCTGGATATCTGTAGTTTTTGCCAAGCGAATATTGTTATTTTTCATTATATAAATATAAAAAAAGCCAGACCGAAGTCTGACTCTAATCGTATCCGCTTCAGATGAAAAGCGAATTATTTTGGTTCAATCGGCTCAAAAGGCGTAACTACATCGGCATTTTGCGCACGATGACGCATAAAGTGATCCATTAGCACAATCGCCAGCATCGCTTCTGCAATTGGTGTCGCACGCACGCCCACGCAAGGATCATGACGGCCTTTGGTCAACACGTCTGTATCTTCACGATCGATATTAATGGTTTTACCCGGAGTAGTGATTGAAGCCGTTGGTTTCAGTGCAATTGCGACACGAATGTCCTGACCACTAGAAATACCGCCTAAAATACCACCGGCATGGTTTGCCAGAAAACCGTCTGTTGTTAACTCATCACGTGTTTCATGACCAAATTGCTCAGCGACGCTAAAACCATCGCCAATTTCAACGCCTTTGACCGCGTTAATCGACATCATGGCATGCGCAATATCTGCATCTAAACGATCGAAGACCGGTTCACCCCAACCCACAGGTACTTTAGACGCAATAATTTCAAGTTTTGCACCGCAGCTGGTGCCTTGTTCACGTAGTGAAGTCACGAGCGCTTCAAAACGTGGCACGGCATCAGCATCACCACAGAAGAATGGATTATTTGGCACTTCATTCCAGTCCAGTTTTTCTGCTTTTTCAGTACCAATTTGTGTGACATGGCCACGAATTTCAATGCCAAATTTCTCTAACAGGAATTTCTTGGCAATGGCACCCGCTGCCACACGCATCGCTGTTTCACGCGCGCTTGAGCGGCCACCACCACGATAATCACGGAAACCGTACTTCTGGGTATAGGTATAGTCTGCATGACCCGGACGGAAAGTTTGCGCGATATTGCCATAATCTTTCGATTTCTGATCCGTATTACGAATCAAGAGCCCGATCGATGTTCCAGTGGTTTTACCCTCAAACACACCAGAAATAATTTCTACTTCATCCGGCTCTTTACGCTGGGTGGCAAATTTCGATGTACCCGGCTTACGACGGTCCAAATCTTTTTGCAAATCGGCTTCACACAGCTCAATACCCGGTGGAACCCCATCAACGATGGCCATCAGGCCCACACCGTGAGATTCACCACAAGTCGTCACACGGAACAGTTGCCCTATACTATTACCTGCCATGTCACACGACTCCTTATGCTTGAATAGACTGAATGAATAAATCGCGGTAAGTACGGCATTGCTGTGCAGTGAGTGCAAAGATACCTGAACCACCTTTCTGGAATTGTAACCAGTAGAAATCGACTGAATTGAAGTTCTGTTTCATCGCCCATTCCGAGTTACCGACTTCAATGACAATAAGACCGTCTTCAGTCAGGTAATCTGCAGCTTGTGCCAACATTTTACGTACAAGGTCCAAACCATCCTGACCCGCAGCCAATGCCATTTCAGGTTCGTGATGGAACTCATCGGGAAGATCAGCCATATCTTCTGCATCCACATATGGTGGGTTCGATACGATTAAATCATATTGATTTTCAGCAGGAATTTTTTCAAACAGGTCAGACTCAAGCAAGGCCACATTAAACTGTTGGTTATGATGTTCACAGTTAATTTGTGCTACTTCTAAAGCATCCTTAGATAAATCAGTGGCATCGACTTCGGCTTCCGGAAAAGCATAAGCCAGAGCAATCGCGATACAACCTGAACCTGTACACATATCTAAAATACGGCGAGGCATTTTTGGATCTGGATTTTCAGGTAGATTGTTTACCCCTTCACGCGCCTGATAATTTTCATCCAGACAGTAAGGTGCAAAACGATTTTGAATCAGTTCAGCAATCGGTGAACGTGGAATCAGTACACGCTCATCCACGTAATAAGGTTTATCGTCAAAGTAGGCTAAATTCAATAAATATGAAGTTGGCATACGCTCATTGATACGGCGCTCCAACAATCCTAAAAATTCAGCTTTTTCACTTGGGAGTAATTTTGCCTCGAGAATTTCAGCATCCGCTTTCCATTCCAATGACATGCTTTGTAATACCAATGCTGAACTTTCAGCAAAATAATCTTCTGTACCTTGGCCTAAGTGCGCATCATATTGACGTAATGCTGTCACACCAAAGCGGATAAAATCACGAATTGTGCTTAGGTTTTCAGCGGCTTCCTGAATATGTTCAGGGCTAATAGTCGGTCGATCCACGTAGGGCGTCTCCAAGGTCATTTTTTTAAACGCCTTATGATACCTTGTTTTGCCTGCTTTTATAATGCTAAAAGTATGAAAAACACGAATTCTCTAGGCTCATAAAAATGATAAAATTCGTGTTTTTTTACCCAATCCTCAACCTGTCATTCTAGTTTTTTCAGAACAAGTTCAGACGATTCAAGCTATGTCTCATGTGGTGATTTATCGTGAACCTGGTGCATAAGAGCGGGATTGATAAAGATTTGCCTGATCCATAATCAAGGCCAGCATACATTGACCTTGTTGCTGTTTGGCATATTTCCCAGACACTCTTAAATTACATTGCTGCGACAGTTTACGTTCCCAAAGCACATGCTGACTGCGGATGGCCGCGGTCTGATTCGGATTCAGCTTTAGATAATTTTTATAGCTTTTCTTCAGACGTTTGTTGTGTAGTTTCAGCTCTTTCTTTAGGCATTTCTCTGCTTTAGCGGTATTACCATAACTAAAGTTCATACACTGCGAATATTCCTTGGAATATCCTACAGCAGCCTGAGTCTGAACTGCACTACCCGCAAAAACTGCAACCAAAAACCATGCAAGACGCATAAAATCCCCTTTACCTAAACTGGTATAATTCCAATAAATGTTTAACAATCAATATTGTTTAAATTATCCATGAATATTAACGCAGTCCTTGCAAAAATCCTATGTATTTCTCCGGCAGCAAATTAAACAGTTGTGCAATTGAAAACTGGCATATCACCCACATATAATCCGAATTAAATCTTCAAACGAGCCCGGTCCTATGAGCTATAAGCACAATAATCTTATGGCGATGCGCCAAAATTACTGGAATGACCAGGTTTCCGGTCAGGTGCAGCAAGAAAAAGTATTTTTGCAGTCAACTTTAATCCAGCATGGTGTATTTAGCAGTGCCACACTGGACGATGCCAAATATCTGTTTTTTGGTTTGCCAAGTATTGTGATTGTAAAAGGCTATGCTTTGGGCTTTATGCACGACAGTGTCCAGCACCTGATTCATCAACATATTCAAACAAATAAACAACAGTTACAACAACGATCTGAATTAAAAATCCAATTTCAAATGGCATAATGCCCTGTCTAAACTGATACAGGCTGGTGAATAAATGAAAGCTTGCCTAGCTTTTACTATGAATTCAGCGGCTTAAACTTTTTTAATACGTGCAGAAGCGCTAATATCCCCTACAATGATTTATTCTGCTTCATGCTGATGATGAAAGGATTGAGTTTACATGTCAGATCAGAACGATAAGCTTAAACAACTGAAAACCTCCTCTATGGATCGACGCTTATCGATCGCAAAGGCATCCTTGCTGGCAGGCACGCGTTGGGCGGCTTCCAGTGCAGGCTCCATATTTTCGAGTGAAGAAGAAAAAGAAAAGAAACGTAAAAAGGCCATGAAAGAGCAGGCGGATTATCTGGTTGCAGAAATTGGTAAGCTCAAAGGTTCAATCGTTAAAATCGGCCAGATGATGGCGCTGTATGGCGAACACTTTTTGCCAGAAGAAGTCACACAGGCTTTAAATACGCTCAACAACCAGACCGTGGCACTGGCTTGGCCAGCGATCAAGACACAATTACAGCAGCAGCTCGGTGCAAAGCTGAATGATCTCACCATTGATCATGAGCCTTTGGGCACTGCATCTTTAGCCCAAGTCCATCGCGCTACCCGCAAATCTGATGGCATGGAACTGGTCTTAAAAATTCAGTATCCCGGTGTGGCAGAAGCCATTGATTCGGATATGAGCCTGTTTAAAAACATGCTCAAACTGACGCGTCTGGTGCCGCAAACCCGCGAGTTTGACCAGTGGTTCGATGAAGTCCGTGAGATGATGCATCGTGAAGTGGACTATCAGATTGAAGCAGATACCACACGGCGTTTTGCTGCACGTTTAAAAGACGATCCACGCTATATCGTGCCGACGATTATTGATGAGTATTGCTCTGATCGCGTGCTGTGCATGACTTTCGAACGCGGTGTGCCGATCAATAGCCCAGTAATGTTGTCTCTGCCACAAGAACGCCGCAACCAGTTGGGTGAAGCATCGTTAGAAATTGCCGTACGTGAAATTTTTGAATGGGGTGAAATGCAGACCGATCCGAACTTTGGGAATTATCTGGTTCGTCTGGGCAATGGCGAAGATATTCCTGACAAGATTGTCCTGCTCGACTTTGGTGCCATCCGTCAGTTTGACCAGCATCTGCTCAGCGTCGCGCGCAATCTGATTCAGGCCGGTTATCATCACGACTCAGACATGATGGTCAAAGCCATGACCGGTTATGAGTTTTTTGATTCAATTCCGCAAAGCATCAAGCCGGATATGGCCAAGGTCTTTTTACTGGCCACTGAGGCTTTTAGCTCACCGTTGAATAATCAGGAGCTACCAGCTAATGTGATGGATCAACATAATCGTTATGACTGGAAAAAAAGCCAATTGCATAGCCGTGTCATGCAACAGGCTTCAAGATCTATGGCTTCACGTTATTTCAGTGTTCCACCCAAGGAATTTATGTTTATTAGCCGTAAATTCATCGGTGCATATACCTTTATGACCGTGATTGATGCCAAAACCAATGTGCGTGCCATGATCAAAAATCACCTTTGATACCCCAATAGACGCTACATAGAAACCCGGATGATTTTGTCATCCGGGTCAATTTTTATTCAAAAATAATTTTCTCTCTTCTTGTTTTTAATTATATTTTCATAAACTTAGCTTACCATTTGTTAACTTTTAATAACTTAAAAATTGTCAATCATTCATGTCAGCGATGACATGGTTTTTTCTTGGCGTGCATGTCAGCATGAATAAAATAACGTGACAACACCCATAGGATAATCAAAATGAATAATATGGTGAACAAAGCTCAAGGATTTGGCTTGTCCATGCTGACCAAAATTGCGGGTAGTGAAATATTAGATCAATTAAAGCTGCGTAAATTTATAGAAAAATTCCTGTATCAAAGTTCCAAAGCAGGATTTAAAACCCTGAGTCAAACCCAGAAAATCCTGAAATCTGGCCAGAACATTCAAAAACAGCGTCTCCCCCCTCAATCTAAAGCACTGTTTGATCTAAACCTGTCTGCA
This sequence comes from Acinetobacter sp. 18QD2AZ41W, assembly GCF_009829025.1. NCBI lineage: Bacteria > Pseudomonadati > Pseudomonadota > Gammaproteobacteria > Moraxellales > Moraxellaceae > Acinetobacter > Acinetobacter sp. 18QD2AZ41W. The sequence continues at coordinate 6,296 of NZ_WURP01000001.1, read as the reverse complement.
GAACAGCAACTGACCTGCGATGCGATGCAGAAATTTGCTCAAGAGGTACTTTATCCATTGGCGCATGCTGCCGATCAGCATGAAATATTTCCGCATGAACTGTGGCAATATAGCACCGATCTCGGCCTGAATTTCTATGCCTTGCCTGAAGCGTTAGGGGGTGTCGCCTCCGAACAGAATATTGTCAGTAATATTTTAATTGCGCAACATTTGGCTCGGGGAGATTTCAGTTTGACTGCCGGTTTACTGTCTAGCTTTAGTGTGATCAATGCCATTACCCGCTGGGGTTCAGAGCAGATTCAGGCAAAATATCTTGGTGCTTTCGCAGAAAATCCAGAGCTGAAAGCAAGCTTTGCGGTACAGGAAGAAACCGCCGCATTTAATCCGTATCAACTAAAAACTCAAGCGATTGCTCATCAGGCGCATTATCTGATTAGCGGTGAAAAGACCTTGGTCATGCTCGGAGAAAATGCGGATCTTTATCTGGTCAGTGCCGATCTAGACGGAACACCTGAGGTCTTTGTGGTACAACGTGACCATAGCATTACTGCAAAAAAATCCCCTGCCATGGGTCTAAAAGCAACTGAAAGCGTCACACTTCAATTTAAAAATACACCAGCGCAGCGTTTGGGTGATGATGATTTTGATTATCATACTTTCGTTGATTTAGGCAATTTGATGTGGGGTGCTATGGCCGTCGGTACTTGTGAGGCCATGAAAAAATACTGCATACAATATGCCAATGAACGGACTGCTTTCGGTGAACCTATTTCCCATCGTCAGAGTGTCGCTTTTATGATTGCCGATATGGTGATTGAAATTGATGCCATGCAGATGCTTATTCTTAATGCTGCCAGTCTGGCTGAATCTGGCCAACCTTTTCATCGAGAAGCTTATCTGGCACGTTTACTCTGCGCAGAAAAATCCATGAAAATCGGTACAGATGGCGTGCAGATTTTGGGTGGTCATGGCTTTACCAAAGAACATCCGGTCGAGCGCTGGTATCGAGACCTCAGAGCCACTGCGATTGTTCATTCTGGCCTACATGCCTGATCGGAGAATAAAGAAAACTATCATGAATCTACAAAATCCAAAAAAATTCAGACTCCTGATTGATCAAGCGCACGAAGTTGCACTCAATGTACTCCGCCCTATTTCGCGTAAATATGATAAGGCTGAACACACTTATCCTAAAGAGCTGGATATGCTGGCCTCCATCGTAGATGGTATGAACCAAGGCAGTGAAGGTATGAATGCGGGCGCAGCAGTGAATAAACGGGGCGAGACCGACAGCAGCAATAAAAATGGTATTAATATGTCTACTGCCCTGAGTATTATTGAAATGTGCTATGGCGATACGGGTTTATTGCTGTCTATGCCACGTCAAGGTTTAGGAAATTCAGCCATTGCAGCGGTGGCAAATGAAGAACAGCGACAACGTTTTCATGGGACTTGGGCAGCCATGGCGATTACCGAACCAGGTTTCGGCTCAGATTCCGCTGCAATTCGCACCACTGCGACCAAAGATGGTGATAACTATATTTTAAATGGTGAGAAGATTTTTGTGACCTCTGGGGAACGTGCCGATGCGGTCGTGGTCTGGGCAACATTAGATAAAAAACTGGGACGATCGGCAATTAAATCATTTGTGGTGACCAAAGGTACGCCCGGAATGAAGGTTGAACGACTGGAACATAAGTTAGGAATTAAAGCTTCGGATACTGCCACGATTCGCCTGATCAATTGTCGAGTACCTGCGGCAAACTTGCTCGGTCATGCAGAAACCGATGTTGCCAAGGGCTTTGCCGGTGTAATGGAAACCTTTGATAATACCCGGCCATTGGTCGCTGCCATGGCAATTGGCTGTGCCAAAGCCTCGCTGGAACGTATCAAGGAAATTTTTAAGGATCAACTGGATTCCAGTTATGTCACGCCCTATTTACAAAGCTCCAATATCGCTGCACAAATCTATCGCATGGAAGCAGAATGGGAAGCTGCGCGCTTGCTGATGCTCAAAGCGGCGTGGATGGCAGATAATCATAAACCGAATTCACGTGAAGCATCTATTGCAAAGGCCAAAGCTGGACGTATGGGTAATGAAATCACCTTAAAATGTGTAGAATTGGCAGCTGCGGTAGGCTATAACGAAACTGAACTGTTGGAAAAATGGGCACGTGATTCCAAGATTCTGGATATTTTTGAAGGTACCCAGCAGATTCAACAACTGATTATCGCCCGACGCGAACTGGGTAAATCTTCGAGTGAGCTAAAATAAAACTTTATCGAAGGAAAATTGAACGAAAAAGATGGCTTTTTTAAAGTTTTCGGACTATAAAAATTCCATCTTCTTTTATGTCATGTGCTATGTATTCTATTCGTCCCATTCAGCCTCAAGATAATGCTCAAATTGCCAAGATTATTCGTGACGTTTCCATGGAGTTTGGTCTGGCAGCGGAGTCCGGTTTCGCTGTAGGTGATTCAATCCTGGATCACCTGTATGACGTATATCAACAGCCAAATTCTGCCTATTGGGTCATTGTTGATGAACAGGATCAGGTCTATGGCGGTGGTGGTATTGCTCCACTACAAGGTGACCACAATATTCTAGAAATACAGAAAATGTATTTTCTACCAGCCATTCGTAGATATGGCTTTGCAAAACAGATTTTGAATTTGGCCTTTGATTTTGCCCGACAACATAAATTTGAACGGATTTATATCGAGACTACCAAAAACCTTTGGCAAGCGGTGAAGCTGTACGAGAACTTAGGTTTTGAGCATCTGGATCGGCCTGAAGGCGACACTGGCCATAGTCAAGCCTGTGAAATCTGGATGCTTAAAAACCTAGCCTAATCGATGTCGATCCTCATCTTCTCCATAACACCAAGAAAAGCCTTAAATAAATCTCTATTCCAACCGGCTTTTCTTTGATCATCTCTTCATAAATCATCCATGATTCAAGTAGATCTACTTTGACTTTGTAAACAAATCATATAATTTCTTGACGATTTTTATACATCTTCCTAAGATCAGTTTAATTTTAAAAATACATGGAAGCTGAAAGTTGTTAGGCAAATTTTCTGTTAGAAAAAACTTATTATTACCAGTATTCAATAGCACAATTTTTAAAATTGGGCTGCTTGGTCTAAGTACCGTGTTATTTAGTGCCTGTTCTTCTCTCGGCGGCAATTCTTTAGAAAAACGTTCTGCTCAACTGTCTAAAGGAATTCAGACAGCCTACGGTGTTCCAGCAACCACAGCAACTCGCGTTTCACCTTTGATTATTCAGAATGCAGAAAAAAATCGTCTGGATCCATTACTTGTAGCAGCCGTAATTCGTCAGGAGTCAACTTATCGTAGCCAAGTGGCTTCACATGCTGGAGCTGTTGGCCTCATGCAAATTATGCCAAGATATTGGCAAGCGACTTGTGGTGATGATTTATATAATGAAGCTATAAATATTTCATGTGGTAGCCATATTCTTTCTCGTTATCATGAATCCAGTGGTAGCTTAGAAAAAGCACTGGGCTATTATAATGTAGGTCCGACTGCCTATGAGAAAAACCGTAAAATGCGTAAGCAAGGCAAACGTTATGCACAACAAGTGAAACAGCATAAAAAAGATCTGAAGAATGTGATTTAATTTATCTTTAACATAATGCTTGAATCAGTTTAAAACTCCTAAAATTAAACTGATTCATCTTTTATCGGCTATATTGATTCTGCAAACGTTAAAATAATGCAAAACCCATCACATATTTGTTTTTTCATTTAATTTGGGAAAGATTAATATTTAATCAATCAACTTTATACCTATATAATAAATATCAACGGCTTTGTTGCATAAACATTCAAAAGCTGAGTTTTCCCCAATCCATTCAAATTTAAGTGACAACTTGGGTGTGAGGTCTACCTAATTCCGTAAATCTATTCAGAACTGCCACACGCGCATGAACTTCATTGACCTGACTTTGAAAATGTCTTGCCGTCAGCTTATCTCCTAATAATTTGATGCAATGCATCTTGGTTTCCACCAAACTGCGACGGTGATAGCCCGACCATTTTTTCCATAGGGTTCTGCCTAAATGCTTAACCGTTTGAAGTAACTCATTTCGTTCTATTGAACTGATTTTAGAATCTTTCCAGGGCTTGGCATTCTTCCTGGGTGGAATTACTGCATGTGCTTGACGATCTGAAATCACTTGTCTGCAGCACTTCGTGTCGTACGCCCCATCGGTATAGACAGAATCTATTCGCTCATTTGGTGGGATTTGATCCAGTAAATCACCTAGTACTTGTGAATCACTGACATTATTTGTCGTAAGCTGAACGGCACGTATTTGCAGTGTTTCAGCATCTATACCAATATGCAGTTTACGCCATTGCCGACGGTATTCAGGCTGATGTTTCTTACGCTTCCATTCACCTTCACCTAAAAATTTTAAACCCGTAGAGTCGACGAGTAGGTGTAACCCATCACGACTTTTCTGATAGCTTATCGCAATATCAATATGCTTTTGTCGTCTACAGAGGGTGGAGTACGAATATCACTGATATTCGGGGCTGCTCAGCCACAGAGTTTAATCAGGCTTTGAGCAAAGCCAGTGACCATACGTAAAGAAAGACGGAATAGAGATTTGATCATTAAACAGCATTGAATCGCTGTATCGGAATAAGTTTGATTTCGTCCGTGCTTGCCTTGTGGTTGTGCATACCATTGGGTCTTAGGATCAAACCAGATTGAAATATTTCCTCGCTTGATTAAAGCTTGGTTATACGAGGACCAATTGGTTGTACGGTAAGTTTTAGGTGCAGGCTTCTTCATCTGGAAATTATATTGCTAAAGAAGCCCTCAAGAATAGCTTTGTGCAACAAAGCCAATGCTTATAGTCATTCTTTCTTCCAAAGAAGTTTTACTGGGTCAGCTACTGTACGCAACCAAAAAAGCTAGCACTGATATTGCAGCATATAAAATTAAAATTTAGGTTTTAAATGCTATATCCTATTTATATTTATGAAACTATGATCTGTCATCAATTAAGCCAAATTATTGTTAAGGCAAGATAAATTGCTGACAAAAAGTTTTGAACTAATTTATCATAACGTATGGTAATAATACGATACTGCTTGAGCTTGGCAAAAAAAGTTCCCGATCAAATATCGTGCTTTATAAAGATATCGGTTTATAATCACCTTGACTCATAGCGTTATTTTTAGAGGGTATCACGCCTTAAGCATTAATTTTATGGATTGGAACAATTATTCGATCTTTAGACTTTTAGGGGTTACCTATGGGCTAAGTTTGACTGAATAATAAGTCCAGCAATATATCAGCAACATTTAAATCATGAACTTGCCCAGCAACAGTAAGATAAAATTTTATTGGATTGCCTAAGACATCATTATGAGCACGCATTTTGGTGCTTAAGTTATCTTTCCTCCGTCCGATCGCCTGATTTCTTCCCCAGCGCTGTGTTGATGAGCACAATGGTGGAGTCGAACATGGCTATTCATTGTCACTGTCATGTGACAGCACTTCAAAGACTCTCTGCCACACACCTGCTTTAGGCCAACGACTAAAACGAATATCCACGACGCTGAAATCACCAAATGTTATGAAAAGACTCACTCGCTAATGAATATCTGAACGATACCGAACTGCTCTCAGCAAATAATCAGTTATCTTTATCAATTACTCTAACAATTTCTATTCTAATATCTAAATCATGCCAGTAACACCTAAGAAAGTTGTCACAGGATTTATTAAATAAAGACCTAGCACTTAGTCCTATTCTAACTATCTTAATAGCTAAACTTGAACATATCTCAATCATTTTTTGAAAAGCTTGAGATTTAAATAATAACTTGATTATTTTAAATACACAAAAAAACACCCCCTGCTGATGCAGGGGGTGTTTCGAATAATGAGCTGGCGATGACTTACTCTCACATGGGTAACCCCACACTACCATCAGCGCAAAGAGGTTTCACTTCTGAGTTCGGGAAGGGATCAGGTGGTTCACTCTTGCTATTGTCGCCAGCACAACTGTTTATGGATACTCGCTTTGGTCTTATTTAGTCACTTTTCAGTGTATGCCAATGCTTTCTACCAAATGAGTTATTAACAGAATATTTGTGTTGAATTAAGTTTGTTTAGTTTAACTAGCTTGATCACTAAATCAAGTTATTTTGCTTAATATCGAATCAATCGATGCTTTATACAACAACTGTTTGGGTGTTGTATAGTCAAGCCTCACGAGCAATTAGTATTGGTCAGCTTCATGCATCACTGCACT